>DVOO01000029.1 GCA_018713515.1 Candidatus Scatomonas pullistercoris
TGAAAAAATCGTTGTCCATGAAGCGGCCAAAGGTGAGGACGGAAGCCGGGAACAGGAGGTAGAAATCTTCTACCGCTTTATCGGCAAAATTGATTGAATGATACCAATATCTTTAACTATGTGAAACCGGAGCCACCTATCCGGACATTACACTGCTGCCGCAGCTGGCCGCATTTTTCAACATCCGGATCGATGAACTTCTGGACTATCAGCCGCAAATGACGGCAGCAGACAGCCGCCGCCTCTACGCCAGATTATCGGTCGAATTTTCCGTCCTTCCCTTTGAGCGGGCCCTGGACAACTGTCGGAAATATATCCGAAAATATTATTCCTGCTTTCCGCTACTGTTTCATCTCGGCTCCCTCCTGGTCAATCACTGTACGCTGTCCGGGAGCCAGGAAACGAAGGAGGAACTCCTGAGAGAAGCCTCCGGACTGTTCCGCAGAATCCGAACATATACAGATGTCTTCCTCCAGCCGGTAATAGCCGAAGGGATTCTCCCCCGGTGCCCTCTCTTCTCCCGGCTCCGCCGTAAAAATACCGGCCGTCCTGGTTGTGGGCAGTTTCATGGATGAAGGTAAAAAAGGTATAATCGCTGGTTCCAAGGGCCGCGTCCCACATCCAGATCACATTGGAGCCATCGGCCATGGCCGCGCTGCCGTTGAGGGCGCTGATGGTATTGTTGGCCTCGTAAACCCATTTCATAACCGGATCTCTCGTCTCACCCTTCTTCTGTTCTCCGGCCGCCGCCAGCAGGGCTCCTGCCTTTCCCATACTGTTCCTCCGTCCTTTCGCAAACTTATTTTCCGACCAGCCTGATTGTACTGGTTTTGCTTCCGGATACGCAATATGAGATTTCTGGAAATTCCCGCAAAAGGGCCGCCCCCGGGACGGCCCCTCATACATCCTGTTAGTAATAGAATTCTGTCCATTTACCCCGGTAGGAGCAGCAAGGAAGGAAGGGATGCTGTTTTCCTTCCAGGCGGCCGGCCCGCAGTGCCACGGCATCTTCCAGATTCCGCCCGATATATTCCGGTCCGATGGGACAGGCCTGATGGCAGGGCAGAACCTCTTCCACCTGTTCTCCCAGGGCCAGAAGTTTTTTCTGGCTTTCTATGTAAAGATCCAGGTTTCGATGCCCGCCGAATAGATAAATCGGCCCCTCCTTCTGTACCGAATCTCCAGAAAGCAGCAGTCGGTTCTTTCGGTCCAGAAACGCCACGCTCCCATACGTATGTCCCGGAATCTCGATCACTTCCAGACAGTAATCTCCGCAGGGAAATAGCTCCCCCTCTTCCAGTGGATGCAGTCCCACATCCGCTTGTACCAGGTGCCAGTCTTTCTCTCGCATATAGCAGCTTTTAAAATTCTTCAGTCCGCCTGTGTGATCCGGATCCCCATGGGTCATAAGTACTTTTACGGGCAGATCCGTAACTGCACGAACCGCGTCGATAACATGACTCTCCTCAAACCCGGTATCGATCAGCAATGCCTCCTGATCCCCCAGGATCAGAAACTGCCGGACGCGTCCGTCATCCAGAAAATAAAAATCATCTCTCCACCGATATGTCTGCATTCCTTCAATACTCCCTTCCGCACCTGTAAATCCATATCAATCAGCACACTTTCTTTTTATTGTAGCAGGATTTGTTTTTTGATACAATTACGGCTTGCTTTTTTCGGGAAAATCGGGCATGATTATACTCAGACTGGAGAAAAGAGGAAAAAAATATGCTGAAAATCAGAGAAATGACACATGTGGACGCGGATATACTCCGTCCCATGTTTGATATGTTTTACAGAAGCAGCGCGATGGATCATCCGGTTCCGGAATCTGTCCTGAACCGCACCTTCCGGGACGCGGTAACGGACGGAACCCTCCTGCGGGGGCTGGTTCTGGAAGATGCGTCCGGCCCTGTAGGCTTTGCCTATGTGACTTCTCTCTATTCCACAGAAATCGGCGGGGTCACGGTTATGCTGGAGGATCTGTATTTTGTCCCGGAGGTCCGTGGAAAAGGATATGGAACAGAATTTTTGCACTGGCTGGAAAATGCTTATCCGAAAGCGCGCCGTTTCCGCCTGGAAGTGACCCCGGAAAATACCGGGGCCGCACGCCTGTACCAGAAGCTTGGCTTCCACTATGTCCGCTACCATCAGATGGCCAAAGAGCGGCCCTGAATTTTTTCCATAACATAATTGGTCAGGGTTACCCCTCTCCTTTTTACACTCTGTTCTTTTACCAGGCGGTAGCCCCTCTTCTCAAAAAAAGGCCGTGCGGTGACAGAGGCGTGGGTGCGGATTTTTTCTGCCCCCGCTGCCCGCTCCAGGGTGTCACAGATTGCCGTGCCGATCCCGCAGCGCTGGTGATCCCTGTGCACATAGAGACGATCCAGGTATCCCGTCTCATCTATATCTCCAAAGCCGGCGATTCTGCCCTCCACCACCGCAATTACCGTGAAATGCTCCAGAAAGGAGCGGTTCCACTGCTCCTGGTCCTGCTCCCGGGGAGCCCAGGCTTCCACCTGCTCCTCTGTGTAATCTTTCCGGTTCACCGTATGGACAGTGTCGTAGAACAGACGGAGAATCCCGGCGCAGTCGGAGGTCCTGTATCTTCTCAGCTGTATAGTGTTTATCTGACGCATGCGAAAACCTCCTTGCACTGATTTTTATTATACTGCGGCCCTCCCTCCCGCACAAGAGAGGATCGTTAGGCAGAAAGAAAACCCCATGCCTATACAGAACGAGCACAGAGTTTTCTTTTCCCGTATTTCTACTTAACCACTCACTGCACAGAGCTCCCGGGACACTCCCCCAAGCGTCCGCGGCCCGGAAGATTATCTGCTCTGCCCTTATCTCCCGGCCTGTTTCTCTGTACAAAAAATGTAACAGTCCAGAATCTTTTGTTCTGTCTGAACTGTTACAAAAATTTTATCATTTATTTTTCAGTTTTAAAAGACTTTTGCCCCCGTCTTCTGTGCGCTAAAATCTCCCAAAAAGCGTCACATGTTTTGTCACACTTTTTCAGATTTCTCTCCGTTCCGCCTCCGGCCGCAGCAGCTCCAGTACCAGGGTTCCGGCCGTCACCGCATCCTCCACAGTGAGATAGTGATCTGCGTTTCCCTCCAGCAGAATTTTCCCGGAAGCCGGAAATTCCTCATCCGCAAACCATATATTTACCAGTATGGGATAATTTGGAAGAAAAGGGATAACCGCGCAGAAATCCGCTTTTGCCTGGATTTCTTCCGCTCCCAGTCTCCGGAAACACTGCCTGACAGCTTCCGGTGACTTATTCTTAAGAAAAGCCGCCAGATCTCTCTCCGCGTCACGGTCAAACTTGGTGCCCCGGATCACTCCCTCCCGCAGGCTTCCAAAATTAATCCACTGTCCGCTTGAAGCTGTTCCGTCCGCCAGTTCCAGGTAATGGAGGAGGATCAGATGGTGCCAGCCTTCTACAGGCGGATGGAAGACGCAGTCCGGCCAGGAAAGCGCAAACTCCCGGCCCAGGGAGGAAATCAGAAATTCCGAAGAGTCCTTCCGGTAAATTACCCCTGCTTTTTCGGCAATTTCTTCCGGATTCCGCCCGCGAAAGCGTTCCAGCGCCGCCTGCCGCATTTCCTCAAAAGCCCGGTTCGCTGTCTCTTTCATGTTAATTTCTCCTCTCTATGTATTCTTTTCCGCACAGGCGCAGCACATTTCTCGTATAAATGAAATACAGTTTTCCTCGCACAGATCCAGTCTGTGATCCAGCCGTTTCAGATAGCCAAAACAGATGTTCATTTCACAGTCCTGCAGGGGAATCCGGCGGATCTTTCCCTCTCTTGCGCCCTTCTCTGTTAAGCTGCATCCCAGAAATCCCAGCTCTGTATGCTCCAGCATCTGAAAAAGCTGGCTCGTACTTTCCACTTCCACTCTTTTTTCCAGATTTGGCGTTAGAAGCTCTCCCCGGTCCGTTGACAGATACGCAAACAGAGAAATTCCCTCCTCCCGGTACTGTACATACTGGATCCTGCGGAGCTCCTCGCGGTTCACCGCGGTTTTCTGATAGTAGGGATTCCGCGGGCCTACATATAAAACCGGAACGGCCCGGCAGATTTCCTCGAATTCCAGCTTTCTTCTGGCAACCATGGTATTGAAAATCTGCCGCTGTCCGCCGGAGACAAAGACAAATCCCAGGCGGCTGCGGCGGTGGCCTACCTGATGGATTACAGATTCCAGCGTCCCCTCTGACAGGCATGCCTGCAGGCCTCTTTCCTTCTGCAGCATTCTCGCAAAGGCTGTTTCCAGCTGCTCGTCCAGCATAAAGGCCGCGGACAGGTACTGGCGGCGGCTGCGGCGCAGCGTATCGGAAATATTTTCCCGGCATTCCAGCATCTGGCGGGCGTATTTATAAATCTGCTGGCCCTCCTCCGTCATCACCACGCCCCTCCGTCCCCGCTCCAGAAGCAGGACGCCGAGACTGTCCTCCAGCTCTTTTATAATCTTGCTTACATTGGGCTGTGTCGTATAGAGAATCTCCGCTGCCTTGCTGAGGGAACCGGCATCCACACTGACCACAAAATATTCAAGCCATTTAAGCTCCATGGGATTATCTTTCCTTTCCTTCGGTTATGATACGGCAGACCTTTTCCATTTATTATATTCTTTCTTCCACCGCAGCGCAAGACAGAACGCTGCCGCCAGCCAGGCGCAGGGATAAACCGCCGCCACAGCTTCCAGCGAATTCCAGATATTGCAAAAAACAGCCAGGAGCACTGTGCGCACCGCGCACATGCAGATCAGAATAATAAGCATGGGCGGAAAGGACTGTCCGATTCCCCGCAGAACATCCGCGCAGACTTCCAGGATCACGTACAGCCAGTAAAAGGGGAATGTAACCCGGATAATCCGCAGGCCGATCTCAATTACTTTTTGCTCTGCAGTGAACAGGCGAAAAGCGGCGGCTCCGAACAAAAGCAGCAGGACCGCGGCCGCGGCCGCGTAGAGGATGCCCATTTTCAGACAGCTTCGCACTCCCTTTTCAATTCTGTCCTTTTTCCCCGCCCCCAGATTCTGGCCCGCAAAGGTAGTGACAGCCTGGCCAAGGGCCACAATCGGCAGATAAATTACAAGCTCCACCTTAAAATAAGCGGTAAAAGCGGCCATTTCATCTACCCCCAGGCCATTAATTGCCGTCTGGACAAAAATATTGGAAATAGTAATTACCATATTCTGGATCCCCGCCGGAACCCCCAGCCGCAGAATGGAGGCGAGAACGCCCCGGTGGATGCGGATCTTTGACCACTGAAGGTGGTACGCGTCCCGCTGCCTCATCAAATACAGAACCGTTCCGGCCGCCGCAGCAATCTGAGAGAGCAGCGTGGACCAGGCCGCTCCGTCCACGTCCATGCCCAAGTGATTCAGGCAGATCCAGTTCAGGATCACATGGATCCCCATCCCCAGAAGCTGGAAAAGCATGGGCGTCCGGGAATCGCCTTTGGCCCGGATAATTCCCGCATTTATGTTATAAATAAACAGCGGCAGCATGCTCAGCAGATAAACGCGGACATAGAGAAGAGCCTGTTCCAGGATCTCCGCCGGTGTGTTCATCCAGATCAGTATCTGCCGGGAGACGGCAACTCCCAGGATGGTCAGCAAAACTCCGCCGGCCAGAGACAGGCCCGCGGCAGTATGAATAACCCGGTGAATCTTCTCCTGATTTTTCTCGCCCGCCGCCTGGGAGATAACAACGCCCGTTCCCACTGCCAGGCCGGTGAAAAATCCCACGATACAGGTGGTAAGAAGCGAGCTGGCTCCCACCGCCGCCGTGGCATTTGTCCCCAGGACCTGTCCGACAAAGAAAAGATCCACCGTATTGTACAGCTGCTGAATAAAACTGGCTCCCAGAATGGGAAGGGCAAACAGCAGAAGCTGCCTGCCCACAGGTCCCCGGGTCATATCTGCCGTCCTTCCCCGTAAAGATGGCAGGCCACCTGATGATCCTCAGATACTGTGCGCAGCAAAGGTTTTTCCTTTCTGCAGATTTCCATGCACTGCCTGCAGCGGTTCTGGAAGGGACAGCCCTCCGGCATATCCAGAGGACTGGGCACCTCGCCCTCAATACTCTCGATGGGCTTGCTAAAGTCCATCTTCAGATCAAAGATAGCTCCCATCAGGCCCCTTGTGTAGGGATGCAGGCTTCCCGCGCCGATTCTCTCTCCGGGAAGTATTTCCACAATATTTCCAAGATACATAACCGCTACCTGGTGCGCCAGGGACTGGACAAGGGCAATATCATGGCAGATAAATCCGTAAGCGATGTTTTTTTCCCTCTGAAGCCGCACCAGCAGTTCAATAATTGTCTTCTGCACAGAAACATCCAGGGCAGAGGTCGCCTCATCGCAGATGATGATTTCCGGCTCCAGGGCCAGGGCCCGGGCGATGCCCACCCGCTGCCTCTGGCCGCCGCTCATATTATGGGGATAGCGGTACGCAAAATCTCCCGGCAGCTCCACCATTTCCAGAAGCCTTCTGGCGGCCTGCTCTTTTTCACTTTGTTTGATGCGCTTAAAATTCAGCAGGGGCTCGCAGACAATATCCATGATCTTCATCTTCGGATTAAACGCCTCTGAGGGATCCTGAAAAACCATCTGAATATTCTGCCGGTGCTGCCGGAGCTTTTCTCCCTTTAACTTTGTGATGTTCTTTCCCCGGTAGAGAATCTCACCCTCCGTAGGTTCCTCCAGAGACAGTACCATCCGCATAAACGTACTCTTCCCGCATCCGCTCTCTCCCACCACGCCCAGAGTCCGGCCCCTGTACATGCACAGATTGATATCGCTGTTGGCCGTCAGCGTACGGCCCCCCGGCGCGGAATATTTTTTTGTGACATGCTTTGCTTCCAATATTCGTTCATGATTCTCAGACAAATCGGTAACCTCCCATTGAAGGAACACTGTCCAGCAGCTTTCTGGTATAGGCGTCCGCCGTATGGTGCAGGATCTGCTCTCTCGTTCCCGCCTCCACAACGCGCCCGTTCTGCATTACAAGGATCTTGTCAGCCATATAGGCGGCCACTCCCAGGTTGTGAGTGACCACGATGATACTGGTATCATATTTATCTCTCAGTCCCATCATCTGGCGGACAATCTGCGCCTGGGTGGTCACATCCAGGGCGCTGGTGGGTTCGTCTGCCAGCAGAAGTTTGGGCTGAAAGGTCATGGCCATGGCAATCCCCACCCTCTGTCTCTGGCCGCCGGAGAGCTGAAAGGGATAGCTGCGCATGATATTGTCCGCCCCGGGAAGCCGCATCCTTTTCAGCATTTCCACGCACTTGTCCCAGGCTTCCTTTTTGGACAGCTTCTGATGGGTGCGGACGTACTCCACATACTGGGCGCCGATCCGCCGGATGGGATTGATCATTGCCCCGGAATCCTGAAAAATCATGGAGATTTCCGTTCCCCGCAGCCTCCGCCATTCCTCCCGGGAATACGCAAGCAGCGACTTTCCCTCAAACCGGATCTCTCCATGACTGACCCGCCCGCCGCCGGGCAGACATCCCAGTACCGCCCGGATCACAGAGGTTTTGCCGCTACCGCTCTCCCCCACGATGCTGACAATTTCACCTTTCTTTACCTCCAGGCTGACGCCCCGGATTGCCGGATCGGAGTTTTTTCCGTATGTGATTGATAAATCCTCTATGTTCAGCATCGGATCTCCTCCTTTTATCCTACTGGTTACCGGGCCGGATGGATATCCGTGGTGATCCAGTAATAATCTATGGGCGTGATGTCCGCGCCGCTGACCGCGTCCGCCCGGCTGGCAAAGGTACTATTGTAATATCCGTGAACCAGGGTGGCCGCGTCATCAATGAGGATCTGCTGCATTTCGATAATCAGCTCCAGCCGCTGATCCTCATCCGTGGCAGTCAGAAGCTGCTCATACAGGGCGTCATACTCGTCATTGGCATAATATCCGTAGGTACCGGAATTGCCCGAATAGAAATTTCCCAGAAAGCCTGTGGGATCTCCCGTGGGAACCACAATGGCATTGGAGGTAATCAGGTCAAATCTTCCTGCGCTCTGGTTGGCCAGGGCCGTATCGTAATCCTGCACCGTCACACTGCAGCCGATGCCGATGGATTCCAGGGTAATGGCTACGGCCTGGGCAAATTCATCCAGATTCCGGCTGGAATAGGCGATGTAATTCAGGTTGATATTTTCACCGTCCAGCTCCCGGTAGCCATCCCCGTCCGTATCCACGATTCCGGCTTCATCCAGCACCGCTGTGGCTTTGTCCAGATCATAGGCATAGGGGTCCGTCAGCTGCTCATAGCCGTAGGGAAGAGAAGAAGGCAGTACCGAGGAGCCGGCGGTATACATGCCTCCCACCGTTACGCTGCACATTGTCTCGTCATCGATGGCATACTGAATCGCCTGACGCAGGGCGTCATTGGCCAGAACACCATTGTAGTTAAAATAAGAGTTGCCCAGGCGGACACCGGCGGTGGTGGACACATAGTATTCCGGATTTCCTTTCAGTTCCTCCAGATCGCTGGCTGTAGTGATATTTTCCGCCAGATCCACATCTCCGCTCTTTAAGGCCATGGCTTTGGTGGAGCTGTCCTCAGTCAGATAGATGGTAATGGTGTCGTAGGGTACTTCTCCATCCCAGTAATACTCGTTTTTCGCCAGATCCACAGTGGAATTCTCCGAGATTGCTGTGACACGGTAGGGACCCGTTCCGATTACCTCGCTGTCAATCACACTGGTATCCACGATACCGTACCAGGGATAGGCCAGAATACCCGGCAGATTTACGGTCTGACCGCTGCAGACCAGAGTTACCGTACCCGCCTCATCGTCTGCCTCAATGCTGGAAAAGGTTACGTACTGGGAGGGCGTCGAATTTCCGGTGGCGCTGGCCTCCGCCTCATACACCCGTTCCAGCGAATCCTTCACCACGCTGGCCGTCACTTCATTTCCGTTGGAGAACTGCACCCCGTCCCGAATATGAAGAACCCAGGTAATATAGTCCTCCGTTTCATAGGAATCACAGAGGGCCCCTTCCACTTCTACATTTTCGTCAAAGCGGAACAGGCATTCGCCCACCCCGTACCGTATAAAGCACCAGCTGGAATTCACGTTGGTGATGGGATCCATGGAATTTGAATAGTTGTAGCAGGCAAAGTTCAGATGCGCGCCGCCGGAGGACGCCGATGTCTGCGGGGAGTCTCCCGCCGCGCTGCTGTTCCGGCTGCCGCCGGAGCTGCAGCCGGCCATGGATACAGCCATAACGGCCGCCGCCGTAATTGCTGTGAGTTTTTTTAGATTTTTCATTTGCATGTTTCTCCTTCCCGATATTTTATTCACTTCTGGGATCCAGAACATCCCGGATGCTGTCCCCCAGAAGGTTGAAAATAACTACAGTCACAAAGATGGCCAGGCCAGGAAAAATCATCAGCCAGGGCGCCGCCGTTATGTAGGGTCTCCCCTCGTTCAGCATATAGCCCCATTCCGCCGCCGGGGGCTTCGCGCCGAAGCCCAGAAAGGAAAGTCCGGCAATCTCCAGCATCATGCTTCCGATATCGGTAGCCCCGGTAATCAGAATCGTGGGCAGGGCATTGGGCAGCATGTACTTCCAGAGAATATGTCCGGTGGTGGAGCCTGTCACCCGGGCCGCCGCAATATAGTCGCGATTGTATATTTTCAGCACCAGGCTCCGGGCCAGACGGGCGTATTTCGTCCAGCTCACCACCGACAGGGCCAGCACCGCATTTACGATGCCTCCTCCAAGAATTCCTGCCACTGCGATGGCCAGCACCATCCCCGGAAAAGAAATCATCATGTCGGCAATCCTCATGATCACCGCATCCAGAACACCTCCGAAATATCCGGCCACAATTCCCAGAAAGGTTCCGGCAGTCATAATGATGCCCACCAGCGCCAGCGCCGCTGCCAGGGAGGTTCTTGTGCCGAAGATTACCCGGGAAAAGAGATCCCTTCCCATGGTATCTGTGCCGAACCAGTGCTGGGCGCTGGGGGGCTGCACAGCATCCGCCAACACGGCCTCATAGGGATCGTGGGTGGCGATCCACGGGGCAAATATTGCGATACACACCAGCAGGAGAGCCAGAATCAGAAACACCGCAAAGGCTGGATTTTTCTTTATAAATTCTTTCAACTTTTTCATTCTGCTCACCGGCCTCCTTCCTTCATCCTGGGGTCGAGACGGTTATAGGAAATATCCACCAGCAGATTCAGCACCATGTAGATCAGCGCGATCCACAGTACGTACGCCTGAATCAGAGGGTAATCCATATTCGTCACCGCGTCCACCGCCAGATTTCCAAGTCCAGGATAAGAGAAGATAACTTCTACCACCGCCGTTCCTCCCAGAAGTGATCCAAAGGAAAGGCCCAGCATGGTAATCAGAGGCAGGATGGAATTCGGCAGCACATGTCTCCAGAGGATTTTTCCCTCGGGTATGCCGCGGCACCGGGCACCGGTCACATAGTCCTGATTCAGCTCCTCCAGAAACGCCGTCCGGACCTGCCTGGTGTATTTGGCAGACATGACAAAAGCCAGCGTAATGGTGGGCAGGATCATCTTAGCAAAACCCTGGCCGGTGGATACCACAGGCAGCCACTTCAGCTGCACGCCGAACACGTAAAGGAGCAGAAGCCCCACCCAGAAATTGGGCATGGACACGCCGAAAAAGGTATAGCCCCTTACGATATAGTCGATGACGCCTCCTCTGTGGGTGGCCGACAGGATACCCAGCGGAATTGCGATCGCCAGCATCAGCACCAGAGAGCACAGCGCCAGCTCCAGTGTGGGCCACAGTCTCGCCAGCATCAGTTCCAGCACCGGCCGGCTGTAGGAGTAGGAGGTGCCGAAATCCCCATGCAGGCAGCCAACCAGCCATTTCCCATACTGCACGAGAAAAGGCTCATTCAGCCCCAGAGCCTCCCGGGTCTGGTTCAGAATCTCCTCGCTTGGAATTGTTCCGCTGGCCGCATACATGGCCCGGACCGGATCTCCCGGCGCTATGTAGGTCAGGAGGAAGGTCAGAAAACTGATCCCAAAAAGCACAATCACTATTTGAAGGATCCGTTTTGGCAGGCTGTGTTTCTTCATCCTTCTTATATCCCCTTTCATATTTTGTTCGCTTCCATGTATCCGCGGACGAAACGGAAACAGATGCTTCTGGTCAGAAAACCTGCAGTTATCCGGACATAACAAAAGCAGCCTGATCTCTCAGACTGCTTACCCTTAACTAACTCATAAAAATCCGCACTATGCCGCAAACTTCTTCTTTTGTTTTTAAGAGTTCTCATCAGCCGTGAGAAACATCTCAAAAGATATAAGCAGTTCTCCTGACTCCAGTTCAGCGCGCCGGAACTCCTTCCCAAACCCATCGGTTCAGTGGATATATGTGCCGGCGCTCACTGTCACAGTGGCGGGACCGTACCGGATTCTCACCGGTTTCTCTATGAATGCTTGCGCAACTTATATCACTTGAAATCTAAAGAATATTATAATGAATTCTGAAAATTATGCAATAGCTCCAGGCATTCCAAATCGTTATGGAAAACCATCTATCTCCGGGCCAGCTCTCTGGTAATGTCCTCCCAGGTCACTCCCTTTTCCGCCATCAGCACCATTACATGGTAGAGGAAATCCGAGATCTCATACTTGATCTCTTCTTTATCCGGATTCTTCGCGGCGATTACAATTTCTGTGCATTCCTCCCCCACTTTTTTCAGAATTTTGTCAATTCCCTTTTCAAAAAGATAGTTGGTATAGGAGCCTTCCTTGGGATGGACCTTCCGGTCCTGGATTACCGCGAATACCTCTTCAAATACCTTTAGGGGATTCGTGTCGTCATACTCCTTGCGGGCCAGCTCCCGGTAGAAGCAGGAGCGGTTGCCCGTGTGGCAGGCCGCGCCGATCTGGGATACTTTGGCCAGCAGCGTGTCATTGTCACAGTCGATGGACAGAGATTTCACATACTGAAAATGCCCGGAAGTGAGTCCCTTCACCCACAGCTCCTGCCGGCTGCGGCTCCAGTATGTCATGCGCCCGGTGGACAGGGTGTTCTCGTAGGCCTCCCGGTTCATATAGGCCAGCATCAGCACCTCCCCGGTCCTGTAATCCTGTACAATACAGGGAATCAGCCCGTCGCCATTCAGCTTAAATTCCTCCCAGGGTACACTGCTCTCAAAGGTATTTACAGAAATTCCCCGCTTTTTAAGAACGGCCTTCAGCTCCATATAGTTCTGCCCCTCCAGAGCCGCTCCCGTCAGCGCCTGGATCGCATCCCGCGACAGCAGTTCCTCCGGAGCGCCGCCCTCCGCCATTACAAGCAGCGGAAGCGCGGACTTCCGGCGGAGCTGCTCTTCCAGTCCCGCGTCACAGAACAGCATGCCGGCAAACTCCTCGATCTCTTTGCCGGCGCTGTCGTAAGCCTCCAGATCCGGAAGGAACACCACAATCTTCTCTTTTCCGAACTTCTGGGAGACCTCCTTTAAAATTTCCCGGTTTCCGGCCTTTCCGAAATTCAGCACCGCCCTGCGGCATCCGGCATAGATCAGCTTCTTCACATCCTCCATGCGCTTTACATTGCCGGCTCCGATCACCGGCACCTCCGCGGCGGCACAGATCTTTTTTATTTCCTCCAGCGCCTGTTCATGTTCCCTGTCTCCCGATGAAAAATCAAAAACCAGCACTTCATCCGCGCCGTCATTGCCGAATCCGGCCGCAAGTCTCTCCGGATCCGGCTCGGCCAGGGGCGTTCTGTCTTCAAAATTTTTTACCGCCTGTCCATTTTCCAGGTACAGACAGGGAATGATCCGCTTATTCATGTATTCTCGCTCCTTATTCCAGGCTTCCCTTTGTGGAAAGCACATCTGTAATTCTTGTATCCAGGGAGGAAGCCATATCCAGAGCCTTCGCAAAGGCCTTGAACAGCGCTTCCGCCATATGATGGCTGTTAAAGCCGGACAGGATCTTCATATGAAGATTCATGCCGCAGGTATAAGATACCGCGTAGAAGAACTCCCGCACCATCTCGCTGCCCATATCGCCCAGCCGCTCCGCGGGAAATTCTCCTTCAAAGGAAAAGTAGGGCCGTCCGCCCAGATCCACCGCGCAGAGCACCAGGGCCTCATCCATGGGAAGAATGCAGCTTCCGTACCGGCGGATGCCCTTCTTATCTCCCAGCGCCTTCCGGATGGCCGTTCCCAGCACAATTCCCGTATCCTCCACCGTATGGTGGTCATCCACCTCCAGGTCTCCGCCCACCGTCACATCCAGATCAAACAGGCCATGCCTGGCAAAGCCCGCCAGCATATGGTCAAAAAACCCCACGCCCGTGTGGATCTCATAGCGGCCGGTGCCGTCCAGATCCAGCTTCAGGGCTATATCCGTCTCCCGGGTCGTCCGGAACTCTTCCACCTGTCTCTCCATATCAGGACTCCTTTCCCTCAAAGCGCACAGCGATGGCATTGGCATGGGCCGTCAGCTGCTCACATGCGGCGAACTGCTCGATATCTTCGTGGATCTCTTCCAGGGCTTCTCTGGAGTAATAGATAACGCTGGATTTCTTTACAAAATCATCCACCGACAGGGGTGAGAAAAATTTTGCCGTTCCGTTGGTGGGCAGCACATGGTTGGGCCCCGCAAAATAATCGCCCAGGGGCTCGCAGCTGTATTCTCCCAGGAAAATGGCTCCTGCGTTGCGGATCTTTGTCATCACCTCGAAGGGATTCTCCATGACGATTTCCAGGTGCTCCGGCGCGATAGCGTTCACGGCGGCAATGGCCTCTTCCCGGCTCGCCGCCACCAGAATATAGCCGAAATTATCAAGAGATTTTTCAATGATTTCCCTGCGGGACAGTTTCTCCAGGTAAGCATCGATTTCCGCGGACACGGCCTCTCCGAAAGCACGGCTGGTAGTCACCAGTATGGCGGAAGCCATCTCATCATGCTCCGCCTGAGAAAGAAGATCCGCCGCCACATAGTGGGCGTTGGCCGATGCATCGGCCAGCACCGTGATCTCACTGGGTCCGGCGATGGAATCAATGCTCACATTGCCGTAAACCGCCTTTTTGGCCAGGGCCACATAGATATTGCCGGGTCCCACGATCTTGTCCACCTTGGGAATGCTCTCCGTTCCAAAGGCCAGAGCGGCAATGGCCTGGGCGCCGCCGGCTTTGTAGATCCGGTCCACTCCTGCCTCCCGGGCGGATACCAGCACCGCCGGATTCACTTTCCCGGAAGCATTGCAGGGGGTTGCCATGATAATCTCGGAAACTCCGGCCACCCGGGCCGGAAGGATATTCATCAGCACGGAGGAGGGATAGACCGCCTTGCCTCCGGGCACGTACACGCCCACACGGGCCATGGGCGTCACCTTCTGCCCCAGAAGGGTTCCCTTCTCTGTGGTGTGGAACCAGCTGTTCTGTTTCTGGCGCTCATGGTAACCGCGGATATTCACCAGGGCCTTCCGGATTACTTCCACCAGCTTTTCATCCACCAGGCCGTAAGCTTCCTCTATCTCCGCTTCCGTTACCTGGACCGTATCCGCCGTCAGCTTCGCGTGGTCAAATTTTTCCGTATATCCGAAGAGGGCTTCATCCCCCTTTTCCTTTACCGCTCCCACAATCTCCGCCACGGCCGCCTCAAATTTTCCGTATTGATTGGGGCTCCGCTTCAGCAGATTTTCCAGTATATCTTTTTTCGTTTCTTCTGTCAGCGCAACAATTCTCATGGTCTTTCTCCTTTTATCCCTCAGCCCTGGGCGGCTGTCACCATCTGCTTCATATTGCGGATCAGCTCTGTGATCCGGCCGTTTTCCATCCGCATGCTCACGGGATTCACTACCATCCGGGCCGAGAGGGGGCAGATCTCCTCCAGCACCTGCAGGCCATTTTCCCGAAGGGTGCTTCCCGTCTCCACAATATCCACGATCACCTCCGAGAGCCCCACAATGGGCGCCAGCTCGATGGAGCCGTTCAGCTTTATGATCTCAACGGTCTGATTCTTTTTGTTGTAAAAGTAATCCTTGGCAATTGCCGGATATTTGGTGGCCACACGGATCAGCTGGTTATGACGCAGGTATTCTCCGGCGCTTTCCGGACCGCAGATGCACATGCGGCAGGCTCCAAATCCCAGATCCAGCACCTCGTAAATCTTCCGCCCTTCTTCCATAATCGTGTCTTTACCCACGATGCCAATATCCGCGGCTCCGTACTCTACATAGGTAGGCACATCCGGGCCCTTGGCCAGGAAAAACTTCAGCTTTTTTTCTTCATTTACAAAAATCAGCTTCCGGGAATTTTTGTCCTTCATCTCCTGGCAGGTGATTCCCATTCCTTCCAGAAGCTCCAGTGTCTTATATGCCAGACGCCCCTTTGTCAGGGCAAACGTTAAATATCTCATCTCTGCTCTGTTCCTTCTTTTTCTGTTTTTTTCCGCATCTTCACAGAAGATAAGGACTCATATCCACCTGCTCTGTCTGTCCGGTGGACAGATTCAGGGCATACACTTCGTTCTCCGACCGGAAATAGATGATGCCGCCGAACTGATTCCTTAATCCGTAAAGGCGGTAATCCTCCAGCATCTTCCCCTGCTCAAAACGGACACAGGCCATATCCATGCCTTTTTCCCGGTGGGCGGCGGCAAACCGAAGCGCCAGCTTTTCCAGACGGGCCGGATAAAGCACCATAGTCATGGTATCTTCCACATCCACACCTATATGCTGCCGCTCCAGCGCGCCCAGCAGCGCGTCCACCTCTGTGGTAAATCCCACGGCCGGAGCCGCCTTCCCATAGCGGGCAAGCAGATTATCGTAGCGGCCGCCCTTGATCACCGCGTCTCCAGTCCCGTAAGTAAATGCCTGGAATATGATTCCTGTATAATATTCATAGGGGCTCAGCATGCCCAGATCGAACACCACGTATTTCTCACAGCCGTACGCTTCCAGAAGTTCGCGAATCTGCTTCAGCCGGTTCAGGGCCTCCAGCGCCCTGGGATTAGAGGCAAGCTTCGCGGCCTCCTCAAGCATTTCCCTGTCGCCGATCAGTTCCGGTATCTTTTCGATGGCCCTGGCCAGGTTTCCTTTCAGCCGGAACTTCTCTACCAGTTCCTGGGCCCCAAACCGGTTTTTAATGATCAGAAGCTCCTTCAATTCATGGCGCTGTTCCGCCGAAAGGCCGGCCTCATCCGCCAGCGCGTTGAAAAAACCTGCATGTCCGATGCTGACCTGGAATTCCTGGAAGTTTGCCTTACGCATCACAGAAACCGCCATGGCAACCAGCTCCGCATCCGCCTCGGGACTGTTCTCGTTTAAAAATTCCACACCCATCTGGGTACTTTCCTTCAGACGCCCCTGATAACTGGAATTGTTGATAAACACACTGCCCTGATAACAGAGCCGTATGGGCATGGTTTCCTCGGAGAAATACATGGATGCCGCCCGGGCAATGGAAGGCGTAAAATCCGGCCGCAGGGCCAGGGTATTTCCATCCCGGTCAAAAAACTTATACAGATTTCTCGACGATACCGTGCCCACCTCTTTTCCGAACACATCAAAAAATTCAAAGGACGGCGTTTCAATGTGCTGATAACCGTATGTATGGAACAGACTCTCGATCTGCCGTTCCAGAACCCGCTTCCGGGCACACTCTTTTCCGTAGGTATCCCGGACTCCCTCCGGGGTGTGAATAAACTTTTTCATATTCCTGTCTCCTGACACTTTAGTCTGCTACCATATTATCATATGAAAATTATTTGTCAATCCCTGGTCATTAAATCTTTCTGAAGTCCTTCCAGATAGGGAACAAGCACTCCCTGTCCGTTTTCCAGAAAGAAAGAGCTGTCCAGCTCATCGATCCGAAAACTCTTCCTTCCTCCATCCTCCCGTCTTTTCCAGAATTTCTCCAGCTCCCTCAGACAGAGGTAGTAAAACAGATTCTCTCCTGAAAAATACAGAAGCAGGAATGCGATCCCCTTCTGCTGCTCAAACTCTCTCATAAACCGCATCTGGTGCTCGTGTACATTGGCCAGGGGAAACACATCCGTCTGGCATTCCTTCGCGTCAAAACAGACGGGAATCCCCTGGACCGCTCCAATATAGTCTACGGTACTCTTTTTTTCAAAATATGCCAGGGTAATATGTCTGTGCTCCTGATCGATCTTAATGGGCGTGATGGGGGTCGGCACTTTCTGGATCAGCGCCAGCCCCTTTTCCCGATACTGTTCATTAGTGCGGTTGATCAGATCCTCCAGCGTGGAGCCCCGAAGGCCTCTGGAATTCCAGGTTGCCATACGCTTCTTCTCCTAACTGATCAGAGAAATCCGGTTCAGGGGCCAGTAGCGAAGCACTGCTTTTCCCAGAATCTTATCTCTCTCCACAAATTTGTTATTCCAGAACCTTGAATCATGGGAATTGTTCCTGTTATCTCCCATCATAAAATAGCACCCTTCGGGGACTTCGTAAACACCGTCTCCCTTGGCGCTGGGCGTTTCCGGACAAAAGCTGTCATCCAGCGGGGTTTCCGATCCGTCAATATAGACTTTCCCGTTCCGGATCGTCACCGTTTCCCCCGGAAGGCCGATAATCCGCTTGATATAGAGCTGACTCTCATCGTCCGGATACCGGAAAATCACGATATCGAACCGCTCCGGGTCGCTGAAACGGTAGGCCAGCCGGTTCCCGAATATCTGATCCCCCACCATAATTGTATTCTGCATGGATTCCGATGGGATTCTGGCATTGACAATGACAAAGTTCTGCAGCAGGACCACTGCCACCACAACAATAATGATCAGCCTGACGTATTCCCAGACTTCTCCGCCGATACTCTTTTTTTTCGTACCGTCAGTCTCCTGCTCCTTTTTTATTTCTTCCTGCTCACTCATGCAAAGCCTCCAATAAATTCAAGTTTGACAGAAGTTCCTTCAGCGGATCCGGCAGCGGCGCCGTAAGCGTTCTTCCGGCAAGCCCCTCCAGGGCGCCATCCAGATGGGGAAAACAGATTTTCCAGGCATGCAGGAACTGATGCTTCAGTCCGTACCCGTTTCCCCGGCCCGTATTCTGCGATAAGCCTCCGTACTTCCTGTCCCCGGCCAGAGGATGCCCGATGCTGGCCAGATGGCTCCGGATCTGATGGGTTCTGCCCGTGATCAGATCCACCTTCAGGAGAGTCAGACCTCTGCTGTTCCCCAGTGGCTCCCAGGCCGTCTCAATATAGGATGCGTCCTGCTCCGGCCTGCTGCTGATCCGCACCTGATTCCTCGCTCCGTCCTTTTTCAGATAGCCCATGATGTGTCCCGCCTCCCGGATTTCGCCCTCAGCCAGGGCCAGGTAATACTTTTTCATGGTCCGTTCCCGGAACAGTTCGGCCAGGGCCTGAGCTCCCGCCATAGTCTTTCCGGCCAGAATCAGTCCGCTTGTATTACGGTCCAGGCGGTTGGCAATGCCGGGGTGGAAGCTCTGGAGCTCTTCCCTGCGAAGCTCTCCGGTGCTCAGCAGATAGCCGGTAATATATTCCACGAGAGAGAGATCTCCCGGCGCCGCTTTCTGGGAAAGCATACCGGCCGGCTTGCTGACGGCCAGAACCTCCCGGTCCTCGTACAGTACGGCAGAAGCCGGCAGCACCGGGAAAGCTGTACCCGGCGCTGTCCCCGCCCCCTGAAACTTTGCGAAGGTTTCATCGGAAAAAAACAGCCGGATGGCATCCCCTTCTCTTAGAAGTTCATTACCTCCTGCCCTCCGACCGTTTAAAATGATATTTTTTTTCCGCATCATTTTATATAAAAAACTTTTCCCGGCCGCCGGCAGATACCGGATCAGATACTTGTCCAGTCTCTGTCCCGCTTCCCGCGCCGTGATCCTGATTTCCTTCATACACATCTTCCTTCTAAAGGGAAATAGCCAGAAGCAGATGTTTGACAAGCTCACTCCTGGTAAGATCCGGATATTTTTCATCCGGTGTAAAATTTCTGCCGGCTGCCGCCTCCAGATCCGCCTGACGGATTCTCAGGGTGTCCAGCCGCTCCAGAAACGCTTTCTTCTGATCAAAAATTTTGACCGTCATTTTATACTTGTTGGCCCGGAGTGTTTTTGTAATATGCTGCTCCATAAAATCCAGATCCTTCCTCCTGGCCGGCCGGTCCGTATAGGCTGCCACATACTCGCCGCAGATGGCCGCCGCATCCACAAATATACTGATGTCCCGCGTCGTCATATACATCTCATAGGCCATAAGCAAATCGCCCGCATGGGGCTGGATTTCCTCATACAGCTCCCTACGCATGGGCTTCTGCATCCACATCATGATCATGCTCACCAGAGACATACAGGCCGGAATGCAGCCCACCAGGGCAATGATCGTATAGATATTATACCGGTCCCCCTGATTCAGCACCATACCCACTGTAAAAAAGGCAGCGGGCAGGAGAAAACAGGCCAGTGTCCTAAGGAGCCTTGTCCGCTTCTGTTTCTGTATATAACCGAAATCGCCCTTCCGTATCTTTGAACTCTTCATCCCTGCTCCTTTTCTTCCACCGCCAATTTTACCAGAGAATCATCTTTTAGACAAGCGCTTTCTTTTCTGCCCCGGCGGCTGCGGGCGGATCAGCGCCCGCGGCCCGTATCCGATCAGATCCCGCCTCCCGCAGCCAATGAGCGCCTCCCGCACAAGCTCATAATTCTGCGGCGCCCGGTACTGGATCAGCGCTCTCTGCATGGCCTTCTCCCGTGTTCCTCTGGGAATGTGAAGCTTTTCCCCGGTAAGCGGATTTTTCCCTGTGTAGTACATGCAGGTAGACACCGTAGAGGGGGTTGGATAAAAGTCCTGGGCCTGTTCCGGGATAAATCCCATATCCCGGATATATTCTGCCAGCTCCACCGCGTCCTTCAGAGTACAGCCCGGATGCGAGGACATAAAATAGGGGAGAACATACTGCTGCTTTCCGCTTTTCCGGTTGTACAGATCAAACTTTTTCAGAAATTCCTGATAAACCCTGTGGGAGGGCTTTCCCATACAGCGGAGCACCCTCTCGGAAACATGCTCCGGCGCTACCCGCAGCTGGCCGCTGATGTGATGGCGGATCAGTTCCCTCAGAAATGTATCCTCCCGGTCTGCCAGAACATAGTCAAAACGGATCCCGGAACGGATAAACACACGGCGGATTCCCGGTATCTGCCGCAGATCCTTCAGAATTTCCACGTATTTCCGGTGATCCGCCCTGAGATTCGGGCAGGGCTCTGGAAACAGGCACTGCCTGTGGCTGCAGACGCCCTTTTCTATCTGTTTTTCACAGGCAGGCCCGGTAAAATCCGCGGTCGGGCCCCCCACATCATGGATGTATCCCTTAAATTTCGGATCACGGATCAGAAGCCTGGCCTCCCTGTGGAGGGATTCTCTGCTCCGGGCCTGTACCACTCTTCCCTGATGGAAATTAAGCGCGCAGAAATTGCAGCCCCCGAAACATCCGCGGCTGCTGGTCAGTGAAAAACGTATTTCGGCAAAAGCGGGAATTCCTCCCGCCTGGTCATACATGGGATGCCAGGTCCGCATATAGGGAAGCTCGTGCACATCGTCCAGCTCCTGCTCTGTCAGCGGGGCAGCCGGGGGATTCTGCACCACATAGCCCCTGGTTCCGTAATCCTCCGCCAGAACTCTTCCCGTGACCGCGTCCGTGTTTTCATACTGAATACGGAAGCTCTCCGCGTAGGCTTCCTTATCTGAGGAAACCCTTTCCCAGCCCGGCAGGAACAGGGGATTCGTCATGGCAGGTATTTTTTTCGTCTTATAGACAGTTCCAGGTATAAAGGTCAGCTCTGATACCGGCAGGCCGCTGTCCAGCGCATCTGCGATGGCCGTTATGGATCGCTCTCCCATGCCATAGGAGATCAGATCCGCGCCGGAATCCAGAAGAACGGAGCGCTTCACCTTATCCGCCCAGTAATCGTAATGGGCCAGTCTGCGCAGACTGGCCTCTATGCCCCCCAGTATGATGGGTGTATGCCTGAAGGTCCGCCGGATCAGATTTCCGTAAACTGTTACCGCCCGGTCGGGCCGAAGCCCCGCCTGTCCGCCCGGGGAGTAGGCGTCCGTGCTCCTCTTCTTTTTTGCCGCTGTATAGTGATTCACCATGGAATCCATATTCCCGGAAGAAACGAGGAAGGCCAGCCGCGGCTCGCCGAAAACAGCAATGCTTTCCTCCCTTCTCCAGTCAGGCTGCGGTATGAGCGCCACACGGTATCCCCGGGATTCCAGTACCCGGCTGATTACAGCCGGGCCAAAGGAGGAATGATCCACATACGCGTCTCCGATCACATATACAAAATCCGGCCGCTCCCAGCCCAGCTTTTCCATCTCTTCTCTTGTAACCGGCAAAAATCCCATGCTCTGCTCCCCTATTCCTTTCCGTTTTTCAGCTCCAGCAGCGCCCTCTGCTCTTCCTCCGCAAGACGCCTGTACTGCCCCGGCTTCAGCGTCTCATCCAGCTTCAGGGGTCCCATGGAGATCCTTTTCAGGTACGTCACCCTTTTATCCAGGGCCTCAAACATCCGTTTGATCTGATGAAAACGCCCTTCTTCAATCGTCACAATCACTTCGCTGATTCCCCCGGCTTCCAGGATAAACAGCTCCGCAGGAAGTGTCGGCATTTCATCCCCGATATCCAGTCCCTCCCGGAAAGCCTGCTGATCCGCGCTTCCCACATGCCCGTCGATCACCGCAAAGTATTCCTTTTTTACGTGCTTTTTCGGCGACAGCAGCCGGTGCGCCAGCTTTCCGTCGTTGGTAATCAGCAAAAGTCCCTCTGTATCTTTATCCAGGCGGCCCACCGGGGATAGATCCCTGCGCCGCAGGGCGGGAAGCAGTTCCAGCACGGTCTTTTCCCTCCTGTCCCGGGTAGCCGTCACCACCCCCTGGGGCTTATTCAGCATAAAATACTGAAACTCTTCATAGGGTACCGGCACACCCTGAAGGGAAACGGAATCCCGCTCCACATCCACACGGAAATCCGCCTTATATACTGTCTCGCCGTTCACTGCCGCCTGGCCCTGCCGGATGCGCTGCCGGATGCCGGTGCGGGAATCCACGCCCATATCTGCCAAATACTTGTCCAGCCGGATTTTTTTCATGCTTGTCCTCCTGTACTGCTATTGCCACCGCCAGCCGGGATGGTACTTATTTTTAAGGTTCTGCCCGGCCATCTTCCCAAATCCAAGCGGAAACCCGTCGGTGCACACCAGCTGCCAGCCTGCGCCGCGCTCCGTCGGCGTATCCTCCGCCCCGACAGAAATCGTCTCCCCCTTCAGATATTTAACAGTCCGCGGATCCTCCGAAGAAAAATCCAGAACAGAATCAAATTCGTCCATTCCAAGAGCCATGGCCAGCGCCTGATAGGGCTCGAACCTCTGCTTACGCACCGTTCCCGCCAGAAGGCCTGTCCGCAGATAACGGATTCCGCTCCGGACTTCCATTCCCGGCAAAAGGCAGTAAAGCTGATCTTTCTGTATCCGGAAGTTCATTTCAGAAAAGTCCTTTTTTACATGACCCAGAAACTCCTTCGCGGCTTCCGGAAGCTCCCGGAAACTGCAGATACCATCTGTCTTTCCCGCAGGCCTCCCCGAGCGGCATATCTCTCCCTCCTTTTTCAGGAGCATCAAAAAGTGTCCCTCCCCTTCCATTCTGTGAGGGTAAATCCGCACCGCCTCCTTCAAGCCCAGCAGTCCCGGCTCAAATCCGTGAAAACCCGGGACCGCATCCTCCGGAGAGAGATCCGGATGCTTTTCCAGAAGGCGCAGGATCTGTTTCTCATTCTCCGCAACTGAAAAGGTGCAGGTGGAGTAAAGCATCCTTCCCCCGGGACGCAGCATCCGGTACGCCTGTTCCAGAAGCTCTTCCTGCACCCGGGTATACGTTTCTGGCCCGGAATTCTCCCAGTAAGACGCCATACGGCCGTCTCTGCGGAACATTCCCTCTCCCGAGCAGGGCGCGTCAACCAGGATCTTATCAAAAGCCTGCGGATACTTATCTGCCAGCCTGGCCGGGTCTTCGCTGGTGACGAAGAGATTCGGTATTCCGGCCAGCTCCAGATTTTTCAGAAGCGCCCCTGCCCTGGAAGCACTGATATCATTGGCCAGCAGAAATCCTCTTCCCGCAAGACGCGCTCCCAGTTCCGTAGCCTTCCCTCCCGGGGCCGCGCAGAGATCCAGCACCCGGTCTCCCGGTTCCACCGGGAGACGCGACGCGGGCGTCATGGCGCTGGGCTCCTGAATATAATACAGGCCTGCATAGTAATGAGGATGCCTGGCCGCAGAGACCGCACCCTCATAATAAAAGCCATTATCGATCCACGGCACCTTCCGCAGATGAAAGTTCGTAATTCCGGAAAACTCCTCCGGACTCAGCTTCCGTCTATTGACCCTGAGCCCGCTGGCCGGTTCCTGGTCAAAGCTTGCAAGATAGGCCCCGTATTCCTTTCCCAGAAGTTCCCGCATCTCCTGACAGTATCTTTCCGGTAATTTCATCTTCTTCTCCGCATCCTACAGTCCTGCCGTCACGCTCTGCGCCCGGTATCCCTCGGCAATCTGATCCAGTTCCGTGTGAAAGCGCTTTAGTTCATCCATATCGTTCAGCGCGTAAATCCTGTAAAATTCTTCCTGAATCTTCTCCACCTCACGGCGGCTGGTGATCCGGTATAGATTCTCAATGGCTGTTAAAATATCCGCCACCATCCTGTGCTGAAGCTGAGAAGAAAGCTGCGCATCCATAATCTCATTCCGAACCGAAGACATCTCATTATCCAGAGCGATGATCGCATCGGCGGCATTGCTGAGCCGCTGCCTGATGTGCTCCGGAATGTTGGTCTTATACTTATACTGCAGAGAGTGCTCCACCGTTGCCCAGAAATCCATGGCCAGTGTCCGGATCTGGATCTCCATCTGGATTTTTTTCGGTCCCTCCAGGGTCTGCACCGTGTAAAAAATGATCAGATGGTAGCTTCTGTATCCGCTCTCCTTCATATGTTTTACGTAATCCTTTTCATACTGGACCTCTATGTCTGAACGCTCCTCGATCAGCTGGGCCACCTTCTCAATATCCTCCACAAACTGGCAGGTAATCCGCACGCCAGCGATATCTTCGATCAGCTCCTCCATCTGATCCATGGGGATTCCCTTTTTCTTCATTTTGTCCAGTATACTGTTGACTGTCTTTACTCTTCCGCTGACATGTTCAATCGGACAGTACAGCCCCCTGTCCTGGAATTCTTTTTTCATGTGCTGGAATTTGAGAACCAGCTCCTGTACAGCAAGCTCATAGGGCTCCAGTAATTTATGCCATAACAATATATCCATGGTATTACAGTCCTTTTCTAAAAATCCACCTTTACTATATCATAATTTTTTCTGCTTGGCCAGCCATCCGCAATCTCTCTATATATATGAGCCATTTGCCGAAAATATTACCTGATTTTTTCAAGAACCCGGAGAAGAAAGGCGTAGACCCGTCCTGCGGAGGACACAGACAGCTTTTCCTCTGTTGTATGGATGTCCAGAATATCCGGACCGATGGATACGCAGTCCAGATCCTCCAGCGCCCCGTAAAAAAGTCCACATTCCAGCCCCGCATGAATCACATCCACCCGCGGTTCATACCCGTACATTTCGCGCCAGACTTCTGCCATCATCTCCCGGAGCGGCGACTCCCGCCGAAACTCCCATGCAGGATACGAACCGGAAGCCTCGTACTCTCCTCCCAGAAATTCCGTCAGGTAGCAGATGCGGTCTGCCAGGGCCTCCTTCGCGCTTCCCAGGGAACTTCGGACACTGACAGACGCCTCCAGATATTCCGGAGTCAGCTTCAGAATTCCCAGATTCGAAGAGGTCTGCACCAGCCCTGAAATTTCCCCGCTCATTTTTTCAATCCCATCTGGCACGTTCATCAGGAAAAAAATCACTTTCTGCAGGCTTGTGGGATGCAGACCCGGTTCTGTCCCCGCCCCCTTAGACGTCACTTCAATGCGGATCTGTGTCTCAGATCCTTCGTACTCTTTTGAAAATTCTTCCTGCAGCTGTGCGAGACTGCTTTTCAGCAGTTCCCCGTCTCCGCTGTCTACAGCCAGGAGCATTCTCGTCTCCCGGGGAATCGCATTGTCCTTTTCTCCTCCCTCCAGTTCTGAAAGCACATACTCCGTCTGCTGCCCCAGCCGGTACAGAAGGCGTCCCGCCAGAAGATTGGCGTTCGCTCTGTTCTTATCGATCTCGCTGCCGGAATGGCCGCCGGCCAGACCTGTAATTTTTATCTCGTACCAGAAGCCTGATACAGCGCCAAAGCGCACCGGCAGCCGACAGCCCGCTGTCAGTCCCCCGGCACATCCGGCCAGGAGATGACCTTCCTCCTCCGAGTCCAGATTGATGAGAATGCGTCCTTTCAGCGCCGACATATCCAGGGCTGCCGCCCCCAGCATCCCTATCTCCTCATCCGAAGTAAAAACAGCCTCCAGCGGAGGATGCGCCGCCGTATCGCTTTCCAGAACCGCCAGCATGTACGCCGCTCCGATGCCATCATCTCCGCCCAGCGTGGTATCTTCCGCATACAGGTAATCTCCCTCCGCTTTCAGCTTTAATCCCTGATGCAGAAAATCATGGGAAGAACCGGGCTTCTTCTCGCAGACCATATCTGTATGCCCCTGCAGAATGACCGTAGGAGCCTTCTCGTAGCCTTCTGTACCCTTTTTTCGTATCACAACATTGTTTGCTGCGTCCCGGCTGGCTTCCAGGCCATGCTCCGCCGCGAACCGCATCAGATAGCTGCTGATTTTATCCGTATTGCGGGAACCTCTCGGAATCCCACTGATCGTCTGAAAATAAAAAAATACACGTTCCGGATTTATCTCCGATACTGCCTTCATATTCATTGCCTCCAATCTGCTCTTTTTCATTTTTACACACCTATTTAAAAAAAGCAAGGCATATACATTAACAAAACAAGCCGGGACAGGGATATGCCATGAACAAAAAAATACTCTTTTTTCTGCTTCCGCTGCTCTGCTTTCTGCTGGCCGCTCCAGAGGAGGCGGCCTCCGCTTCCGCAAATGGGGTCAATCTCTGGTTTCACACCGTTCTTCCCACACTGCTGCCTTTTATCATTTTATCAGATCTTCTGATAAGCGGCGGCGCATCCTTTTCCCTGCCCGAAAGGGCAGACAGAATCTGCCGCCTGCTCACCGGCTTTTCCTCCGCCGGCTGTTATATCCTGGCGCTCGGTTTTTTCTGCGGCTTTCCCATGGGCGCCAATCTCAGCGCCTCTTTTTTCCGGAGCGGGCGCATATCGGAAGGAGAAGCGCGGCGCCTTCTCTGTCTTTCCAATCAGGTAAGCCCCCTGTTTCTTCAGGGATACATTGCCGCGCTTCTTCCGGACGCGGGACTGCTCCCTGCAATCCTTGGAATTTACTATGGCACTGCTCTGCTTCTGCTCTTTCTTTCCCGGCTCAGGCCCATCAGCCGGGAGTCTGCATTTTGTGTCCTGCATGCGCAAAAAAAAGAGGCATCCCTCTCTCTGGGAGAACGGATGGATACCTCTATTATGAACGGATTTGAAATCATCACACGGCTGGGAGGCTATATTATCCTCTTTTCCGTCTGCGGTGCACTGCTTCAGACACTGACCGCGCAAATCCCGCTGCTGCCGCCCGTACTTTCCCTCTTTCTGGAAATCTCATCCGGGTCATCCCTGCTGCTGCAGTCCCATCTTGCCCACAGCCTTGGACTCGCCCTGCTGACAGCCGGGCTCTCCTTCGGCGGCATCTCCACAGTTATTCAGACAGCCAGCGTTATCCGCGGAAGCGGACTGCCTCTCCGCATTTATGTAGGAGCAAAGCTTCTGCAGGCCTGCACGGCCTTTTTCCTTTCCTTATTCTTCTTCGCCGTCGTCTAAGTCGTCCACATCAAAATCAAGATCCTCTGGAACAGCCACATCCTGCCCGGCATCCGGCTCGACTGCCGCCGCATTCTGCTGAGGCGCCAGCTCACTGCGGTTTTTATTGACGATGTCATAGCAGCTCTGGAGAGATCCGATGAAACTGCTGTAGCGTTCGCCCACATCGGCCAGTGTATTTCCCATGATCTGCGAGAGGTTCGCCAGCATATCATCCGTATAGGAAATTGCACTCATCCGTATATTGTTTGCGTCCTGCTGCGCAGAATCGAGAATGGACTGGGCCTGCTGATTGGCGGTATTGACGGTTTCTGTTGCCTGGGCATACGCCTGCTGCATGATGGCTGTCTGCTCTACCAGCTCCTTTGCGTGCGCTTCCGCCTCCGCAACGATATTATCCGCCTTGGACTGGGCATCTGCCAGAATAGCATCCTTGTTGCTGATAATCTTCTGGTAACGCTTGATCTCATCCGGAGTCTTCAGGCGAAGCTCCCTGAGTAGTTCCTCCAGTTCCTCTTTATTTACAACAATCTTCGTGCTGGAGAGCGGCTGATATCTACAGCTCTCCACGAACTCTTCAATTTCTTCGATAATCTGTTCAATTCTGCTGCTGCTCATGTTCTTTTCTCCTTATCACAATTCTTACAGTCCCCGTTTTACTTCTGTTTCAGGAAGTCAATCTTTCTGCGGATCTCCCCGGCTACCCGTTCCGGAACAAACTCCTGCAGATTCCCGCCGAAGGCGGCAACCTCCTTTACCGTTGTGGAGCTTAAATATGCGTACTCCAGCGATGTGATTAAAAATGTTGTATCAATATCCGGAGCCAGAATCCGGTTGGTCTGCGCCATCTGAAGCTCATACTCAAAATCCGTAATGGCCCGGAGTCCCCGGACAATCACCTTGGCCTGACATGCCCTGGCAAAGTCAACCGACAGGCCGCTGAAAGACTGTACTTTCACATTTGAAATATCTTCCGTTTCTTTCTTTAGTATATTAACACGTTCCTCCACAGAAAACAACGGCGTTTTCGCAGAATTGTTCAAAACACCTATAATGACCTGGTCAAACAATTCCGCAGCTCTCCGGATAATATCCAGATGGCCGTAGGTAACCGGATCAAAGGTGCCCGGATAAACTGCTGTTCTCATACTGTTTACCTTTCCCTCCTCCTGAGAAACAGGTGGACGTTTGTTTTGTATTTTTTTATCTTCGTAATCTCAAAGCTCAGGCTTTCCGTCCAGGAAAAATCCGTATCCAGAGACGCCTCCACAACAATCAGCGTCTCCCTGTCCGCGCAGGATGGCTGCTGCGCCAGCTGCTCCAGGATCTGTCTCTCCAGACCCTTCCGATAGGGCGGGTCCATAAAGATCACATCAAAGCTTTTTTCTCCCCCGAGCCTTTCCACGGCCCGGCGTGCGTCCATAACCAGAAGCTCCGCACTCTCCTCAAGACCTGTAAACTTCAGATTTTCCCTGATGCACGCGGCCGCCTTCCGGTTCTGCTCCACAAAACAACAGTACCTGGCTCCTCTGCTCAGAGCTTCAATCCCGATCCCCCCGCTGCCTCCGAAAAGATCCAGGAAACGGCAGCCCGGAAGATACGGTTGGAGCATGTTGAACAGTGTTTCCTTTATGCGGTCCGTAGTCGGCCTCGTATCCAGTCCCGGAACGGTCTTCAGCGGAAGGCTCCGGCATTTTCCCCCGATCACTCTCATCGCCCTATCCTCAGTCTCCTTCCCGGAACTGGGCTCTCCAGTCAAGATCACCTCTGTCCAGTCCCAGGATCAGTGATTCTGCCGTGGCAATATTGGTGGCCACCGGAATATTATACTGGTCACATTTCTTGACAATCTGGTATACATCCGGTTCCTTGGAATTGATCATGGCAGGATTATAGAAAAATATCACCATATCCATGCCGCCCCGCTCTATCATCTCTGTAAACTGTTTATCTCCTCCCACAGACCCGGCCAGAAATTTATGGACTCGCAAATTCGTAACCTCCTCAATCCTTCTGCCGGTGGTGCCTGTGGCGTAAATATCATGCCTGCCCAAAATGCCCTTGTATGCAATACAGAAATCTTCAATCAGACTTTTCTTACTGTTGTGTGCTATAATCCCGACATTCATCCAATTTACTCCTCTCCTAGAACACCTCACGCTAATTGCAATTATAACAAATAGCTAAAAACTTCGCAATTCTTTTTCAAATTCTATACATTTTTTCAGATGCCTCGGAGAGACGGTGCAGAAATTTCCAGTTTATTTTCCGGCTCAGCACATATACTACCATCGTAACAAAAAGTTACAGAACAAACAAACGAAGAGAAAAACAGACAAAGGAGGCGTATAGAAATGGCAAACCGTTCATCTAATACGACTGCAGTACCCGAAGCAAAAGGAGCAATGGACCGTTTTAAATTTGAGGTCGCCAGCGAGCTGGGCGTTCCCCTTTCCGATGGATACAACGGCAATCTTACTTCCAAACAGAACGGATCGGTCGGTGGTTATATGGTCAAAAAGATGATTGAGGCGCAGGAGCGCCAGATGTCCGGAAGCACCGGACAGCAGTACTGATCCCGGATACCGGAACACAAAAAGAGGCTGCTGCACACACATGTGCTGCGGCCTCTCTGCTTATCTTCCTTACAGATCAAAGCTTCCCGTAATGTCGCCGTTGATCACATAATATACGGTATATTCCTCCGGCTTCACATACAGCTTGATGTCCCGCAGATCTGCTGCCTTCTTTCCTTCGGCCGTCCAGATCGCCTTTACATTCTCTGTAAGATCCGCCGTTACAATTTCTTTGCCGCCGTACTGCAGAATTACGGATGAAACAGGTTCAGCTGCGGCCTTTGCCGCCGTTTTTCTCACGACAGGCTTCTTCTCCGCCGTTTTCTTCGCTGCCGTTTTCTTCGCAGCGGGCTTCTTCTCCGCTTTTGCAGGCTCTTTTACTTCCTCTTTAGCAGCTGATTTCGTTGCTGTTTTCGCCGCTTCCGCGGTATTTGTTCCCGCGGCTACCTTTACAGTTTCCACAGATGCCTTCTTTTCCTCGGTCTTGACTGTTGCAACTGGCGATTTCTTTTCTACCATGTTACACACTCCTCCCACGTTAAACGTGAATCATTCTTCTTATTTTTCTTAGTTATCATACGCTTTTTTCCGCGTTATTTCAAGGCGGGCTGCAAAATTCCCTGCAACTTTGTCAGATTCGACCAATTTTTTCTCAAATCAAAGACCGATGTCATCAATTTGACGTTCCATATAGGCATCCAGACGTACTTTCAGACTGCAATTCTGAGGAAGCGAGAGGTCCGGATCCAGCTCCGTCAGATCTCTTGCCGCACGGGAAGCCGCCTTTAAAAGCTCCGCGTCCCGGTAAATATCCGCAATCTTAAATTCTGCCAGTCCGCTTTGCCGCACCCCGAACAGATCCCCCGGACCTCTCAGCTTCAGATCCTCCTCTGCAATATAGAATCCGTCATTGGAATGATTCAGAATCTGCAGCCGTTTCGAGGTTTCCTCTTTTCCATCCCCCTGTATAAAAATACAGTAGGACTGCGCATCCCCGCGGCCCACACGGCCCCGGAGCTGATGCAGCTGGGCCAGTCCGAACCGTTCCGCGTTTTCCACCAGAATCACTGTGGCATTGGGTACGTCTACTCCCACCTCCACTACGGTCGTAGATACCAGGATCTGAATCTGATTTCCGGCAAAGGCCTCCATGACCGCCGTTTTCTCCTGGGGCTTCATCTGCCCGTACAGAACGCCGATCTGCACATCCTCCGGAAAAATTTCCCGCAGCCTTCTGCTGCAGGAAATAACATCTTCACAGGCCAGCTCCTGGCTCTCTTCCACCAGCGGGCAGATAACGTAAATCTGATGTCCATTCTGAATCTCTCTCTGCATAAAGCGGTATGCTCTGGGCCTGTAGGAAGGATCCACCACGCAGTTTTTGATGGGCAGCCTTTTTTTCGGCAGTTCGTCCAGTACCGATATGTCCAGGTCTCCGTACAGAATCATGGCCAGAGTACGCGGAATCGGCGTCGCGCTCATGACCATCACATGCGGCTCAAATCCTTTTCCCTTCAGCCGCATGCGCTGGCGCACGCCGAAACGGTGCTGCTCATCGGTAATAACCAGCGCCAGCCTGGCGTATTCCACCTTTTCCTGGATCAGCGCATGGGTTCCCACAATGATTTTCGCCTCTCCTGAAGCTGTTTTTTCATAAATTTTTCTTTTTTCCGCCGCTGTACAGCTGCCTGTAAGCAGGACCGGCTCCGCGTCAAAGATCCGGTTCTCCTCCAGCAGCCGCCGGATTGTCTCAAAATGCTGAGCCGCCAGAACCTCGGTGGGGGCCATCAGCGCGCTCTGATATCCGTTTTCCTTTGCCATGACCATGGCCAGAAAAGCCAGTATCGTCTTCCCGCTCCCCACATCGCCCTGGATAAGCCGGTTCATCCGGGTGTGTCCCTTCAGATCTCTTTCTATCTCATTCCACACCCGCATCTGTCCGCCCGTAAGCTGGAAAGGAAGATTTTCTATAATATCCTCTGTCTTCCAGACAGCCTGCATGGGGTACATATTGGACTCGGAGCCCGTCTGCTCCCGCAGCCTGAAAAGGCCCAGCAGAAACAGAAAAAACTCATCAAAGGCCAGGCGGTTCCGAGCCCTCTTAAGCGCCTCCCCGCTCCCGGGAAAATGAATATTTTCCAGCGCGTAATTAATTTCACAGAGGCCGTATTCTTCCCGTATATCCTCCGGAAGAAATTCCTGCTCCAGCTCCTTTTTTTCCAGAAGCTGTCCGACAGCCTTTCCGACCATCCTGCTGGTCAGTCCTGCCGTCAGTGCGTAAACCGGCTGCAGCTTTCCCCGGAGCTTCTCATACTGGGCCGGCGTAAAGATTTCCGGCTGTTCCAGTATCTTTCTTCCCTGCTTTTCCGATACCATTCCCCGGAAAACATAAACGCTTCCCCGCTTCAGAACGCTGCGGAGAAACGGCATATGAAACCAGTTTACCTGCAGGCTCCCTGTCTCATCCCGCAAATGCAGGATCGTCATGGCATGTTTTCCGGATTTTACCTCCGGAGGAAGGACAACACATCCGGTTACCGCGTTCTTTTCATGTGCGCGAACGGCTCCGCAGGCCACGGGTTCTGCATAATGATCATAGTCTCGGGGATAATAATGAAGCAGCTGATTCAGATTGCAGATTCCCGCTTTTTGAAACAGCCGCTCCGTCTTATCACCGATTCCTTTTAAAGTCTTCAGTGATTCTTCTCGCATATTTATTTTTTCCTGGTTATTCTACTGAAATAATACAGTAATAGATCGGCTGGCCGCCGCAGTTAACCTCTACATCGCAGCTGGGATACTTCCCGGCCGTCTCTCGGCCCAGACGTTCCGCATCTTCCTGGCTGAAGCCCTCGCCGTAATAAATGCTGATCAGCTCCGCCTCCTCGTCCATCATGGCATCTACCGTCTCCGCGGCCACAGACAGTATATCCTGTCCCACTGCGAGAATCCCATGATCCCCCACAGCCATAATGTCGCCCTGCCGGATTTCCCTGTCCTCTATATGTGTATCCCGGACCGCGTAGGTCAGCTGGCCGGTCCGGACAGTCCCGATGATCTCCTCCATAATTTCGGCATTTTCTTCGGGAGTTTTCTCCGGCGCATAATTGATCAGAGCTGAAATCCCCTGGGGAATCGTTTTCGTGGGGATTACCAGGATCTTTTTATCCTTCGTCATATCCCTGGCCTGATTTGCCGCCAGAATAATATTTTTATTGTTTGGATAAATAAAAATGGTGTCCGCATTCACCTGGCTGATGGCATTGAGCATGTCCTCGGTGCTGGGATTCATGGTCTGTCCGCCCTGAATGAGATAATCCGCGCCCAGCTCCTTAAAAATCTCGCTGAAGCCGTCTCCCACGGATACCGCGATAAAGCCCACTTCCTTGGCGGGCCCGGCCGTCTCCGCAGCCTTTTCCTGCTCCGCGGCCAGCCGCTCTGCGTCCCGGATTACCTTCTCATGATGTTCCTCACGCATGTTGTCAATCTTCATGCTGGTCAGAGAGCCGTAAGTCAGCGCCTTCTGCAGGGCAAGGCCGGGATCGTTGGTATGTACGTGTACCTTCACGATCTCGTCATCGGCCACCACCACCACAGAATCACCGATCGACAGGAAATACTCCTTCAGCTCCTGCTCCTGCGCGGCGGAAAGAGACCGGTTCAGAACAATAATAAATTCCGTGCAGTAGCCGAACCGGATATCGGCTTCTTCCCCTCCGGCAGTCTTCCCTGTCTCCCGCTTTCCCTGGGGCGTCTCAAAATCGAGCGGTATCTCTTTTCCCAGAAAAGCATCCAGCGCTCCCTCAAGAACCGTCACAAGTCCCTGGCCTCCGGAATCCACCACGCCTGCTTCCTTCAGCACCGGAAGCATCTCCGGAGTCTCCGCCAGCACTTCTCTGGCGTGTCCGACAACCCTCTGAAGAAAATCTGCCAGTTCCATCTCCTGGCCGGCCAGCTCGGCCGCCCTGTCGGCTACTCCCCTGGCTACAGTCAGTATGGTGCCCTCCTTGGGCTTCATAACAGCCTTATAGGCCGTCTCCACTGCCTTCTGGGCCGCTGCGGCCAGCAGCTCCGCATCTGCCTCCTCGCAATCGCGGATCCCCTTGGTAAATCCGCGGAGCAGCTGAGACAGAATCACACCGGAATTACCCCTGGCCCCGCGGAGGGAGCCGGAAGACACCGCCTTCGCCAGCTCCTTCATGGTGAGCTGCTCCAGCTCCTGAACCTCCCGCACTGCGGACATGATGGTCATGGTCATATTCGTTCCCGTATCACCGTCCGGCACAGGAAAAACGTTCAGCTCATTAATCCATTCTTTTTTTAATTCCAGATTCTTTGCTCCTGCCAGGAACATCCTGGCAAGCAGGGCAGCATTTATCTTATTTGCTGACACAACAGGTTTCCTCCTCTTACAATCAGTCTATCACGCGCACACCTTCTACCAGGATGCGGACATGCTCTACTTCCATCCCGGTAAACGACTCAAGCTTGTATTTTACATTTCCGATCAGATTGTCAGCCACCGCTGAAATACTGACCCCGTACGCCACAATGACATGGAAATCCAATGAGATCTTATTGTCATTGATCGTCACATTAATGCCGTGCTTGATGCTGTCCTTCCGGAGCAATTTAACCAGTCCGTCCTTCATATTCACCGCCGCCATGCCGACGATACCGAAGCATTCCACCGCAACGCTTCCGGCATAGGTTGCTATGACGTCTGTGTTGATGACGACTTCTCCTAATCCTGTATTCACACGACCCTTCATGCCTTACGCTCCCTTCCCTGCAGATTTTCCACATACTGAATTAATAAGAGTATAACCGATTTTTAAGGAAATTTAAATATAAAAATGAAAAACCCTGTAAAATTTTATTTAATGCTTGCAAAACTTCTTTGTTTCTGATAGAATATATCGTGTTGTGAGTCTGTGAATTTTCAGCTCAAGTTTATATCAAGGAGGTGCAATCATGGCAAAGTGTGCAATCTGCGAAAAAGGTGTTTATTTTGGAAACAATGTAAGCCATTCTCATAGACGTTCCAATAAAATGTGGAAATCCAATGTAAAGTCTGTTCGTGTCAAGACCGAGAATGGAAACAAGAAGATGTACGTTTGTACTTCCTGCTTGAGAAGCGGAAAAGTTGAGCGTGCGTAATAAAAAGGCTCTCACCTCCAGGTGATGAGCCTTTTTTGTTTTGCCAGACTGTTCCGTGTATCCGGAATACATTTCTTTTTACTCTTCTCAGCAGGCGCAGAACAGGTTATACCCGGCCAGGAGCAAAAGGCCGGCTGTAAGCACGGCCAGAAAGGTATTAGGGATCAGAAGTCCCAGGAAAATCCCTACTCCCGTCCAGAACATAAGAAACCCGATCAGACGCTTCATCCACTATTCCTGCGTTTCTCCGCTCTCTTGGTTTATTATATGCTCGAACTCTTCCTCTGTATACATGTCCTCGCTGCCTTTTTTCGTAAATCTGGCGGCGATATCCGGAATCATGTCCAGAATCTTGGTAATGGCATCCTGATTCTTGACATTTACCAGCTTCGTTCCGTTTTTATTGATCACAAGGATCGCGCTGGGCGTAATCTTTCCACCCATTCCGCCTCCGCCGTTGTTCTTGGCATTATTGGAGAAGGCGCCCGCCGCCACGCCGAAGGAAACATCCACCAGCGGCAGAATAATATTCTCTCCGATATGGATGGCCTCGCCCACCACCGTCTTCGTGGTGATAAAACTGTCCATCCCCTTGAAGAGAGCCTCCACGGTCGACTGAAAATCATTGTTTTTCTTCTCTTCTGACATCTTTATGCCTCCTTGTGCTGGAATTTCTTGATCACTTTCTGTACAGACCGGTTTCTGTAAACGGCAAGGCCGTTTTTCAGCAGAACGAACAGCAGAATTCTTCCCCTCACGGTCACATCCGCCTCCAGGCACGGATTCTCAAAATCCGGAATCAGCTTCAGCTTCTCCGGTATCAGCGGAAACAGTATTCCCGCCGCTCCCAGCAGCTGTCCTGTTGATGCGGGATCTTCCATCCCAAACCGGACATAGCCGCTGATTTTTTTTGGCCGGATGTGCTTCAGTATCCGTCCGCCCCGATCCCGCACCATCCGGAAGGCCTCCTTAAAGGTACGAGATTTGAAAAATCTGTACCATTCTCTGATTTTATCACAGAAATTTTGAATTGTGAACCGGATTTTTCCAAATGAACGCCCCCGTTTCTTCTTTCCCTTCTCCGGCTTCGGCGCATCCGCTCCGCCATCGGCTGTAAACGGAGGCGTTCCTCCCGGCGGTACGGAAGGCTTCCGGTGGGCCGGTGCCGGCTGTTCACCGGCCTTTTCCCGCATTTTCTTCTTTTTCCATCTGCTCAGATATTTTCTTATCCGCAGAAGGGGAATACCCAAAATATAGATTTCCGTTTCGGCCTTTTTATCCCGGTACCTCACTTTTACGTAAAGCAGCCGGAAGAGCCAGGAAATTTGCGCGCCGGCCTCCAGACTGTCTCCCTGCTTCGTCACCCGGCCTCCGTAAAAAAACGGCGTAAACAGAAGGCACAGGATCAGAACGGCCAGAACCAGCAGAAGAATCAGCAGCACGCTTCCTATCCCGGCAAGAATGGATCCAAGTACATGCAGCATACTTTTACCTCCCTCTGAGGTACGCTGACAGATTGCCGCCGTATCCGGCTCTGCGCGACTCCTCCGCAATACGGCACACGATTTCCAGTGCCTCCCGCTGCCCCACGGCCATGCCGATAATTTCCGGCATTTCCCAAATTCCCGCATCCAGAAGAAAACGCCGTTCCTCCAGAATATCCAGCTGATCTCTTCCGTTGGAAGCAAAGGTGATCAGGTATAAATCCGGGACAAAACATCCTCTGTTCACCAGACGGATCATTTTCCGCTTCTTTCCTTTTACATTTTCCCCGACATATAAATCTTTATACCACTCTGCCATACGATTAAAAATATTTCCGGTTTTCCCAGAGATTTGCCTTCTTCAGTTCCAGATATTCATTATACGCCCGCTCCAGGATCTGCCGTTCATTAGAAAACTTCAGAAGATGATACGCCTCATGGTATTTGTAATAGCCGGAATCCATAAAATACTCTTCCCTCTGGGGTTTGCTGTAATAGCTTCCGGCCCGCATCAAAAACCAGTGTACCTCCTTGGCCACCGTATCCTCCGGAACACTGAAGCTGTACTGGCTTTTTCCAATATATTTTATAATGGTCGCCCGGACTCCGGTTTCCTCCAGCACTTCCCGCACAGCTGTGTCCGCATACTCTTCTCCTGTCTCCACGGTCCCCTTCGGCAGGACCCATCCTTCATACTTGTTTTTATAACTCTTGTACAGGGTCAGGATTTTTCCCCGGTAGATAACCACCCCGCCGCAGCTCGTTGCCTCAATCATTGTCAATCCTCCTGTACCAGTATAACCCTTTTTCTGATGCCGCGCAACCGGACTGTCCGAAATACATCAGCTGAAATAGCTTTCAAAAACCGCCCTGGCAATGGGGACGGCCACAGCGGAACCGCTTTGTCCTGCCTCCACAATCACAGTCACAACAATATCCGTATTTCCCGTATCAGAAAACCCCACAAACCAGGCATGGGCATTTCCTGCAGAGTCGTACTCCGCCGTCCCTGTCTTTCCCGCGATATTGTAGGGAAGATCCGCCAGAGAGGAAGCCGTTCCGTAACTGACAACGCCCTTCATAAGCTCCTTCAGGGCATCCGCTTCCTGCTGCGTCATGGCCTGTGTCAGTGTGGTCTGCTCCGTTCGATCCACCACAACGCCCTCATACGTCTCAACCCTGTCTACAATCGTAGGGGACAGAATTGTGCCGCCGTTGGCAACGGCCTGAGCCACCATGGACATTTGCAGAGGACTGGCCAGGGTGTTACCCTGTCCGATGGCTGTCTGCATAGTCAGCGGATCACCGTCGTAAGCACCCAGGCTGAAGCTGCTGTTCACCGCAGGCAGCCCGATATTATCGGGCAGCTCCTGATTAAAATAAAGGCTTTCCGCCGCCTGCTGCAGCGCTTCTGCTCCCAGCTCGATGCCCATCTGGGCGAAAGCGCAGTTGCAGGAATTGGCAAAGGCGTCCGCAAAATCCTCCTGCCCGTGCACAGTGCCCGTACAGTGGATTGTATAACCGCCGGACGTATATTCTCCTTCACAGTTAAAGCTGAAATCGTCAAAGGTACCATGTTCCCTGTAATAGGCCAGAGCGGTAACGATCTTAAAGGTGGAGCCCGGCGGATACTGGCCCTGGAGCGCCCGGTTCAGAAGCGGGCTTCCCTCTTCATCATTGATCAGTGTATCCCAGTCCGCATCCAGCGTATTCGGGTTGAATCCCGGCTTGCTCACATCCACCAGAATTCTTCCGGTGGAAACCTCCTGCACCACCACAGCTCCCTGGTAGTCTCCCAGGGCATCGTAGGCTGCCTGCTGCAGGCTCACATTCAGCGAGGTCACCAGATTATCGCCCTGCTTCTTTTCTTCGTTCAGTTCGTTCTGCAGCTGCTCCAGAGCGTCCGCATGGGACTGGAGAAGATCCCGGCCCCTGGAGGACTCCAGCCCGCTGGCGCCGTAGCTGGCGTATCCCACCGTGTGGGCAAAGAGCTCGTTGTAGGGATATGTTCTCGTCTCGTTTCCCTCCTCGTCCACCTGTGTTTCCGCCAGAACCGTTCCATCGGAGGCGAGAATCGATCCCCGGATCACCTGCTCCGCCATCTTCTGCTGCCGCTGGTCATACTGGCTGTAATCTCCGCTCAGGTAGCTTTCACTTTCCACCGCCTGAAAATATGCCACATACGCAATCAGTCCCAGGAACAGAAACACAAAGAAATAGGATACAATAACATAGGGTCTACCAGTTGAGGCTTTTTTCTGTCTGTTCTTCAATTCTTCTGGAGAACTCATCGTCCTGGGGCGCATTTCCGCCTCCCGGCCCCGGCCGGTTCCAGTCGTCCGGCCCGTTCTTTCTCCGCTTGTCTTCTGCATTTTTCTGCCGCTGTTTTTCTTCAAACTGCTCACCCTCGTCTTCTCTTAAAATGTACAGGCCCTGAATAATGGCCAGCATCAAAATGGTACATACAACTGAACTTCCTCCATAGCTTACCAGCGGAAGTGTCACGCCGGTCAGCGGAATAAATTTTGTCGCTCCGCCCACGGTAAGGAATACCTGGAATGCATATTCCGTACTGAGCCCTATGGCGATCAGCTTGTAGAAAGGCTTGCTCATTTTCATGGAAATGTTCACCAGCAGGAGATACATCCCCATACAGAGCAGGAGCAGGCAGATAGCGAACAGCACTCCCATTTCTTCACAGATCGCGGCAAATGTGGAGTCCTCGCTGGCCAGAGGGATCAGATCCGGCGATCCCTGATACAGTCCCGTTCCAAACCAGCCTCCCGCGCAGATTCCAAACAGTGCCTGGATAATCTGATAACCGGTCCGCTGCGGATCCGCAAAAGGATTTCTCCATATACTGACCCGGACCTTTACATGGGCGAAAAGCCGGTATGCCGCTACCGCGGCCAGAGCGCCGCAGCCCAGGCCCGCCAGCGCATACCGCACTTTGCGGGTGGCTACGTACAGCATGACCACATACGTAATAAAATAAATCAGCGCAGCTCCCAGATCTGTGGAAAGCACGAGAATGCCCACATGAACGGCCGCGAAAACAGTAGCCAGCACAATTCTCCGGAAACTCAGATTTTTCTGGAGCATTCCGGCCACAAAAAATACAAAGGTAATTTTGACAAATTCTGAAAACTGGAAGGAAATCCCGTTAAATTCCAGGGAGAGATTGGCTCCCTGATATACCTCCGAATAAAGGAAGACCGCCCCCAGCAGCAGGACGCCGGCAATCCCGTAAAGCCAGGTCAGATCCTTTACAAGCTTAACCTTCCGCACAATAACAGGGACCACAAAGGACAGCAGCGTGGCCGCGGATACAATAATCAGCTGCTTCAGCGCATTGTCCAGAGACAGACGGCTCTGGATCACGAATCCCACAGACAGCAGCATGCACATGGCATTCAGAAGAATCAGCGATGCTTTCCGGTAGATCAGCCGGTACAGTCCCTGCACCACGAGAATATACAGGATTGTGCCCAGATACATGAAGATCATATTCAGGCTGTATGTCTGCAGAAACATGACCAGATATGCCGTGAAATTAAAAAACAGCATCAGGACGATCTGTTTGCGCATAATGCGCCGCCGTGCCTCTTCATTTTTCCGCTTCAGAACCATAAAGGTTTCCAGGGTAAAAAATACCATCAGAAGAAGCAGCAGATATTTTGATATTTCTACAATGATACGTACCATACTTACCTCTCATTCCACCCCCCGCTTGAAGTGGCCTTTTGTACATTCTCCCCCGCCCGGCAGCTCCCCGGCCTGTTCTGTTCCCTTCATAATCTTCAGAAATCTCTCGGCCGTCCAGGCTGCCTCCCGTCCGTTTTCCACGGTAAAATGCAGACGGAAGCCGGAAAATCCCATTTTTTTGATGCTCTCCCATTCTCCGGCAAGATCTGTGGGGAGACTGTTGTAGATCACATTGCAGCAGTTGGCGCAGTCACACAGAACAGGGAAATCCTTTCCCTTTCTGTCCCGCAGGACAAGGCGGCTTCCGCCGGCCCTGCAGCGGTCCAGATTTTTCTTCAGGCACTGACCGGAGATCATCATGGGCGCGCGCCCGTATACTACCAGTTCACTTCTGCTGTTGTCTCTGACGGACAGTTCTCTCTGGTTCAGCTCCAGCGGCGCCGTGTCTCCTGCGGTCCCCTGGTCACGCCAGAATTTTACTGCCCGATTGTTAAAAGTATACATGCCTGAATCCAAAATGGCAAGTCCGAGAAGATCCGTTTCCCGAAGTATCCCCAGGCTCTCCAGATTGCGGACCAGGATCCCTGACAGCCCGTCCGGCTTCCACGCATGCAGTTCCCGGATATAATCAGTCTTTCCGTCCCGGCGGACAATATACGGCAAAGCCAGCCGGACTTCTCTTCCGGATTTTCTGACCGCCTCGGCGGCAGAGTGGTACCGGTCCGCACCCCACAGGCCGGCAGGGAGATAATATCCATCGATGCCCGGAATCTTAAGAAGGCTCCGGAACTGCTCTTCCGTTTCCGGCAGCACCCATAATTTCCAGTCCCCGGGTTTCCCGGAGGAAGTCTTCACGGAAATGGTTTCTCTGGGCTCCGGAGCTTTTCTCCGGAATCCGGACAGCATATTTTCCCGCAGCTGTCCCAGTGCTTCCCTGCGGAGTTCATTTAAGAACTGCACAGGCACAAAAACATTCTCCTCCAGGTCTATCTGCAGGTCTTCAAAATAAAAATTGCTGTTTCCTGTTTTATTCATCTGCGCGCGGACACGCGCCTCCGTCAGGGGCTGTCTCTGCGCCCGCTGCACCCCTTCTTTTGTAATCCCGGCGGTAAAGGATGCGCAGGACACGCAGAAATACGCCGGCTTTTCCGGGGCAAGATACAGATAACCGCGGATTCCGCTCCGGATGAGCTCCGCCTGACACTCTTCCTTTTCTGTTTCTCCGGTCCGTTCCGGCTCCGGTTTCCGGCCGGTCAGCTTCTCATTCCGGAGAGCCATCATCTCCCGTCCGTTCCGGACCAGAAAATAGCTCTGATTAAATCCATCCCGGTTGAAAAGCGCAAAAAGGCGCTTCCTGTCCCGCTCCTCCGCCCGGAATTCCTCCGGATGGCTGTCGTAATGCGCCTGCCGTTCCAGATACAGGTCCAGGTATTTCCGGTAGATTTCCACCACGCCAGCCGCATAGGCAGGCTTCTTCATTCTGCCCTCAATTTTCAGGGAAAAAACCCCTGCCCCGAGGATCTGCGGGATCAGTTCCACCGTGCACATATCCTTCGTGTTCAGCGGATAAGCTGTATCCTTTCCGTTCAGTCTTCTGCCATTTTCCCATACCTCGTAGGGAAGCCTGCAGGGCTGGGCACACCTTCCCCTGTTTCCGCTCCGCCCGCCGATGAGACTGCTCATCAGGCACTGACCGGAATAGCAGTAGCACAGAGCCCCGTGCACAAATGCCTCCAGCTCCATGCCTGTCGTTTCATGGATCTCCTTCAGTTCCGCCAGGGACAGCTCTCTGGCTGCCACCAGGCGTCTGACGCCCTGCTGCTCCAGAAAACGGGCTCCGGCCGGTCCGGTAACCGCCATCTGCGTGCTGGCATGCACCGGCAGATCCGGAAACTCCTTCCGTATAAAGGAAAGTACGCCAAAGTCCTGAACCAGGACACCATCCAGTCCTGCCCGGTAATAGGGCAGCAGATATCTGTACAGCTTCTGTTCCAGTTCATTTTCTTTTAACAGTGTATTGACAGTTAAGTACAGCTTTTTTCCTGCCAGATGGACTTCATCAATGGCCTCCAGAAGCCTTTTCTCGTCCAAATTGTCCGCATATGCCCTGGCACCGAACAGACTGCCGCCCGTATAGACAGCATCCGCCCCGGCTCCAAGCGCCGCCCGGAGGGCCTCAAAGGATCCGGCCGGTGCCAGCAGTTCCGCCTGTCTCATAGCTACTCCCTCTGATGAAAAAAAGGGGATGTTTCCATGCAACACCCCCGCCATCTGTTTATTTTCCTGCTTCCTTATGGATGGAAGGACCGGCCGGCGATCCCTCCTGCTTTTTCTGCTGCAGGCTCTCAAGCTCCTGCTTCAGCTTGTCAATCTGAATCTGCGCGGCGATCAGGTCATGCTTGATATCATAGGTCTCCCGGTCCTTGGCCTCCATATCCTCCTCCATGGAATCCGCTCTGGCCTTTGCCTTAAAATAATCATCGGCGATGTTCAAAGCCAGCAGCGTGGACTTCGTATCCTGCGGCTGGTGATTATATCCCGGAAGCGCGCCGAGCTCGGCAATTTTATTATTCAGATAAGACGCGACTCTCTGCAGATATTCCTCGCTCTCATATCCGCTGAGAGTAACGATTTTTCCATCTATCAACACTTTCACGGTATTCTTCGATGCCATGGACTGTATCTCCTTCGTAAACGTTCTTTTATTCATATTAACTCCTGCGCTCCGGAAAAACAACCTTTTTCTAGGATTCTTCCCCTAACGGGATATCCAGATGACGGTAGGCGGCCGGAAGCGCAACCCTTCCTCTGGGCGTGCGGCTCAGGAATCCGTGCTGAATCAGATACGGTTCATAGACATCCTCGATGGTTCCGCTGTCCTCTCCCACAGCCGCAGCCAAGGTATCCAGCCCCACAGGGCCTCCGGAAAACTTTTCAATAATCGTGCGCAGCAGCAGACGGTCTGTCTGATCCAGGCCGCTCTTGTCTACTTCCAGCAGATCCAGGGCCAGGGAAGCCACCTCTGCCGTGATCTTTCCATTGCAGCGCACCTGAGCAAAGTCCCGTACACGCTTCAGCAGACGGTTAGCAAGCCTGGGCGTTCCCCGGGATCTTCTGGCCAGCTCCCGGGCGCCCGCCTCCTGTATCTCCACGCCCAGCACAGCTGCAGAACGGAGAATAATTGTCTGCAGCTCCGTCTCTGTGTAAAATTCCAGGTGATGAATCACACCAAAACGGTCCCGGAGAGGCGCTGTCAGAAGGCCTGCCCGGGTGGTGGCTCCCACCAGCGTAAACTTTGGTAGATCCAGCCGTATGGATCTGGCAGACGCCCCCTTGCCGATCATAATATCAATGGCAAAATCCTCCATGGCCGGATAAAGCACCTCCTCCACCTGGCGGTTCAGTCTGTGTATTTCGTCCACAAACAGCACATCCCCCTCTTTCAGGCCGTTGAGGATCGCCGCGATTTCTCCCGGCTTCTCAATGGCCGGTCCTGAGGTAACCTTCATGTGCACCCCCATCTCATTGGCAATAATCCCGGCCAGCGTCGTCTTTCCCAGACCCGGCGGCCCGTAAAAGAGCACATGGTCCAGAACATCTCCCCGCTGCCGGGCAGCTTCAATATAAACTCTCAGGTTTTCCTTTGTCTTTTCCTGGCCGATATAGTCATCCAGAAGCTGCGGCCGCAGACTGCCTTCTGTTCTCCTGTCTTCTTCCGTGACATCTGTCGTAATGATTCGCCTCTCCATGCCGACTCCTTATAGTACAAACTTGAGGGCAGCCTTCAAAATTGCCTCCGTTTCCATATCCGGAGAGACTGCCGCCTTTTTTACTGCCTGAAATGCCTCTGTATTGGAATATCCCAGGGCCACCAGAGCCTGGACGGCTTCTTCGGCGGCTGCAGAACCCGTCTGTTCCTCCTTCTGCTCCTGCCCCGTAAGCTTTTTCTCAAAAGCCTCTTCCAGATCAAACTTATCCTTCAGCTCCAGGATCAGCTTCTGCGCCGTCTTTTTCCCTACTCCGGGCGCCCTGGCGATGGCCGCCGCATCCTCAGAAAGCACGGCAAAACGAAGCTCATCCGCAGAAAGCCCGGACAGAATCCCAAGGGCCGCCCGGGGCCCGATGCCGTTCACTCCCAGCAGCAGTTTAAAAACATCCAGATCATCCTCGGAAAAAAAGCCGTAAAGCTGCATGGCATCTTCCTTCACATGCAGGTATGTATAAATCTTCACCTGATCTCCGGGACGCACCTCCCGGGCCAGGCTGTCAGCCGCCATATGAATGCGGAAACCCATGCCGCCATGATCCAGCAAAAGAATATCTCCCGCCGCGTCTTCCACCGTCCCCTTAATATATCCTATCATTCGTCACCACTCCTGCCTTGCGTACGCGTCTATCTTATCATACCGGTTTTCAAAAATCAAACGATCCTGCTGGCCTCCGGAAACATCTCCAGAAGCCTAGCCCCCCGCTCTTCTCCCAGCAGCAGGACGGAGGTGCTGAGCGCATCTCCCAGGATGCCCCTGTCGCACAGAATCGTCACCTGGCTAAGTCCTGTATCCGCCGGATATCCCGTGTCCGGATCCAGAATATGATGGTAAAGCTTTCCCTCCCACTGAAAATATCGTTCATAGGTACCGGCGGATATGACTGCCTGGTCCTCCACCTGAACCACCCGGCTTAAGGTTCCCCTCTCGGCGAAAGGCTCCTGTATTCCCACCCTCCAGGGGTCTCCATCCGGCTGCGTGCCCAGGGTCATTACATTGCCTCCCAGATTGATCAGGGCGTGTTCCGCTCCGTTTTCCTCGAGATATTCCTTCAGCTTATCAGAAATATAGCCCTTGGCCAGAGCTCCCAGATCCAGCTCCGTGTCCTCCCGGTCGAAATACAGCGTCCGGCCCTCCAGGCGGATCGAAGAACCGTCGACTTTTTCCAGAGCCGCGTCAATCTCCTCCTGGGAGGGAGGCTCTTCTCTTCCGCCGGAAAAATCCCACAGCTGGCAGAGCGGCGCCACCGTAATATCCAGTTTCCCGTCTGTCAGACTATAAAACCGTATCCCCAGCTCCACCACCGCGGCCAGATCTTCCGACAGCTCCACAGTATTGCCCTCCCTGTGATTAACCGCGTACAGCTCGCTTTCCGCGTTGGTTCTGCTGAAGATCCGCTCCATTTCCCCGCAGAGATCCAAGCAGCCTTCCAGAAGCTCACCGCTTTCATCTCCCGCAATCTGAAAAGAAACCACTGTATCAAAATATATTCCTGTACCCTCCTGCATGGCCGTCTCCTGGCCGGCGCAGCCCGCAAGGCTGCCGGACAGAGCGGCGCACAGCAGCAAAATTATTCTTCTTGCCATTTTACAATACACTTTCTCGGACACTGCTCCGCGCACGTGCCGCATCCGGTACACAGATCCGCCCGGATATATGCCAGCCCCTCTTTGACAGCCACGGCTCCGGCCGGGCAGACCTTTTCGCATTTTCCGCAGCCGATGCACCCGGCGCTGCACACTTCCAAAACGGCCTTTCCCCGGTCCCGGGAACTGCAGGCCACATGGAAAGCCGGTTTTTCGCAGGGCACCAGTTCAATCAGCCCCCGGGGGCAGGCTTTTACGCAGGCGCCGCAGGCTTTGCACGCCTCCCTGTCCACACGGGCGCATCCGTCACGAATTTCCAGCGCGCCAAACTGACAGGCCTTCACGCAGGAACCGTATCCGAGGCAGCCGTAGGCACAGCTCTTACTGCCGCCTCCGGGAAGCTGGGAAACATAGGCGCAATCCTCCACGCCGGTATAGAGATACTGGGTCTTTGCCGCCTGACAGGTACCGCCGCATTTTACGTAAGCGGTCATGCGAAGCGTATCCCCCGCTTCCCGCCCCATGATCTCACCGATCCTTCTGGCCACAGGGCCTCCGCCCACAGGACAGACCGTCACCGGCGCCTCCCCGGAGACAACAGCGGCGGCCGCGCCGTCGCAACCCGGATAGCCGCATCCGCCGCAGTTATTGCCTGGAAGCGCCTCCCGCACCAGCTCTTCCCTTTCGTCCGTTTCCACTGCAAACTTTTTTCCGGCAATGCTTAACAGCAGGCCAATCAGCAGACCTGTTCCTCCCACTACCAGCACGGAAATTAAAATCATATCCATACCGCTTCTCTCCTTCCTTAAATAATGCCGGAAAAGCCGAAAAATGCTATGGACATCAGCATCGCCGTCAGAAGGACGATGGGCATACCCTGGAAAGCCTTCGGCACATCATTATATTCCATCTTCTCCCGGAGACCGGCCATCAGTACAATGGCGATGGTAAAGCCAAGCGCTGTGGCAAAGCCATTTACCACGCCCTCCAGAACAGAGTAGCCGCTCTGGACATTGATGATTGCCACCCCGAGCACCGCACAGTTGGTGGTGATCAGCGGCAGATACACACCCAGCGCCCGGTACAGAGAGGGAATGGTTTTTTTCAGGAACATCTCCACCAGCTGCACCAGGGCCGCGATTACCAGAATAAACACAATGGTCTGCAGATACTCCGCCCCGCACTTTACGAGCACAAATTTATAGATGAGACTGGTACACAGGGAGGACAGGGTCAGCACGAAGATGACTGCCCCGCCCATTCCGGCAGCCGTGTTCATTTTCTTTGATACGCCCAGAAAGGCACAAAGACCCAGGAACTGGCTCAGCACCACATTGTTGACCAGGGCCGCTCCCACAGCGATCATAAGCAGTTCTCTCATGCTCTTCCCTCCCGGCCCTCACAGCCTCCGCAGGCGGAATTCCCGCAGCTTCCACATGCTCCGCAGCTCTTTTGTTGTTTTACGCCGGACCTGCGGCCTTTCCACTTATTCAGAAAAGCCGTCAGCAGGGCCAGCACGAAAAATGCCCCTGGCGCCATAATCAGGATATTGACCGGCTCATAGCCTGCCGGCATCACCGGATATCCAAGAAGCGTCCCGGCTCCCAGCAGTTCCCGGAAGGCTCCGATGGATACAAGGCCGATGGTGAAGCCCAGACCCATGCCGAGGCCGTCAAAAATGGAGGGCAGCACCGGATTTTTCCCCGCGTAGGCCTCCGCCCGTCCCAGGATAATGCAGTTTACAACGATCAGCGGAATATAGATGCCCAGAGCATCATTCAGTCCGGGGATATAGGCCTGCAGCAAAAATTCGACAATGGTTACAAAAGAAGCAACGACGCCGATATAGGCAGGCATTCGGACTCCATCGGGAATAAACTTCCGGATCGCCGAGATCATCAGATTGGAAAGTGTCAGAATAACCGTGGTTGTCAGCCCCATACCGATTCCGTTCACCACAGAGGTGGTTACTGCCAGCGTAGGGCACATGCCGATCATCATCACAAATGTGGGATTCTCTTTTACAATTCCGTTGTACAGCCGTTCTGCCGGTGTATTTGCTTTCATTCTGTCATTCCTCCTCCCCGCTCAGTACGGCGCAGACACGGATTCCCGCGTTCACCGCTCCTGTCACCGCATTGCTGGTGATGGTAGCTCCGCTCAGCGCGTCAATTTCGTTTTCCGAGGATGCCCCGCCCTTCGTCACCGAAAAGACTTCAGCCTGCCGGCCCTGAAACTGACCTTTAAAGGCGTCCGTATTTGCCCGCATGCCAAGACCTGCCGTCTCGTTTATCTCCAGAAAGGAAATCCCCTGCACTATTTTGTCCAGAGAAATTCCAATGGCCAGCTGGATATCGCCTCCGTAGCCCTCCGGGGTTGTGACCGTCACCACATATCCAAGAACCGAACCGCTGTCATCCAGCGCTCTTGCCGCCTCATCCACGCGCTCTCCTGAAAACGCATCGCCGGCGAGGCTTACCTCTATTTTTTCCTGCAGTCCGCTCCCGGAAAGATCAATGGTCTCAAAGGAAGCGGCCGCCTGAAACACCTCCTGATAGGCCTCTTCCTTCTTTTTCTGTTCCTGGACGGCAATGGGCTCCGCCGTCACATGATGAACAACGCCCAGCAGGACACCCAGAATCACCGTAATCACTGTCAGAGAGAGCGTATTTTTCAGAATACCTTTCACGCTGTCCGGCCTCCTTTCTTCTTTCCGCACCCGAAGCCGGCGGGGAGGGTCAGCTTTTCAATCAGCGGTACCAGCAGATTGGAAAAAATAATGGCGTAGGATACTCCCTCCGCAGATCCGCCGTAGAAACGGAAAAGCCCCGTCAGAATTCCCAGCAGAATGCCGTAAAGGATCCGGCCCGGCTTCGTAATGGGACTGGTTACATAGTCCGTAGCCATAAACCATGCACCAAGCATCAGGCCGCCGCCAAGCAGCTCCGCCGCAAGAAAATGCAGGTCAAAGCCGTGGCCGCCCAGCAGCAGGGTGAAGGCCGAAAAGCTTCCCAGATACAGAAGGGGTATCCACAGCCGGATCACGCCGGCCGCCACCAGAAAAATTCCTCCGATCAAAAGGGCCAGGGCGGAAGTTTCCCCGATGGTTCCTCTCGTATTTCCCAGAAACATGCTCAGAAGATCCGCGCTTCCCCCCGCCTTCAGTTCCGCCAGAGGCGTAGCTCCGGATACCGTATCCACAATTCGGGCGGCCGAGGCCTGGCTGACTGAGAAATCGGTCATCCGCCCGGCAAAAGAAATCAGCAGAAAACAGCGGCCGGCCAGAGCCGGATTCATAAAATTCTGTCCCAGTCCTCCGAACAGCTGTTTTACCACCAGAATCGCGAACACGCTTCCCAGAACAGGCATCCATAAAGGAACGGAAACCGGCAGGTTCATGCCCAGCAGAAGACCGGTGACAACGGCGCTTCCATCCTTTACAGTCACAGGCCTGCGCATCAGTTTTTCATATATTCCCTCCGTCAGCACCGCCGAAGCCACCGATACGGCCAGCACCGCAGCCGCGTAGCCGCCGAAAACCCAGATTCCCACACAGGCCGCCGGAAGCAGGGCAAGGATCACCAGAAACATCAGATGACTGGTCCTCACCCGCGCGCGGATATGGGGAGACGACGATACGTGCAGTAATTTTTCCATCCCTTTCACCTCATCCTTTCTTTCTCCTGGCCAGCAGGAGCCGGCGCATGGATTTAATCGACTGGGACAGCTGCCGCTTGGCCGGACATACGAAACTGCAACAGCCGCATTCGCAGCATTCCATTCCATGATACTTCAGAAACTGCTCCTCTGCCCCGTGATCGGCAAAAACAGCCAGCCTGGCGGGCAGAATCCTGCCCGGACAGACCTCCGCGCATCTTCCGCAATTGATGCAGGCCGTCACCGCCTGCTCTGCCACAGGATCCTTCCGAAACAGCAGCAGAGCCGAAGAAGTCTTCGTAACAACCGTATCCAGATCAAACAGCGCATTTCCCATCATGGGGCCTCCGGCGATCATCTTCTCCGGCTCTGCCGAAAGCCCGCCGGCCGCTTCCAGCACCTCCCTGTACAGCATTCCCGTGGGCACCACCAGATTCTGCGGCTTTGCGGCCGCATCGCCGGTCACAGTCATGGTGCATTCCGTCAGCGGCTCTCCCAGAGCTACCGCCCGGTATACAGATACCGCCGTCTCCACATTATCCACAATGCAGCCCGCATCCGCCGGAAGCAGGGAAGAATTGATTTTTCTTCCCGTGGCCGCCCAGATCAGCATGCGCTCCGCTCCCTGGGGATACTTTGTTTTCAGCAGCTGCACCCGGATATTGGAAGCATTGCGACAAGCTTTCTGAAGGGCCTCCGCGCAGTCCCGCTTATTATCCTCCACACAGATAATTCCCTCTGCTCCCGGAAAGATCTGCAGAAAAATCTTAAGCCCCTCCACCACAAGCTCCGGATTTTCCAGCATTCTCCTGTAATCACTGGTCAGATACGGCTCGCACTCGGCTCCGTTAAGCAAGACTGTATCAATCCGGGAGGGATCCCCGGGAGACAGCTTTACGTGCGTGGGAAAACCGGCGCCGCCCTGCCCGATCACACCGGCTTCGGCAACTCTTTTTACGATTTCTTCCGCGGACAGACGGGTGAAATCCGCCGGTATAAAGGGAACCTCTCTCATCTTGCCGTCATTTTCAATTACAATACAGTCCGAGGTTCCCCCTCCGGGCATCCGCATTTTCTGTATTTTCCTGACCGTTCCGGATACGCCGGAATGAACAGGCGCTGAAACAAAGCCGCCTGCCTCCGCGATTTTCTGGCCGCGGAGCACCTGCTCTCCCGGCTGTACAATCGGAACCGCCGGGGCCCCCGCGTGCTGCCCCAGCGGATAGTAAAGTACTGCTCCAGGCTCTATGGGACGCAGCGGACATCCCGCGGACAGACCCTTGCCGTCATCCGGATGGACGCCTCCCCGAAACGTTTTTAAACTGATTTTTTTCATCTGATTTACCTTACCCTCTTATGCTTTCGGCCGAAAAACAGACCGTTTATTGTTCTTTTCCAGCCGTGAATTTTGTGCTATTATATCACAGAAAGGAGAAATATGCCATGATTATCAGAGAATTGTCTTCCTCCCTTCCGGGCCGTCCGCTTTCTGCTTATCTGGATTCCAGAAAAAAAACCGTCTTTTTTGACATAGAGACCACCGGCCTTTCCTGGCGTTCTTCCCATCTGTATCTGATCGGCGCGGCCTTCTTAAGGGGGCAGCAGTGGTGCCTGCGGCAGTGGTTTCTGGAAAAGCCACAGGAGGAGGTGGAGCTTCTGCGGCTTTTTTCTGAATTTCTCCGGAATTTTACAGAGGCTGTCCACTATAACGGACAAACCTTCGATCTGCCCTACCTTTCTCATAAATATGAATTTTACCGCATGGAAAATCTCCTGCCTACTCTGGAAAGTCTGGATCTATACCGCGTTGTCCGTCCCTGGCAGAAAATCCTGGGGCTTCCGTCTCTGAAGCAGAAGGACGTCGAACAGCTCCTCTGCATTTCCAGGGAGGATACCCGCAGCGGCGGCGAGCTGATCTCCTGCTACCATTCATATCTGCAGACCGGCTCCCAGACGGCTCTGCAGCTTCTGCTGCTGCACAACCGGGATGATGTTCTGGGGCTGCTGCAGCTTCTCCCCCTTCTCGGCTTCCGGAATCTGGCAGAAAATAACTGGACTGTAGAAAATGCCGCATATAAAAAGGGAGAACTTCAGCTCTCCCTCTCCCTGCCCCATCCTCTGCCTGTTTCGGTCACCGCCGTTTCTGCACCTTACCGGCTTTGGGCAAACGCCTCTTCTGCCCTGGCGGCCGCCGCCGCACAGGAAGGCGAAATGAAGCATTTTTTCGATTCTTACAAAGATTACTACTATCTTCCCGGTGAAGACTGCGCCGTTCACAAAAGTGTCGGCGTTTACGTTGATCCCGCCTTCCGCCGGAAGGCCACCGCCCGCAGCTGCTACCAGCGGGCCGCGGGAATTTTTCTGCCCCAGCCGGAGCCTGTATTTCAGCCTGTATTTTACAGAGATTACGGGGAAAAGCCTGCCTATCTGCAGCTTCGTGAAGATATGCTGCAGGACGGCCCTTTTCTCCGCAGATACGCGGAGGCGGTTCTGCGGGCCCTCCTCTGAACCTTCACTCCATCATCTGGAGTTTTACCCGCAGGATTCTTTCCAGAGACGCATCAATCCGTTCCGGACTGATGGTCTGATTCCTTACCGCATCCAGAATCCCCTCATATGCCCCGTAAAAATCCATGGGCATAAGAATGATATCCACGCCGGCCGAAACGGCCGCAACAGCCGCCTGCGCAGAAGTATACGTATTGGCCACGGCGCCCATATTCATGGCATCCGTCACCACAATTCCCTCATAGCCCATCTGATTTCTTAAGACTTCCGTCACCAGTACTTCAGAAAGAGAGGCCGGTGTGCCGTCTCCCGTAACAGAAGGCAGCGAGATATGCCCCACCATGATCATGGGCACCCCTTCCTGTATCCCCCGCTGAAAGGGGATCAGCTCGCAGGCCTGCAGCTCTTCCAGGCTCTTGTCCGTGCAGGCGTATCCCTCATGGGTATCTCCCGCAGTAGCTCCGTGTCCCGGGAAATGCTTGTACGCGCCCAGTACTCCCTGTTCCCGCAGGCCCTTCAGCTCCGCAGCGGCCATCTCCGCCACCAGCTGCGGATCACTCCCGAAGGATCTCCAGCGGACCACCTGATTTTCCGGATTGCTGAGGACGTCCGCATCCGGAGCAAAGTCTACATTAAATCCCAGTTCTCCCAGATAGACCCCTATCTCTTTTCCCACCATATAGGCCTGTTCCGGATCACCGGAAGCGCCCACCTCACACATATCACCGATGGCCGGCACATCAAAATTCCCGCGGCCGCTGATCCTCGCCACCGTTCCGCCTTCTTCATCCACACAGGTAAAAGCAGGCAGGCCGATGCGCTCCATGCTGTAGGACTGGACATTGGAGAGCATTTCCTGAACCTGCGAAGCCGACTCCAGATTCTGCTCCATATAAATAAAACCGCCTACCGGCACCTCCCGGATGGCATCCCTGGTGGTCTCTCCCGCTGCCGTAACACATCCGGCGCCGGTAAGACCTTCCGGAAGCACAATAAACATCTGGGCAACTTTCTCTTCCAGGGTCATGTTCCCTAGAATACTGCCGATTTTCTCCTCCAGACTCTCTTCCGGCACTTTCTCCGGTATCTCCGCCTCTTCTTTTTCCGGCAGGACTGCTGTTTCAGAGGGCTTTTTTGTTTCCTCCTCCGTCTTTTCTGACGTCTCTTCCTCTAGCTGCTCCGGGGACCTGGTTTCCGCGGCGGATACATCCGTCTGCTGCCGGTCTGCCTCCCGGGGCAGATCCCTTCCGCAGCCCAGCAGCAGGGCGGATACCGCCGCCATACAGAGGCCTGCTCTCAGAATGTCCCTTCTCATGTGCTCAGTCCTCATACTCTACAATGTAGCCCAGTTTTCCGCTGTAATAAGGTACTGTAGCCAGAATGTCATCCGGCACATCATTAAAATACCATTTTCCGTCACTCTGAATATAACAGATATCCAGGCAGTCCTCTTCCGTAGTTCCGTCCTGAAAGCTGGGCTCCCCGGACATCCATTCCGTACTGCACCAGTAATCGGAGGCATTCACAACTTCTCCATACAGCTGATTATTTTCATCCACCCAGTAATACTCCTGGCTTCCAGCCTCCCTCCGGCCGCCGATCCGGAAATGGATCTCCGTCAGCCCTCTGCTGTTTATCTCCGCCAGGATTGCATCATATTCCTCCCGGCTGTTGATTCTCGCCAGATACCCGCCTTTGCTTTTTGCCTCCTGAAAGGCTTCTCTCCAGGTGCAGTCCCGCACGACATACTCGTAGCGGTGCACCCCGCCTTCCTCCGGATCATAGGTGGGCACGGGCGTGGGCGTAGCGGTGGGCCGGACTGTGGGGACGGGTTCCTCCTCCCTGCCGTCTTCCGGCGTGACTTCACCGGAAGAGCCGGACAGGGAACTGCCCTCATCCTCTGTATCTGTTTCCGGAATAAATACATCCTCCGGAAGCTCATCCCAATCATTCAGATCTGAAAGGGAAAACGTCCCCCCTTCTCCGCCGCTTCGCTGCTCCAGCAGGAACCTGACCGCAAATCCGGCCGCTGCAACAGACGCCGCCAGGATCACCACAATCAGGATGATCAGATTTCTGTTATGTTTTCGTCTTTCTTCCTCCTGCCGCGGGTTCGGTCTTCCGCTGCCAAGAGGCAGCCCGCAGACTGCGCAGAATTTGGAATCTTCCGGCTGCTCGCTTCCACATCTTGGGCATTTCATGTTGTTTCCCTCCTCATTTTCTGTCTGTGTACCTTTATGCACCAAAAGCAGGACAAAAGCTGTAAAAACTCCCGTCCTGCTTCTGCGATCCGCTATTTAATTTTTTCCGGATTACTCTTCTACCGTCTCTTCTGCGGAAACCGTATTTCCCAGCGCCTTCATGCTGAGGGAAATCTTTCTGTCCTCTCCGTTGAAGTCAACTACCTTTGCTGTAATAATCTGTCCTACAGAAAGCACATCCGAAGGCTTCTCCACATGTTCTCTGGAAATCTGGGACACATGAAGCAGCGCGTCCACACCGGGTTCCAGCTCAACAAAGGCGCCGAAATCTGTCATGCGGGCCACTTTTCCCTCTACAATATTGCCGACCGCATACTTTTCGTCCGCAGTCAGCCACGGATTCTGATCCTCAAACTTCAGGCTCAGTGCTACCTTATCGCCATTAATTTCCTTAATCAGTACCTGGATGGGCTCACCCACTTTGAAAAGCTTCTTGGGATTGTCCACCCGGCCCCAGGACATCTCAGAGATATGCAGCAGACCGTCTACACCGCCCAGATCAATGAACGCGCCGAAGTCTGTAATATTCTTCACAACACCGTCCACAACATCGCCGGGCTTGATGCGTGCAAACAGCTCTTCCTGCAGTTTCGCCTTCTCAGCCAGCACCAGCTGCTTCCGGTCTCCGATGATCCTTCTTCTTCTGGGATTGAACTCCGTGATTACGAACTCAATCTCCTGATCCGCGTATTTGTTCAGATCCTTCTCATAAATATCAGAAACAAGGCTGGCCGGAATAAAGACTCTGGTCTCCTCCACCATCACGCTTAAGCCGCCGTTCAGCACCTGCGTTACCTTCGCCTTCAGAACCTCATGGTTCTCAAAGGCCTCCTCCAGCCGCTTGTTGCCCTTTTCAGCCGCAAGTCTCTTATATGTCAAAAGAACCTGGCCGTCTCCGTCATTCACCTTCAGAACCTTTACTTCCATCTTATCTCCCGGCTTCGCAATGGTGGTCAGGTCAAGGGAAGAATCATTGGAGTATTCATTTCTGGTCAGGATGCCATCTGCCTTGTAACCGATATTCAGGATGATCTGATCTTCCTTCACATCGATGACAGTGCCCTCCACCACATCTCCGTTTCTGATGGTCTTGAATGATTCGTCCAGCATTTGTTCAAAACTTAATTCCGACATGTTTTTGAACCTCCTCAATTATTTTTTTGGGGGTAGATGCCCCTGCTGTAATACCTACGTGACGAAATGATTGAAAAGGCTTAATATCCAAATCATCGAGTGTCTCAACAAAGTAAGTATTCTTGCATCTGTTTCTGCAAATTTCAAATAGCTTTTGTGTATTGGAACTATGTCTGCCGCCAATGACAAGCATAACATCTACCTGCGATGCAATCTGCGCCGCCTCCGACTGTCTCTCCTCCGTAGCATTGCAGACTGTATTTATAACATGAATATCATACCGCTTTTTAGAAAGAATTTCAACTAATTCTTCAAATTTGTTGTAATTAAATGTCGTCTGGGCCACGAAGCAGATTTCTCGTTCCTCTGGAAGCTCCAGTTTTCCCAGGTCTTCCGCATCTTCCACCACTGCCGCGTCTCCGGATGCCCAGCCGCAGATTCCCTGCACTTCCGGATGATTCCGGTCTCCGGCAATAATGACAAACTGCCCCTCTTTTCCCGCCTGCTCCACGATCCTGTGAATTTTTTTTACAAAGGGGCAGGTGGCATCCACCACCGAAAGGCCGGCCGCCTCCATTTTCTCCTGGGTTCTCCGGGAGACCCCGTGGGACCGGATAATCACTGTACCATGGGTGAGACTCTCCAGTTCATCTTCCGAACGGATCACCGTGACACCCCGCGCCTCCAGCTCCCGCACCACCTGATCGTTGTGTATAATCGGGCCGTAGGTATAAACCGGCTTTTCGCCCTCTTCCAGCTGGTGATAGACCTGTTCTACCGCCCGCCTTACTCCAAAACAGAAGCCTGCGCTTCTGGCCACCGTCACCTTCATAGCAGCTCCCTTTCTGCGCAAAGCTTCAGGATTTCATCGATAACCTCCTGGACTGTCAGCTCCGAGGAATCCAGAAGAACCGCGTCCCGGGCCCTGGTCAGGGGGGAAGCTTCCCGGTGGCTGTCCTGGTAATCCCTCTGTTCAATATCCTTCTCAATTTCCACAAGATCTGCCTTCTGGCCCTTCTCCTGCAGTTCAAGGAACCTCCTTCCGGCCCTGACCGCCACGCTGGCCGTCAGGAAAATCTTAAGCTGGGCCCCGGGCAGAACAGCCGTCCCGATATCCCGCCCGTCCATCACCACATTCTGCCTGGAGCCCAGCTCCTGCTGCAGCTGGACCAGCTTTTTCCGGACACCCGGATGGACGCTGACGGCCGAGGCCAGCATCCCGGCCCGTTCCGTCCGGACACGGCCCGTTACATTTTCGCCGTTCAGAATGACCTGCTGTGCTCCATTCTCATATTCAATGGAAATATTTACACCGGATGCGGCCTGCTCCACCGCTTCCCGGTCCGAGAGGTCGATGCCGTGATCCTCCATATACAGTCCCATGGCCCGGTACATAGCTCCCGTGTCCACGTATATATACCGCAGTCTTTCCGCCACTGCTCTGGCAATCGTACTTTTTCCGGCACCGGCCGGTCCGTCTATCGCAATCTGATAACTCATCACGCGCCTCCCATCTTATCTGTTTCTGCCGTCAGCCCTTCCGCCGCGGCCCTGGCCGTAGACCAGGCAATCTGCAGGTTGAACCCCCCTGTCAGTGCATCCAGATCCAGCACCTCTCCCGCAAAATATAAACCCGGAAGGATCCGGGATTCCATAGTCGCCGGATTTACTTCCCGTACAGAAACCCCGCCCTGGGTGATCACAGCTTCCCGGTAGCCCCGGGTTCCCGTGAGAGTGAACGGAAAAGCCTTGGCAAGCCGGACGAAGCCCTCCCGCTGTCCCCGCGTCACATCATGCACCGCCGCATCCCCCGGTATGCCTGATAATTCCAGAATCACAGGAATCAGCTTCGCCGGAAACAGTTCCGGGAGAATATTTTTAAACTGCCGGTTCCAGGATTTTTCGAATTCCCGCAGCACCCTGGCATCCAGCTGCTCCGGCGTAAGTGCCGGCTTCAGATCGATTCTGGCCTGCAGTTCCTCCTTTTCCAGCCTTTTCCCCACATAAGAGCTGGCGCTCAAGGCCAGCGGGCCGCTGATGCCGAAATGTGTAAAAAGAAGCTCTCCGAACTCTGAAAACAGCTTCTTCCGTCCATCTGCCACCGTCAGCTCCACATTGCGCAGAGACAGCCCCTGCAGCCGGGGAATATATGGCTCCTTCGCTTCCAGGGGCACCAGCGCGGGGCGGAGCGCGGTTATATGGTGGCCGCATTCCTCCGCGAACCGGTACCCGTCACCGGCCGCTCCCGTGGAGGGATAGGAAAGTCCTCCGGTGGCCACAGCCACTGCATCGCCCTGGAAACGATGTCCCGCCGCCTCCACGCCGCAGGCTCTGTTTTCCCGGCAGAGGACCTTGTCCACTTTCGTATTCAGATGGATCTGCACACCCAGCTTTTCCATCCGGCGTTCCAGTCCCCGGATAATATCAGAAGAGTGGTCGGAGGCTGGAAAAGCACGGCTGCCCCGCTCCACCTTGGTGCGGACGCCCAGCTCTTCAAAAAAGTCTATGGCGTTCCGGCTGTTAAAGCCGTATACGGAGCTGTAGAGAAATTTTGCGTTGGAAACCACGTTCGGAAAAAAATCTTCCTCCCGGCAGGCATTGGTAAAATTGCATCTTCCCTTGCCGGTAATAAACAGCTTCTTCCCAAGCTTTTCATTCTGTTCAAACACATGAACCAGGGCTCCCCTCTCCGCCGCAAAAACGGCCAGGGCCATGCCGGCGGCTCCTCCGCCGATCACCAGAATTTTACTCATCTTACGCCTCCTGCCTTGTCTCCGCCAGATTCAGCTTCATCTTACTGTCCAGATAATTAATCTCATCACTGCTGTAAACCTGATATTCATCCCATATCTTTTCCATTGTGGTCAGCGTCTCCATCACCTCCGTCTGGCGCTTCATGCAGAGTGCCACCACCAGAGCGTTAATCACGCTTAAGGGTGCCGTCAGAGAGTCCACAATGGACGCCATATCACTTCTGGCCACCAGGTTGCAGGAAGAGTATAGATTCATGGGGGAATGAACGCTGTCCGTCAGCGTAATCACCTTTGCGTTTCGATTGTTGGCAAATTCCATGGCTTTCAGGGTCCGCATGGAATATCTCGGAAAACTGATTCCGATAATTACATCCTTCTGGCTGATCCGTATCATCTGCTCAAAAATTTCACTGGCGCTGTTGGTGGTCACCAGCCTGACTCTGTCAAAAATCTGATTCAGATAAAAGCTGAGAAAGCTGGCCAGGGGGGCACAGCTCCGGATCCCCACCACATAAATCGTCTCTGCCTGCAGAATGTCCTCCACCGCCGTCCGGAAGGCGTCCCGGTCAATCTGTTCCAGGGTCAGCTTGATCTTATCTATGTCTGACTGCAGAACCGTATCCAGAATCTTTTCCTCCGGCATCCGGCCATAGGTAACCTCCATGCGCTGGATGGAATTCAGCCGGTTGATCACCAGCTCTTCCAGGGCTCTGTGGAATTCCGGATACCCGTTATATCCCAGCTGGGCGGCGAATCGCACAGTGGTGGATTCACTGACTCCCACCTCTTCTCCCAGTCTGGCTGCCGTCATAAAAACAGCTTTATCATAGTGCTCCATTATATATGCCGCCAGACGCTTCTGACCCTTGCTGAGGGTGCCGTACTGATTTTTCAGTCTGGACAGCAGATTTTCGCTCTGTTGTGTCATGATTCGCTACTTCACTTTCCGGCGCATATGATCCGCCTTCCGGCGCCGCCTGTCCAAGGTAGTATAGCATAAAAAACCCTCTGCCGCAACAAGGCCGGCAGGGAGCGGAAGACTCCGCCTCTGCCGGCCTTTTCTCAGACTGGTTTTTCTTCTATTATATATCTTCCGCCTATCACCAGCGCTCTGGACGCCCCGCCGTGCCCCACCTCACTGGCTGCCGCCACCGGCAGGCCGGAGGGGAGCCCGCACCGGGAAAGCAGCGTCCCTACATCCGGATTGGCCGGATTCTTCGAGAGTTCCGTGAAAGTTCCAAGGAGCAGGCCGGCAATTTTCCGAAACACCCCCAACTGGGAGAGCTGGGCCAGGAGGGAAGCGATCAGCTCCGGACCTCCGCCCAGTGATTCCAGAAACAGAAGCTTTCCATCCAGATCGGGAAAATACGGCGTTCCGGCCAGCTTCAGAAAGCAGCGGAGATTTCCTCCCACCAGAATTCCTTCCATGGAATGTCCCCGGCAGAATCTCCAGTTTACAGAAAAAAGATCCCCTTTCCCGTCCATCCACCGTCCAAACCGTTCTCTCTGCAGAGCGCCCGCATCCCTGACAAGATTCCGGACCTGCCAGAGGACTCCTGAATTCCCGGTTTTTGTATAAACAGCATTCAGAATCACCGTGCAGTCGCTGTAACCCCAGAAGGGCTTGGGATGCTTCTTCACAGCTTCAAAGTCCAGCCAGGGCAGTATCTCATTGGCCCCGTTGCCCCCGGACACATCGAAAAGCGCACGGATTCTTTCATCCCGGTAACAGCGGTTCAGAATCTCCGCCTTTTCCCTGCCGCTTTTTTCCAGCGGTTTCTCCCCAAAAAGATGCGGACCCGCTGCCGGTATAAGCCCCAGCGCCTCCAGGCAGCCGCACAGTTCCTGTATCTGCGCTTCTGCTGTCCGGGGAAGAAGATCGGAACAGGCAGTCAGCGCAACCATTTCTCCTTCTTTTAACATCTTACAGTCCAAGCTTTCCCGCAAAATCCGCCATAGCTTCCGAAACCCGGATCTGCTGGGGACAGACCTTCTCACAGCTTCTGCAGCCGATGCAGGCGCTGGGAAGTTTTTCCTTGGGGAAAGCAGCCAGAGCCATGGGAGCGATGAACCCGCCCTCCGTGAAGCAGTGCTCATTGTACAGGGCCAGCAGCTCCGGGATATCCAGATGCTGCGGACAATGGCTTACACAGTAATGACAGGCTGTGCAGGGCAGAACAATTTTCTTTACCATACCTTCCGCAACGGACAGAAGCGCTTCCATCTCCTCGCCATTAAGGGGTTTATCCTCCTCAAAGGTGCGGATGTTCTCCTCCATCTGAGAAAGGCTTGACATCCCGGATAGAACCATCGTCACTTCCGGCCGGGACTGAAGGAAGCGGAATGCCCAGGCAGGAATGCTCTCCTGCGGGCGCAGGCTTCTCAGCTTCTTCTCATCCTCCGGATCCAGCGAAGCCAGGCGGCCGCCCCGCAGGGGCTCCATCACCCATACGGGAAGATGGTATTCCTTCAGCAGCTCCACCTTCTTCTCCGCTTCCTGAAAGCTCCAGTCCAGATAATTCAGCTGAATCTGGCAGAATTCCATACTCTGCCCGTATGCCTCCAGAAACCGTTTCAGCACCTGGTAACCGCCGTGGGCGGAAAAGCCCAGGTGACGGATCCTTCCGTTTTCCTTCTGCTTCAGCAGATACTCGCAGATACCGTACCCGGGATCCAGATAGGCGTCTATATTCATCTCGCAGACATTGTGAAAAAGATAAAAATCAAAATATTCTACGCCGCATTTTTCCAGCTGCTTTTCAAAAATCTCCTCTACCTTATCCATATTGGAGAGATCGTATCCCGGAAACTTATCGGTCAGAAAAAAGCTGTCTCTGGGATAGCGGCCAAGGGCCTTTCCCAGGACCCTCTCTGAATTTCCATCGTGGTATCCCCAGGCCGTATCATAATAATTTACTCCATGCTCCATGGCGTAATCCACCATCTTTTCTGCCGCCGGCACATCGATCCTGGCGTCATCCCCCTCAAGCACCGGAAGCCGCATGGCACCCATGCCAAGGGCCGATAATTTTAAATTCTGAAATGTTCTGTATATCATTCCCCATTCCTCCCATCTTTTCCTGCTGTCAAGTATAAATCACCCTCTCCCCAAAAGACAAATAGAAAAATCAAATGCTCTTTTATACCTGAAAGCTATGCATCCGGGAAGGAGCCTCTTATTCCAGCGGCTGCTCTGAAACTGTAAAGATGACGGCTCCCCCTCTTCTGGCGGCATGCGGCAAATGATAAGCTTACGGCTCCCGCCGCCAAAAACAATCCTGCTCTTTTTTTCATTTTCTGCCCCTCCAAAACAAATATCGCTCGACCCTCAATGCTTCTGCTTCTACTATTATATCATGGCGAAGCCGGAGAGCCCAGCAAATGTTTCCATTCGCTGGGCTCTCCGGCTTCACCTGCATTTGTCTTTATTTCATAACAATATTGATGATCTTTCCGGGAACGTAGATTTCCTTTACGATATTTCCGGTAAGCTTCTCTTTTACTGCCTCTTTTCCGGCAGCCAGCGCGTCTTCCCTGGAGATGTCTCTGGATACGCTGACTACGGCCCTCGTCTTTCCGTTGATCTGCACGGGGATTTCCACTGTGTCGTCCTTCATGGCCTCTTCATCGTGCTCCGGCCATTTTTCATGGAAAATAGTCTCTGTATGACCGTACTGCTCCCACAGTTCCTCCGCCACATGGGGGGCGAAGGGCGCCAGAAGACGGATAAAGGTCTCGATGGTCTCCCGGTCAATGCCGCCGGTCTTTTTGGCCAGGTCGATGAGCTTGTTGTTATACTCCATAAAGGCGGAGATCACCGTATTCAGGCTGAAGCTCTCCAGCCTCTGTGTCACATCGTGGACGAGGCGGTGGCGGATTTTTACCATCTCCTTCGTCTCTGCCACACCGGCCTCCCGGCTGTCCAGAGCCAGATTCCAGAACCGTTTCAGGAAACGGTTGACGCCGTCGATTCCCCGGTCATCCCACTCGGCATCCAGCTCCGGCGGTCCCACGAAAAGCTCGTACATTCTCAGGGAATCACAGCCGTAATCGCGCACCAGTTCATCAGGAGAAACCACATTGCCCTTGGATTTGCTCATCTTGATGCCGTTCTTTCCGGTAATCATTCCCTGGTTGAACAGTCTCTGGAAGGGCTCGTCAAAATCAATAACGCCGATATCGCACAGGAACTTTGTATAGAATCTGGAGTACAGAAGATGCAGCACCGCGTGCTCCACGCCGCCGATATACATATCCACCGGCAGATATTTATCGGCCTTCTCCCGGGATACCAGTTCCTGGTCGTTATGATTATCCACATACCGCAGGAAATACCAGGAGGAGCCTGCCCACTGGGGCATGGTATTTGTCTCCCTCTTGGCGTCCGCTCCGCAGACGGGGCACTTGCAGTTCACCCACTCATCGATGGCGGCCAAGGGGGACTCTCCGGTTCCCGTAGGCTGATAACTCTTCACATCCGGAAGCATCAGAGGCAGTTCCTCCTCGGGCACCGGCACATTGCCGCAGTGGGGACAGTGGATAATCGGAATCGGCTCTCCCCAGTATCTCTGGCGGGAGAATACCCAGTCCCTGAGCTTATAGTTAACGGTCTTCCGTCCGCATCCCATCTTCTCGATCATGTGGGGAGCCTCTTTTTTCAGTACGGAGGATTCCATGCCATTCCACTCTCCGGAGTTGATCATGGTGCCGGAAGCCTCCGTATATGCTTCCGTCATGTTCTCAATTTCTTTTCCGTCTTTAGCGATAACCTGCACAATCGGAAGTCCGAATTTCTTTGCAAACTCAAAGTCACGGTCATCATGCGCCGGCACACACATGATGGCACCGGTACCGTAGTCCGCCAGCACATAGTCGGAAAGCCAGATGGGAACCTTTTTCTGGTTCAGCGGATTAATGGCGTAGCTTCCGGTGAACACGCCTGTCTTTTCCTTTGCCTGCATCCGGTCCACATTGGACTTCATGGACGCATCGTAAATATATTTTTCCACAGCCTCCCTGTTTTCCGGCGTGGCCAGGCTCTGCGCCATATCATGCTCCGGAGACAATACCATGAAAGTGGCCCCGTGGAGGGTATCCGGCCTGGTGGTGTAGACGGTGATCTTTTCCTCCCTTCCGTCGATGGGGAAATCCACCTCGGCGCCGTAGGATTTTCCGATCCAGTCTGTCTGCATCTTCTTTACCTTTTCCGGCCAGTCCAGCTTATCCAGATCATTCAGAAGCCTGTCCGCGTACTTGGTGATGCGGAGCATCCACTGACGCAGATTCTTCTTTGTCACCTCGGCGCCGCAGCGCTCACAGCGTCCGTTCACCACCTCTTCATTGGCCAGACCCGTCTTGCAGGAAGGACACCAGTTAATGGGAAACTCCTTCTCATAGGCAAGACCCTTCCTGAACATCTGCACAAAGATCCACTGGGTCCATTTATAAAACTTTGGATCCGTGGTATTCAGTTCCATATCCCAGTCATAGATCGCCGCGATATCCTGGATCTGTTTCTTAATGTGGGCCACATTCTCCGCCGTGGATTTGGCGGGATGCACGCCCATCTTAATGGCGTAATTTTCCGCCGGTAACCCGAAGGCATCCCATCCCATGGGATGAATCACGTAATAGCCCTGCATCAGCTTGTAGCGGCTCCAGACATCGGAGATCACATATCCTCTCCAGTGTCCCACGTGCAGACCGTTTCCGGAAGGATAGGGGAACATATCCAGACAGTAATATTTCGGCTTTTTGCCGTCATTTACATTAATGGGATGTTTTTCCCAGTTTTCTCTCCATTTTTTCTCAATCGCCCTGTGATTGAATGGTATTGCCATTTCTGATTCTCCTCCTGTCAGATAAAATGCCCCAATCTGGGGCAGCGCTCATAAAGTCATTATATGTATCCCTTTCTTTATTGTCAAGAAAATCCTGTTTTCCCGGGGACTGGAAGGCACAATGCAGCAGAGGCACCGCCGGTCCGGCGATGCCTCTGCATACAGCTGTTCTGCTCTTATTCTTCAATCTGGGTCAGCTTGCTGGCTCTGGCGGCAACCTCCCTCTCCTGTACATCGGAGGGAGCCTGCTCATAGCGGGCAAACGCATAAGAGAAATCTCCGCTTCCGCCGGTCATGGAGCGCAGGCTTGTGGAGTACCCGTAAATCTCCAGCTCCGGAACCTCCGCCTCGATCACCGTATTGCCGCCCTGTTCCGGGTTCATGCCCAGCACCCGGCCTCTTCGCTTGTTCAGGTCGCCCATGACGTCTCCCGTATACTTGTCCGGAACCGTCACCTTCATAGTCACAATGGGCTCCAGCAGCACAGGACCTGCCTCCATAAAACCTTTCTTAAATGCCATCATGGTAGCGGTCTTGAAGGCCATCTCGGAGGAATCCACCGGATGATAGGAGCCGTCGTAGAGGATGGCCTTGACGCCCACCACCGGATAGGCAGCCAGCGGGCCCGCCTGCACCGATTCCGCCAGACCCTTTTCCACAGCCGGGAAGTAGTTTTTCGGTACAGCACCTCCTACCACCTGCTGTTCAAAGATGAAGGGTGTCTCCAGATCTCCCGAGGACTCAAATTTCATCTTTACGTGGCCGTACTGACCGTGGCCGCCGGACTGTTTCTTATATTTGGATTCCACATCCGACTTCCTGCGGATCGTCTCCCGGAAGGCTACCTTCGGCTGGGAAAGTTCTACTTCTACTTTATATCTCTCCTGGAGCTTGCTGACAATGATATCAATGTGCTGGTCACCGATGCCGTAGATCAGCGTCTGATGATTTGCGGAATCATTGACCACTTTCATAGTCAGATCCTCGGACATCATCTTCGCGAAGGCCTGAGAGATCTTATCCACATCCCCCTTGTTTTTCGGTTTATATCTCTTGGCCGTATAGGGCTTGGAGACCATCACCGGCCCGTAGGAAATGGGGTGCGCCTTGGTGGCCAGGGAGTCTCCCGTCTTCGCATCGCCCAGCTTGGCAATGGCGCCGATATCGCCGGCGTGAAGTTCCGGCACCTCAATGGGTTTATTTCCCTGAAGCACATACAGCTTATTCAGCTTTTCCTCGGAATCCTGCGTTACATTATACAGCGTGTCATCGTTCTTCACCACGCCGGAGCATACTTTGATCAGAGAATATTTGCCCAGGAAGGGATCCGCGATGGTCTTGAAAATAAACGCGCTCTTGGCTTTCTGGAAATCGTAGTCGGCATCGTAAACAGAACCGCTGCTCTGATCCAGCCCCGCCTTCTCTCTCTGGGAAGGATCCGGGAAATATCCCACAATATCATCCAGCAGATTGGAAACGCCCCGCAGATTCACCGGAGAGCCCATGCAGACCGGCACCAGGCTGCCGTCCCCCACGTTGGTGGCCAGAGCCGCAGAAATCTCCGCCACGGAAAACTCCTCGCCGCTGAAGTAGCGGTCCATAAATTCCTCGCTGGTCTCCGCCACGGATTCCATCAGGGCCTCCCTGTATTTCTCCAGGTACTCTCTGGAGTATTCCGGGATCTCACACTCCTCTTTGCCGGCCTTATCAATATAGCGGCGGCCCTTGTTTTTGACAATGTTGATATATCCTACAAACTTTTCATTCTCGCGGATGGGCATGTGCAGCGGCGCGATTCTCTTTCCGTACAGCTCCTGCAGCTGCTCCACCACATTCCGGTAGCTTACATTATCAATATCCATGTCTGTGACAAAAATCATCCTGGGCAGCTTGTATCTCTCGCAGAGATCCCATGCCTTCTGGGTACCCACCTGCACGCCGGACTTTCCGGACACAACTATGATTGCCGCGTCCGCTGCGGCGGCGGCCTCTTCTGCTTCTCCGATAAAATCAAAGAAGCCCGGGGTGTCCAGGATGTTTATCTTTACCTTGCCCCATTCAACAGGAACGATGGAGGTGGAAATTGAAAATTTACGTTTGATCTCTTCTTTATCGAAATCGCTGACAGTGTTCCCATCCGCAATCTTTCCAAGACGGTTTGTAATTCCGGAAAGATATGCCATAGCCTCCACCAGCGTAGTCTTTCCTGATCCGCCGTGCCCCAGCAGCACCACGTTTCTGATTCTGTCGGTTCTGAAAACGTCCATATGTATTACCTCCCAATCTGTTAGTCAGCAATATAGTTTTGCCATGTGTATATTCTACTAAATTTTTGTGAATTTATCAATAAAAATATCCATTTTGCTAAAATAATCATGAAACTCTCTCCGTCTTCCGGTACTTTTCTCTGATAGTTTTACGATTTAAAGTTTCAAACTTTAAATCGATAAATCGTTGACTTTTTCTGTCCTTTGTCTTAGAATGAATGCGGGAAGTTTTCCCGCAAAATGTTGTACGATTGAGAGGATAAATCAATGATTATCGTAATGAAGCCCAATGCCCCGGATGAGGCGGTCCGGCAGGTTACCGGCCTGATCCAGTCCAAGGGACTGGAGACACATCTCTCCCACGGAAAAGAAGTCACGATCATCGGCGTAGTGGGAGACAAAAATAAACTTTCCAACGAAAACCTTACCATCCTTCCCTGGGTGGATAAACTGGTGCCTATCACAGAAAGCTATAAGCTCTCCAACCGGAAATTCCACCCGGAACCTTCCAGGATTCGGGTGAAAAATCACGAAATCGGTCCCGATACTCTGACCATTATGGCCGGCCCCTGCGCCGTGGAAACAGAAGAACAGCTTATGACCATTGCCCGGGAAGTCAAGAAGGGCGGTGCCCAGTTTGTCCGCGGCGGTGCCTACAAGCCGCGTACCTCCCCCTACTCTTTCCAGGGGCTGGAGGAAGAAGGACTCCGCTATATGGCAGAAGCAGGCAAAGAGTATGATCTCTGCACCATCTGCGAGGTAATCAGCGAGGAAGCGATTGAAGCGGCTTCCAAATACGTGGATATGCTACAGATCGGGGCCCGCAATATGCAGAACTTCCAGCTGCTGCGGGAGGCCGGCCGCTCAAAAATGCCGGTGCTCTTAAAGCGCGGCCTGGCCGCCACCATTGACGAGTGGCTGAACGCGGCTGAATATATCATCGCCGAGGGCAATCCCAACGTGGTTCTCTGTGAGCGCGGAATCCGCACCTACGAGACTTCCACCCGCAACACTCTGGACTTAAGCGCCGTTCCGGTGGTCCGCCAGAAATCGCATCTGCCCATTATTGTCGATCCCAGCCACGCCACCGGCGTCTGCGCCTATGTCCCGCCGCTGGCCAAAGCCGCCGTAGCCTGCGGAGCCGACGGGCTGATGATCGAGGTACACAACGATCCGGAGCACGCGCTCTCTGACGGTCCCCAGTCTCTGACCTTTCCGGCATTTCATCAGCTGATGGAAGAACTGGAGGGATACAGAAAACTGGCCGGCCGGGAACTGTGAGCCCGACATGAAGATTGGATTTATCGGCCTTGGCCTCATCGGCGGCTCCATTGCCAGGGCTCTCAGAAAATTTCATCCGGACTACGAACTGATGGCTTCTGCCCACTCCCGTGCCACACTGGAGGAAGCTCTGGCAGCCGGGGTGATTCAGACTGCCTGCCGGGACAGGGATCCCCGGTTCGGAGAATGCGACTGCATTTTTCTCTGCGCACCTGTACAGACAAATCTCACCTATCTTCCTTTTCTGAAAGAAATCATAAAACCTTCCTGCATTCTTACGGATGTGGGAAGCGTGAAGGGTGAAATACATAAAGCGGTGGAAGAGCTGAACCTGACCCGGAACTTTATCGGCGGCCATCCCATGGCAGGCTCTGAAAAAACCGGGTTTTCCAGCTCCACTGATTATCTTCTGGAAAATGCTTATTATGTCATTACCCCGGCCGGTGAGGTCCCGCTGCCGCAGGTTTCCGCTTATGTGGAACTGGTATCTTCTCTCGGGGCCATTCCCCTGGTCCTGACCCCCGGAGAACACGATTATATTGTGGCTGCGGTCAGTCACCTGCCCCATATCGCCGCCTCCTGTCTGGTGGGTGCCATCGCCCGCCTGGATACTCCCGAGGAACGCATGAAGATGCTGGCGGCCGGCGGATTCCGGGACATTACGCGGATTGCCTCCTCCTCCCCGGTCATGTGGGAACAGATCTGCCTCTCCAACAGAGAGCAGATATCCAAAGTGCTGGACGAGTATATCCGTCTGCTGTTCCAGGCCAAATATCTGGTGGAAAAGGGCGACGGCGCCGGTCTGGAAGAGCTGTTCGGCTCCGCAAAAAATTACAGGGATTCTCTCAGCGATGTGACTTCCGGCCCCACGCCGAGAGATTTCGTCCTGTACTGTGATATTTATGACGAAGCAGGCGGGATCGCAACGATCACAACCCTGCTGGCCATGAATTCCATCAACATAAAAAACATCGGCATCCTGCATAACCGGGAATTTGAGGACGGCGTCCTACGGATTGAATTTTATGACGGAGAAGCCTGTCAGAAGGCGCTGCGCATTCTCAGTGACCGGAATTATACCGTGCACCGGCGGGATTAGAAAGGAGCAGATATGAAACTGCAGAAAGCAAACAGGCCTCTCACAGGAGAGCTGACAGTTCCCGGAGATAAATCCATCTCCCACAGGGCTGTCATGCTGGGCGCCCTGGCGGAAGGGGATACGGAAATCACCCATTTTCTGAACGGGGCAGACTGCCTGTCCACAATCGACTGTTTTCGCCGGCTCGGCATTTCCATTGAGAAGGATTCCCGGAGAATTCTGGTACACGGAAGGGGACTGCACGGGCTGTCTGCCCCCTCCTCCGTTCTGGACTGCGGCAACAGCGGCACTACAACCCGGCTGATCTCCGGCATTCTGGCCGGACAGACATTCTCCAGCCATCTGACCGGCGATGCATCCATTCAGAAACGGCCCATGGGACGCATCATCAGCCCCCTGCGCTCTATGGGAGCTTCCATTGAAAGTCTCCGCGGAAACGGCTGCGCGCCTCTGCGCATTGAGGGAAGGCCTCTGCAGGGAATCCACTACGATTCTCCGGTTGCCTCCGCCCAGGTAAAATCCTGCGTGCTGCTGGCCGGTCTTTATGCGAACGCAGTGACTTCCGTGACGGAGCCGGCTCTCTCCAGGAATCATACAGAACTGATGCTCCGTTATTTCGGCGGTCAGGTCACTGCGGAGGGAAAAACCGCCTCTGTCTCCCCCGAGCCGAAACTGCGGGGCGGGAAGGTAGAGGTGCCGGGCGACATCTCCTCTGCCGCTTACTTTCTGGCCGCCGCTCTTCTGGTGCCGGGCTCGGAGGTTCTCCTGAAGCACGTGGGCGTCAATCCCACCCGGGATGGGATTCTCCGGGTGATCCGGTCAATGGGCGGCGATGTGCAGCTGCTGAATAAAACCGTATCCGGCGGCGAGCCGGCGGCGGATCTCCTGATCCGATACGGTTCTCTGCACGGCACAGACATTGGCGGAGATCTGATTCCCACACTGATCGATGAACTCCCAATTCTCGCCGTTCTCGCCGCCTTCGCGGACGGCACCACAACGATCCGCGATGCCGGAGAGCTCCGGGTCAAGGAATCGGACCGCCTGTCTATTCTGGTGGAAAGCCTGACCGCCATGGGAGCTGATGTGACCGGCACGGAAGACGGCATGATTATCCGTGGCGGAAGGTCCCTTCACGGAGCTGTTATTGACAGCCATCTGGATCACCGGATCGCCATGTCCTTCGCAGTGGGCGCCCTGGCCGCCGACGGCGAAACGGATATTCTCCATGCGGACTGTGTCCGTATCTCCTATCCGGATTTTTACAGAGATCTGGAACAGCTCCTGCAGTAGAGAATATACTGTGCGGCGCTTTATAGATGCCGCATTTGCGTACATACACAAAAAATACGGAAATCCCATCTGAATATTCAGACAGGATTTCCGTATTTTTATATACAGGTAAAATACCTTTTCCTTCCTGTTATCTTCCGCTCTTGCGGCTGGAAACTACGTCGAAGATAACGGCTACCAGAAGCACGCCGCCCTTTACAACATACTGCCAGGAATCGCCGATACCCATAATGGACATACCCATGTTAATTACGCCCAGAAGAAGAGCACCGATGATGACGCCGGGAATCGTACCGCTTCCGCCGTATGCGGATGCGCCGCCGATGAAGCAGGAGCCGATGGCATCCATCTCAAAGGAGTTACCGGTCTGTCCGTTGACAGAACCTACACGGGCCAGGCAGAGCAGACCGCAGAGACCGGCCAGGAAGCCCATGTTTGCGTATGCGATGAAGTATACCTTATTGGTATTGATACCGGACAGCTGGGTAGCCTTCTCATTGCCGCCCACTGCGTAGAAGTAACGTCCGAATGCGGTTCTTGCAGTGATAAAGTTGTAGATCAGGCAGATGGCTACTACCCAGATCAGCATAACGGAAATACCTCTGTACTGGCTCAGCATCCAGCAGTAGATCATCAGGACTGCGGAAATGATGATGGTCTTTCCAAAATCCAGCAGGGCGCTGTTCTGACGGTATCCCTTCTTTGCCTTGTTGGCGCGGGAGGAAATAGTCGTATAGAACAGGATCACAACCACTATGGCACCCACGATCAGCGGAGAAAGGATCCTTGTATCTGTATCCAGTCCGGGGATCTTGATGTAGGCAGTGAAAATATTCAGGAAAGTGGAATCCTGAACAGCAACGGTCTTATTGTCCAGTACCAGACGGCCGATACCACGGAAGATGAACATGCCGCCCAGGGTGGTGATGAAAGGAGGAATCCTCACATAGCCGATCCAGTAGCCCTGCCAGATACCGGCTGCCAGGCCGATCAGCAGGCAGACGATGATGGCCAGAATCGGGTTCGCACCCATGTTGGTGATCATAACGGCGCCGATACCGCCGACCATACAGATTACGGAACCAACGGAAAGATCGATGTTACCGCCGGTCAGGATACAGAGCAGCATACCACAGGCCATAACCAGCACGTAGCCGTTCTGCAGAAGCAGGTTGGACATGTTCTGCGCGTACAGGAGACGTCCGCCCGTCAGGAAATAGAATAATATAAACACGACAATAAGAGCGATGATCATACTGTTCTTGGTCAGGAAAGCTCCCAAGTTAAACTGAGCGCCGCTCTGATTTGAATTCTTGCTTGCCATTCTTTTGAACTCCTTTCAACTTAATTATCGGCGCTGATGATATAGCTCATGATGCGCTCCTGCGTTGCCTCTTTTGCATCCAGCTCGCCCTTCAGCTCGCCCTCGTTCATAACATAGATCCGGTCGCACATACCGATCAGCTCCGGCATCTCGGAGGAAATCATAATTACGGATTTGCCCTCATCCACCATCTGATTAATCAGGCAGTAGATATCGTATTTTGCGCCCACATCGATGCCACGGGTGGGCTCATCCAGGATCAGCACATCCGGTTCTGTAAACATCCATTTGCCCAGCAGCGCCTTCTGCTGGTTGCCGCCGGAAAGGTTGCCTACCTTCTGCTCAATAGAAGGAGTTTTTGTTCCCATTTCCTTCGTCATTTCCTCCGCAGCCTTCAGCTCGGCCACCGTATCCACCACGCCCTTTTCGCAGACCTTATCCAGTCTGGCCAGCGTAGTGTTGAAGCGGATGGACTCATCCAGAATCAGCCCGTTGGTTTTCCGGTCTTCCGTTACATAGGCCATCTTATGGTGGATTGCCTGCTCAGGCGTCTTCAGATCCACCTTTTTGCCGTCCAGATACAGCTCACCGCTGATATTTGTACCGTAGCTCTTCCCGAAGATGGACATGGCCAGCTCCGTACGCCCTGCACCCTGCAGTCCGGAGAAGCCGACAACCTCTCCCTTATGTACCTTGAATGAAATATTCTTGTCCACGATCTTCTCATGGTAAAGCGGATGATGTACAGTCCAGTTCTTCACTTCCAGTCCAATCTCCGGACGCACATTATGAACACGGGACGGATACCGGTCATCCATGGGACGGCCTACCATACCCTTGATGATGCGGTCCTCGCTGAACTCGTCCACACCCTTCACCAGCGTTTCAATGGTGGAACCGTCACGAATGATGGTTGCCTTGTCCGCACAGTAAATAATCTCATTCAATTTATGCGTAATAATGATGGATGTCAGGCCGTTCTTCTTAAACTCTATCAGAAGATCCAGCAGCATCTTCGCATCCTCATCGTTCAGTGAAGAAGTGGGCTCATCCAGGATCAGCAGCTTCACGTTCTTGGAGAATGCCTTGGCAATCTCAACCAGCTGCTGCTTTCCTGTACCGATATCCTTGATCAGGGTCTGCGCGGATTCCTTCAGGCCCACCTGCTTCATATGTTTCTCCGCTTCATTGAAGGTCATATCCCAGTCGATATGTCCAAACTTGTTTTTCTTTTCATTGCCCAGGAACATGTTCTCGCCGATGGTCAGCAGCGGGATCAGCGCCAGCTCCTGGTGAATAATTACAATGCCCTTTTCCTCGCTGTCCTTCAGGGTTTTGAACTGGCAGAGCTCTCCGTTATAATAAATCTCTCCGGTATAGCTTCCCACCGGATACGTACCGGACAGCACATTCATCAGCGTGGACTTTCCGGCACCGTTTTCTCCGATCAGCGCATGGATCTCTCCCCGTTCTACGACCAGATTGACATTATCCAGCGCCTTGACTCCCGGGAACTCTTTGGTGATAGATTTCATTTCCAGAATAATATCAGCCAAAAAATTCTTCCTCCTTTCCCTCAATTCCTGTACCATACTGTTGACCCAAGGAAAGGCGGGACAGACGCCCCGCCCTTTCGCTCAGGTTATTTCTATACTGTATGTTCTGTTTACTTACTGTACAGCGGACAGATATCCGTCGTCACCCATGGTGTACAGTCCGGTATCTACCAGATCCTGCAGATTGTCAGCGGTGATAACCGTCGGTACCAGCAGGAAGGAAGGACACGGATTTCCATCAGAGGTCTCATAGGAAGTATCATCGTAAGAGCACTCAACACCCAGGTTATCAGCCATGGAAGCGTCGATGGTCTCGCCGTTCAGGATTGCTTCTGACAGAGCCAGTGTGGCAACAGCCTCATCGCTTACGTTTTTGTAAACAGTCATGGACTGGATTCCGTCTACGATGTTCTTCAGGTTCGCCTCGTCGCCGTCCTGTCCGGTAACGATTACCGTATTAGATCCGGCATAATCAGAGGTCAATGCCTGAGATACGCCCAGGGCGGTGGAGTCGTTGGAGCAGAGCCATGCATCCAGCTGCGTTCCGTCTGCATAGTAGGATCCCAGAATATTCTGTGCTCTCTCAAGCGCGGTGTCGGTGCTCCACTGAGCAGTCGCAACCGTATCAAAGTCTGTCTGTCCGGAGGGAACTACCAGAGTGCCTGCATCGATGTACGGCTGCAGCACATCCATAGCTCCGTTGAAGAAGTACGGCGCATTGTTGTCGGCCGGATCGCCTGCGGTCAGCTCGATGTTGTAGGTCTTATCTCCTGCGTTCTCCAGATCCAGAGCATCCACAATGTACTGGCCCTGCAGGGTACCTACGCTGTAGTTATCGAAGGATACATAGTAGGAAACAGCATCGTTCAGGATCAGACGGTCATAAGCGATAACCGAAACCCCTGCGTCTGCCGCCTCGTTCATGGCGGTGTTCAGAGCCTCGCCGTCGATGGCTGCAACGATCAGCAGGTCTACATCCTCAGCCAGCATATTCTGGATATCGTTTACCTGTCTGGAAGAATCGTTGTCGGAGTAAGTAACGATGGTCTCGTAGCCGGCTGCCTGGAACTGCTCATCCAGGTAGGAGCCGTCACGGTTCCAGCGCTCCAGAGACTGGGTCGGCATGGAGATGCCAATCTTTCCGGTGCCCGTTGCTCCGCCTGTGCTTCCGGAATCAGCTGTTGTCCCGCTCTCAGAAGTCGTTGCGCTGCCGCTGTCAGCAGTACTGCTGGAATCGGAACTTGAAGATCCGCAGCCAGCCAGCATGGTTGCCGCCATGGCACCACAAAGCAGTGCGCTAATTAATTTTCTTTTCATTTCGAATTCCTCCTTTTCTTGTTGCTATCAATATATCACAAAACCCGCAGGACAAAATTGTTTCATTCTGTACATTTTTTCCAGCATACCTCTGTCTCTCCCGCAAAAAGCAGGACAAATTTGACTTCGCAAATCTGTCCTGTGCAAAAAAATCCTATTCCCGATCCCGGACATTCAGATAAATGTCGCTCTCCTCATGGTACTTTCCGGTTATCACTTCATCCATATTATCTTTCGTTACGGCCACCGGCTCCAGACGCTCGTAGGGAACCACATATGTTCCGTCATCCGCCGTCTCCGTGGAGGTGATCATGTCTCCCTCCGCCAGAGCCACTGACAGCTCCGCCGCCCGGCGGGCCAGGCGCTCCACCGGCTTATAAACCGTCATACACTGGGTCCCCTCCACAACTCTCTGGCACGCGTCCAGATCCGCATCCTGGCCCACCACACAGACACTTCCGGCAAGCCGCTGCTCTGACAGGGCCCGGATGGCCTGTCCTGCGATACTGTCATTGCCGCACATAATCGCGTCCGGCGCCGTGCCGGTATCAAGATACGTATTCACAGCGCTAAAACCCGTTTCCGCCAGCCATCCCTCCGCATACTCTGTTCCCACAATCTCCAGGGCGCTTCCCTCCAGCGCATCCGAAAAGCCCGACATAACCAGCGACACATTGTTGTCGGCCAGCGGTCCGCAGATCTGGAGAACCTGCCCCGTTTCACCCAGATGCTCCCGGATATGCTCTCCCATAAGTCTTCCTACTTCTTCATTGTCAAAGGAAATATAAAGGTCCACATTCGCGTTTCGGATCAGCCGGTCATAGGCAATCACCGGGATGCCGGCCCGGTGCGCCTCCGCAACCGCCTCTGCCAGCCCGTTGGAATCAATGGCGACAATCACAATAGCATCTACATCTTTCTCAATAAAATATTCAATCTGGGAAAGCTGCTCTTCCAGATCTCCATTGGCATTCTGCACATTTACTTCCGCCCCCAGCTCCTGGGCTGCGGACACAAACACATCCCGGTCCCGCTGCCAGCGCTCAATAATAAACGAATCAAACGTCATTCCGATCTCTATTCCCGTCTTTTCATCCTGTCCTGTTTCTTCCTGCTGTGCCGGCTCCTCCGCGCATCCGGCCAGAAGGCCGCCAGCCAGCAGCAGCGCAGACACACTATGCTTTTTCCACATGTTTCTGTTCCCTTGCTCCTTCCCGGTATTCTGTCGGTGTGACGCCTGTGTTTTTCTTGAAAATCCGGCTGAAATAGTTGGGGTCGCTGTACCCCACCTCCGCACAGATTTCCTTCATGCTGCACTCCTTCCGGCTCAGCATTTCCTTTGCCCGGCTGATTCTTAAGCCAGTCACATATTCTACGAAATTGCTGCCGGTTTCCTCTTTAAACAGTTTACTGAAATAGTAAGGGCTCAGATCCAGCTGCCTGGACACTTCATCCAGAGACAGATCTCTGTGATAATTCTCCCGGATATACTGCTCTGCCCGGATCACCATCTGATTGGCATGCTCTTCCTTCTTCGTATGCATGTTCCGGCAGGCCTCTCCGAACTTTCCCACAAACCAGTTCTTCAGATCGCTGTTCTTTTCCGCGTTCATAACCAGCGGAAGATAATTGGAACGATCCTGAAAATGGTACGTCATGCCCCCGTCCTGGTACACAATGTGTTCTGCCCACAGTACAAATTCCAGTGTTTTCAGCTTGACACTCGTATTATTTTCACCGTAATTTTCCAGCATCCAGTCAAAGAAATGGGCGGCCTCCCGCTCGCACTCCTCGCGTTCACCACTGCGCAGCCTGGCAAAAAGCTCGTTTTCCAGATCGATGGGATACTCTTTATCGTAACGGCACTGGATGGGCAGATCATCCACATGGGCTACGCTTCCCGTAGAATTCACCAGCGCTTTCAGCGCCTCCTCATAAGAGGCCATGCTTTCATTCAGCCTGCGTATGGACCCGATTCCTACACGGAACGAAATATCCGTGATCCGACGGAGCTTCCGCGCCAGCTCCCTGCACACATCGATCATCTCAATCCGTTCTTCATATTCGATCTTCATTTTTTCGCAGGGCAGAAATACCGGTATTTTATTGGAAATCACAGAGCCCACCACACAGTTCCAGGTTTCCTTCACAGTCTCTCTGACTTTGGCATAGTTGCTCTGAATACGGACACTGGCTCCCACCGCGTTCGTCATGTGATTGCCGTGCTGGTCATCTCCCATCACAAGCGCCAGCATGCAGCCGTAGTCCGCGTTCATATTCAGCAGTTTTTTGTAATTTTGAATGTCCTCGTCAAAGGCTTCCTGAAACATAATGGAATAGACGAAGCCGTTTTCAATAATCGGCATGACCGTTTCCATCTTTTCCCGGATCAGCAGATCATCGCTGCGCTTTTTCCGCTTTGCTTCGATCCGGCCCATGGCTTTCTGAAGCACTTCCACGATTCCATGGGCACTGAAGGGTTTATTGATATAGTCCATAACGCCCAGATTAATGGCCTCTCTGGCATAGTCAAACCGGTCGTAGGCTGAAACAATGATAAATTCCACACCCGGATTATTTTTCTTAATCTCCCGGATTGCCTCGATCCCGTTAATTCCGGGCATCTGTATATCCATAAAGGCAATATCCGGACGGAAGCGTTCAGCCAGTTCAATGACATCCCTTCCTGTTCTGGCCGTTTCCACCTGACACTGATCCGGAAAATGTTTTTCTATGATCATCTTCAGAGAATCCCTTACAATCCCCTCGTCATCCGCCAGCATAATCCGATACATTATTTATCCTCCTGTCCGTCGGGAATGAGTATCTGCACCTCTGTTCCCCTGTTTTTCCCTTCACTCCATATGGTAAGCACCGCCCTGCCGTGAAAATACAGCTTCAGTCTCTCCATTACATTCCAGATACCCACGCCGTTTGAGCCCGAAGCCCGTTCATCCTCCCTGGCTTCTCCCGCGAGTACCTGGCGGATTCTCTCCTGTTCCATGCCCGCTCCGTTATCCCAGATACTGATGCTGATCTGCTTCTCCCTCCGACAGACGGAAAGCTCAATCCTTCCTTCCCAGTCAATTCCCCGGATGCCGTAGTTGACCGCATTTTCCACCAGAGGCTGGAGGATCATGCTGGGGACCCTGACATCCATCAGCGATTCATCCACATCCTTCGTAAAATGTATTTCTCCGGCAAAACGCACGTTCAGGATATACACGTAGTTGTCGACCAGATGGATTTCCTCCTCCAGGGAGGCGTCCTGGTCGTGCTTGCGCACATTGTACCGGAAAAAACCCGCCACGTTTTCGAGGAACTCTCCCGTCCGGTCCGCGTCCTCCATCATGGCCAGCTGTGCTCCCGCGTTCAGAGTGTTAAACAGAAAGTGGGGATTGATCTGCGCCTGCAGGTATTTGAGCTGCGCATCCTTAAGATGGCTCTGCATCATCAGCTCCCTCTCCTTCAGCTGATTTTCCCGCTCCATAGTCTCACGGAGCTGCTCAATATAATCCCGGATGCTTTCCACCATCTGATTAAAAGCTCCCGTTACCACGCCCACCTCGTCCATACTCTGGACAGGTATTTTCTCAATTTCAAAATTTCCTCTTGCCACTTCGTCCGCAGATTCAGCCAGCCGGTGCAGCGGCTGCGTCACCATTCTGGTACTGACCACAATCAGGCTGATGTTTCCCAGAAAGACAACCAGAAGCACCGCGACCGTGACCAGCTCCGTGTAATTCAGGGAATCCATCAGAATCTGATACGTTTCAGAATTATCCTTAAACTGTTCGTTATTCAGGCTGTAGATATACGTATGGATCTCCTCATACAGAACCGTGGCCTCGTCAAACAGTTCACTGTACCGCTCCACATTTCTGCCCCTTTTGGCCTGGATGCTGTCCGCGGCCAGGGAAAGATAATCCTCTGATAATCCGCGGATATTCTTCTCTGCCAGAAGCATTTCATTGTCCGTAATTTCCGTATTCAGCATATCTATTTTTTCACGGAAATCCTGCTCGCTCCGGTAATACTCTTCCATAGATTCCGAACTTCTGGTATTCAGATAATCTTCCGTGCTTTCCTGCACCCGATCCAGGGCCGTTGAAAGCTCATTCATCCGGACATTGCTGGCGTAAACCTCTTCCACTCTCCCTGTCATTCCATTTACCACCGCGTATGTGTAAAGATTGACAGCCAGGATAATAAAAGAGGTCAGCAGAAAAATTCCCGTCAGCTTCTGCTGCAGAGACATATTCTTCCATCTTCTCAGAAAACGGTTTCTGCTGTATTGACTCTTAGCCTTCATCCTTCTTTCATCAGCTCCTCTGCCTCTTCCGGGGTAATCACGTAGATATCCACTGCCATATAACCATTGGTATATCCGGTCTCCACATATTCATCCAGTGCATCCACGCACAGCTCGCCCAGCTGCGCGCTGTCCAGGCCCACTGTGGCCTGCACAATATTTTTAGACACAGCATCCAGGGTTGCATCTGAATTATAGTAGCCCAGGATCTGCACATTGCCCACCTGGTTATAGTCCACCGCGGCCGTATAGGCGCATCTGGTGTATACCGCGTTTACACACACCAGCACATCCGGCAGATCGTCCCCCAGAAAAATATCACGAATGGATTCTTCCGCGCTGAAGCTTCTGCTTCCATCTATGGATCTTGTTTCCACAGACACCGCGTTGTCATCGCCCAAGGTTTCCGCCAGCGTCTCACGGATCGCCAGCAGGATCAGATTCTGACTGCTGTCTGTCCGGCTTTCATCCGTCAGAACCATCACCGTCCCCTCTCCCTCCGGAAGCATCTGGAGGATCTGCCTTCCATATTCCTGTCCGATATTGTAGCTGTTGCTTCCGACAAAGCACTGTCTGCGGCTCTCAATGCAGTCATTGAGCACCGTCACCACAGGGATTCCCTGCTCCACGGCGCTGTCAATGAGAGAGACCGTTTCTTCCTCATCGTCTCCCTCAACGATGATTCCATCCACAGAAGCCCGGATCGCCATATCCAGAAGATCGTTCCTGTCATAGTCAACAGCCAGATTTTTCCCAAAGCGCTCCACGTATACGCCCCTCTCTTTTCCCTTTTCCAGAGCGCTCTCATAGACGTCATTCCAGAAATCCTCATCTCCCTCGTCCGTAATCAGGGCATAGTGACGGCTGTACGTTGCATATTCTCCGGTCTCTCCTCCGCGTCTGCGGCTCCCGCTCCTGTAAAATATGAGAAGGACCGCCATGGCGATCAGAGGCAGCGAGATCAGGATCCAGGTCTTTTTGCTTTTCATACTTTTCTCCTTCAGCGGGGCACCGGCGGCTGTCCGGATCCGGACGGCGCAAGGTATACCGCAATATATAATAAATTTTAGCGCACATCCCGGATATTGACAAGTTTTAAATATCCATCCCTCCCCAAAACGCAGAAAAACTCCCGGCGCAGCAGGAAATTCCGCTGTCTGCCGGGAGTTTTCTTTAATAAAGGGCGGCCCCTGTTATCTGGTTATTCCGCAGCCTTTGCTTCTTTGATCATAGCGGTCAGCTTCGGAACAATCTTGTTCAGATCGCCGACCACGCCGTAGTCAGCCACCTCAAAGATGGGTGCAGACTCATCCTTGTTGATGGCGATAATGATATCTGACTCTTCCATTCCGGCCACATGCTGAATGGCTCCGGAAATACCGATGGCGAAGTATACCTGGGGACGTACAGTCTTTCCGGTCTGTCCTACCTGCATATCCTTCGGCATCCATCCTGCATCCACCACCGCACGGGAGCAGCTTACCTCGCCGCCCAGAGCATCTGCCAGATCACGCAGCATCTGGAAGTTCTCGGGGCTGCCCACTCCACGTCCGCCGGATACCAGAATCTTGGCATCCATAATATCCACGGTCTCGGATACGGATTTTACGATATCCAGGATCTCCACGTACTTGTCATTGGGAGTAAATCCGGGATTATATTCTACCACATTTGCCTTGGCTCCCTGGATGGGCTCAATTTTCTGCATAACGCCGGGGCGAACCGTAGCCATCTGCGGACGGTTGTCCGGGCATGCGATGGTCGCGATGGTATTTCCTCCGAAGGCCGGACGGGTCATCAGCAACTGATTGTGCTTCTGCTCCTGGCCTTCTCTGGCCACCAGCGGGAAATCTCCGATATCCAGCTGTGTACAGTCTGCCGTCAGGCCGGTGGCTACTCTTGCGGAAACCCTCGGTCCCAGATCACGGCCGATGGCAGTTGCTCCCACCAGCATGATCTCCGGCTTAAACTCATTAATTACAGAAGCCAGGGCGTGGGTATAGGGCTCTGTCCGGTAATCCTTCAGTTCCGGATCATCCACAACGATTACTTTATCCGCGCCGTAAGCTGCCAGCTCATCTGCCAGTCCCTTTACGTCCGAACCGATCAGAACCGCCGTCACATCGGTGTCCAAATCCTTTGCCAGGTCTTTCGCCTTGCCCAGCAGCTCGAAGGCAATGTTATCCAGCTTATTGTCAACCTGCTGCGCGTAGACATATACGCCTTTATATTCTTCCAAATTCATCCTGTTCACCACCTTATATTAAATGATATGTTTTTCTTTCAGTTTTTCAGTAATGTATGCCGCTCCGGCTTCCGGATCCAGAACAAAATGCTCGCCGGCACCCTTTCTTACCTTATCAGAAGCCTTGGCAATCTTGGTCGGAGAGCCTTTCAGACCCAGATTGGAATCATCCACATCCTTCAGATCAGCTCTTCCCCAGGTGGTGATCTCCGCATCGCAGGCATCGAAAATTCCGCCCGGTGTCATGTAACGCGGCTCATTCAGTTCGGAAAGCGCGGTAATCAGACAGGGCATTTTCGCCTTCAGCACATGGTATCTGTCCTCAAACTGACGCTGTACAACCACATAGTCCCCGTCAATCTTAATGTCCTGCGCGTAGGAGATAACCGGAAGGCCCAGATGCTCGGAGATCTGCGGACCTACCTGCGCGGTATCGCCGTCGATAGCCTGGCGTCCGGTAATGATCAGGTCGTACTCCAGATTTCTCAGCGCGCCCGCAAGTGTAGTGGAGGTAGCCCAGGTATCGGCGCCTCCCAGTACGCGGTCCGTTACAAGGATTCCCTTATCGGCTCCCATGGCCAGTGCCTCGCGGAGCACATCGGCAGCCTTGGGCAGACCCATGGTCACAACGGTTACTTCTGCGCCGTACTGATCTTTCAGTCTCAGGGCAGCTTCCAGTCCGGCCTTGTCATCCGGATTCATGATTGCCAGCATCGCGGCTCTGTTCAATGTGCCGTCCGGGTTGAACTGTACGCCACCCTTGGTATCCGGCACCTGTTTTACACAAACAACTATCTTCACGGTTCGTATCCTCCTGTTATTTCAATAAGCTTCCAGAAATTACCATGCGCTGAACTTCAGAAGTTCCCTCATAGATCTCAGTGATCTTTGCATCACGCATCATGCGCTCCACATCATACTCTCTGATGTAGCCGTATCCGCCGTGAAGCTGAACAGCCTTGGTGGTCACTTCCATAGCTACTTCCGCGGCGTACAGTTTTGCCTTGGCAGCCTCCACGCTGTACGACTTCTGGGTGGCCTTTGCCATGGCAGCCTTATAAACCAGAAGCTGGGCAGCCTCTACCTTGGTGGCCATATCCGCCAGCTGGAACTGCGTGTTCTGGAACTGGGAGATAGAACGTCCGAACTGTTTTCTCTCTTTTACGTACTTGATGGTCGTCTCCAGCGCGCCCTCCGCGGGGCCCAGAGCCTGGGCAGCGATACCGATACGGCCGCCGTCCAGCGTGTGCATGGCGATATTGAAGCCTTTACCCTGCTGGCCCAGCAGATTCTCTTTCGGAATACGGCAGTCGGTAAAGATCAGCTCGTAGGTAGAGGAGCCGCGGATACCCATCTTCTTCTCCTTGGTTCCGAAGGTAAATCCAGGTGTTCCCTTCTCCACGATGAAAGCGGAAATCTCTTTTACTTTTCTTCCACGCTTCTCAATCGTTCCGGTTACAGCAATAATGATGTACACATCTGCTTCCTTGCCGTTGGTGATAAAGCATTTGGAGCCGTTCAGCACCCACTCATCGCCCTCCAGCACCGCCTTGGTCTGCTGTCCCTGGGCATCGGTGCCGGCACCCGGCTCGGTCAGTCCGAAAGCGCCCAGCTTCTCGCCCCTGGCCAGAGCCGGAACGTATTTCTGCTTCTGCTCCTCCGTTCCGTAAGTAAGAATCGGATCAATGCAGAGGGAGGTGTGGGCGGATACGATAACCGCAGTGGTACCGCAGACCTTAGCCAGCTCTTCCACACACATTGCATAGGTCAGGGGATCGCAGCCCTGTCCGCCGTACTCCTTGGGAACCGGAATTCCCAGGAACCCGTACTTAGCCAATTTCTCTACGGTAGCTCTCGGGAATGTTTCCGTCTCGTCTACCTCCTGTGCCAGAGGCTTTACTTCTTTCTCGGCGAACTCTCTGAACAGAGTTCTGGCCATTTCATGTTTCTTATCTAATGCGAAATCCATGTCTCTTCCTCCATTATCCCTTACTTGCTGTAATCATAGAAACCGATGCCGGTCTTGCGTCCCAGCTTGCCGCCGCGGACCATCTTTCTCAGAAGCGGATGCGGACGGTACTTGGAATCTCCGGTCTCATTGTACAGGACTTCCATGATTGCCAGGCAGATGTCCAGGCCGATCAGATCACCCAGCTCCAGCGGGCCCATGGGATGGTTTGCGCCCAGCTTCATAGCTGCGTCAATACCCTCTACAGAGGCTACACCGTCTGCGTAGATGCCCACCGCCTCATTGATCATGGGAACCAGAATACGGTTTACAACGAAGCCTGCGGCCTCCTCCACCTGAACCGGAGTCTTGCCGATCTCCGTTGCGATGGCTTTGATCTTGTCAACCATCTCTGCCGGAGTATTCAGACCGGCAATTACCTCCACCAGCTTCATAACGGGAGCCGGGTTGAAGAAATGCATGCCGATCACCGGACGGTCCAGGCCGGCGCCGATCTCTGTAATGGACAGAGAGGAGGTGTTGGTGGCAAACATACAGTCAGCCTTGCAGATGGCCTGCAGTTCTTTGAAGGTCTGCTTTTTGATCTCCATGTTCTCCAGGGCAGCTTCCACGACCAGATCGCAGTCCGTGCAGATGTCCTTAACGCCTGTGGTGATCTTGGCCAGGATGGCGTCCGCAGCAGCCTGCTCCATCTTTCCCTTGGCAATTCTCTTCTCAAAGCCCTTGGCGATCTTATTCTTGCCATTGGCGGCCAGCTCTTCGTTGATATCACAGAGGCATACCTCGTAGCCTTCTGTCTGAGCAAAAGCCTGAGCAATTCCGGAACCCATGGTTCCCGCGCCGATAATACCTACTTTCATCTTCTTATCCTCCATTGTTTATGTTTTATATGATTTTACTGAAAGATGCCGGTGAAAAAATCACTTGTTTAAAAAGGCCTCTACCTTTCTCTTCTCCAGAAATGCAGCCATACCCTCCTTCTGGTCATAGGACTCGAAGCAGTCGCCGAACAGCTTTTCCTCAATGACAATGGCCTGATCCATATCCACCTGCAGGCCCTCGTTGATGGCCTTCTTGCAGTTGCGCACGGCGATGGGGGCGTTCTTGGCGATGCCTGCAGCCATTTTCTTCGCTGCGGGGATAAGCTCCTCCAGCGGATATACATGATTGACGAGACCGATTCTGTAAGCGTCATCCGCCTTGATATTTCTGGCTCCGTAGATCATCTCCTTGGCGCGGCCCACGCCGACAATCCTGGCCAGTCTCTGGGTGCCGCCGAAGCCCGGAGTAATTCCCAGGCCCACCTCCGGCTGTCCAAACACCGCGTTCTCAGAGCAAAGACGGATGTCACAGCTCATGGCGATCTCACAGCCGCCGCCCAGGGCAAAGCCGTTAATGGCTGCGATCACAGGAATCGGGAAGGTCTCGATTTTTCTGAAGATATCATTTCCCTTCTTTCCGAAGGCTTCTCCCTCTGCCTTGGTCAGGCTGCTCATCTCTCCGATGTCCGCGCCGGCCACGAAAGACTTCTCTCCCGCTCCGGTCAGGATCAGGGCACGGATCTCCCCCAGATCCACAGAGTCAAATGCCTCGTTCAGATCATCCAGAACCTGGCTGTTCAGCGCGTTCAGCGCCTTGGGGCGGTTGATGGTGATAATGCCCACCGCACCTTCTGTTTCATAGGTTACGAACTCCATAAGTACTCTCCCTTCTTATCTTTATACATACAGACAGCTGCGGATTTCTCCGCAGTCATCTGTCCTTGTCTGTATCTCTTTGATCAGTCTCTCTCCACGATGGTCGCACAGCCCATACCGCCGCCGATGCACAGGGTAGCCAAGCCCTTTTTGGCATCTCGTTTCTCCATCTCGTGCAGCAGGGTAACCAGGATACGGCAGCCGGAAGCTCCTACCGGATGGCCCAGAGCGATGGCTCCGCCGTTTACGTTTACCTTGCTCATATCAAATTCCAGGTCGTGGGCTACTGCCAGAGACTGCGCGGCAAATGCCTCATTGGCTTCAATCAGATCCATATCGGAAACTTTAAGGCCTGCCTTCTCCATAGCCTTTCTGGTGGCCGGAACCGGTCCAACGCCCATGATTGACGGATCTACGCCGCCGAGAGCGCCTGCTACCCAGGTGGCCATGGGTTTTACGCCCAGCTCTTTTGCCTTTTCTTCACTCATAACAACCACAGCTGCGGCTCCGTCGTTGATGCCGGAAGCATTTCCTGCGGTCACGATACCGTCCTTCTTAAATGCCGGACGCAGCTTCGCAATGCTCTCCGCTGTGGTTCCGGGACGGGGACCCTCATCCGTATCAAATACAACCGTGGTCTTCTTCTGTTTTACTTCCACCGGCACAATTTCATCTTTAAAGCGGCCGCTCTCAATGGCTGCGCATGCCTTCTGCTGGCTGGCCGCCGCAAACTCATCCAGCTGCTCTCTTGTCAGGCCCCACTTCTCAGCCACATTCTCAGCGGTGATTCCCATATGGTAATCGTTGAATACATCCCACAGAGCGTCATTCACCATGGTGTCCACCATGGGCGCGTTGCCCATGCGATAGCCGTAACGGGCGTTTTTCAGGGCATAGGGAGCCATGGACATATTCTCCATACCTCCGGCTACAACGATATCCGCCTCGCCGGCCTGGATCATTGCCGCCGCCATATTCACACAGTTCAGTCCGGAACCGCAGACAATATTAATTGTCATAGCCGGGGCTTCAACCGGAATTCCGGCCTTGATGGAAGCCTGCCTTGCCACGTTCTGTCCCAGTCCTGCCTGGATTACACATCCCATGTAAACCTGGTCAACCTTGTCTGCGGGAACCCCTGCCCGGTTCAGCGCTTCCCGGATCACCACCGCGCCCAGATCCGCTGCCGGAGTCGTACTTAAGGTACCTCCCATTTTACCGATTGCCGTACGGCATGCGCCGGCCAAAACAACTTTTTTTGCCATTTTTTACCTCCTTGAACCTTCTAATCCATTATGCACAAGAAAAGCAGAAAAACACAGCCTTTCTTTTACTGATTTCTACTATACTCCTGATTTTCCTATATGTCAAATATTTATCAATCATTTTTTGCAATTTTTTCTCCCGAAAAAAATCCGTTAAATTCACAATTTTTTGCAGTCCTGAACTTTTTCCTTTTGTACAAATTGTTTTGAAAATTCTCCTGCGATTTTATATTGACCTTGGCTGAAATCAGTGATAGACTAGCCTTGTTAAATAAATAATTATCAATGAAGTAATTTGAGAGGTGCAGACAAATGATTAAGAATTTTGATGACATCATTTCCCGAGCCAGCTCCGGCAAACTGAAAACCATTTCTGTGGCAGTCGCTCAGGATGATGCGGTTCTTGAGGCAGTAAAAATTGCCAAGGAGCGCGGAATCGCGGACGCAATCCTGGTGGGCGATGAGGAACAGATCCGTAAAATCGCGGATTCTCTGCAGATGGATCTCACGGATTTCCGCATCGTCAATGAGCCGGATGTGGCTGCGGCGGCGCTGAAAGCGGTAGAGCTGGTACATAATAAAGAAGCGGATATTCTTCTGAAGGGCTTCCTGGACACCAAGCTGTTTCTGAAAAGTGTCCTGAATAAAGATGTGGGGCTTCGGGCAGGCAAGATGATGTCGCATGTCTGCGTATTTGAAGTAGAGGGCTTTGACCGTCTTCTTTATCTGACAGATGTGGCCTTCAATACATATCCAACGCTGGAGGAGAAGGCTCAGATTATCGAGAATGCCGTGGAGGTGGCTCAGGCCTGCGGCGTGGAGTGCCCGAAGGTGGCTCCCATCTGTGCTGTGGAGGTTGTGAATCCCAAGATGCAGCCCACGGTGGACGCGGATGAACTGACGAAGATGTGTGAGCGCGGCGAGCTGAAAAACTGCCAGGTATACGGCCCGCTCTCCATGGATCTCGCCATCGATGAAGAGGCTGCCAAGCATAAAAAGGTAGATAATCCGGTGGCCGGTCATGCGGATATTCTCCTGTTTCCGAACATTGACGCAGGCAATATCACCTACAAGATCATGGTCCGCACGGCAAAGGTCAGAAATGGAAATGTGCTGGTCGGAACAAGCGCACCTGTCATCTTAACTTCCCGTTCCGATGATTTTGAGACCAAAATCAATTCCATCGCATTTGCAGCTGTCATTTCCAAGGCCTTGACTGAATAAAAGAGATGCCGCCCTTGGGCGGCTTTCTTTTTAAAATAAGAAACAACGCAAACAGAAAGGATGGTATATCATTATGGGGTACAAACTTCTGGTCATTAATCCGGGGTCCACGTCAACGAAAATCGGAATTTTTGAGGATGAGACGCTGCTCTTCGATGAGACCCTGCGTCATCCCACCGAAGAAATTTCAAAATATAATCTGATCGTTGACCAGATGGATTTCCGCAAGCAGCTGATTCTTGATTTTCTCAAAGAAAAAAACTTTGATATTCATGAGCTGTCCGCAGTCATCGGCCGCGGCGGCCTCCTGAAGCCCATCCCCGGCGGCACCTACAAGGTTTCCGAGGCGCTGCTGCAGGATCTGCGCATCGGACGTCAGGGCCAGCACGCTTCCAATCTCGGCGGCCTCCTTGCCAATGAAATCGCCGGCCCCCTGGGGATCCCCGCCTACATTGTTGACCCGGTGGTGGTGGATGAACTGGCTCCGGTGGCGCGTTATTCCGGCCTCCCCGAGCTGCCGAGGATCAGCATCTTCCACGCGCTGAATCAGAAGGCCGTGGCAAAACGGTACGCCAGAGAGCAGGGTGTTCCCTACAATTCACTGAATCTGGTAGTGGCACATATGGGCGGCGGCGTATCGGTGGGCGCACACTCCGGCGGACGTGTGATCGACGTTAACAATACGCTGGACGGTGACGGACCCTTCTCTCCGGAGCGGACCGGCTCACTTCCGGTGGGCGCGCTTGTAAAGCTCTGCTTCTCCGGAAAATATACCCAGGCGGAAATCGCCAAAATGATCAACGGGAAGGGCGGCCTGAACGCATATCTGGGTACCAACGACATGCGGACGGTGACAAAAATGGCCTTTGAAGAAGGAAATGAGGAAGCGGAAAACGTCTTCCACGCTTTCACCTACCAGGTCTCCAAGGATATCGGTGCCATGGCTGCGGTACTCTGCGGCAAGGTGGACCAGATCATCCTGACCGGCGGTATTGCCTACGGCGAACGGGTAATCAGCGAAATCCGCGAACGTGTAAGCTTTATCAGCGACATCACCGTGTATGCCGGCGAGGATGAGCTCCTGGCCCTGGCCCAGGGCGGTCTCCGGGTGCTGAACGGCGAAGAGCAGGCTCTTGATTATTAAATACACAGAAATCGAGCAGGAGGGAGATGGTCCGTTATAAGGACCGTCTCCCTCCTGTTTGCAAAATGCCGGCCCCCGGCACTCTGTCTCAGAGACTCTCCATAAATTCCCGCAGGATTTCTGCGATTTTCGTCTGATGTACAATATAGCTCCCGTGATCTTCACCTTTCAGAATCCGCATCCGGCCATCCGGCAGGGCGCGGGCAATCTTCTCTGTCTCTCTCCGTCTGATCATATCCCGGCTCCCGGCCGTCACCAGCACAGGAATCCGGATTCCGGACAGTTCCTTCTCCGTCAAATGCGGCTCCTGCAGCATAAGCTTCAGCTTCGCGTCTTTTGTCTTCCTGTATTCCCCGGCAAAAAGACGTCTCCAGCAGGTCTTGATCCCTCCCGGTGATGTATTCGCTCCGCTGACCGCCAGCGCGGAAAGAAGCCCCGGACAGCGGATAGCTGTCAGAAGGCCGACGATTCCCCCGTCACTGAACCCGTACAGGACAGGTTTCTCCAGCCCCAGAGCCGCAATCAGCCCGCAGATGTCCTCCGCCATATCCGCGTAGTGGTACTCTTCCACAGCGCCGCTCTTTCCATGGCCCCGGGTATCCGGCAGATATACCGTGCACTGTTCCGCCAGCACTTCCGCCGCCTCCCGGAAAATCCCGTGGTCCTCGCCGTTTCCGTGGAGCAGGATAAGCGGCCTGCCGCTCCCCGTCTGCTCATAAAAAATCTTCATTCCGTTCACTGTAATTTCCATACTCAGCACATCCTCGAAAAATGCTCAATGGCCTTGGCAAACTCGGCAATCGTCTTGTCCGCGTCCCCGTGTTCGATGCCGTCCCGTACACAGTGATTCAGATGGCCCTCCAAAACGATCTGTCCCACCTTGTGAAGAGCTCCCTTGGCCGCGTTGATCTGGATCAAAATATCCTCGCAGGGTACATCCGTATCGATCATTTTATCAATCGCATTTAATTGTCCCATGATTTTTTTCAGCCTTCTGTGAAGGTTTTCAGAATCCATGCACTGTTTCATTTTTTTCACCCGTTTTCTGAAATAATCTTTCCCTGCTCATGATACCACAGTACAGTGCAAAAAGTAAGACTTTTTCTTGCAGCCAGGCGCCCTTTTCCCGCTCTTATTTATGTTTGTATCCGGTATACATTACCATAAAAAAGCAGAACAGCGCAGCCCACGCCCAGAATTTATGTTTCTTCATACCTTCGCATCCTCCTCTCAGCACACGTCTGTGATCGCATTTCTGTTAGTTGTATTTAACCACTTACAGCTTAACATCCCATGACAGTCATGTCAATCTTCTTTTACAGGCGCAGTCCCTTGACATCCTTGATCCGGCTGAGGATCACATGACTTTCCAGTTTCGTGACGCCGGGAAGCACATCCATTTCGTCCCGGATCAGGCGCTCCATCTCTTCCTGCCCCGGAGCCACCGCATGGACATGAAGACGGCAGTTTCCGGTCATCCGGTAGATCTGTGTCACGGCACTGTTCCCGCAGAGCCGCCGCACCACATCCTCCAGGGCGGCCGGCTCCGTCTCTATATCAAAATAGCAGGACACCGCGCCGCTGATCTTCTGGGGATTAATCACCGCCGTATACATTTCAATAATTCCTTTTTCTTCCATTCCCTGAATTCTCGTCTTTACCGCAACCCTGGAAAGTCCGACCCTCTCCCCGATTTCCGAGTAGGATAGCCGGGCGTTTCCAATCAAAAGCTCAAGAATTTTCCGGTCCACTTCATTCAGACCATCCAGAAACATCCCTCTCCCTCCATTTCGTATCCATTATATTGACATTTGTTTGTTTTAATTATAAAATATTTACGTTTCGTTATTTCATTCTACCATATCGAAAGAAAGGTGGCAATTATGCATATTACCTTAACCCGGGGACCAATCTTCCGGAATCTGATCCGGTTTGCTCTTCCTCTGATGCTCGGAAATCTTCTGCAGCAGCTCTATAATGTGGCCGACACCCTGATTGTGGGGCGTTTTGTGGGTTCCCGGGCGCTGGCCGCCGTGGGTAGCGCCTACACGCTTATGACCTTCCTCACTTCTGTTCTTCTGGGGCTTTCCATGGGCAGCGGCGCTGTATTTTCCATCCGTTATGGGGAGGGAAAATCGGATGAACTCAAATCCGGCGTTTTCCATTCCTTTCTTCTGATTGCGGCTGTCACCGCCGTGATGAATACTGCTGTTTTTCTTTTTATTGATCCCATTATGCGCCTGCTCCAGGTACCTTTGGAGGTCTATCCCCTTATGCGGGAATATCTGTGGATCATATTTGCCGGTATTGCCGCCACGTTTTTCTATAATTTTTTTGCTTCCCTGCTCCGGGCTGTGGGCAATTCCCTGACTCCCCTGCTTTTCCTGGCCCTGTCCGCCCTGCTGAATATCGGTCTGGACCTTCTGTTTGTGGCCGGCTTTCACTGGGGCGTGGGCGGCGCTGCCCTGGCCACAGTCATCTCCCAGTACGCATCCGGCGCAGGCATTTTCCTGTTTACCCTGCTCCGTTTTCCGGAATTGCGGCTGCAGAGGCGCCATCTCTGCTTCCGCCCTTCGGTCATGAAGGAAATCGCCAATCTTTCCTTCCTCACCTGCATCCAGCAGTCGGTCATGAACTTTGGAATCCTGATGGTGCAGGGGCTGGTCAACAGCTTCGGCCCGGCGGTCATGGCTGCATTTGCGGCGGCCGTAAAGATTGATTCCTTTGCCTACCTGCCCGTACAGGATTTTGGGAATGCCTTTTCCACCTACGTGGCGCAGAATTACGGAGCCGGAAAAAAAGATCGGGTATCCGCCGGCTTCCGCTGCGCCATTCTTACCTCTGTCGTGTTCTGTCTGGTAATCAGTACGGCGGTATTTATATTTGCCCGGCCCCTGATGCAGATATTTGTAGATCCCTCAGAAACAGAGATCGCCGCCATCGGCGTACAGTACCTTCGGATAGAAGGAAGCTTCTACTGCGGCATTGGCCTCCTGTTCCTGCTGTACGGCTTTTACCGGGCAGTAAAAAAACCGGGCATGTCCATTATCCTCACGGTGATCTCCCTGGGCACAAGGGTACTTCTGGCCTACATTCTGTCCGCCATCCCCGCCTTAAATGTTGCCGGAATCTGGATGGCTGTTCCCATCGGATGGTTTCTCGCGGATCTGACCGGATTTCTCTATTACCGCCGCTGCAGGAAAATGCTCTCCGGCCAGAGCTCCTGCTAGCTCCGTAGACGGAATGTCCTTCCTGCCATCCGATAAACCAGAATACATGCTATCCCAGAGTAAACCAGAGAAAATACCAGAGAGAGTATTCCGAACAGAAGGGCCGGCACCTGAAACTGCAGCAGCAAAAAGCAGACAAGATACGTGGCCCAGACTGCCAGCTTATACGTTCCGCTTTTGAGTTCTGTGCTGGCTGTATAGGGCTGGAGCAGATAGTAAAGGGTCAGATAATGAACGGAGAAAAAAATACTCATAGCCAGGATTGATGCGGGATACAAAATGTAATAGAAAAAATTCTCCGTTCCCCCCGACATCCACAGAAGCAGCGGCAGGCCGGCGGCCAGCACGGCCGCCGGCATCAGATTCAGCCGGATGATCTCCAAAAGCCTCAGCCGGAATAATTCCAGGATGCAGGCAGGCCGTTTGTAGAAAGAATACGTAAGCATGCTGTGATCACAGTTCATAAATAACGCCTGGGTAAAAACCGTCCCCCGGTTAAGCAGATACATAAGAAAAGCAATGTAAGGAAACTGCTCCAGCAAAAGGCTCCTGATCGCCGGGGCCAGGCGCGGACTTGACAGAACAGCGGCAAGCAGGGCCGCAGTTCCGGCCAGAAGCACTGCCGTCAGACGTTTTACCGATTTCCACAGAATTTTTTTGTGCCGTTTTACAAACAGATCATGGAAACCGGCAAATCCGCTGCGATTTGTACCCGTTCCCGCTGCCCGGCTGATATTTCCGAGACTCTGCTCTGCCACGGCTTTCCGGACAGTCTGCCGTACATCCATGCCGGTACGCTTTTCCGCCAGCAGGATCTGATACATCTCTCTGTAATGTCTGAAACCAGAAATTTTCACGGCCGCGCGGACACCCGGAATCAGAGAAATAAAAACTGCGGCCGTGTATACAGAAATCGGAAGGCAGATGCCAAAAGCCGGCAGTACGTACGCTGCCCCGAGAAATACTGCCGTCAGGATCCAGAAGGTTCTGGATGGAAGATTTTCATTGCTGCAGCTTCCTGTCTTTTCATAACGGCGCAGGAAATACCAGGCTCCAGACAGCTTCACCGCCAGAATCAGCAGCGGACTCAGAAAACAGGGCCAGAGAGGTATTCCGGCCAGCGAGCCTGTCAGGATCAGAAAAGGAAGAAAGGCGGCAGCGGAGCGTATCAGCTGATACCAGTAATTGGAGAGCGTATATTGCCGTGCATCCATGCCCATCAGAATCATGGCATAGTATTTGTCATTCGTCGGGTTGAACATATAGGTATTCATGTAGGCGCCGATGAGCGTCAGGAAAAAAAACATATGACAATACAGCTCCGGGTGCCCCTTCCCTCCGTACAGCAGAAGCGGCCAGAAAACCATGCAGAAAAGATACAGCGCCTTTCCTGCCAGCGCGCCGGCTACCTCCCAGAATACCGACAGTATCAGCGCAAACTTTTTCAGTCCTCTGCTCTGGTACAGGGCCTCAGGCAGAAGTCTCTTCAGCAGCGGAATCTGTTTCAGAGAAAAAAGGATTGTATTTACCCGGTATGTATTTTTCAGAGAAAAGGAAATACAGAATGTTCTAAACATGGCCGTCCTCCCTGAGCATTTCAATAATTCTGTCCTTCAGCCCTCCCTGATCCAGATTTTCCCGGTTAATGGCTTCCAGCGTTCCCTGATTCAGTATCACGATCTCATCACAAAGATCCAGTGCCAGTTCCAGAATATGCGTGGAAAAGATCAGTATGCGGTCCTCCTTCTGGGTCCGGAGCAGCTGCTTCATTTCCTCTGCCGCCACCACATCCAGAGAGGTCAGGGGCTCATCCAGAAGAAGGATTTTCGGCTTCGCGATGATCTGGATCAGCATCTGCATTTTATTCTTCATGCCGTGGGAATAATCCTTCAAAAGCTTATCCCTGTCCTCCTCCTCAATAAAAACCATATCAAAATATTCGTCCTGGCTCTTCGGCTCCTCGATCCTGTCCCGGTTAATCTCCATAAAGAATTTCAGGAATTCTCTCCCCGTAAGGAATTCAGGAACAGCAGGAACAGAAAGCACGTATCCGATCTCTTCCGCCGCGGCTTCCCGCTCTTCTTCCCCGCTTCGCAGGAAAAAGCGGCCTCCGTCCGCCTTCAGATCCCGGTTCAGGCAATTAAAAAGTGTCGTCTTGCCTGCCCCGTTGCGTCCCAGGAGGCCGTAAATTTTCCCGCTCTGAAATACAAAATTGATATCTTTCAGAACCTTTTTCTGTTCAAACTGTTTTTTCAGGTGCTCAACAACAAATTCCACGGACAGCTCTCCCCTCTGTTTTATTTTTTCTGATTATAGCGGAGCTGCCCCGGGAAGTCAAACAAAATACCCGTCTTTCAGAAATTCAGCGGTTCTTTTTTCTCCATGGCTTTGTCAAATTCCGGATTAAAATAATAATAATTCCGGCTGTCCAGCTTTTCCTTTACCTTCTCCAGGGCCTCCCCAAATCGCTGAAAATGCACGATTTCCCGGCTTCTCAGGAACTTCAGGGGCGCTCTGACATCCGGGTCCTCTATGACCCGCAGAAGATTGTCATAGACCGTTCTGGCTTTCTGTTCCGCAGCCAGATCTTCTGTAAGATCTGTAATGGCGTCTCCCTTTGACTGGAGCTCCAATGCGGAAAAAGGAAGGGCAGAAGCCGCCTGGGGCCACAGCCCGGCCGTGTGATCAATATAATACGCGTCAAAACCTGCCGTCCTCAGCTGCTCCGGCGTAAGATTCCGGGTAAGCTGAAAGACCATGGCGCAGATCATCTCCATATGGGCCATCTCCTCGGTGCCGATATCGGTCAGAAGACCTCCCACGGTCTTTACCGGCATGGAATACCGCTGGGCCAGATAGCGCACGGAGGCCGACAGCTCACCGTCCGGCCCTCCGTACTGGCTGATAATCAGCTGTGCCGTTTTCGGACAGGTTTTCGTGATTTTCACCGGAAACTGAAGCCTTTTTTCATAATTCCACATGACCGCACTCTCCTTCCCAGGGCAGGCTTCCCCCCGCCCAGCAAAAGTCTTCCGCCCCTCTCTGACCGTTTAAAATGCAGCAGCGGCTCAGGGGATAAAACTGTTCCGCGAACCTGCGGGACAGCTCTTCCTTTTCCTGCAGCTTTTCCCTGTACAGGGACAGAGCCTCCGGATCCTGCGCATGGGTATCCAGATACAGAGTCAGATCATCCAGGACAAAGGCTGTCTCCCCGATGCGCGCCAGCAGCTTCTCTCTTTCCGTCTGCTCCCGGCCCGGGCACTGCAGAGTCTCCGTCTGCTCTTCTGCCGCGAAAAACGGCTTGTACAGTTCCCTGAAAATGGTTCCCTTCCGCATTGCCTCCTCATCGCAAAAAAGCGCTCCCCAGGACTGAACCGGGACGGAGGAAATGGCCAGTGTTTGTCTCTCCATAATAAAACTCCTTTCGACAGATCTGCCGAAACACACGTTCGTATTTCGGTAAATATAGTATCTGTCAAAAGGAGTTTTCTAGACGAAGCAAATCCAGCCAGCCGTTCCAGTATTTTCAGCTTTACAGAAATCCTTTCCATCTGAAATAAATTTTTTTCCAGAAGGGCAGCTTTTCATAAAGGGCTTTTACTGCTTTTCTGTAAAGCATCCTTGCCTCTTTTCCTTTTTCCGCGGAATGTCCGCTGTAGGCCTCTTCCCGCACAATTTCCAGCAGGTTCTCTACTTCCTTTCCGTCAAGTCCCGGGACAGCCTCATCCGGGCACATGAGAAACTCCCGCCCGTCTCCGCCGGCTTTTTTCAGCTTTCCGGCTGCCCGAAGCGCCTGGCGCAGCAGAGTAAATATCTCCCGGGCATCCATATGGCTGACGGCCGGTCTCTGAAATTCTCCCTTCAGAAAGAGAAGGGCGGCCAGCACCACAAGCCCCAGCAGAAAGAGCTCCGCCAGAATCAGAAAATCCGCTGTCCCTCCATCTCCCGCTCCGGAGAAGGCTTTCGTCGGGGCCGCTTCCGCCGGCTGGGCGGAAAGGGCCCCGGTCCGGAAACGGCCGGGCTTGGAAAACTGTTCCAGCAGGCTCAGATCCAGACCCGCGTAGGAGGGCGTGCCCCCATCCCCGGAGGGCGAAACTTCCACCGGCATCCAGCCGTAATCTTCCATAAAAATCTCCGGCCAGGCATGTGCCTCTTCATCCGTCACAGACGCCGACCAGCTTCCATCCGCCTCCTGTTCGAAATCCGAAGCCGGAACCGCGTAGCCGGCCGCATAGCGGGCCGGAATCCCGTAAAACCGGTAGATCAGGACGGCCGCGGAAGCAAAATGCTGGCAGTATCCCTCCCGTCCTTCAAAAAGAAAGTACTCCGCAGGGTCCTGATTCAGCGGAAAAAGGCCCGGCGTCCTGGTATAGTGCATTTCTCCCAGAATCTGCAGTATAAAGGCCGTAATTTCCTCCAGGCTCTCCAGCGGATTCTCCCGGCACAGACTGGACAGGCGCTCTGTCCCCGCTTCCGGGACTCTTGTATATTCCTGCTGTATTTCCTTTTCATAGGCCTGCTGGGCTTCCCGGTACCATTCTGCGTACATCCGGTAGCTTTCCGGAATCGCGTCCCAGTCTACTTCCATTTCCGATCTGGGCTGATAAAAGTACAGGCTGACTCCCTCTCCCAGATTCGTCATGCGGCCTCTCATGGAGAGGTAGGGCACATACGTATTGTCATCGGAAGAATCCAGATTCCGGATCTGCAGAGCCGCAGCATGCTGCACCTCCTCCCAGCGGATATCAAGGCTCAGCATAAAATACATATTTTCCAGCATCCCGGGAATCCAGCTTTCATATTCTCCCCAGTGCAGCGTATTGTCCTCCATCCGCTCGTACACTTCCTCCTCCTGGGCCGGCTGCCATACACCGTTTTCATAGGCGCCGCCGCTGAAGGATTTCAGATAAACCGTTTCTTCCGGACGTGTCGCACTGCTGATCTCCAGCTTCTCCTCACCGGTGGGATACAGATTGCCGCGGCTTACGGTACCGTCATTCACCTGAACGGGGGAGCCCTGCATCCGCTTCACCGTCCTCTGTACGTATCCCTCCGCCGCAAAGGCGGCCTGGTAAAACCACTCCGGATTAAGCTGCACCAGAAGCAGCGCCGCCGCGAACAGAAGAGAAAGAAGGCCGGCCATGGACAGCCGCGGCCCTCCCTGCAGAACCCAGAAAGAAATCTGAAAAATACAGAACAGGAACACCGTTGCCATTCCCGGGAAGATGCCCAGGAAAGGGGCCAGCAGCAGATACGCGGTGGTCAGCACGTACAGCGGCCAGTGCAGGCCGGCTCTGATCTCCAGCAGAAACACGAGTGCCGCAAAAAGGAGGCTCAAATACAGCACCGCTCCGTCAGCTGCCGCCCCGGTGCCCGGGCGCCCCCGCAGCTGCTCCAGAACCATCCGCAGCTGCTCCCGGAGCGCCGGCACAAGAACCGGCAGCAGGCAGGCAGCCGCCCCGGCACACCCGGCAGCCAGCCGCCTTCTCTTCCGCTCCATACGCCCGATCCGCGCCAGGATCCAGGGACAGAGCAGAACCGGCGGCAGGCAGAGCCACAGCTGAAAATGAAGCCCCTCTAAAGAACGAAAGAACAGAAGGAAGCCGCCTGCCGCGGCAGAGATAAGAAACAGCTCCGCGGCCCGGAATTTTTTTTCTTTATTCTGTTTTGACCAAATTACAGCCGTTTTTTCCACGGTCTTCCTCCCTGCTACAGACACAGTACCAAACGTTCCAGTTCTTCTGCGTAACCTTCCTCCGAAAAGGCAAACAATTCCTTTCCATTCAAAGTAAGCCGAAGATCCAGCCCCAGCCATAATCCCTGGCCGCAGAGCGCCGGAGCGCCGGAGATTTCTTTTATATCCTCTTCTCTCCCGCACAGCCACAGCAGAATCTCCTGTACAGCTTCCCGGTTATCCGCCCTCTGGCTGTATGCTTCCTTCCGCCCCTTTTTCCATACCAGCTGTACCGAAGCCTGCCCCTCTATCAGCCCGTTCAGCACTGCGGACAAAATCTCCATAAATGCATCCAGACGCCTGGCTGTCACATGCTCTCCGCTCTGCAGATCCAGATGCAGCAGCACCGTTTTTTCCTCCTCCGGCTGGCATTCACGCACCAGCAGCCTGTCATTTCTGGCGGACTGCTTCCAGTGGATCCGCCGGCTGGGATCTCCCGGCGCGTATTCCCGGATCTGACGAAATTCCCCCTCCCCGTTTTTCTGTGCGGGAAGCAGAATTCCTTCCGCTCCCGGCCGCTCCGGAAAACTGCCGGCCGCCTCCACCCGCACAGCTCTCGGCGGCGGAAGCACAGCAATCCGGAGCTCCCCGCCGGTCCGGATCCGTGACCGGAACAGATCCAGGGGATCCGTAACCGTTCCCCGCAAAAGCCGCAGATGCAGCATCCCGCACCAGGCGGCCTGAAGGGACAGTCTCTCTTCCGCCTTTCCCACCGGGACCTTCCTAAGCTGCGGCTCCTCCTGCCAGTAGCGGCACTCCACCCGGAGCCGGCAGCGGCCCGGGGGAAAACGTCCTGTGTATTCCGTCTTCACCGGGCACTCCGCTTCCCGTCCCTTTTCCGCCACAAGAAATTCTCTGGAAAATCTTGCTCTGAACCTGCGCCCAAGAAAACGGGAAACCACAAACATGGCTGCCAGAATCAGCAGTTCCGTTACCGCAAGGGCCATCAGAGAAAACAGATGGTACATCCCCGCCAGGTACCAGGTAAAGCCGGCGGCCGCCAGAAGCAGAAGGCCTTTCATATTGCCTTCTCCAGGGGGGGCTTTTTCACGGATTTCCGTATTTTTTCCACGATATCTGAAGGCCGCAGCCCCTCATATCCCGCTTCGGGGCTCAGCCGGATCCGGTGCTGGATAATATAGGGAAACTGCTCCTCCACATCCTCCGGTATTACGTAGGACCGTCCCTCCAGCCATGCCGCGGCCCGGGCCATCTGCACCAGGGCGATCGTGGCCCGGGGGCTTCCGCCTCTCTCCAGATATTCATTTTCTCTTGTCTTTCTGACCAGCTCCAACAGATAGCGGCAGACAGATTCTTCCACATGTACCCGGCAGATTTCCCGCTGAATCTCTTCCAGCCCCTCTCTTTCCATAACAGGGCAAAGCCTGTCCACGGCCTTTTCCTTCTGGATGCCCATGGCCATGGCCAGCTCGCTCTCAAAATCCGGGTATCCGATGGTCAGGCTTATCATAAAACGGTCCATCTGCGCCTCCGGCAAGGGCTGCGTCCCTGCGCTGCCCGCCGGATTCTGCGTAGCCACCACCAGAAAAGGGGATGGCACCTGTCTGGTAACTCCCTCCACGGTGACGCGTCTCTCCTCCATCACCTCCAGAAGCGCCGACTGGGTTTTCGGAGAGGTGCGGTTTATCTCATCGGCCAGCAGAAGATTACAGAACACGCTTCCCTCCTGATATACGAATTTTTCCTGATCTCTCCGGTAGATGGAAAAGCCTGTGAGATCTGAAGGGAGGACATCCGGCGTAAACTGGATTCTCCGGTAGTCCAGCTCCATGGCCCGTGAAAACGCCAGGGCCAGCGTTGTCTTTCCCACCCCCGGTATATCCTCCAGAAGGATATGGCCGTTGGCCAGAAAAGCCAGCATGATCTCCCGGACCTCCGTACTTTTACCCAGGATCACCCGGTTTACCTGCTCCATCACCTTTTGAACCTGCATCTGTCTGCTTCCCAAGAATTTTCCTCCTTTATCTTCTGACTGCCCCGGCCGGAACAACCGCGCGCCGGGAAAACTAACGGATAAAATTTGTAGGTTCAAAGGCTTCCTTCTCCGGAAGTCCGTACTTTTCCCTGCCCAGCGCGATGGCCTTCATCAGAAAAACCATATTTCTGGCCAGCGTTCTCATGGTCTGAAGCCCTTCCGCATCTCTGGACGCTTCTTCCGGTTCCCGTCCGTGCACTCCGTTCCAGTACTGGCTGGAAACTATGGGCATGCCCGAGATTGTAAAATATTTGTTCAGCTCATCGAAGGTTGCCGTCAGTCCTCCTCTCCTGGCCACAACCACGCTGGCTCCGGCCTTCATGGTCTTATCAAAGGAGGTGCTGAAAAACAGCCGGTCCAGGAAAGAGACCAGGGTGCCGTTGGCGGAGGCAAAGTAAACGGGGCTGGCGATAACCAGCCCGTCACAGGCTTCAAACTTCGGGGCAATCTCATTCACACAGTCATCGAAAACGCATTTTCCCTTCTCCGCGCAGCTCCTGCAGGCAATACAGCCTCTGACCGGCTTGTTCCCCACCTGGATAATCTCCGACTCCACTTCCTCCTGCCGGAAAATCTTCTCCATTTCATGGAGCGCGATATACGTATTGCCCTCTCTGTGGGGGCTTCCATTGATCATTAATACCTTCATTTCGTTCCTCCTCGGTGATACAGTCTATATAACTTCATTGTCATGATGTTGGGGACAAAAGTCCCCAACCAGGATGCCTGCGGATTGTTCCGTGCTGCGCACTCCCACAATCCCTGGTATTATTGTTTATTATAGCAGGAAAAAATAAGTTTATGAAGATTCCATCCGTTATGGAGATATAACCCTCCGGTTTACAGGCGCACAGAAAAAAAGGCCGTCGGATCTGTTCAATCTGACAGTCTTTTTTGTACTCTTTTCTGTAATTATCCTCTTTTCTTCCAGGTGGAAGGACAGAACAGCAGCAGCAGGGGAAACAGCTCCAGTCTTCCCGCCAGCATGTCAAAGACCATCACGGCCTTGGACAGCGGACTGTAAATGCCGAAATTTCCCATGGGCCCCACATCTCCCAGACCCGGCCCGATGTTGTTCAGCGTAGCCGCCACCGCCGTAAAATTCGTCTCGAAGGGGAATTCATCTATGCTGAGAATCAGCACGGAAACCGCGAAAATCACCGCGTATGTAATAAAAAATACGTTGATGGAGCGCAGGGTTTCATGATCCACGGGATGGCCGTCCATCTTAATCTTGCTGACGCTTCTGGGATGGGCGATGGACTGCAGCTCCTTGCGGATAGTCCGCAGAAGGATCAGGATCCGGGATACCTTAATGCCGCCTCCGGTGCTTCCCGCGCAGGCACCGGTAAACATCAGCATCACCAGAATATACTTCGACAGCTCCGGCCACAGATTAAAATCCGTGGTGGCATAGCCTGTGGTGGTGATAATGCTTCCCACCTGAAACGCGGACTCCCGCAGGGATTCCGAAAACGAGGAATACATGCCGCTGATATTCCAGGTGATAACAGCCACCGATACCGCAATAATCAGCACATACGCCCGCACCTCCTGCATCCCGAAGGCTGCCCCCGCTTTTTTGCAGAGGATCAGATAATAGAAAGAGAAATTGACGCCGAACAGAAACACAAAAACAGTGATGATCCACTGCTGCAGCGGCGTGTATGTGGCACACCCGGAATTCAGCACCGAGAAGCCTCCCGTTCCGGCGCTTCCGAAGGAAATGCAGAGGGCATCGAAGCACTGCATGCCCGCCAGCATCAGAAGCACGATCTGAAGGACCGTCATCATAATATAGATCTTATACAGAAGGATTGCCGTATTTCTGACCCTCGGCACAAATTTGGACACAGAGGGCCCCGGGCTCTCCGCCCGCATCAGGTTCATCTGAGAACCGTTTTTTACGGGAATCAGCATAAGGATAAACACCAGGACCCCCATCCCGCCGATCCAGTGGGAAAAGCTCCGCCAGAACAGGCTTGTGTGGGAAAGAGCCTCCACATCGGACAGTATGGAGGAGCCTGTGGTCGTAAAGCCCGAAACAATTTCAAAGAGGGCGTCAATAAAAGAGGGAATTTCTCCCGTCAGCATAAAGGGAACCGCGCCAAAAACGCTCATCACAATCCAGGAAAGAGCCGCGGCCGCAAAGCCGTCTTTCTGGTAAATTTCCGTGTTTTCCGGTTTTCTGAAGGTACCCGCAAAACCCAGGGCCAGGCAGACCGCCATCCAGAACAGGTACCAGAGTCCCTCCCGTTCCCCATAAATCACCGCAGTCAGACAGGGGAGCGCGAGGATCGCTCCCTCCACCTTCAGAACCCAGGACAGAACATAGCGGATCATTGGAAAGTTCATTGCCTATGCCCCCTTCTTCTCCAGGATATCATGGATATCCCCAAATCCGCTGTTTGTGGTCACAACAATCACCGAGTCACCCGGCAAAAATTCATCCTGGCCTCCCGGCATGATCAATTTTCCGTTTCTTCCAATTCCCGCGATCAGCAGATTCTTCTTCAGACGCATATCCTGCAGCCTGATGCCTATCAGATCAGAATCCTTCCGTATCAGGAATTCCAGCGCCTCCACGCGGCCGTCCATGAGCTTGTAGAGGGTTTCCACATTGCTTCCCACACTGTTGCCGATGGCCCGTACGTACCGCAGAATATATTCCGCGGCAATGTTCTTGGGATAGATCAGACTGTCCAGATTCAGGCTGTGAATCACATCGTTAAAATCCAGATGGTTCAGCTTTGTTACCACCTTTGCCTTTACCCGGTCCCGGGCATACAGAGAAAGGATGATATTCTCCTCATCCATATCCGTGCCGGCCACCAGCGCATCCATATGCTCCAGGTGCTCTTCCTGCAGCAGTTCACGGTCGCTGCCGTCTCCGCAGATGATCGTGGCCTTCGGCAGAAGCTCACAGAGCTCCTCGCAGCGCTCTCTGTTTTTTTCTATGATTTTTACCTTTATACCTGTGCTGAGGAGAAACCTGGACAGATAGTAGGTAATTTCTCCTCCCCCGATGATCATGGCATTTTTTACCTGGTTCATCCGGATTCCGATTTTCTGGAAGAAGGTTCCCGCATTTCCCGGGATTGAGATCATGGAGAGCAGATCTCCTGCGCAGATCTTGAAATTTCCGTCCGGAATCATCACTTCCTGACGCCGCTCCGCGATACAGATCAGCACATCCGCCTGCAGCTTCTGGGGCAGATCCCGAAGCGCCAGCCCCTCCAGCGGGGAATGCGCAGGTACCCGGAAGCGGAGCAGCTCAATTCTGCCCTTGGAAAAGCTGTCTATATCTATGGCTGATGGGAACCGCAGCAGACGGGCGATTTCCACGGCCGCCGCGAACTCCGGATTGATGATCATGGACAACCCCAGCTCTTTCCGGATGAAGGCCCGTTCCGCCGAATAAACGGGGTTGCGCACCCTGGCTATGGTATGACAGTTAGCCGCCTTTCTGGCCACAACACAGCAGAGAAGATTCACCTCATCGCTGTGGGTCACAGCGATCAGCACATCGGCGTGCTCAATATCCGCCTCTGCCAGCACGCTGTAGCTGGCCCCGTTTCCGGTCACTCCCATGACATCGTAATAATTGGCCAGCCCCTTCACAAGCTCGCCGTTGGTATCCACCACGGTCACATTGTTATTCTCACCCGATAACTGAGCGGTCAGGGTTCTTCCCACTTTCCCGCATCCCACAATGATTATCTGCATGTCTTTCTCCCGCCGGCCTCTGCCGGCTCTTATCTGCTTTCTGTTGATTTATGCACGCCTGCACACTGAATGCAATCATACTCCCATTTCTTCCGGAAGACAATACCTGTTTTTACATATTATGATGAAAATACGTATTGATCCAGACGGTGGAAGGCCTCCTCCACCTGACTGCGCGGCAGCGCCAGATTCATCCGGATGGAACAGGGGCCGTAGAAGGGGCGTCCGTCCTGCCAGATGACTCCCACCTGAATGCCGGCCGCCTCCAGCTCCTCCAGCGTCCTGCCGTGTTCCCGGCACCATCCGGAGCAGTCCAGAAACAGCATGTAGGTTCCTTCCGGCTCTGCCAGTTCCACGCCGGAAAAATGCTCCCGTATATAGCCGCAGGCAAAACGGACATTTTCCGTCAGCACCCGGCACAGCTCGTCCACCCAGACATGACCCTCCGGCTGATAGGCGCCGATCAGGGCGTGCATGCTCAGCACATTCATACTGTTGTAATGGGTGGCCGCTCCCGTCCGCTCCATCCGGTCACGCAGCCAGGTATTATAAACAATATGGTAGCTTCCCACCAGTCCCGCCAGATTGAAAGTTTTGGAGGGGGCATACAGGGCAACCGTCCTCTGCCTGGCATCCTCGCTGATCATCTGGGTGGGGATATGCCTGTGACCCTCCAGAATCAGATCGGACCATATTTCATCGGAAATTACGTAAACATCGTACTTCCGGAACAGCTCCATGGCCCGCTCCAGCTCCCATCTTTCCCATACCCGTCCGCAGGGGTTGTGGGGCGAACAGAGGATCGCCGCATGGATTTTTTTCTTTTTGAGTCTCTCCTCCATGTCTTCATAATCCATCCGCCAGACACCCTTTTCATCCCGCTTCAGTCCCGACAGCTCCAGGTGAAACCCATTGTCCTCCAGGCTGTGGGTAAAGCCTATATAGGCGGGGGCATGCAGCAGAACCGAATCACCCGGAGCGCACATCACTTTCAGGGCGCTGACCAGGCCGCCCAGAACTCCGTTTTCGTAGCCAATATGCTCCGGCGCCAGGCCGGTGACGCCGTTGCGCCTGGCCTGCCAGTCCATAATACTCTGATAGTACTCCCCGGTGGGCTGAAAATATCCGAAGGCCGGATGCTTCACCCGTTCCTGGATGTGCTCCTGGATTGTGGGAACCGTTGGAAAATTCATGTCCGCCACCCACATGGGGATCACGGAAAATCCGTCCCTTATCTTCAGTCCCTTTACTCCCAGCATTCCCGCCTCCATGGCCCGCTCCGGCTCCAGGGCAATGGCATCCTTTCCCCGGCGGTCCATCAGCGATGTAAAATCATATTTCATGTCTGTCTGTTTTCCCTCCTTCGCAAATTCCCTTCCCGCATATTCTCTGAACCTGTATATCTGCTTAAAGTATAATATGAAATTCTGCGGCAGGCAATCGTATTCATAAGAACAGGCCTCCTATGATTTAGATTTTATCATAAAAGACCTGGTTCAAATGGTTATTGATAAAAGAAATTTCACGCTGTCTTTCATTTTATGACAGTCTATTTGTTTCCAGTACCCTCTGATCTGTCAGGCCGCGAAATTTCCCGTATACAGCTGGTAATATTTTCCTCTGGCCGCGATCAGTTCTTCATGGCTTCCCCGCTCAATGATCCGTCCCTGCTCCATGACCATGATGCAGTCAGCATTGCGGATGGTGGAAAGCCGGTGGGCGATGACGAAAGTGGTTCTTCCCTTCATCAGAGCGTCCATCCCGGCCTGGACCAGCCCCTCCGTCCTGGTATCAATGGAAGAGGTGGCCTCGTCCAGAATCAGCACCGGCGGGTCCGCCACTGCGGCCCGGGCAATAGCCAGCAGCTGCCTCTGTCCCTGGCTCAGGTTGCTTCCGTCTCCCGTCAGCACCGTCTGATAACCGTCCGGCAGACGCCGTATAAAGCTGTCCGCATTGGCCAGTCTGGCCGCCGCGATACACTCCTCGTCTGTGGCCTGCAGCTTGCCGTATCGTATATTCTCCATCACCGTACCAGTAAACAGATGGGTGTCCTGGAGCACCATGCCCAGAGATTTCCGCAGGGCCGGCTTCTTGATCTTTTCTATATTAATGCCGTCGTAGCGGATCTTGCCCTTCTGAATGCTGTAAAACCGGTTAATCAGGTTGGTGATGGTTGTCTTGCCCGCCCCTGTGGAGCCCACCAGGGCGATCTTCTGTCCCGGCTTCGCGTACATGGTAATGTCGTGGAGCACTGTCTTGTCATCGCTGTATCCAAAATCTACATGCTCAAATTCGATGCCTCCCTCCATCTTCTGATAGGTAACTGTGCCGTCCGCCCTGTGGGGATGCTTCCAGGCCCGTACGCCGGTGCGCTCTTCCGTTTCCGTCAGCGTTCCGTCGGGAAGCTCCCGGGCGTTGACAAACTCCACATAGCCCTGATCTTCCTCCGGTTTTTCATCCAGAAGGTCGAAGACCCTCTCCGCTCCTGCCGTGGCCATGACCACCGAGTTCATCTGCTGGCTGATCTGGGTGATGGGCTGATTAAAGTTTTTATTCAGCCCCACAAAGGCAATGATGGTTCCCACCGTAATGCCGCCGATTCCGTTCAGGGCCAGCAGGGCTCCCACCACAGCGCAGAGCACGTAGCTCAGGTTGCCGATATTGGCATTGATGGGCATCAGCAGATTGGCGTACCGGTTGGCCTTGTCCGCGCTGTCCCGCAGCCGGTTGTTCAGGACTTTAAAATCCTCAATGGCCTGTTCCTCGTGGCAGAATACCTTCACCACCTTCTGCCCGTCCATCATCTCCTCAATATAGCCGTCCACCTGACCCAGATCTTTCTGCTGGCTCTGGAAATATTTTCCGGACAGCCGGGAGAACACGGATGTAACCTTCAGCATCACCAGGGCCAGGGCCAGGGTAATCAGCGTCATGGGAATATTCAGCATGACCATGGAAACCAGGGTGGCAACCAGGGTGGCCGCCGCATTTATGATCTGGGGAATGCTCTGGCTGAACAGCTGCCGCAGAGTATCCACATCGTTGGTGTAGACGGACATAATGTCTCCGTGGGCGTGGGTATCGAAATACTTGATGGGAAGGGATTCCATGTTGGCAAAAAGCTCGTCCCGGAGCTTTTTCATGGTTCCCTGCCCCACGTTGACCATGATCCGGTTATAGGCGTAGGCGGCCAGCACGCCCACCGCGTAAAAGACCACCATGCCGGCCAGCGCCCCGGCCAGAGGACCAAAATCCGGAGATTCCTGCTGCAGCAGCGGCACAATGTAATCGTCCACAAGGGCCTGGACGAACAGCATTCCTTTCATGGTGGCCACTGCTCCCACAATAATGCAGATGACTACCAGTAAAAATGAAAATTTATAATTGCGGATCATATAGCCGATCATTCTTTTTAAGACAGCGGCCGATGTTATTCTGCTTCTTTTCAAAACTGACTCACTCCTTTCTCCCATATCAGGCCGGCATATCAAAATCGCCGCCGCCCCGGGTCTGCGATTCATAGATATCCCGGTATATTACATTGGTCTTCAGAAGATTTTCGTGGGTGTCGAATCCATTAATCCGTCCCCCTTCCAGCACCAGGATCCGGTCCGCATCCTGCACGCTGGAAATTCTCTGGGCAATGATAATTTTTGTGGTCCCGGGAATGACGGTGCGGAGGGCGGAACGGATCTTCGCGTCCGTGGCCGTATCCACGGCGCTGGTGGAATCGTCCAGGATCAGTACTTTCGGCTTTTTCAGCAGAGCCCTGGCGATGCACAGCCGCTGCTTCTGTCCGCCGGATACATTGGTGCCGCCCCGCTCGATCCAGGTATGGTACCCCTCCGGAAATTTTTCAATAAATTCATCGGCGCAGGCGGCACGGCAGGCCTCCCGGCATTCCTCCTCGGTGGCTCCCGGGTTCCCCCAGCGCAGATTATCGAGAATGGTCCCGGAAAACAGTACATTTTTCTGCAGCACTACGGACACCTGTTCCCGGAGGGCCTCCATATCGTATTCCCGCACATCCCGGCCGCCTACCCGGACGCTTCCTGATGAAACATCATACAGGCGGCTGATCAGATTGACGAGGCTGGACTTTCCGCATCCCGTTCCGCCGATAACGCCGATGGTTTCCCCGGAGCGGATATGCAGATCCAGGTCTGTCAGGGTTTCCTCCCCCTTCCCCTGCCTGTAGGCAAAGGTTACATGATCAAAATCAATGCTGCCGTCCGCCACTTCTTTCACGGGGCTGTCCGGGTCGTGCAGCTCCGGCTGTTCCCGCAGCACTTCGGAAATTCTCCGCACACTGGCGGTGCTCATGGTGATCATGACGAAGATCATGGACAGCATCATCAGAGACATCATGACCGACATGATATAGCTGAACAGGGATGTGATGTCTCCCGTGCTCATGGTCCCCAGCACAATGTAATGGGCGCCGAACCAGGAAACGGCGATGATGCAGGCGTAGACCACCAGCATCATGGCCGGGTTGTTGAGAGCCAGGATCCCCTCCGCCTTCACGGACAGGCGGTACAGCAGCTCCGCGGCCTTTCCGAACTTTTTATTTTCATATTTTTCCCGCACGTAGGCCTTGACCACCCGGATGGCCGTGACATTTTCCTGTACGCTGGCATTCAGCCCGTCGTACTGGTCAAAGACCCGCCTGAAAATCCGGGTGGTCAGCCGGGTGATCACCGCCACAATGACGGCCAGGAAGCAGAGCCCTCCCAGAAAGATCAGGCTTAAGGACCGGTTAATCAGGAAACACATGACCATGCTGCAGATCATCATAAGCGGCGCCCGCACCGCGATCCGGATCAGCATCTGGAAGGCATTCTGCACATTCGTCACATCCGTGGTCATACGGGTCACCAGACCGGCCGTCAGCCATCAGATACGTTCCCTGGAGGAGGAGCTGGGCGTAAAGCTTTTCCGCCGCACCAGCAAAAGCGTCTCTCTGACACCGGAGGGTATTTTATTTCTCCCGGACGCCAACATGATCCTGAAAACCGCCATGTCCGCCAAAGAACGGCTGGGCAGCCGGGAACGTCCCATGCCCTTCGATATCGGCTGCCACAGCCAGGCAGAGCTTCGTCTGCTTCCCCCGGTGCTGAAGGAATTATGCCGGGAGCTGCCGGCCCTCCGCCCCCAGCTCCACATTGTGCCCTTTGAGTCTCTGTTCGGCATGGTGGAGAACCGGCAGCTCCACATCGCCTTCGGCCTTGCTTCAGACAGCAAAAAAACAGTCCTCTCTTACAGAGAACTGTTTTCCTGTCCTGTCGTATGTATCTGCGCTCCCGATCATCCCCTGGCCTCTTCCGGCCCTCTGACCCGGGATCTCCTGCGGGGCGCTCTCATTACGAGTCCTCCCCACCGGATTTCGGAGGCAGTGCTGGGCATCCACGCTCAGATTTCCGCCTCCCTCTCCTACCGGGGACGCTATTTCTGTGAAAATATTGAGGGCATCCTGACACTGGTCAAGGCGGGACTCGGGTATACCCTTTATCCGGATATTCCCCGGATGCGGGAAGCCGGCCTGCGCTATATTCCGGTGGCGGATCTTCCGGCCCTGTCCTTCGGCGTGTACTACCGCCCGGATAATGACCACCCGGCCCTGCGGCGCTTTCTCCGGCTGCTCCTTGATCAGAGCAGGAGCCACGCCTAATATTCCGTAAGGATTTCCTCCTCCGCGATTCCGTACTGCTTCCTGAACGCGTCCAGATCCTTCTGCCCCCGTATCAGCATGACCTCGGTAAATCTGCCGGTGCGGATATTTTTAAAACCCGCCACCTTTTCTCCCGTACAGATGCTGGCGCGTATGACCGGCCGTTCGCTCTCCCGGTCAAAAAAGTCTGTTTTTCTTTTCCGGCGGAACATGGAACCTCTCTCCTTCCGGGTTTACATATTATTGACAGCCGTCAGCAGCGCATCGATGCTGGCCCGGATAATATCGGGATCCACACCGGCTCCCCAGGAAAGCGTTCCGTCCGGCTTCTTCAGCCCCACATAAGCGATGGCCTTGGAACTGGAGCTCTGGCTCAGGGCGTGCTCCTGATAGGTCATCAGGTCAAACTTCAGATTGTGAGCCTTCTTGATGGCATTGCTGACCGCGTTCAGACGGCCGTTTCCTTCTGCGTAAACCTTCCGGAATTCTCCATCTTTATATTTGGTATTAATCTCCGCCTCAATGCGCCCTTCCTCCAGCTGTCTGAAATGAACGCCGTTTATGGTGTAAGGCTGGTTGATATTCTCAAAGGTCTGTTTGAAGAGACTGTAAATCTCATCGGGATGCAGCTCCTTATGCAGATGATCGGAAAGATCCTTGGCCGCGTAGCCCATGGCTTCCCGCATCTTGGGAGGAAGATTCAGGCCGAAATTCTTCTCCAGAATATATCCCACGCCTCCCTTTCCGGACTGGCTGTTGATCCGGATCACATCCGCGTCATAGTTCCGTCCCACATCCGTGGGATCAATAGGAAGATAGGGAACCGTCCAGTGATCCATATCATTTTCCACTCTCCAGTGCATTCCCTTTGCGATCGCGTCCTGATGGGAGCCGGAGAAAGCCGCGAATACCAGAGCTCCGCTGTAGGGGCTTCGCGCATCGATCTGCATTCCCGTATACTTTTCATACTGCTCGCAGATGTCCGGCATATCCGAGAAATCCAGCCGGGGATCTACGCCCTGGGAATACATGTTCATGGCCAGCGTCACAATATCTACGTTGCCGGTACGCTCTCCATTTCCAAAAAGCGTGCCCTCGATCCGGTCGGCGCCTGCCAGAAGGCCCAGCTCCGCGTCGCTCACGCCGCTGCCCCGGTCGTTGTGGGGATGCAGAGAGAGCACAACATTCTCCCGGTATTTCATATTTTTGCTCATATACTCAATCTGGCTGGCATACACGTGGGGCATGGAAAGCTGCACGGTGCTGGGCAGATTGATGATGGCCTTGCGGTCGGCCGTGGGCTGCCATACATCCAGAACCGCGTTGCATACTTCCAGGGCATACTCCGGCTCCGTGCCGGTAAAGCTCTCCGGGCTGTACTCAAAGCGGTACTTTTCTCCGCACGCGTCCGTAAGCTCCTTCAGAAGTCTGGCTCCTTCCACGGCTATTTTCAGTATCTCTTTCTTAGATTTGCGGAAAACCTGCTGCCTCTGGGCAAAAGAGGTGGAGTTATACACGTGGACAATGGCGTTTTTGCAGCCCTCCAGGGCGTCAAAGGTCTTCCGGATAATATGTTCTCTGGCCTGGGTCAGCACCTGAATGGTCACATCCTCCGGAATCAGATCCTGCTCGATCAGCGCTCTTAAAAACTCGTATTCCGTCTCGGAAGCAGCCGGAAATCCCACCTCGATTTCCTTAAAGCCGATCTTTACCAGAAGCTTGAAAAAGTCGATTTTCTGCTCCAGCGACATGGGTATCACCAGCGCCTGATTGCCGTCCCTGAGATCCACGCTGCACCACACCGGCGCCTGATCCACAGAATCCTTTTTCGCCCAGTCCAGGCATTCCACAGGCGGCATGTAATACTGTTTGTGATACTTTTTAACATTCATCATAGTCCTGTTTCCTCCTTCAGATTCACATATAAAACAGAGTTACCGCACTCTCCCGGGTATCGAAAGCTCCGGTTCTGCTTTCCGGTAAAACAAAAAACCCTCCGCCCACTGCAACTGCTGCAGGAGACGAAAGGCTGCCTGTACAAACCTACGCGGTACCACTCCTTTTCACGGCTTGCGCCGCACACTCACCGGATACGGATCCTTCGACCTTATATCCTCTCCCCTGTAACGGTGGGATTCCGTCTGCGCCTACTCTCCTTCGATTTCGGGCAGCCGCTCGGAGGGCAGTTCCACCTCTTCCCTCCGCTGCTTCTCACCGGCCAGCAGCTCTCTGATGTCAGAAATGAAGTGTACTCTTCCTCGTCAACGCATTTGTGATTTTCTGTATATAAAGATAGCATCCGCCAAGGGGGATTGTCAACTGTTTTTTAGCCTTTTCCTCTTTTTCCGTCTGTGCTATAATGGCCGGTGAACGAATGAATTTCGGAGGACACTTATGAAACGACTGCTGCATTATCTGAAAAAGAACCGAAAAGAAGCCATCCTGGCGCCCCTCTTTAAAATGCTGGAGGCCAGCTTTGAGCTGATCATTCCTCTGGTGGTGGCGCGGATCATCGATGTGGGCATCAACAGCCGGGACTTCGGCTACATTCTCCGGATGGGCGGCCTGATGATCCTGCTGGGCGTTGTCGGCCTGGCCAGTTCTGTAACCGCCCAGTTTTTCGCGGCCAAGGCCGCTACCTGCGCCGGAACCGCCATGCGGAACGATCTGTTCGCCCATATCCAGTCTTTCTCCTATCAGGAAATCGACAGGCTTGGCACTTCTACCCTGATCACCCGCATGACCAGCGATATCAACCAGGTACAGAACGGGGTGAACATGTTTCTGCGCCTGTTTCTGCGCTCGCCCTTCGTGGTGATCGGCGCCATGATCATGGCTTTCGCGGTGGACGCCCATACAGCTTCTGCCTTCGGCGTATCCATTCCGGTGCTCTTCGCCGTCGTCTTCGCAATTCTCCTGGTCAGCATGCCCCTTTACAGGAAGGTACAGCAGCAGCTGGACCGTCTGCTGCTCTCCACCCGGGAAAATCTTCTGGGCGTCCGGGTGGTCCGCGCCTTCAACCGGCAGAAAAGCGAGATGCAGCAGTTTGGGGATGACAGCCGGGAGCTGTACCGGCGCCAGATCTATGTAGGAAAAATTTCTGCCCTTCTGAATCCGGTCACCTACGTGATCATCAATCTGGGCATCATCGCGATTCTCTGGATCGGAGGAGGCCGGGTAAATATCGGCATGTTATCCCAGGGACAGGTTATCGCGCTGATCAACTATATGTCCCAGATCCTGGTGGAGCTGATCAAGCTGGCCAACCTGATTATTCTTCTGTCCCGGGCCAGCGCCAGCCTGAACCGGGTCAACAGCATCTTCGACATCCGCTCCAGCCTGCAGGAGGGGAGCCGGATTCTGAATACCTCTCCCGGAAGCGTCTCCGGGCCCATGGTCGCTTTCCGGAACGTGACCTTCTGCTACGGCGGTTCCCGGGAGCCTTCCCTTACGGATATTACCTTTGAGGCCGCGGCCGGGGAGACCATCGGCGTCATCGGCGGCACCGGCTCGGGAAAAACGACTCTGGTCAATCTGATCCCGCGGTTCTACGATGCGACCTCCGGTTCCGTGGAGATCGCCGGACAGAACGTCCGGGAACTGGATTCCACCAGCCTGCGGGCAGCCATCGGCATTGTGCCCCAGCGGGCGGCCCTGTTCCGCGGAACACTTCGGGACAACATGCGCTGGGGAAAAAAAGACGCCTCCGATGAGGAAATCTGGCGGGCGCTGGAAATCGCCCAGGCCAGAGAATTTGTGGACAGCAGGGAGATGGGGCTTGCTCTTCCCATCGAACAGGGAGGACGCAATCTCTCCGGCGGCCAGAAGCAGAGGCTTACCATAGCCAGAGCCCTGGTGCGGAATCCCCGGATCCTGATCCTGGATGACAGCGCCTCCGCCCTGGACTTTGCCACAGATGCCCGGCTGCGGAAGGCCATTCACGAGCACACGGAGGGAACCACCGTATTTCTGGTGTCCCAGCGGGTTGCCACCGTAAAAAACGCAGACCGTATTCTTGTGCTGGATGACGGACACCTGGCCGCCTGCGGCACACATACGGAGCTTCTGAAGAGCAGTGAAATATACCGGGAAATCTGCGAGTCCCAGTTGACAAGAGAGGAGATGGAAAAAGATGGCTGAAAAATCCAGTTCAAATCAACAGAAGGGTACCGGCCCGGATACCCGCGGCACTCTCAGGAGAATTCTGCAGAGCATACGGCCCTACCGTTTTCTGGTAGTCCTGTCTCTCCTTCTGTCTGTTGCGTCCGTTCTCCTGACCCTTTACATTCCCATTCTCACCGGGGACGCGGTGGATCTGATCATTGACCGGGGGCTTGTGGATTTCGCGGGGCTGCTCCGCATTATCCGGAATATTCTGATCTGTATTCTCTTAACCGCTGTTTTCCAGTGGCTGATGAACCATATCAACAACAAGATTACCTACCACATTGTCCAGGATCTCCGCACCAGAGCCTTCTGTCATCTGCAGAAGCTTCCCCTTTCCTTTATTGATTCGCACCCTTCCGGAGATCTGATCAGCCGGGTCATCACGGATATCGAACAGTTTTCCGATGGCCTGCTGATGGGCTTTACCCAGCTTTTTTCAGGTGTCGTAACCATCGTCGGCACGATCCTGTTCATGCTGTCCATCCATCCCCTGATCACGCTGGTGGTGGTGGTCTTAAGCCCCATGTCCTTCTTTATCGCCGGATTTATCTCCAGGAAGACCTTTCTCATGTTCCAGAAGCAGTCGGAGACCCGGGGAGATCTCACGGCTCTGACGGATGAAATGCTGGGAAATTTAAAGACGGTCATTGCCTTCGACCACCAGGAGGAGGCCCAGGAGGAGTTCCGAAAAATCAATGAAGAACTGGCCGGCTACAGCCTGAAGGCCACCTTCTTCTCCTCCCTGACCAATCCGACAACCCGTTTTATGTATGCCGCCATCTATGCCGGCGTAACTATTGCGGGCTGCTTTACCGTAATTCACGGAGGACTGTCCGTGGGACAGCTGTCCAGCTTCCTCTCCTATACCAATCAGTACACAAAACCCTTCAACGAGATTACCGGGGTCATCACGGAATTCCAGAATTCCCTGGCCTCTGCCGGCCGGGTCTTCACCCTGCTGGATCAGGAAGCTCTTCCAGACGATGAAACCGGGAACGTTCTGACGAACGTAAAGGGTCAGGTGGACCTGGAACACGTTTTCTTCTCCTATACGCCTGAGAAAAAGCTGATTGAGGATTTCAGCCTGCAGGTACGGCCGGGCCAGCGGATCGCCATTGTGGGCCCCACCGGCTGCGGCAAAACGACGCTGATCAATCTCCTGATGCGGTTTTACGATACGGACAGCGGCACCATCCGGGTTGACGGACAGGATATCCGCGGCGTAAGCCGGAGCAGCCTCCGGGCCAATTACGGCATGGTACTCCAGGAAACCTGGCTGAAGTCCGCCACCATCCGGGAAAATATCACCTACGGCTGTCCGGACGCCACGGAAGAAGAGATGATCCGGGCCGCGAAGGAGGCCCACGCCCACAGCTTTATCATGCGTATGCCCCAGGGCTATGACACCGTCATCGGCGAGGACGGCGGCAGCCTGTCCCAGGGACAGAAGCAGCTGCTCTGCATCGCGCGGGTCATGCTGCGTCTTCCGCCCATGCTGATCCTGGACGAGGCGACCTCCTCCATCGATACCATGACGGAAATCCGTATCCAGAAAGCCTTTTCCCGGATGATGACCGGCCGCACCAGCTTTATTGTGGCCCACCGGCTCTCCACCATCCGGGAAGCCGACGTAATCCTTGTGATGCGGGACGGACACATTCTGGAGCAGGGGGATCACGAAACACTGCTGAAAAAAGGCGGATTTTACGCGGAGCTGTACAACAGCCAGTTCGCCCCCGTCTGAATTCATCATTCCCCGCAGCGCAGAACAGGAACCGGGAGAAGCAGCTGTACGCCGCGCTTCCCGGTTCCTGTTCTTTTCTATACGTCCTCAAGATTCACCATTTCCTGTCCCTGTCTGTTCTCTGGATTCCCGCGGGTTCCCGCGTAGATCCCGATTCCCAGCAGTACCGCCAGAACCAGCAGCGCCGCGCCGGAAATGCATGCTTTCCGGAACTTTCTTCTGGAGGAACGCTGCTCTCTCTTTCCCAGCCGGTCCAGTCCCTCTTCTACCGCTTCCGAAAGTTCCTCCGGAATGTCAATAGCCGTTACTCGCCTTACCTCTTTTCCGATCTCCGCCGTATCCTGGCGCATATTTGCCTTTGCCCGGTCCAGATAAGCCTTCACAGAGCCCTCCGGAATATCCATGGCGTAAGCGATCTCCCCAATCTCCATCTTCTGCATATGGCGGAGATACAGGGCGGTGAGATATCGGTTGGGCTTCTGATTAATAGTACTCTCCGCCAGCAGGCCTCTGGTAATCTGCAGCTTAAAGCTCTGCCCGTCATCCAGATCTCTGATTCTCCGAAAGCCTTCACAGGCAGCCGTGCGTACCGCCTCCAGCGCCGGCTGCTTATCCCCCAGATAGAAGAAAGCAATCCGGTACAGATACTCGCTCTGCTCCCTGAAAAGGTTCGCGTATACTTTTAACTTCACTTTGCTACCCCTTTACTGACTCCATATAAAATTCAGTCCCCTTCATCTGAACTGTCTGCATTTCTGTGCATTATCATACCATATTTTTTTCTATATTTCTTTAACATTTTATGAACTTTGTAAAAAATATGCAACATTTTCCTCTTTTTTCGACAGGCTCCGGGGCGGTCACTTTTTCCGGAAAACCTTCTTTTCAGTGCCGCCGGCGATCCGCGCCAGCCCCCGGTAATGGCGGCTCAGCATCAGAATGGCCCCGATTCCCGCATACCAGACCGTTATCCGCGGCTCTCCCCCGGAAAGCAGCCAGGCAAGTCCCATGGCCGCGGCTGTTTTTAGTATATCTCCGGCCAGCACAAAAAAGCCGGCCTTCTTCCCTACATTCGCCATAACATTTGCCATGCCCGGATTGCCCGTCCCGATCTTTCCGATCGGTTTTTTCGCAAAAACTTTCGCGGCAATTTCCGCTGTCAGAATGCCGCCCAGCAGATATCCCACCGCCAGGCTGCAAAGCCTCACTTTCAGTTCCATCCTTACGGCTCCTTAACTAAACATTTTTTTCAAAAAATTTCAAAAAACTCTTTACAATCTCCAGATCCTGTTGTATAATCTTTTTCGTTGAGTGCTTCGGGGTATGGCTCAGTTTGGCTAGAGCGCACGGCTGGGGGCCGTGAGGTCGCAGGTTCGAATCCTGTTACCCCGATTTCTGTAGGCTTTGCACAGTTTTCAATCAGGAAATCTGTGCAAAGTTTTTTTATTATCTTCCATATCTTTCTGTATCTCAAAAATACCATTCCTGTCATATCTCTTCCTTCGCATCTCCGTACATTTATTTTCTCTGCCCCATCAGTTTCAGTTTATCACATAATTCCCGATTGTCCATAGCAGCCGGCCCTTGCCGCAGTTAACATACTGCTTACATTTAATTTACATATATTTGATTGTGAATTTTCCTGCGGCCTGTTACCATACAATCACTATATTCAAAGGGTATATTCTTGCCTTCTTTTCAGGTCCGCCGCGCCGCGGCCCCGAAAATTCCCAATTCTTTTCGTACTCTATATAACAGGAGGGGTGGAGCACAGAAGATGGTAAATACAGAACATGAAATTGTGGAAAAAGTTTACGCCGCCAAAACGGATTCCCGGGCGGCTGATGCGCTGATTCAGCAGTATCTCGGATTCATCCGGAAGGAGGCGGCCCGCACTGTTTACCGGACCGGCAGCAGCCGGGAGGACGAAGAAAGCATCGCCATGTTTGCCTTTTATGAAGCCATATTAAGCTATGAAAAGGACCGGGGCGCTTTTCTCTCCTACGCCGCAAGGGCGATCCGGAACCGCCTTATCGACTATTACCGGAAAGAAAAAAGGCACCGGAAAATCATTTCCCTGGATACGCCTTTCCAGGCGGAGGACGAGGGGATCCGTCTGATGGATACGCTGGCCGACGATACCGACCACTTTGACGGCTATGCACACCGGGAGGCAAGTCAGCAGGAAATCCGGGAATTTGAAAAAAAGCTGGAGGAATTCGGAATTTCCTTTTCCGATGTGGCGGACAACTGCCCCCGGCAAAAACGCACTTTTACCGCCTGTATCCGGGCACTGGAATACGCCAGAGAGCATCCGGAGCTCCTGGAGCAGCTCCTTCGCAGCAGAAAATTACCCGTCAGTGAGCTCTCCGCCGGTTCCGGCACTGACCGGAAGACCATGGAGAGACACCGGAAATATCTCGTGGCTATCCTGCTGGCATTCACCAACGGCTATGAAATCATCCGGGGACATCTCTGTCAGATCGGAAAAGGAAAGGAGGAAGCTGCCATATGAAATATCTGGTTATGGAAACTCATCCGTCCTATGCAGTGCTTCTGGACCAGTCCGGCCGTTTCCTGAAAGCAGCAAATCTGAACTACCATGTGGGCGATACCGTAACGGATATTATAGAACTGTCGCCTGTACCAGACACCGGCCAGAAGCAGCTCCGTCTGCTACGCAGAATAACGGGAAGCCTGACGGCCGCCGCAGCCTGCTTCCTTCTGCTGTTCTTCGGCGTATACCGGCCAAACTTCACGCCATACGGAACCGTACGTCTTCAGATCAATCCCGATATTCAGATGACGTTAAGCAAGACGGAACGGGTCCTGGATCTGGACGCGCTGAATCCGGACGGGGAGGCCCTGCTGGAAGGGTACGAGTACCGTGGGAAAGACCGCGAACAGGCTTCCGAAGAACTGGTCAGCCGCGCTATGGATATGGGATATCTGGGCGAAGGCGGCATTGTCTCTATTACCGTGGAAAGCGATGACAGCAGCTGGCGGCAGGAGGAGGAAGAAAAGTCCCTGTCCCAGATGCGGGAAAAATACGGCAGAACTATTATCATCCGCACAGGCATTATGGAGGGAGAAACAGAAGAACCTCCGCTGCAGACAGAATCGGACGTGGAAATTATTATTGATCTGCCCACGCCTACCCCTGCACCCCAGACAGTAACGCCTACACCCGCCCCTGTCATCATACCTTCAGATGACGATGACGACGATAATGAGGGTGTCATCCAGCCGGGCGATGACGATGATAATGGCGATGACTGGGAGGAGGTTCCCGGGGATAATAGCGGCAATGTTCCGGATGATGACAGCGAGGACGGGGATGACGATGACAGGGATGACGATGATGACGGTGACGGCGATGATGACGATGATTAAAATTTTTTCAGTTTTTTTCCTTCCAACCCCGGTTTTGGGAAAAGGGCCCCGTATTCTTCTGACATAAAAGCAAAAAAATTTTGGAAATGGAAAGGAGATCAAACTATGACGAGGAAAGTAAACTTTAAAAAAACATGTATCGCATTAACTTCCGGTATTCTTTTGGCAGGTATGACGGCCTGCGGTTCCAGCCAGGAGACCGCGCAGGTCAGCACGCAGCCCAGCCGCCCCGCCTCTGTTACTCCCGAAACAGACAGCAATGAACCCGCCGGCACACTCCTGCTGAGTGTCAACCCGGAGATTGAAATTGCCTATGACAGGACAGGTGATGTACTTTCTCTGGAAGGACTGAATGAAGACGGTAAAGCTGTAGTTTCCTCCTGCACCGGCTATGAAGGCCAGCCCTGCCGGGAAGTGGCGGGGGAACTCGTAACAGCAATAAATGAAGGGGGATATTTTGACACCACCATAGCCGGTCATGAGAAAAACATTATCCTGAAGCTGGCAAAGGGCTCTGAATATCCCCACGCGGAATTTCTGGATGAAATAGCCGATGAGATCCGGATCACTGTGGAAACGAATCAGATCGGTTCTCAGGCTGTAGCCCTTGACGATGATGATTATGACGATGTTCTGGGCGAAAAAGGCTATATCGGTGAGCAGGCGGCGCAGGAAATTATCTCCGCGCAGCTGGGCCGCGATGATCTGCAGTTCACCGTAAAGGAATATGAGCTGGATGACGGGATTTATGAGATTGAATTTATCATGGACGGTGTGGAATATGAGTACGAAGTAGACGCCGTTACCGGAAAGGTCCATGAGGCAGAGCGGGATGACGATGGCGGAGCACAGATTCCTGCTGCCGGTACACCGGCCCCTGCTGCTCCCTCCCCCACTGTTCCCCCGCAGACAGGCAATTTTGATGACGACTGGGATGACATTTACGAGGATGACCGGGATGACGATGACATTGACGATGATGACTGGGATGACGGGCCGGATGATTCATACGACGATGATTACGATGATGACTGGGACGATTATTATGACGATGACAGCGATGATGACCGGGATGATGATGACATTGACGATAATGACTGGGATGACGATAATGAAGATGATGACCGCGATGATGATTGGGACGATATGGATGATGATCAGAATGATGACGACGACGATGACGACTGATTTCCAGCTTCTGAGAGCTGATTATTAAAAAATACGCATCCGGTTTACGCTATCGGGAAGATGGCATCTGATTTCAGGGAGGACAGCTGACAGGCCGTCCTCCCTGATTCGGGTTCGTATTCAGTTCTTTTTCAGTTCTGCTCCGCATTTTGTGCAGAAAGCGCTGCCGGGTTTTACCGCAGCGCCACATTTTGTGCAAAAAGCACCGGCTTGCGTGGCAGTTGGCTGAGAAGGCACGGAAGCTTGAAAACGGTCTGCCAGGTTGCCGGACGCAGGCTCATTCTTTTGGCTTCTTTTTGCGAATTGATTGGCCACCGCATCGGTCGCCTTATCGATGCCCTTGCCCAGCATATTCTCAAGAAAACGAATGACCAGGAAACAAACTACGCTTCCAAGGATCGCAACGATCACGCCAATTGGGATGCTTTCCGTATAGGCTCCAGCAGCCATACCAAACAAAATACCTAAGATGATGCCGTTATACGCATAAGTTCTACTTCTCATTTTTATTCCTCCATTATTTGAATCGGTCTGCTAAATTCTGCTTTTCGGATTCCTTATAGGCACCCGATGCTCTGTCTTTCCGATCTTTGTTCTTATCTGCTGCTTTTGCAATTGTGTTATAGACAAGTTTACAAATCACCATAAGCGCAGCTACAATTGCAGCAAAAATCGCAAATATTACATAATCGTTCATAGAATTCCTCCTGTTTCCTCACAAAATGCCGCGTTTTGTTTTGATTTCATTCTTAACCGTAGACACCTGTGCATTCGGATCAAGCTGGACGAACATTTTCTCCACCATGGTAAGGAGCATATTCATTTCATTTTCAAAAGAAGGGCTTCCGTACTTTACTTTCCAGCTATCAAACTCAAATCGATGCACACTGTTTGCTTCGGTCTGTTCTACACAGTGAATACTTGCACTGAAATATATACCACTGAATTTGACAGCCTTTGTGTTACCCTCCAGTGAAACGCCGGTTTTCTTTAAATCCAATGCTTTTAAGGCTGCGACATACTCCTCGTTTACAATCGGTCGAGTTGTAAAAATCTCTGCATATTCCACAAAGTCTTTTGCACGCTGGATGATTTTTCCCTGACCAATCAAGCGCCCTTTCCACCATGCCGAGAAGCCAATAGCTACAACAATCAAAACGACCGCTGCAATAATTCCACCCATAATTTTTTCCTCCTTGTTTTTCCTTTCGTATTTCTATTTCTGTACCGCCATTACGAAAGCTGTGGTATCAGTGCCCATTTTTACGATTTTGGTGAGAAGACGGCGGACGGATCTCCGTAGTAGATATATCCGCTCTTTGCTTTCAAATACACCGTAAGCGTTCCGTCATCATTGGGTTCAACGGTAATCTTGTAGGCATCGTTTTTCTCTTTTGCCAGCAGACCGGAAACTGAACTCTGCCCGCCGGTGATCTCAAGCACATAGCCATCGCCTTTTGCTTTGTATGTACCCGTATAATTCCAGTCCATGTAAAGCGTTGCAGTTCCGTCCGATTCAAATTCCAGGGCGCTGATGTCAAAGGCATAGCTCTCACATTCATAGTACCCGGACAAGGACGGCAAATCACTGCCGCCTCCGCAGGCGGTCAGCGACAATAGCGCGGCAATCGCCAGCAGCAATGCAATCCACTTTTTCATGAAAATCTTCTCCTTTATGTTTATTTTTTGAATTCGGTGCCACCAATGTTAATCACATTTCCCGACTGCGAAAAAGATTGCTCCCAAGTGTATTCCTGTCCAAACAGGGAATATGTGATGATGATTTGATCACCCTCGATCCGATACGTGCCGCTGGCATTGACGCCGAAAGCAGACATGGTCACCTGGTCTCCGTCAAAAGTAAACGATTGGGAAATAAGACCTTGAGAGTGATATGTGCCATCGAGCTTTGAGCCTCCGCAGGCGGTCAACATTGTGGCACATAGGACGACGGCCAGTAGTACGGATAATAGACGTAATTTTACATTTGTTCTCATAATTCCCTCCTGATTTTTTGTAAAAGTCTTTTTATTTGTCACTATAAAAAGCGATGTGCCCGGTTATCATACCGGATCGTTTTTCAATCTTGCACCGCATTTCGTGCAGAACATGGAATGGCTGTCCATAGCAGCGCCGCACTGTGTGCAGTAAATTGTTTCCTTCGCAAAAGACGGGGTCTGTGCCTCCTCCGGTATAGCGGAAGGCTGCTTCTGCTGCAGTGCGGTTGTTTGCGGCTGCTAGGGCGAATAATACGACATCTGTGGATTGATGGAATTTATACCGCTATTGACTCTCTGCACGAAGGTTTGACGTTGCGGGGCGTTTTTTCGATAAAGCGCGAAAACCTGTATGGCAAATACGGCAATAAAACCGGTCCATGCCAAACCGTACAGGGCAACAATAATAATCAAAACATGAAAAGACTTGCTTTCATAATAGATTCCTCCCATTCTCTCTCTTTTAAACGTCTTCTTCCAGTATCAATAACATTATTTTACAGGTCGATATGACCGCCGTGCTCTGTATGCCCACTTGCTTTATCTACAGGGCGCTTTGTCCCGCAGGCACCGCAAAAATCCTCATCCGGCGGAAGCTCCCTGCCGCAGCCGGAGCAGAACACCTTTTGTTCTGCATGATCCGGTTCAGCCCGAAGCTGTTCTGGACGTCTGGTACCGCAGCCTGCACAAAACAGCTCATCCGACAGCAGTTCCCGGCCGCAGTTGATGCAGATTACTTTCTGAGCAGCATCAAAAGTGCCAACGCTCTGATAGACCGGCTGTCCATAAGGCTGTGCTATGGGCATTTGATAGACCGGTTTCTCCTTTTTATAAGGATGTGTCAGCCACCAGCCCAGAAGGAACGCCATAGGAATCAGAAACAGGATAGACAAACAGTATAATTCGCTGCGCATAAAATAGATGTTTCCCACAAGATGCGCAAAG
>DVOO01000030.1 GCA_018713515.1 Candidatus Scatomonas pullistercoris
TCACCTATGTGGGGCAAATCCGCATTCCTTTGAAGATTGGAAGGGAGTCCTTAAACGAATCGGAACCGGCGTGACTTGACACGCCGGTTCCTACCAAAATTCTTTTTACTTCCTTATGGGACGTTGCCTAATCTGCGTGATATTTTGAGATAAGAAGGTTTTTCTATTTCGAGAGGGCCTCGGAGACGGCGGATTCCAGTTCCTCCTCTTCCATGCCGCCCACGATGGTTCCGGCCAGATTCCCGTTCCGGAAGACCAGAAAGGTAGGAATCGACATGACGCGGTATCTGGCCGCGATGGAGGGAGCCTGATCCACATTCAGTTTGCAGAACTTGATTTCCGGGTGAGAGGCGGAAAGCGCCTCCACCACCGGGGCCATCATTTTGCAGGGGCCGCACCAGTCGGCGTACATGTCCACCACTACGCCGCCGGAAGCCTGGAGAACCTCCGCGTCAAAATTGGATTCGTTTAATACATTTACCATGAAAGATACACTCCTTTACTTTTGTTTTTTTCCCTGCTTCTGCAGGAGATGACACAGTTCACTTAAAGAATTCTGAATCCGGCAAATCCGCCGGCACCGGCAGGAAGCTTCGTAGACGAAGAGACTGATCTTCTGTGAAAGCGTTGGATACTTTTTCATAGTAGTCGGCAATTCCCGGGTCTTTTATTCCAGTATATGAAAAAAACGTATTTTTGTCTACCTGACAGCGGTGCCGCCCGGGCGGGCGGAAAGTTTGCAGATGGGATTGCCCATGGAAGAAAATTTTTCTTCATATTCGGTCATAATATTCCCGATGGACAGTTTGGGATCCCTGTGCAGATCGAAGGTGACCGCATCCAGGATCCAGCCCTGCTCCCGGATTTCATCCAGGGAAAAGCGGAACAGCTCCTGATTGTCCGTCTTGAATTCCACCCGTCCTCCGGGGGATAAGATCTGCCGGTAGCGTTCCAGAAACTGGCGGGAAGTAAGCCGCCGTCCGGCGTGCCGGCTTTTGGGCCAGGGATCGGAAAAATTCAGATAGATCCGCTCTACTTCGCCGGGAGCGAAGACGGAGGTGAGATCTCTGGCGTCCAGGCGGAGAAAGCGGAAGTTTTCGGAGGGCTCCAAAAGAGCGTCCGCCTTCTGCACCGCACGGAGCAGAACGCTGCTGTACATTTCGATGCCGATATAGTTGCGTTCCGGATGGGCTGCGGCGAGATCCATGAGGAAGCGCCCCTTTCCCATCCCCACTTCAATATGGATCGGATGTTCATTCCGGAAAAGCTGGTTCCAGCGGGAACGAAAGGATGCAGGCTCCTGGACCACCCAGCGGCTTTCTGCAATGGTGTCTCTGGAGCCGGGAATATTTCTTAAGCGCATAGGGCTTCCTCCTGTCAGGCAATGGATAAAGAAATTTTTGGGTATTATGACGGATGTCATACTTTATTTTCATGGCCTGTGTTATTTTTTAGACAAACCTCTTGGACATATTTCAAAATTTCACAGCCATATTTTTCATTCTACTATATAAAACGCATAAATAGAAGTTCTTTGTAAAAAATAGCTGGATTTTTTTGAAAAGGGGGTTTATTATTAAGAACGATGTATAGGAGAGGGTTGCCAGTAACGGCAGAATGCATTGCTGCACATTGCATTTGGCGGCTGTGCCGTGCCTGTAAATGAAAAAAGATGGGAGGTAGAAAATGGACGAAATTTTAAGTAAGCTGTCCGAGATTGAGACTGCCGCATCCCGGATTAGGGAAGGAGCCGAACTGCAGAAAAAGGCTCTGGACCAGCAGCAGGAAGACCGCATCTCCAAATTTGACCGACAGGTGGAGGCGGAAGCAGAACAGGAAGTAGAAAAGCTGCGTAAGGAATTATCCCGGTCCGTGCAGAAGGATCTGGAAGAGATGAAAAAGAACGCAGAAGTATCGCTGGCAGATATGGAGCAGTATTATCAGCAGAACTGTCAGAAAATGGTCAGCCAGATTTACGAAAAAATAGTAAGGAAGTGATATATTGGAGGGATTGATGTCCTACAGCGGATTGACGACCAAGATCCGCGCCATGCAGAGCCATCTCCTGAATGTTCAGAACTTCCGTGAGATCGTAGAACTGTCCAGCGTGCCTCAGGCCCTGGCCTATCTGAGAGAAAAGCCATCCTACGGGTCGCTTCTCGGCAGCCTGGACGGGAATGACATCCACCGGGGACAGATTGAGCGGGTGCTGAAGCAGAGCATTTACCGCGATTATACGAAACTGTACCGGTTTGCCAATTCTTCTCAGAGAAAGTTTCTGGATCTGTACTTCGGACGCTACGAAGTATATTTCCTGAAGGTGTGCCTGACGAATATGATAGATCACAGGAAGCCGTCTCTGGACCTTACGGGATTCGAGGATTTTTTTGATAAACACTCCAAGCTGAATCTGGAAGCTCTGGAAGCCTCGGATACGATTGAGGAATTTATAGGAAACCTGAAAGGCTCCGTATATTATCAGCCGCTGGCCAATCTGGGCAATGTACAGAACCCTACGCTGTTTGACTATGAAATGGCGCTGGATCTTAACTATTTCAGGAGACTGTGGGAAAACCGCACAGTGATCCGGGAAAAGCAGGGGATCAAGGGGCTTACCAAAGCTCTGGGAGCCAAGATGGATATGCTGAATATTCAGTGGATCTACCGCTGCAAAAAATACTATCATATGACCAGCGCAGATATTTACGCCCTGCTGATCCCGGTAAACTATCAGATGAACAGCCGGAAGATTCAGGAAATGGTGGAGGCAGACAGCCTTGAGACCCTGGACGGTCTCATCAGAAAAAGTTATTACGGCAGACATTATCAGGAATTTACGGAGAAGACCCTGGAATCTCTGTACGCGGAGATTATGAAGCATATTTTAAGTACAGAATCCAGACAGCATCCCTATTCCGTCACAACGATTTATTCTTACCTGTACCACAAGGAGCATGAAGTGGACCGCATCATTATCGCGCTGGAATGCGTGCGGTACCGGATCGCCCCGGATGAGGCGATGAAGCGTGTGGTGTGCCGGTAAGAGCAGGATGCAGAATAACAGGAGGTGATAAAATTTGATTGTTAAAATGAAATTTTTAAGTATCACCGGCCCCAAGGAAGATATTGGACGCGTGACAGAGAAATATCTGTCCAAATACGAGATCCATCTGGAGAACGCACTGTCGGAGCTGAAAGATGTAAAGAATCTGATGCCCTATATTCAGATCAATCCTTATAAGGAAAAGCTGAAGATGGCGGAGGACTACACGGCAATGCTTCCGGAGAAAAGCCGGACTGCCGGCCGGGATCTGCCGCTGGAAAAAGCTATCCAGTGTGTCGAGGAGATCGACCGCACGCTTTCTCAGTGCCGGGAAGAACGGTCACAGCTGGAGAGCCGCAGAAACCAGTGCCGGGAGCTGCTGGTGAAGATTGAGCCTTTCCAGGATATTCCCTATAATCTGTCGGAGCTGCTGGAATTTAAGTATATCCGCTTCCATTTCGGCAAGATACCGAAGGAATATTTTGAAAAGTTCGAAAATTATATTTACGACAACGCCAACACAATTTTCTACCGGTGCCATTCCGATGACCAGTTTGTCTGGGGCATCTACTTTGCGCCGAAGGAGGAACTGGATAAGATTGACGCCCTCTACTCATCCATGCATTTTGAGAGGATCTTTCTTCCCAACAAGTATGAGGGTACTCCGGAGGAGGCCTACAGGAAGCTGTCCGATGAAATCGCGAAGCTGGATGAGCAGATCAGCGCCTGCGACCGCAGGATGGAAGAGACCTTAAGCGGCCGGGCGGAGGAGCTGGTGGGAGCCAGGGATGAACTGGCGGCCATGTCCAGAAATTTCGATGTGAGAAAGCTGGCGGCCTGCACGAATTCCGATTCCGAAACCTTCTACATCCTCTGCGGATGGATGTCCGAGAGCGATGCGAAATCCTTCCAGAAGGAAGTGGACGGAGACAAGGATCTGTTCTGCTATGTGGAGGACGATAACAACAACGTACTGAGCCAGCCCCCCACAAAACTTAAGAATCCCAGGATTTTCCGGCCCTTTGAGATGTTTGTGAAAATGTACGGCCTGCCGGCCTACAATGAAATGGATCCTACCATTTTCATGGCCATCAGCTATTCCTTTATTTTCGGCATTATGTTCGGAGATGTGGGACAGGGAGCCTGTCTGGTGGTAATCGGCTATCTGATCTACGCTCTGAAGAAGGCTCCCCTGGGAGCGATCCTGGGAAGCGCCGGCATCTTTTCCGTAATCTGGGGCTTTATCGACAACAGCTTTTTCGGATTTGAGGGATTCTTCCCCTACGAAGCGCTGCTGCATCCCAAAGATGACATGATCACCCTTCCCATTGTGGGGAGCATCAACATTGTATTCGTGCTGGCCATCGCCTTCGGTATGTTCATGATCCTGTTTACCATGATCCTGAATATCATCAATTCCGTGAAGGGAAAAGATAAGGAAAATACCTGGTTCAGTCAGAACTCGGTGACGGGCTTTGTTTTCTACGGGGCTCTGGTGGTGGTGATCTTTATGGTTATGGGAGAGAGCAACCGGCTGGCTGCGGTGCTGCCGGTGCTGCTGGCTCTGATTATCATCGGCCTGGTGATCATCATGCTGAAGGAAATGCTGGGAAGAATTGCTTCCCGCAAGAGGCCGGCCATCGAAGGCGGAAAGGTTATGTACTTTGTGCAGGCCTTCTTTGAAACCTTCGAGACGGCGCTCACCTTCCTGTCCAACACGCTGTCCTTTGTCCGGATCGGAGCTTTTGCAGTCAGCCATGTGGCCATGATGGAGGTGGTCATGATGCTGGCCGGAGCGGAGAACGGCGGAACGCCCAACATGATCGTGGTAGTCATCGGCAACGCCTTTGTGGCACTTATGGAGGGCCTGATCGTGGCGATTCAGGTTCTGCGTCTGGAATATTATGAGATGTTCAGCCGTTTCTATAAGGGAAACGGCCGTGAATTTAAACCTTTTCTGAAAAAGAGCAAATAATAGGAGGATAATATTATGACAACCTTGATTCAGGTATTAACAGCAGTGGCACTGGTACTGACCATCATTGTTCCCGTAGGATACTATTTTGCAGGAAAAGAGAAAAACAAAAAGAGATATAAAAAATCCCTGGCGGCAAACTGCTTTGCTTTCTTCGGCATGCTTCTGGTGGCAGCGGTCGTAACCCTGTCCGGAACCACATCCGTTGCGGCAGCCACCGGTGACTCTGCTTCCGGGCTGGGCTATATCGGCGCGGCTCTGGCTGTAGGACTTTCCGGCATCGGTTCCGGTGTGGCCGTTGCCAGCTCTGCCAGCGCGGCTCTTGGCGCCTTAAGCGAGGACGGCTCCATCTTCGGTAAATCCCTGATCTTCGTGGCCATGGCCGAAGGTATCGCCCTGTACGGTCTGATCATCGCCTTCATGATCATCGGTGCACTTTAATTTCAGCCCTGTTAAAGGTGGGATTCAACATGAAAATGTTTTTGATCAGCGATAATGTGGACACGCAGACCGGCATGCGGCTGGCCGGCGTGGACGGCGTGGTGGTGCATGCGCGGGAGGAACTCCGCCAGGCACTGGAAGCAGTATTGGCTGATAAAGAGGTGGGCATCATCCTGCTGACGGAAAAGTTCGGAAGAGAATTTCCGGAGATCATCGATGATGTCAGGTTAAATCACAAGGTTCCGCTGATCATAGAGATCCCCGACCGGCACGGTACGGGGCGGAAAGCGGACTTTATCACATCCTATGTGAACGAAGCAATCGGATTGAAATTGTAAGGCAGGTGAAAGATTTGACAACTGAAGAAAAGTTAGAGAATTTTTATAACCATTCCATAGAGAGCGCAAAAAGTGAAGCGGAGCGTATGATTGAAGAGTATCAGGCGGCTCTGGACCGGCTGTTTGCCGAGCATCAGAAACAGAAGCAGGAGCAGACAGCAGAGGAACTGGCTGCGGAAAAAGAAAATCTGAAGCGGGAAAACAATAAGGCACTCTCTGCGGAACAACTCCAGATCAAACGCTCTCTGTCTGCAAAGAGCATGGAGATCGAAAAGAAAATCTTCGATCAGGTGGAAGAAAAGCTGCGCGCCTTCCGGGACACGCCGGAATATATTTCCTATCTCTGCGGAAAGATCAAAAAGGATATAGAATTCGCAGGGGGCAGCGAGATCCAGTTTTATCTGGATGCTTCCGATGAGGGAATCCGGGAAAAGGTGGAGAAGGAAACCGGCGTCTCCATCCAGATCTCAGAAGAAAAGCTGGCGGGAGGAATTCTGGCTACCATAGAAGAAAAGAATATTCTGATCGATGATTCTTTCCGGTCCCTGCTGGCAGAGGAACGTGAATCTTTCATGCTTGAGGGAGGTCACGTACATGAATAAAGGAAAGAAGACAGGAGTTATCTATGGAATCAACGGACCCGTCGTATATCTGAAGGGAAATACCGGCTTTAAAATGTCGGAGATGGTGTACGTGGGCGAGGAAAGACTGGTGGGCGAGGTCATCAGCCTGACAAAGGATACCACCACGGTGCAGGTCTTTGAGGAGACTACGGGGCTGAAGCCCGGCGCTGTTGTGGAGGCCAGCGGAGATGCCATCTCCGTGCTGCTGGGCCCCGGTATCCTGAACAATATTTTTGATGGTATTGAACGCCCCCTGAAGGATATTGCCGAGCAGTCGGGCCACTTTATCACCCGCGGCGTCCGGGTTGATTCCCTGGACACGAAAAAAGAATGGCAGGTCACCATGAAGGTGGCCGTGGGAGATTCCGTGACGGCGGGAACCATTATCGCCGAGACACCGGAAACAACCAGTATTGTCCACAAATCCATGGTTCCCCCCACCATTGAGCGGGGAACAGTTACCTGGGTGGCCGGAAACGGTTCCTATACGATCCTGGATCCCATTGTGAAGCTGGAGCTTCCGGATGGGACAGAAAAGGAACTGACCCTGTGCCAGAAATGGCCTATCCGTGTGCCGCGGCCCACAGCCGGCCGTTATCCGGCATCGGAGCCTCTTGTTACCGGACAGCGTATTCTGGATACCATGTTCCCCATTGCCAAGGGAGGAACGGCGGCGGTTCCCGGAGGATTCGGAACAGGAAAGACCATGACCCAGCACCAGATTGCCAAGTGGTCCAACGCGGATATTATCATTTACATTGGCTGCGGCGAGCGTGGAAATGAGATGACCCAGGTTCTGGAGGAGTTTTCGGAACTGGTGGATCCCCGCTCCGGCAATCTGCTGATGGACCGGACGGCGCTGATCGCCAATACATCCAACATGCCTGTGGCCGCCCGTGAGGCATCCATCTATACGGGACTGACTCTGGCAGAGTATTACCGGGATATGGGGTACGATGTGGCCATCATGGCAGACTCCACCTCCCGCTGGGCGGAGGCTCTCCGTGAGCTGTCCGGCCGTCTGGAGGAGATGCCCGCCGAGGAGGGCTATCCGGCCTACCTGGCCTCCCGTCTGTCCGCTTTCTACGAGCGGGCCGGTATGACCCAGAACTTAAACGGCACCGAGGGAAGCGTCTCCATCATCGGAGCCGTGTCACCCCAGGGCGGAGATTTCTCCGAGCCGGTTACCATGAATACAAAACGTTTTGTCCGCTGCTTCTGGGGACTGGATAAATCCCTGGCCTACGCCAGACATTATCCGGCCATCCACTGGCTCACCAGCTACAGTGAGTATCTGACGGATCTGGCCCCCTGGTACAAGGCCAATGTGAATAAGAACTTTGTCAACTACCGGAACCAGATCATGGGAATTTTGAACCAGGAAAGCTCTCTGATGGAGATCGTAAAGCTGATCGGCGGCGACGTGCTGCCGGATGACCAGAAGCTGACCCTGGAGATTGCCCGGGTGATCCGTCTGGGCTTCCTGCAGCAGAATGCTTTCCATAAGGAAGATACCTGCGTGCCCTTAAGCAAGCAGTATCAGATGATGGAAATCATCCTGTATCTGTATAAGAAGGCAAAATCCCTGGTAACCATGGGGCATCCCATGTCGGTGCTGAAGGAAAGCAATATTTTTGATAGAATTATTTCTATTAAATACGATGTGCCCAACGATAAGCCCGGGATGTTCGAGGATTACCGGAAAGCCATCGATGATTTCTACAATGAAGTGCTTGAAAAGAACGCGTAAAGGAGGGAAATCATATGTCGATTGAATATCTCGGCTTAAGCGAAGTTAATGGCCCTCTGGCAGTTCTTGAGGGCGTGGAAAATGCGGCCTATGAGGAAATGGTGGAATTCAGCCTGGATGACGGTACGAAAAAACTGGGCCGTATCGTGGCTGTTTATGAGGATAAAGCCATTATCCAGGTGTTTGAGGGCACGGAGGGAATGTCCCTGAAAAATACCCACACCCACCTGACCGGTCATCCCATGGAGATCGCCCTGTCGGAGGATATTCTGGGCCGTACCTTTGACGGCATCGGAAAACCCATCGACGGTCTGGGCCCCATTGTCTCGGACCACAAGGTAAATGTCAACGGCCTGCCCCTGAATCCGGTATCCAGGCGGTACCCCAGAAACTATATCCGCACCGGTATTTCCGCCATCGACGGTCTGACCACTCTGATCCGCGGACAGAAGCTGCCGATCTTTTCCGGAAACGGCCTGCCCCACGATCAGCTGGCGGCGCAGATTGTACAGCAGGCGTCTCTGGGCGGCGAAGGCGATGAGAAATTTGCCGTGGTTTTTGCGGCCATGGGCGTCAAGTATGATGTGGCGGAATTCTTCCGCAGAACCTTTGAGGAGAGCGGTGTTTCCGACCACGTGGTCATGTATCTGAATCTGGCCAACGATCCGGTGGTGGAACGTCTGATCACACCCAAGGTGGCGCTGACCGCCGCAGAGTATCTGGCCTATGAGAAGGGCATGCACATCCTTGTTATCCTGACAGATATTACCTCCTTCTGTGAGGCCATGCGTGAGGTGTCCTCTTCCAAGGGAGAGATTCCATCAAGAAAGGGGTATCCGGGATATCTGTACAGTGAGCTGGCCACCCTTTACGAGCGGGCCGGTATTGTAAAGGACGGAACAGGTTCCGTAACTCAGCTTCCGATCCTGACCATGCCCAACGATGATATTACGCATCCGATCCCTGACCTGACCGGATACATTACAGAGGGACAGATTGTGCTGGACCGCCAGCTGCACGGCCAGTCCATCTACCCGCCGATTTCCGTGCTGCCCTCCCTGTCCCGTCTGATGAAGGACGGTATCGGAAAGGGCTACACAAGAGAGGATCACCAGGATGTGGCCAACCAGCTGTTCTCCTGCTACGCGAAAGTGGGAGACGCCAGGGCCCTGGCGTCTGTTATCGGCGAGGACGAGCTCTCGCCCCTGGACAAGAAGTATCTGATCTTCGGAAACCAGTTCGAGAAGCAGTTCATCGGACAGAGAGCGGATGAAAACCGTTCGATTGAAGAGACGCTGGACATCGGCTGGAAGCTGCTGGGCCTGCTGCCCAGGGAGGAGCTGGACCGTGTGGACACGAAGCTCCTGGATCAGTACTACAGGCCGACGGAGTACGACGCGGCAGAAGAGGCAAAAGCAGACGCGGATGAGATGGCGGCCCGCTTCTGATGAGGCGGACAGCCCGAAGAAAGGGGGAATTATATGGATCCAAATACATTTCCTACCAAAGGTAATCTGATGCTGGCGAAAAATTCCCTCGATCTGGCCAAAATGGGTTATGATCTGATGGATAAGAAGCGGAACATTCTGATCCGGGAGATCATGGATCTGATCGAGAAGGCCAAGGACATTCAGGCACAGATCGATACGACTTTCCGGGAGGCTTACGCGGCTCTGCAGACGGCCAACATTGAAAACGGCATTGACTATGTGCAGACCATTTCCTACACGGTGCCTCTGGAAGAGTCCGTCCGGATCAAGACCCGGAGCATCATGGGCGTAGAGATCCCGCTGGCGGAGGCCGATCCCTCCGGAACGGCGCCCACGTACGCTTTTTATACCACCAGAGAATCCATGGACCAGGCAAGGATTGCCTTTACAAAAGTAAAGGAGCTGACCATACAGCTTTCCATGGTGGAAAACGCGGCTTACCGCCTGGCGGTGGCCATCAAAAAGACCCAGAAGCGGGCAAATGCCCTGAAAAACATTACGATTCCTCATTACGTACAGCTCTCCAAGGAAATCTCCGAGGCGCTGGAGGAGAAGGACAGGGAAGAATTCACCCGCCTGAAGGTCATCAAGAGAATGCAGCAGGGATAGGCTTTGTAAAAAAGCTGATTTTCTGCTCTGAAAAAGAGACAGTCCTGAGAACCTCAGAACGGTCTCTTTTTTTAAAATAAATTTTATTTCTGTTGTTCGGCTGTAAGGTTTAAAAAGTCAATTTTTTCTTTTTCACATCCCTTAAAGAACAGCTGGATTAGAAGTCGGGTATCTTCATTATCTAATTTTAATTTGGTAATTTCCTGTATTCGGCGAAGGCGATAGAGCAGAGCATTGCGCTGGATAAATAGACAGCGTGCCGTTTTGGCCAGACTAGAATTGTTTTTCAAATAAGTCTGAAGCGTATATGTAAAAGTTCTGCCATTTTTTTTGTCGTATTCGATTAATTCTGCAATACCTTCTGGGCACAGGGAACGTAGAGAATAGCGGCCAGTAAATTCATTGATGCAGGATGCCAGAATATAGTTATCATAATAATAGATCCAGTACATGGGATCTATTGTTTTTCCTGCCTGAAGTGCCATTTTCGTCTGTTCGTAGTAATCGGAAAGATGAAAAAGATTGGAAAATTCCTGGCTGATTCCTGCTTTTAATATGTTATCCCGCAAAAAGCTGCTTAAGGTTTCTCTAATAAGTGTGTCTTGAAAACTTTTTTCTCCAATATTTACAATCAGCAAAATATTATTATCTGCTACAACAGCCGCACTTCCTCTGATCTGAATTTCAAGATTTACGCATATGGAGAGAGAAGTATTTGCCTGCTGGTCGTATTTGCTTTGCTCTATACATATACAAATATATCGATCATATATACTCCATCCATATTTAGATAGAACATTTTCGCAAAGTTCTCTTTCCAGTGGATCTTTGCGAAGCAGTCCGGAAAGAATATCATCGAATTTGGGAGGGTGAGAAGGACCCTCAAGAGATGGATCAATCCGGATTTTATACGTAAGAAAATGACTCCAGAATTCCAGCAATGCCCAGTCGCTTTTTTTCAAAGGGCGCTCTACTTCATAGATCATAGAACGGGCAACGTAGAGATTTGACAGTCGGATATTGTAATACAGGATGCGGTAGCCCCACATGGAGGCGGGAAATATGGAGGGAGTTACGGTCTGAATTGTTGCAATAAAATCTGAATCTAATTTCATTTCCTGTATATCCTGGTCTTCCAGATAACTGTATTCTTTCACTCCCAAATATTCTCTGTAAAAGTCTTTTGGATTATCTTCACAGAAAAACAGATTCCGGTGTGCTGCCGTATAGGTGGCAATTGGATTGTTGAAAAGCGGCAGCATGATATTGCCGAACGCATGGTAATCGGCCTGTTCTGCGGCTAGTTGATAAAGTTGTTCTTCTAATTTTCTGAATTTTTCGAATACATCTGTCAGCGCCCGAAAAATATCCATTGCCGTATAGCGTTCGTCTACAAAGATCACACTGCACTTATCGGACATTTCCTGTCCGGTATAGGAGGCCGCACAGATATACAGGCCTTCTTTTTTTAGGACTTCTGAAAGATATTTTTTATCGATGATTATGATGGAATTCTGATTTTGAAAGCTTCCTGCATAAAAATCAATATACTGGATGGAGCATTCCGTTAGAGAAAGAGTTGTTATCACATGATGAATTTCCAGAGAAAGATAGTCGGCCAGAATATATACGTTCAAATTCATGATTCCTGCTCCTTATATTGTAAGGGTATTAAAATGCATTATTGTCGTTTGCCTACCAACGACTTGATCATTTAATTTTATTATATCAGAATTGTTAGCTATTGTACAGAAAGTACAAATAGAAGCGGAAATATAAGGCTGTTTCGTGGAATTGAAACAGATATTTCCGTGCTTTATAATATATGTATTAAACAAAGTGTCCAGAGGCCGGCGGGAATACTTTCGAATCTAGAAGAAAAGAGGAAGGTATATGCTAACAAAACGACAGAATTTAATTGAGACAATAAGCGGTGGGAAACCGGATAGATATGTAAATCAATTTGAATTCATGCATATTTTAAATTGTGATCCGTTAAGTCTGACAGATTCATGGCCTGCATATGGAGAAGAAAATGTCGTAGATCTTTGGGGAGTTACCCGATCGTATCCAGAAAATACACCGGGACCATTTCCTGTTGACACACCAGACAGGCTGCTGTGTCCAGATGTGGCTCGTTGGAAAGAATATATTAAGGCACCAAAGCTTACTTTTTCTGAGGACATTTGGGAACAGTCTCTGAGAGAAGTGGAAGAGATTAATCGAGAAGAAGAATTTGTTACTTTGTTTATGGCCCCTGGTCTTTTCGAAAGGATGCATTCGTTTCTTTCTATGGAAAATGCGTTGATGGCATTTTACGAAGAACCAGAAGCGGTAAAAGAGTTGATCCGTTATCTGGAAGACTGGGAAATTCAATATGCGGAAAAAGTATGTGAAAAACTCCATCCGGATTGTTTATACCATCACGATGACTGGGGAAGTCAGATTTCTACATTTCTTTCTCCTGCTATGTTTGAAGAATTTTTCCTCGAAAGCTATAAGCGAATTTATTCCTGTTTTAAATCTAATGGAGTAGAAGTAATTGTACATCATTCTGATTCCTATGCGGAAACGCTTGTACCGGATATGATTGAAATGGGAATTGATATCTGGCAGGGAGTTATGAGTACTAATCATATATCAGAAATGATTCAAAAATATGGTGGGAAAATTACATTTATGGGAGGAATTAACAGTGCCTCTGTCGACCATCCGGGATGGACGAAAAAAGAAGTCAGAGATGCAGTAGAAAAAGCATGTCGGGAATATGGCATCAGATATTATATTCCAAATACCACTATGGGAGGAAATTATTCCACTTTCCCCGGAGTTTATGAAGAGGTAAGTGAGGAAATCAGACGTATGAGTACGCTACTGTTTTAAAATTCAGGAGGGATGAAAGTGAAAGTATCAAAAGCAAAATTATGCTTGTCCATAACAGGAATTTTTATTCTTGCCTTTGTCAGTATGTATACATCTTTATATTATCCGGCAGTGTCGGATATGTATGGAATTTATGGAGAACAGATCTCTGCCGTAAATTATTTTGTATCTGGGGCGTCGATATGTACCCTGATTATAATGATTCTTGTACCATTTTTGGAAAAACTGATGGGGTCCAAAAAACTTCTCCTTTTCGGCGCAATTCTGATCAGTGCAGGCGGACTGCTGGGGCTGCTGACCGATAATATTATATTATATAATATTGCGAATTCTTTGGCACTTGGCGGTTATGGGATCACCGGCACGATGACGCTGTCCATTTTAATGGCTTTAATTACCGATCCGGCCAGGCGCGGACTGTTTAATGGACTTTATCAGGTAATAGTAGCCGTTTCAGGATCAGTACTTGCCGTGATTGGCGGCGTTTTAACTCTGCAGTCCTGGCGTTCTGCTCTATCTGCCGCCTGGTGGCTCTGCCTGATCTTGGGAATTATATCCACGGTTATTTTAGCATTCAGTATTCCGAAGAATATCAAAACTGCAGAAAAAGAAGATGATTCTTTATCACAGGAAACGGGAAAACAAAAAATACCATGGGGCAAAATACTGCCTGCATTTGTTGCATTTTTAGTATTAGGTACTATTTACCAGTATGCGAACCTGCTTCTGTCCGTTTACGTAAGTGAAAATGCTATTGGAAATTCAGCATTTATCGGTACAATGCAGTCGCTGGGGACCATAGGCAGTGCCGTGATGTGTTTCTGTTTTGCTTTTGTTTACCGAAAGATCGGAAAAAGGATTATTTTGGCGCCTATGGCTGTAATTACAGTGTTCATTTTTCTTATGAGTACGGCCCCTTCACAAATTACTGTGATTCTCGCATCTCTTTTAATGGGAGTAGCGTTTGGATGCTCAATTACCTTTTTTTATACAATCTGCCCGGAAATTGCTCCGCATCATGTGACATTAGCTGTGGCACTTATTGGAATTGCTGCAAATCTTCCGTATTCGACCTATTCATATATTTACACTTTTATGTCCGGAATTTTTGATACAATGACCGCATCTCTGAAACCTATGTTTCTAATTATGCTTGTGGAATTAGTCATGACCGCATTCTATTTTGTACTTCGGAAGAAAGCAAAACGAATGTAAACGCTGCCCATGGAGGCGACCATGAATAATAAGAAAAAATGGGGATTGATTTTCGCTATTTGTTTTAGTGGATTTGGAACTTACTCCGATAATATCATAATTCCGCTTTTGACGCGGATTTATGAGGAATTTCCTGATACGAGCCTTTTTCTGCAGAACTATATTATCAGTGGAAGTGCTGCCGCCTCGCTGGCAGCAGCACTTTTATCCGGCTTTTTAATGAAACGTTTTTCTAAAAAAACGCTTTTAATTACCGGGACAATTTTGTTCATTTTTGGTGGTACTGCTGGTTTTTTTACCAAAGATATTTTATTTTTGGCTGTCACACGAACGATTGATGCGATTTCAGATGGGCTTTTACTCAGTGTTTCCAATAGCCTTATTATTGAATTGTTTACAGACGAAGCACAGCGTGGAAGAGTATTTGGATGGTCGAATGCATCCTCGTGTATTTATGGAATTTTTGCGTCTTTTTTATCGGGCGTGATTGCTCTTTACAGCTGGAAATCTGCCTTTTTAATTAACTTGATTTCTGTGGCTACACTAATCCTGATTCTGCGCTTTGTCCCGTTTAGGCCTCCGGCCAGTGATTCCGGAGAAAAAAAATCAGCTCCGGCTGTTTCAGGAATATCCCGCCATTACCGGCTGCATGCTATCCTGAATTTGCTTCTGATGTTTCTTATGGGTGCATGTGGAAGCCAGATTTATCTTATGATTGATTTGTATCTTTCGGAAAATAAAATAGGCAATTCGGTTCTTTCCGGAATGCTAACTGCTGTTTCTACTTTGGTATCTGTTTTGGCCTGCGTAGTATTCCCCAGGATATATACTTTAGTTTCAAAGTATACGTTAACATTTCTTTTGGGAGTCTCGGGGCTTTCTCTGACCGGATTTGCAGTTTGGCGTTCTGTTCCGCTGCTGATAATCGCTGCCGCCGCTGCAGGATTTGCTATTGGAGCTTCACTAGTATATTATCCATTACATATAGGAAGCATTGTACCTGCCGGAACTTCCGAATTTTATATGTCATTAGTTACTGCTGATCAGTATTTTTATATGATAATCGGTCCGTATCTTCCGTCATTTATTGGTACATTCACTGGAAGTACGAGCATTACAACCTCTTTTTTTTACAGCGGAGTTTTACTTCTGCTATTGGGAGCCATCAGTTTTCTGACCATATCCGTTCTGCGGGTTAAGAAAAAAATTAATGGACCGCGGTAACTTGTTCAAAATCCCATTCTGTAGTACAATGATGGCAGGTCTTCCGGGCGCGCGTCCGGAGAGGATCAGAACAAGGAAAGGGAGTACAGAGGATGAGGTGCCCATTTTGCGGATATGATAATACGGAGGGTTCAAAATTCTGTTCCGGCTGCGGCAGAGATCTGAGACAGCAGGAACAGCAGAGAAGCGTACAGGATTCCGGCTTTCCGGAGCGGCCTCCGGAAAGAAGGGAGACGGTCCGCGGGGAGGAGGAATACCGCCGCAGGCAGCCGCCCCGTAAGCCGGAGCGAAGCAGTGAGGAGAAGAAGATCATCCGGATCGGCATTATCCTGGCCTGCGTGGTGGTGGCTGCGGGTATTGGAGCTTATTTCGGGATTACATATTTCCTGGACAGCCGTCCCGGGAATTCCGGGGGGCAGTCATCAGCTGCCATAGAGGAAAGGGAAGAGGAAGCCTCCGGCAGCACGCCCACGCCCACGCCTTCCGAGACGGTTACGGAGACACCGACACCCACGCCTACACCCACAGATACGCCGGAACCCACCCCGGAGACGGTCACGGTTTCACTGGTGGATGTAAACCGCACGGCGCTCGCTTCCTATACAAAAGCTTCCGTAGTCAGCGGAACGGCCTCTTCCACGGTGATCCAGGAGGGATACGACAATTCCGTCAACATGCTTTTCGATGGTGATGTGGTTACATCCTGGCAGGAGGGAGCAGACGGCGACGGAATCAATGAATTCGTGAATCTGCGTCTGGACCGGGAATACCAGGTGAAGTATATTACGCTGAATCTGGGAAACTGGAGGGACCAGCAGCGGTACGATGAGAATAATGTTCCCAAAAGTCTCACGGTCTGGCTGGATGAGAAAAGCTTTAAGGTCGAGTTTCCCCATGAGCGGACGCAGTTCTGCCTGGAATTTTCGCAGGCCTGCGCGGCTTCGGAGATCTACATCCGGATCGATGAGGTTTATGAGGGAAATCTCTGGGATGATACCTGTATTTCAGAAGTGGGAATATACGGAGAATAAAACAGGATGAGGAAACACAGCAGAAAATTTATCGGAAAACTGTGTCTGACGGCCGCCGCAGTGGCGGCCGTTATTCTGCTGGGCTGCCAGGCCGGAAGGAGAGCGGAGAACCGCGCACAGAGCCAGGAACCGGAGCGTTTGTCCGAGACATCGGCGGTGACGCCTTCTGCCGGGGCAGGAACAGAAGAGGATGTCTCCGCTTCTGCGCCGGAACCGGAGGCGGCGGTGGCCGGGAGCGAACCAACCCCTTCCCCCCTTCCGCCCCTGGAGCAGCGTCTGGCTGAACTCCCGGCCGGGACGGTTGTGGCGGAGGAAGAGGTGAACCGGGAAGACTTAAGCGTCTATTTTCAGGACTACGAAATTTCCGATCCGCTGTTTGCCCGCATCTACGGGGACGACCGATCCTACAAGACCTACTGCACAGTGCCCAGGGAGGATCTGCGCTATATAAAGCTGCTCCATTACGGCTTTGAAGGAGAGATCCGGGTCGGCGAACTGATGGTCAACGCCCTTCTGGCGGAGGATATGAAGGCGATTTTCCAGGAACTGTTTGAAAACCAGTATCAGATTGAAAAAATGTATCTGGTGGATAATTACGGCGCGGATGATGACCTCTCTGTCAATGACAACAATACCTCCTGCTTCAATTTCCGCCTGGGAACCAACAGCCAGAGCCTTTCCAACCACGCGGCGGGCTGTGCCATTGATATTAATCCGAAGCAGAATCCCTACTATATTATTGGACCTGACGGAAGCTATGTGTGGGAGAACGAAGACGCGGAGCTGTACATAGACAGAAATGTGCCGGATGCCGCAGAGCGGCATATGATTACGGAGCAGGATCTGTGCTACCAGCTCTTTACCCAGTACGGCTATACCTGGGGCGGGGACTGGCAGAATCCCATTGATTACCAGCATTTTGAGAAGATCGTATATACGGCGGCCATGCCCTGAAGGAAAAAGGAGAAAACCATGTCAAAGGAAGTAAAGACGAACGCCATGCGCATACTGGACAGGCAGAAGATCCCCTATCGGGTCATCCAGTATGAATGCGATGAATTTATAGATGGACTGCACACGGCCCAGAAGACGGGAGCTCCGGTGGAGCAGTCCTTTAAAACCCTGGTCACCCGGGGAAAAAGCGGCGGATTTTATGTAATGGTGGTGCCCATCGCGGAGGAGCTGAACCTGAAGCAGGCGGCCCGCCTGGCCGGGGAAAAATCTCTGGAAATGATTCATGTGAAGGAAATCAACGGGATTACCGGATATGTCCGGGGCGGCTGCAGCCCCATCGGAATGAAAAAACAATTCCCTACATTTATCCATGATTCCGCGGAAAAGTATGGCGAAATTTACATAAGCGGAGGCCGGATCGGAACCACTCTTTGTCTGTCTCCCACAGACCTTCAGAAGGCCTGCCGGGGCAGCTTCGGTAAACTCACATGAAATTCCTGTTTTTTTCGGAAAATGCTTTTCAAGCCGGGGAAAATGGGCTATAATCTGCTTAGCAACCGGAAAATGCAATAAAGGAGGTTACAATCATGAAAGTTGAAAATATTAAAGATATCGACAAATTTTTCAGTGTAATAAACAGCTGTAAGGGACGCGTGGAGCTGGTAACCGGCGAGGGCGACAGACTGAATCTGAAGTCCAAGCTGACCCAGTACGTGGCTCTGGCCAATATTTTCTCTAACGGAGAGATTCCCCAGCTGGAGCTGATCGCTTCTGAGAAGGAAGATGTCGACAAGCTGCTGAATTTCATGATTAACGGCTGATTAGAAGAACACGAGCTTACAAACGAGAAAAGAACTGCCGCTCTGTGCACAGGAGGAAAGCTGTGCCGGGACGGCAGTTCTTTTTCGTCCAGCGAAACCTTAATCTAGTTTAATTAAATTCATTTTTCCTGGGGCGGCAACGGCTTTTATCTCCAGGGTTTGCAGCATGGATTTTCTGAGTATGTTTAAAGCGTTTGTAAAGCTCTGAATGGATTCCTTATCTATCTTATCCAGTTCTTTAAACATTTCATGCCAAGCGTCCACCTGCTTGCTCTGGGCGTAATAGTTATAAAAATTCTTTCCTTCCTCAGAAACCTTAATGACGATGTTTTTTCTGTTGGTGGCAGTGCAGTACCGTTCCAGAAGGCCCATTTGCACCAATTGTTTAACCTTTTTTGAAAAGGTACTCTGAGAAATAGATAATCTCTGAGCAATCGCCGACATATTTTCATTGCGCTCTTCGTTTTCCAGAACGTATTCTATAATCTGAACCTCCGTGGCTGTCAGCTTTATGTTTAATGTAGGCGTTATTTCAGCTGTTTATGATGAGTTTTTTGGAAAAACAACCGCAGAGGACGGTTCCAGTCTGGAATCGCCATACTGGATGGAAGGAGAAGGTACCCAGTCTTTCCTGAATTTCGGAAAAGACCCGAATGAGTCGGAAGAAAGGGAAGCGTTTACTTATTACACGGAAACCGTTGACGGACAGGAAGCCTTCCGCGTGATTTACCGTCCGGAAATTACCCATGCGTGGTCGCATTTTTCTGCCCGTTCGGAATCCTATGTGATTGACTTTTTTGAAAGAGCTCTGGGGGCACCGAATCCGATTGCTTCGGACAATCAGATCTGGCAGTGGAAAGAGGCCTTTAACGCCGTAGGTTTAGTGGGATTTGCGCTCTTTATTTGTTCGTTCGGAGTACTGCTGCTCTATACGCCGCTTTTTGAAAAGCTGAGGGCTCCGGAGCTCATAAAACCTGCCGTTGTGCGGGACGGAAAAGGAAAAGCCATGTTTTGGCTGAGCCTATTGGCAAGCTGCGCCTTCGGGGCGCTGGTTTTCCTGCCTATTATGGCACAGAGCAATACAATGTCGGTGAGCCAGGTAATGCCCATGGGCATGGGAATCTGGAGCACTGTGTGCGGCGTGTTTGCGATAGCCGTTATGGCAATCTGCTATGGCGTTTATGGGAAAAAGAATGGAATGGATCTTGCGCAGGCCGGGATTAAGCTGCAGGCCAGGAAGCTGGGGCTCAGTATTCTGATGGCGGTTGTGCTTGTGGCCGCAGGCGACTATGGCCTCACCAAACTATCCGATGTTTATTATCGGACTGTTTCCGCTGATCCTGCTTATCGCGGCGACTACGCTGATCAGCAGATTCCTCTATAAGCGGACGGGAAATCCCTATATTGCCGGTATCGCAAATGCCCTGATCGCAGGTTTGTTTGCAATTACAAATACTTGTACGACGATTTAAATTTTATGGCGGAGGCAGAAAGAATTATCTGCCTCCGCCATAAAGCTTTGCTCATGTGTTCTCCCGGAAAGCGGGTTTCCTCAAGGCGGGGCTTCAGGTTTGACAGAAAAAGACCGGAATGGTATGATAATCCCGTGTGAAAAAAGGAGGAATATAACCATGGCAAAGATAGATATTATTTCCGGTTTCCTGGGAGCCGGAAAAACTACACTGATCAAGAAGCTGCTGATGGATGCCCTGAAGGGCCAGCAGGTAGTGCTGATTGAAAACGAATTCGGAGAGATCGGCATCGACGGAGGTTTTCTGAAGGATGCCGGCATTGAGATTAAGGAGATGAATTCCGGCTGTATCTGCTGCTCTCTGGTGGGGGATTTCGGCACAGCTCTGCAGGAAGTGGTGGAGACGTACCATCCGGACCGGATCATCATTGAGCCCTCCGGCGTGGGCAAGCTTTCCGATGTAATCCACGCGGTGGAGCGGGTGCAGGCCGAGGCGGACCTGCAGCTGAACAGCGCCACAACGGTGGTGGATGTAACCAAATGCAAGATGTATCTGAAAAATTTCGGAGAATTTTTCAAAAATCAGGTGGAAGCGGCCAGTACGATTATCCTGAGCCGCACGGATCTGCCCAAGGCGACTCCGGAGAAAGTGGAGGAGGCGCTGAAACTGATCCGGGAGCTGAATCCGGATGTTACGGTCATCACCACGCCGGTGGAAGATCTGGGAGGAAAGAAAGTACTGGAGACCATGGAGGGCAGGAAGATCGATCTTTCCCACGTGGAAGAGGAGCAGGAGCATCACCATGAGGAGCATCATCATCACCATGCCCATGAGGAACACCATCATCACCACCATGAGGAAGAGCATGCTCACGAGCACGGGGAGTGCTGCGGCCATGACCACCATCATGACCATGACCATCACCACCACCATGCGGATGAGGTGTTCCAGAGCTGGGGACGGGAGACGATCCATAAATTTGAGAAGGCGGAGATAGAAGAGATCCTGCAGAAGCTGTCCGCGGACGATACCTATGGAACGGTGCTGCGGGCCAAGGGAATGGTGGAAGGAACGGACGGACACTGGATCTACTTCGACATGGTTCCGGAAGAGGCGGATGTAAGAGAGGGCGCGCCGGAATATACAGGAAGACTGTGCGTCATCGGCGCCGGCCTGCAGGAAGAAAAGCTGGAAGAACTGTTCGGAATCTGAAAAATCCTTCCGGATACAGAAAGGCACAGCAGAAACCTCTGGATCAGAAAGGTTTCTGCTGTGCCTGAATTTTTATACCTCCCGCCGTGTGAAGCCATCGTAGGCGATCAGCAGGAAAACCGCCATGTAGACGGCCAGTACAATGACCGCGAAGGTAAGCGTCTGCCCCACAAAGGGGGGAGAGCCCTGGGCGATGGAGGCAAGGCCGGTGTTGGAGAATACCAGGTAGCGGCCCCAGTCAACGCCCAGCTCTGCCAGAATCGAGGTGATCATGCTGCCGCCCAGGAGGCCGCCCAGGCCCAGAGCGATGGACAGGGCAGAGCTCCGGAAGAGGGAGCTGATGGCAAAGGCCATGGTCATCATCAGCAGGGGATTTACCGCTGAAAGCATAAACTGCTGGAAGCCGTAGAGCAGAATGGGAGTCCCGGTGACCACGCCCTCCGCCGCGTGGACGTATTCCCCGGCATATCCGGAAAAGCCGTAGCTGATTCCCAGCAGCAGTACCTCCAGGCCGAAGAGGAAGAAGAGCAGGAAAGCCAGAAGGCTCAAGCAGCAGAGAAATTTGCTCCACAGGATCTTTCCCCGGCGCACAGGGTTGATCAGAAGGAACTTAATGGTTCCCTGGCTGGATTCGTTGGCGATAATGCCTCCGGCGAAGACGATCATGACCAGGGCTGTCAGGGTTACCAGTATGGGGGAATTGATCAGCGTCAGAATCAGCCGGGAGTCGGTGACCGCATAGCCGTAGTCCCTGTCGTAGGTCAGGCTGTCGGTGAGCTGGTGATCCTCAATATACTGGACCTCCAGAAGGGCGTCCCGGGCATTGTCCAGAGCGGCCTGATCCACGGGCGTCCCTTTTTTTTCCTGCTGCAGGAGGGACTCGTATTCGGTCCGGGCCGATTCCGTCCGCTCATGGAGAATCTGTTCCGGGGAGGGTTCCTCGGGGGGCGTTTCCTCAGAGGAGAGGGCAACCGTCTCATAGCTGGTGTCGCTCTGGATAAAAGGCAGATGAAAGAAGAACGCCAGGCCGATGGCGGCCAGCAGCAGAAGCAGGAGCAGCAGCTGGGAGGTCCGTCGGCTCAGCAGTTTCACGTATTCATTTTTAATCAATTTAAACAATTTGACTACCTCCTTCATCGGTCAGGCGGATAAACGCGTCTTCCAGCGTGTGATCCTGGTTTTCGGCCACGGTATACAGGGAAATTCCAGATTCGGTCAGAAGCCGGTTGTAGGCGGCCAGCTCCTGCTGGAAGGGAAGAAAGGTTTCTTCCGTATCCCGGGAAGGCTTCAGGTAAATGCGGAATTCATGCTCGGTCAGCAGCTGTGCGGAAATGGAGGGGTATTTTTCCCGGAGCAGGCGCACGGCCGTCTCGGCCTGATCGACCTGGTACAGGAAAGCCGTGCTGCCGCCGTATGCCTCCTCAATCAGTCCGCCGATGGGCTTAACTTCCCGGATTTCCCCGTTGACGATCAGGCCCACCCGGTCGCACATGAGCTCCATCTCCGACATCAGATGGGAAGAGACAAGAACAGCGGTTCCCTCCTGATGGGCTGTTTCCTTGAGGATATCCCGGAGCTGGCGGATTCCCGCGGGATCCAGGCCGTTGGTGGGTTCATCCAGAATCAGGAGCTTCGGTTTGTGAAGCAGTGCCTGGGCCACACCCAGACGCTGGCGCATGCCCAGAGAGTATTTGCGCACCTGCTCGTGGATCCGGTTTTCCAGTCCCACCAGGCTTACGACTTCCTTCAGGCGCTCTTCCGTGATGCCGGGGCGCATATTCTGGTACAGCTTCAGATTCTGCCAGCCGGTCATATGCTTGTAGTGCTCCGGATTTTCCACGATGGCTCCCACGTGGGCCATGGCCTTTTCAAAATTTTTCCGCAGGTTTTCTCCGCAGATCTCGATTTCTCCGGAATCCTCAGCGATCAGCCCGCAGACCAGGCGGATGGTGGTAGTTTTGCCGGCCCCGTTGGGACCCAGGAAGCCAAAGACCTCTCCGGGGTAGCATTCCAGACTGATGTCTTTTAAAATATGGCGTTTTCCGATGGTTTTGTTCAGATGCCGGATTACAAGAGCCGGCGTTTTTGCTGTGTTCTGATTCATACGGGCACCTCCTGAATATCTGCAAGGCTGGAAGCGGAAGACATGGCGTACATCTGGGCGCAGGAGATTTTCCAGGTTCCCTCCGTCTCGGAGAGCTGCAGGGTGACGTTCAGCTGACAGGACAGCCGGATGGCCTGACGGCCGTCTGCTACGGATGCGGGAGTCTCCAGCTCCTGGGAAAAGTCCTCCGCCAGCTCGTTGTAGGCATAGCCCGGGCCGAAGGGGGACATATAGGTACCGTACCGGTCCAGCCAGGCAGTGCTGTCAATGGTCAGCACCGCGCTGCAGGTCCCGGGGCCGCTTTTGCTGATCCGGCAGCTCTGAAGTGTCTCTTCGTAGGCCAGCGGAAGAAAGACATTTTCCGTATCCTCCAGGGCCGAGTAGAAAGCAGAGCGGGTGCTGCTGTAGCGCATGGACGGGGGGACTGTTTCCGGGTCGGCCCAGAACTGCTCCACAACATTCAGAAATGCGTTTCCCGCTTCCGTGGCGCCGGAATTGGCAAGGGCGGCCCCGGCCTGTGTCTCGTAGCTCTGAATGATGCGGCTGATCTCCGGAATGCTGCTCCGGAAGCGGGCCTGATCCGCCAGCTGAAAAAGGATGACGGCGATGATAAGAATAGCTCCGGCCATGAGACCCCGGTTCCATCGTTTCAGTTTTTTCATGGATTTCCTTCCTTTCTGTTCTTGGTAATTCCGGTATACCACGGGGAATTTTGCAGGTCAATACGGGCAAGAAAGGCTTAAGAAAGCTTAAGAAAAGGACTCCGCGAAAGCTCAGGAAATCTTAAGGAATCCGGGAGAAGCTGTTCTGAAAAAAGGACTGAAAAAAATTTAAAAAAGCACTTGCTTTTTTGGAGAACATCCTTTATAATACATTTTGTTGTACGAAATTGGGCTATCGCCAAATGGTAAGGCAACGGACTCTGACTCCGTCATTTCCTGGTTCGAATCCAGGTAGCCCAGTACCGGAAGCCGTTGCAGTTATGCAGCGGCTTATTTTTTCAATGGACGGAAAGGAGGAGCTTATGTCGTATTCATTTTCAGGGAGAATCCGCTACAGTGAGATGGATGAGAACCGTTCCCTCTCTCTGTACAGTCTGATCAATTATTTCCAGGACTGCAGCAACTTTCACGCGGAAGTCAGCGGGGTAGGCCTGGACTGGACGGAGGCGAACCACAGGGCCTGGATGCTGGCCTCCTGGCAGATTTTCGTGGACGAGTATCCGACCATGGGAGATCTGGTGGAGGTCAGCACCTGGGCGTACGGATTCCGGGGATTTATCGGATACCGAAATTATGAAATGAAAAATGCGGCCGGGCGTTCCATCGCCAGGGCCAATTCGGAGTGGGTCTTTATGGATACGGAGAAGAACAGTCCTACAAAGGTCCCGAAATCCCAGGCGGAAGCCTATGGAATTGAGGAGAGCCGGAAGCTTACGGATGATTTTGGAAAGCGGAAGATACATATTCCGGAAAACGGAAAGCAGATGGAGCCCTTCCGCATCCAGGAATACCATCTGGACACGAACCATCATGTGAACAACGGCCAGTACATCCGGTTCGCGGAAGCCTATCTGCCCCGGGGAATGAAAATTGGAAAACTGCGGGCCGAGTATAAGAAGCAGGTGTTGCTGGGAGACCTTCTGTATCCCACGGTGGCGGAGACGGAGAACGGTTTTGTGGTGGTGCTGGCCAGGGAAGGTGAGGATCCCTGTTTTATCGGAGAATTAACGGAAAGGACGGAATAACATGTTGGAGCTTGGCAGAAAGCAGAAGCTGAAGGTTGTAAAAAAAGTAGATTTCGGCGTTTACCTGGCGGAGGATGCCGGGGCTTTGAAGGAGGAACAGGTGCTTCTCCCGGCCAGGCAGGTGCCGGAGGAGGCGGAAGTGGGAAGCGAGATCGAGGTATTCCTGTACAGAGATTCCAGTGACCGCCTCATCGCCACCACCCGGGAGCCGAAGCTGACCCTTGGAGAGACGGCGCTTCTGACGGTGCTGGAGGTGGGCCGGATCGGCGCTTTTCTGGACTGGGGACTGGAAAAGGATCTGCTGCTGCCTTACCGGGAGCAGACGGGAGAGGTGAAAAAAGGAGATCAGGTGCTGGCGGCCCTTTACATTGACAAGAGCCGGCGCCTCTGCGCTACCATGAAGGTTTACCATTACCTGAAACGGCAGTCTCCCTATGCGGCCGGGGACCAGGTGACGGGGAGGGTCTATGAGATCAGCGATAATTTCGGCGTTTTTGTAGCGGTGGATGATCAATATTCTGCGCTGATCCCCAAATGGGATGCCCAGGGGAAATATACGGTGGGCCAGGTGCTGCGCCTGCGGGTGACCGAGGTGAAGGAGGACGGCAAGCTGACCGTCAGTGCCAAGCAGAAGGCGTATCTGCAGATGAATGAGGACGCAAAGCTGATCCTTCAGTCCATGGAAAAGTCCGGAGGAAGGCTGGGCTTTGATGATAAGGCATCCCCGGAGAAGATCAACCGGGAGCTGGGAATTTCCAAGGCGGCGTTCAAGCGTGCAGTTGGACACCTGCTGAAGGAAAAAAAGATTCAGATAGAGGGCGGGCAGATAATTCTTAAGCAGAAAGATGAGGAATGAAGCATGTCGAAAGAAAGAAGAAAAGCAGAAGAAGAGATGCGGGCCCGCGCCAGGAGAAAGAAGAGAATCCTTCTTGGCGTGGTGCTGGCGGCCTGTGTCTGTGTGGTCTGCGCCATTGTGCTGGTGCGGATGAACCGTCAGGGGGAGAGCAGTTCCGCATCTGCCTATACCGCGGATATTGTGGTAAAGGATTACGGAACCATTACGGTGGAGCTGGACGCGGAGGCGGCGCCCAAAACGGTGGAAAATTTCGTTTCTCTGGCGGAGAGCGGATTTTATGACGGACTTACGTTCCACCGAATCATGGACGGCTTTATGATCCAGGGGGGAGATCCTAACGGAGACGGAACGGGAGGTTCCGGGGAGACGATCACCGGAGAATTCAGCGCCAACGGATACGATAACCCTCTGTCCCACACCCGGGGAACCATTTCCATGGCCCGGTCCAGCGACTATGACAGCGCCAGTTCCCAGTTTTTTATCATGCAGGAAGATACCACGTCCCTGGACGGCCAGTACGCGGCTTTCGGTCATGTAACCTCCGGCATGGAGGTGGTGGATGCCATCTGTGAGGACGCCCAGCCTACGGATGATAACGGAACCATTCCGGCGGATCAGCAGCCGGTGATTGAGACCATTACCGTGCACAGCGGGGAAGAAAATAATTAAGAAGCAGATGCCGCCGGCAGAAATGCCGGTGGCATTTCTCTTCCGGAAGTGCTATACTGTTTCCGTAACCGGAAATTACCAGTAAAGGAAGAAATATGAGTTTTACACATCTGCATGTTCACACGGAGTACAGTCTGCTGGACGGCTCCAATAAGATAAAAGAATACGTTGCCCGGGTAAAGGAACTGGGAATGAACAGTGCGGCCATTACGGATCACGGGGTGATGTATGGCTGCATTGATTTTTATAAGGCGGCCAGGGAGGCAGGGATCAATCCGATCCTGGGCTGCGAGGTCTATGTGGCCCCCGGTTCCAGGTTTGACCGTGAGACGGGGCGGGACGATGACCGGTATTACCATCTGGTGCTGCTGGCGGAGAATAACCAGGGATATGCCAATCTGATGAAGATCGTCTCCCGGGGGTTTGTGGAAGGCTTCTACTATAAGCCCAGAGTGGATCTGGATCTGCTGCGGGAATACCATGAGGGTCTCATCGCTCTCTCCGCCTGTCTGGCCGGGGAGGTGCAGCGGTATCTGGTGCGGAATCTGTACCAGGAGGCGGAGAAGGCGGCTCTTTGCTATGAAGAGATTTTCGGGAAGGGAAATTTCTTCCTGGAGCTGCAGGATCACGGGATCCCGGAACAGCGCCTGGTGAATCCCCAGCTTCTGCGCATGAGCCAGGAGACGGGCATCGGACTGGTGGCCACCAATGATGTCCATTATACCTACGCGGAGGACGCGGCTCCCCACGACATTCTGCTCTGCCTGCAGACCGGAAAGAAGCTGGCGGATGAGGACCGTATGCGCTATGAGGGAGGCCAGTATTATGTGAAATCGGAGCAGGAGATGGAAGAACTCTTTCCCTACACGCCGGAGGCCCTGGAAAATACCCAGAAGATCGCGGACCGCTGCCATGTGGAAATCGAGTTCGGCGTCACCAAGCTGCCGAAGTACGATGTGCCGGAAGGCTATACCTCCTGGGAATATCTGAACAAGCTGTGCCATGAAGGGCTGGAGCGCCTGTACCAGCCGGTCACGAAGGAGCTGTCGGAGCGGCTGGAATACGAGCTGAATACGATCAGGACCATGGGATACGTGGATTATTTCCTGATCGTGTGGGATTTTATCAAATATGCCAGAGATAACGATATTATCGTGGGGCCGGGAAGGGGAAGCGCCGCCGGGAGCCTGGTATCCTACACTTTGGGCATTACCCAGCTGGATCCCATGCGGTACAATCTGCTTTTTGAGCGGTTCCTGAATCCGGAGCGGGTCTCCATGCCGGATATTGACGTGGATTTCTGCTTTGAGCGCCGCCAGGAGGTCATTGACTACGTAGTGCGGAAATATGGAAAGGACCGGGTGGTGCAGATCGTTACCTTCGGTACGCTGGCGGCCCGGGGCGTGATCCGGGATGTGGGCCGTGTCCTTGATATGCCCTATGCCCAGGTGGACTCCATCGCCAAGATGGTGCCCAATGAGCTGAATATTACCATCGACAAGGCGCTCACCATGAGCACGGAGCTTCGAAAGCTGTATGAGGAGGATCCGCAGGTGCAGCATCTCATCGACATGGCCAAGCGTCTGGAGGGACTGCCGCGCCATACCTCCATGCATGCGGCCGGGGTGGTGATTTCTCAGAAAGCGGTGGATGAGTATGTACCGCTGTCGCGGGCGGCGGACGGAACCATCACCACCCAGTTCACCATGACGACCCTGGAGGAGCTGGGGCTTCTGAAGATGGATTTTCTGGGCCTCCGGACCCTGACGGTGATCCAGAATGCCCAGAAGCTGGCGGAGAAAAGCGCCGGGCATTCCATCGACATGATGAACATCGATTACAACGATCCGCAGGTTCTGCAGATGATCGGATCCGGAAAATGCGAAGGTGTCTTTCAGCTGGAGTCCGCAGGGATGAAGAGCTTTATGAAGGAGCTGAAGCCCCGGAGCCTGGAGGACATCATCGCCGGTATTTCTCTGTACCGTCCGGGCCCCATGGATTTTATTCCCCAGTATATCCGGGGAAAGAATCATCCGGAGACGATCCACTACGACTGTCCCCAGCTGAAGCCTATTCTGGAGCCCACCTACGGCTGTATTGTCTACCAGGAGCAGGTGATGCAGATTGTCCGGGATCTGGCGGGCTACACCCTGGGACGGAGTGACCTGGTGCGCCGGGCCATGTCCAAGAAAAAGGCTTCCGTTATGGAGAAGGAGAGGCAGAATTTTGTCTACGGGAATCCGGAGGAGGGCGTACCCGGCTGTGTCAGCCGCGGGATTGATGAGAAGACAGCCAACAGGATTTATGATGAGATGACCGATTTCGCCAAATACGCTTTCAACAAGTCCCATGCGGCGGCCTACGCCATCGTTTCTTATCAGACGGCCTGGCTGAAATATTATTATCCGGTGGAATTCATGGCGGCTCTGATGACCTCCTGTGTGGAGAATCCGGGAAAGGTTTCCGAGTATATCATGAACTGCCGGCAGATGGGCATCGGAATTCTGCCGCCGGACATTAATCGCAGCGAGGGAGTTTTTACCGTGGAGGGCGGGAGTATCCGCTATGCTCTCTCGGCTATTAAGGGGATTGGCCGTCCGGTTATAGAGGCCATTGCCGCCGAGCGGGAGAAGGAAGGTTCCTTCGTCAGTCTGCGGGATTTTTGCCGGCGGCTCTCCGGTAAGGAAGTAAACAGGCGGACCCTGGAGAATTTTATCAAATCCGGTGCCTTTGACGGGCTGGGCGGGACCAGAAAGCAGTTTATGCAGGTGTATGAGCAGGTTCTGGATCAGGTGAACCAGGACAAGAAGAATTCACTCACCGGCCAGATGAGTCTTTTTGATCTGATGACAGGCCAGGAGAAAGAGGAATTCGAGCTGCGTCTGCCGGATGTGGGAGAATTTGAAAAGGAAGAGAAGCTGGCCTTTGAAAAAGAAGTGCTGGGCGTCTATATCAGCGGCCATCCCCTGGAAGAGTATGAAGAGCGGTGGAAAAAGAGCGTGTCGGCCGTCACCACGGATTTTCAGCCCGATGAGGACAGCGGCCTGCCGAAAGTCCGGGACGGGGCCAAGGAGATCGTGGGCGGCATGATCACGGATAAAATTATTAAATATACGAAAAATAATAAAACGATGGCATTTCTGACCCTGGAGGATCTTCTGGGAACCGTGGAAGTGATTGTCTTTCCCAGAGACTATGAAAAAAACGCGGCGCTTCTGCAGGTGGATGACAAAGTTTTTATCCAGGGCAGGGTTTCCGCGGAGGAAGAAAAGCCCAGCAAGCTGATCCTGGAGAAAATCTATCCTTTTATGGAGACGCGAAGAGAGCTCTGGATCCAGTTCCCGGACCGGAAAACCTATGAACAGGAGGTGGCCGGTCTGTACGAAATGCTGAAGGAATCCGACGGGAAGGATACCGTGGTACTGTATATCCGCGCGGAGAAGGCCATGAAACGGCTGCCCGCCAGCCGGAGCGTGGAGGCGGAAAGCGGGCTGATCGGGGAACTTTCCCGCCGGTTTGGGCCGGAGAATGTGAAAGTTGTGGAAAAGGGCATTGAAAAAACGGGAGAAATGCATTAAAATAGGGCTGATAATGCCTTTTACAAGCAGGTAACATTGGTATGGAGGAGTTGGAATGGCTATGGAGAGCAAGATAAAGACGATCGGAGTCCTGACAAGCGGTGGAGACGCTCCCGGCATGAACGCGGCAATCCGCGCGGCAGTGCGCCGCGGACTCAGCAGAGGAATTAAGATGAAGGGAATCCTCAAGGGCTATGACGGTCTGATGAACGAGGAGATCATTGATATGTCCGCCAAAGATGTGTCAGATACCATTGAGCGGGGCGGAACGATTCTTTATACAGCCCGCTGCGCGGAGATGCGCACGGAGGAAGGACAGAGACACGCGGCGGAGACCTGCCGGAAGCACGGCATTGACGGCCTGGTTGTCATCGGCGGCGACGGATCCTTTGCAGGCGCTCAGAAGCTGGCGAATCTGGGAATCAATACCATCGGCGTGCCGGGCACCATTGATCTGGATATTGCCTGCACAGAATATACGATAGGTTTCGATACGGCTGTCAACACGGCCATGGAGGCCATTGATAAGGTGCGGGATACCTCTACGTCCCACGAGCGCTGCAGTATTATCGAGGTAATGGGAAGAAACGCGGGCTATATTGCTCTGTGGTGCGGAATCGCCAACGGCGCGGAGGATATTCTGCTGCCGGAGAAATATGATTACGATGAGCAGAAGATCATCAACAATATCATTGAGAACCGCAAGAGAGGAAAGAAACACCATATCATCATCAATGCGGAGGGTATCGGTCATTCCGAGGCCATGGCGAAGCGGATCGAGGCGGCCACTGGCATTGAAACCAGGGCTACGATCCTGGGCCACATGCAGAGAGGCGGGAGCCCCTCCTGCAAGGACCGTGTGTATGCGTCTATTATGGGAGCCTATGCGGTGGATCTTCTGATCGCCGGTAAGACCAAGAGAGTGGTGGGATATAAGAACGGCGAGTATGTGGATTTTGACATCAATGAAGCGCTGGCCATGCAGAAGACGATCCCGGAATATCAGTATGAGATTGCGAAAGCGCTCTCCTATAATTATTCAAAATAAAGGATGCGTGGGACGAAAGTCCCCGCCCAGGATGCCGGCGGATGGTTCCGTGCCGCGCACTCCCACAATCCCCATCAATAAACAGTATCCGGCCGCCTGAGAAGAGTGTTCCAGGCGGCCGTTTTGCGCGGTACGCCCGGCGGCAGCTGCCTGCGGTATCGCGGCGGACAGGGAAAGACGCTTTCCCGTCCGGTTCTGAAAAAGGAGGAGTACGATGATCACAAGCAGCAGCAACAGTCAGATCAAACGGATCACGCAGTTGAACGCAAAAGGAAAACTGCGCAGGGAAGAGGGCGTTTTTGTGGCGGAGGGCCTCAAGCTTTTTATGGAAACCCCGGAAGAGCTGCGGGAGAAAGTTTTCGTATCGGAGACCTTTGAGAGGGCGCATAAGGAACTGCTTCGGGGGGTATCCTTGGAAGTAGTAGAGGACAGCCTGTTTGTCCGCATGTGCGATACGAAAACGCCCCAGGGGATTCTGAGCGTGGTCCGGATGCCCTCCTACACCTGGGAACAGGTGACCGGTGGAGCGGCTCCTCTGCTGCTGGTGCTGGAGGATCTGCAGGATCCCGGGAACCTTGGCACCATTCTCAGGACAGCGGAGGGTGCCGGCGTTACGGGGGTAATTCTCAGCAGAGGCTGTGTGGATCTGTTTCATCCGAAGACGATCCGCTCCACCATGGGATCTGTCTACCGGGTGCCCTATTACTGTGCGGAAGATCTGCCGGAGGCGGTAAAACAGCTGAAGAGACAGGGGGTCCGCATCTACGCGGCGCATCTGGAAGGAAAAAATTCTTATGCCGGAGAAGACTACCGGGGAGCCTGCGCGTTCCTCATAGGGAACGAGGGGAACGGGCTTGGCCGGAGGATTTCGGAGGAAGCGGACTGTCTGATCCGGATCCCCATGGAGGGAAAGGTAGAATCCCTGAACGCGGCGGTGGCGGCGGCGGTTCTTATGTACGGGGCACATGCCTGCCGTCATGCGGGCCGTACATAAGAAGGGTTTTGCAATTAAATTGTTAGAAAATTGTTAGAATCTCAGGGGCAGTTTTGCTTGACTTTTCTATATGGATGCGTAAAAATAGAATGAATTAATTATATACTTTTGGAGGAAAGAAAAGTGAGTACGAAAAGCCCTATGTCCCGCAGAGAACTGCGGCGGCGTAAAAGGAGAAACGCTCTGATTTTTAAAACCGTTCTTCTGGTGCTGCTGATCGTGGTGCTGGCTGTGCTGATCTGGTTTGTGGCCGGAAGGCCTGGAGGGAGAGGAGAAAATGGACCTGTATCTTCCGGTTCTCCGGTAACGGCGTCTTCCGGTGAAAACCAGGCAAGCGAGCGGGATTCGAAAATAGAGACGGCCAAGAATATGGCGGTGCAGTACGATTACCAGGGAGCGATTGATCTTCTGAAGACCATCGAGGGCGCGGATCAGGACGCGGAGATTATTACGCTGATCGCGGATTATGAGTCACAGATCAGCAATCTTGTGGCTACTTCGCCCCAGCAGGTAACCCACGTGTTCTTCCATTCCCTGGTCGTGGATCCGGATCGGGGCTTTGGCCATCCGGAGGAGAAGGCCACAGCCGGTTTCTGTCAGTGGATGACCACGGTGGATGAGTTCAACGCCATGATGGAGCAGATGTACGAGAGGGGTTATGTGCTGGTGGATCTCCACGATCTGGTGGAGGAGACCACGGATGCGGACGGCACTGTCCACATGCAGCCGAAGGATGTGCTGCTGCCGGAGGGGAAGACGCCCTTCGTGCTTTCCCTGGATGACCTGAGCTACTATCACAGCTATGACGGCCGCGGCATTGCATCCAAGATGGTTCTGGATGAGGAAGGCAAGCCCACCTGCGAGTATGTGACGCCGGAGGGAGAGACGGTGACGGGCTCCTATGACTGTGTGCCGCTGCTGGATGATTTTATTGAGAAACATCCTGATTTTTCATACAAGGGAGCCAAGGGAACCATCGCCCTGACGGGATACAACGGTATTCTGGGATACCGCACCGACAGCGACTACAAAACGGGAGAAAACCTGACGGCGGACCAGCAGGCCTGGCTGGACGCGCACCCGGACTTTAACTGGGAACAGGAGTGCGCGGAAGCAAAGAAGGTGGCCGAAGCCATAAAGGCGGACGGATGGAAATTTGCCAGCCACACCTGGGGCCATATCCGGGTGGGCCAGGACTGCTCCCTGGAGCATCTCCAGACGGATACGGAAAGGTGGCTGCAGGATGTGGCGCCTCTGATCGGAGGAACAGACACCATCATCTTTGCCCACGGGGAGGATCTGGCGGCCTGGAACGAGGACTATGGCTCCTCGCCCAAGTTCCAGTATCTGAAGAGCAAGGGCTTTAACATTTACTGCAATGTAGATTCGTCCCAGTATTTTGTGCAGATTGAGGACGGCTTCCTGCGCATGGGCCGGCGGAATCTGGACGGCTACCGTCTCTGGGAAGCCGTGTACGGCGGCAACAACCGTCTGGAAGATCTTTTTGATGTGAATACGGTGATGGATCCGAAGCGCCCCACGGACGCGTCTTTATACGCGCTGTAAACAGAAACCACGGCTTTCGCAGATAGGAGGAGACATATGCGGATAGGAATTTTAGGAGCAGGGGGAATTGCGGCAACCATGGCGGAGACGATCCGCCCCCTGGAGGGAGTGGAAAGCTACGCCGTTGCGGCCCGGGATCTGGAGCGAGCCAGAGCCTTCGCGGAAAAATGGGGTTTTGAGAGGGCCTACGGCTCCTACGAGGAGATGCTTGCTGACGATCAGGTGGATCTGGTTTACATTGCCGTTCCCCATTCCCATCACCACCGCTGGACCATGGCGGCTCTGGAGGAAGGCAGGAACGTGCTCTGCGAAAAGGCCTTTGCCGCCAATACGGAGCAGGCCCGGGAGATGATCCGGCTGGCTGAGAGTAAAAAACTGCTGCTGACGGAGGCGATCTGGACGCGGTATATGCCTTCCCGTCAGATGATCCGGGAGATCATTGACAGCGGCGATATCGGGGAGGTCATGACCGTATCCTCCAATCTGGGATACAGGATCGATATGAATGAACGGATGGTGAAGCCGGAGCTGGCCGGGGGCTGTCTCCTGGATTTAACCGTATATACGCTGAATTTTTCCAGCATGGTGCTGGGAAATGATATTAAGAGAATTGCGGCCTCCATGGTACCCACGGAAACGGGCGTGGACGGACAGGATTCGGTCATGATCGAATACGCGGGCGGGCAGATGGCCAATATGTTTACCACCATGTATACGCTGACCGACCGCAGAGGCCTGATCTGCGGCCGTGAGGGCTTCATTACTGTGGAAAATATCAATAACCCGCAGAAAATCACAGTCTGGGAACCGGACCGGAATCATCCGGCAGTCCGAAAGGAGCTGGTTGTGCCGGAACAGATTACAGGGTATGAGTATGAAGTGCTGGCCTGCAAAAAAGCGCTGGAGGAGGGCAGGATCGAGTGTCCGGATATGCCTCACAGCGAGACACTGGAGATCATGGGACAGATGGATCAGATCCGGGCTCAGTTTGGAATTGTATTTCCCTTTGAAAAGAACTGAAAATAAAATATTGTCTAAAAAAGAGATGGCTGAAGGGCCATCTTTTTTTGCGGCGGAAAAGGCGAAGATCCGCAGGAGAGGCGGTTTTTGACAGATACAAAATATTCAGTATTATAAATAAAAATTTTTTTTGTATCAAAATTTAATTAATTATACAAAAATATATTAAAAATATTGGGGAAATAGGGTATAATAATTAGAAATATTTGCCGGAAGAAAGAAGGTGATCGGATGGCCGGAGAAATGCTGGAGACGGTCAGAAAGGCAGAAGAAGCGGCGGAACGTACGGTACAGACCGCCAGGGCAGAAGGGGAAAAGATCCTTGCAGAAGCCCGCGCGGATGCCTGCAGAAAAATAGAGGCGGCCCGGGCAGAAGCAGAACAGCGGATCCGGGAGCGGGAAGCGCAGGCAGAGGCAGAAGCAGAACAGAAGATCCGTGCGATGAACCGGAAGACGGAGAGAAGGCTGGAGGAGATCCGGGCCTATGCGGAGAAAAGGAAAGAAGAAGCGGCAGGCCTGATCCTGGAAGAGCTTTTTGGGACAGAGAAGGAAATTCCCTGAAAGAGCGGGAGGGAGGTGAAGCTGTGGCCGTACAGCAGATGAAAAAAATTCATCTCTGCGCATGGAAAAGCAGCCGCGGGAACATACTGGAAATGCTACAGCGCAGAGGTATTGTGCAGATTGCCAGTCTGAAAGAGGACGGGTATTTTGAGCGCGTGGATGCGGATGCTCTGCGCAGCCGCTATGAAAAAAAAGCATCTGATACAGAGAAGGTATTGGAATTTTTAAACAGCCGCGTTCCGGAGAAAAAAAGCCTTTTCGCGTCCCTGGAAGGAAAGAAAGAGATATCCGGGGAAGAGTACCGGCGGGCGGCCGCCCGGGAGCCGGAGCTTTTGAGCCGGGTGGAAGCTCTTCTGGAGGCGGAACAGGAGCTGGAGCAGATCCGGGTGGAAAAGCTGCGCCTGTCCGCAGAAGGAGAAAGTCTCTGGCCGTGGATGAACCTGGATATTCCTCTGGCCGGGGATGGCACCAGGACCACGGCGGTTCTTATCGGCACCCTGCCCGGACAGCGCACCAGGGACGAGGTGATTTCCCTGCTGAAGGCAGAAGATCCGGCATTGGACTGCTTCGAGGCGGAAGTTCTGGGAAGCGCCTCCGGACAGACCTGCCTCTGCATTCTGTGCTTCAGGAAGGAAAAAGAGGCGCTGGAGGGAGCGCTGCGGAAGCTTGGCTTCGCAAAGCCGGCCGTCACTTCCGCCCTGGCGCCTGCCGCATATGCGGAAGAACTGGAAAAAGAGAAGAAAAAGCTGGAGGAGAGAGAAGAAAAGATCGGGAAGCGCCTGGAGGAGCTGGCAGGGCAGAGAGAACAGCTCCGGTTCCTCTCAGATTATTATACTATGCAGGCGGGACGGTACAGGGAGATGAGCCGGCTCCTGCAGTCTGCCCATGTGTTTTTTCTCTCCGGCTATGTGCCGGCAGATCAGGCCGGAAAACTGAAAGCGGATCTGGAGGATGCGTTTCCCTGCGGGGTAGAGCTGGAGGATCCGGGAGCAGAGGAAGAAGTCCCGGTGCTCCTTAAAAATAACGGGTTTGCAAAGCCCACAGAAAGCGTAGTGGAATCCTACGGGCTGCCGGGAAGGGGGGAAATAGACCCCACTGCGGTCATGGCTTTCTTCTATTATTTCTTTTTCGGCATGATGCTCTCGGACGCCGGATACGGGATTGTGATGACTGTGGGCTGCCTGCTGGCGCGGAAGAAGTTTCCACACATGGAGGAGGGGCTGCGCAGAATGCTGACCATGTTCCTGTACTGCGGGATTTCCACCACTATCTGGGGCATCCTGTTCGGCGGCTATTTCGGGGATGTGATACCGATCGCGGCGGAAACCTTTTTTCACAGGGAGGTGACAGTTCCGGCCCTGTGGTTCGCGCCGCTGGACGATCCCATGCGGTTGCTGCTTTTCAGCCTTCTGTTCGGCCTGCTCCATCTGTTCGCGGGGCTGGCGGTTAAGGCATACCTGCTTCTGCGGGAGAGAAAGTATATGGACTGTGTCTGTGAGGTGGGATTCTGGTACATGCTGCTGACGGGTCTGATCCTCATGCTGCTGCCCAGCAAAATATTCGCCTCCATGGCAGGGATTTCCCTGGAGTTCCCGGCCTGGCTGAATCTCCTGGCCCAGATTCTGGCTGCGGCTGGAGCGGCAGGGATTGTCCTGATGGCTGGAAGAAAAAGAAAAAATTTCGGGATCCGGCTGGCGCTTGGAGCCTATGAGCTTTACGGAGTGACCAGCTGGCTGTCGGATCTTCTATCCTATTCCCGTCTGCTGGCTCTGGGAATTGCCACGGGTGTTATCGCTTCGGTAATCAACACCATGGCGGCCATGGCCGGCGGAGGGATTCCGGGCGCGGTTGTTTTCACGGTGGTATTCCTGGCCGGTCATACGCTGAATCTGGCCATTAATCTGCTGGGCGCTTATGTGCACACGAACCGGCTGCAGTATGTGGAATTTTTTGGAAAATTCTATGAGGGAAACGGAAAGCCTTTCCGCCCGTTTTCAGCAAAGTCCAATAAATATTTTGATGTAAAGGAGGAAAATTAAGGTATGGAACAGATGGGGATTGTTTTCGCACTGTTGGGAGTGGCCTGCGCCACGTTGTTTTCAGGTATCGGCTCCGCGTTGGGCGTCGGCATGGGAGGCCGCGCGGCGGCGGGCGTACTGTCGGAGAAGCCGGAACTTTTCGGAAAGATACTGATTCTGCAGTTGCTGCCCGGTACCCAGGGCATCTACGGGATGCTGGTGGCCTTCGTTACATTGAGCCAGATCGGGATCCTGGGCGGCGGAGCCAGACAGCTGACTCTGGAGGAAGGGCTTCTGTATCTGGTGGCCTGCCTTCCCATTGCGGTGGTGGGGCTGATCTCTGCCATCCATCAGGGGAAAACTTCTGTGGCGGCCATCGGAATGCTGGCCAAGCGGCCGGATACCTTTGGAAAGGCCATGCTGCTGCCTGCCATGGTGGAAACCTACGCCATTCTGGCATTGCTGATCTCCCTGCTGGCAGTCTTTAACCTGTAATTCCCGGAAGGGAGGAGATGACAGATGACCGGATTGGAAAAAATGATCAGGCAGATAGAGGAAGAGGCAGAGAATACCGCCGCCTCGATCATCCGGGAGGCAGAAGAGGAGGCAGCGGCCCTGTGCCGGGAGGCAGAGCAGAGCTGCGCCCGGATCCGGAAGGAGGCGGAAGAGGAGGGGCAGGCGCGGGCAGAGGAGATTCTTCGGAAAGCCTGCTCCGGAGCGGGAATGGAAGACCGGAAGAGGGAACTGCAGCTGAAGCAGGAGTTGCTTTGCGAGACCATGGAGAGAGCCCTCCGGATGCTGCAGGAGCTGGAGGATGACAGGTATTTTGCCCTTCTTCTGCACATGGTGCCCCGGTATATCCGGAAAGAAGAGGGGGAGCTTCTGCTGTCCCCGGAGGACCGGAAGCGGGTTCCGGAAGATTTTGAGGAGAAGCTGCGGGAGCTGGCGTCTTCCGGAGGAGGAAGCCTGAAGCTTTCCGGGGAAAGCGGCGGGATCGAGGGAGGCTTCCTGCTCCGCTACGGAGGAATAGAAGAAAACTGCTCCTTTGCAGCCATTTTCCAGGCGGAGCAGGAGAGGATTAAGGATGAACTGCAGCGGCTGCTGTTTCAGGGCACAGAGCCGGGGAGGAAGCTGCATGAAGAATGATTATACTTATGCGGTGGCCCGGATACGGGTCCGGGAGCAGGAGCTTTTGAGCCGGGCGGATATAGAGCAGCTCCGGGCGGTCAGAGAAGCGGAGGATATTCTGCGCTTCCTGGCGGAAAGAGGCTGGGGAGACGGGAGCGGCAAACAGCGTGCGGAGGAGCTTCTGGCCTGGGAAACAAGGAAATCCTGGGCGCTTATGGAGGAACTCCTGGAGGATGTCTCTGTGCTTTCGGTTCTGCGGATTCCCGCAGACTACCATAATCTGAAGGCGGCAGTAAAGCTGTGCTATACGAAGGCGGAGATTGCCCCGGAGCGGCTGTTTGAGGAGGGCGGAAATCTGGATCCGGCGCTGCTGCAAAAATGCGCGGAGGAAAGGGAGTTTCATTCCCTGCCGGAACCTATGGCCCGGGCGGCCGCGGAGGCTTCGGACGCTCTGCTGCATACCGGGGACGGACAGATCTGTGACCGGATTCTGGACCGGGCATCGCTGGAGGCGGTGTACGAGGCGGGACGGGCATCCCGCGAACCGGTGCTGAAGGCGTACGCGGCACTTGCGGCTGCTGCTGCGGATATCCGGATTGCGGCCCGTTGCGGCCGCTGCGGAAAGTCTCTGGAATTTCTTATCAGCGCGCTGGCGCCCCTGGAAGAACTGCAGGCGGAAGGCCTGGCCCGATCCGCCCTGGAGGGGGAGGAAGCCCTGGCGGAATATCTGGTTTCTGCCGGCTTCGGAGCCGCCGCGGAGGCCCTTCTGGTTTCAGACGCGGCCTTTGAAAAGTGGTACCGGGATCAGATTATCCGGCTGATCCGTCCGCAGAAGGCGAATCCATTTACCGCAGGTCCCCTGGCGGCCTACCTGCTGGCCAGGGAACAGGAGATATGGTCTGTGCGGATGATCCTGACGGTAAAGCAGAACGGGCTGCCGGAGGAGCTTCTTCAGGAAAGGCTGGGTGAGATGTATGTATAAGATTGCAGTGCTGGGAGATTATGACAGCATTTACGGATATGCGGCCCTGGGGCTTTCTATCTTTCCGGCCGGGAGCAGGGAGCGCGGAGCGGAGCTGTTTGGGCAGCTGACCGCCGGAGAGTACGGCATTATTTATATTACAGAAGCCATGGCCGGGATGCTGGAGGAGGAAATTGAAAGCTGCAGCGGCCGCATGTATCCGGCGGTGATCCGGATTCCCGGAATATCGGGAAATACGGGGGAAGGCATGGCCCAGGTGAGAAAGTTTGTAGAGCGCGCTGTGGGCTCTGATATTTTATCGGACGATTAAGTCAGAAAGAGGCAGGTGATGGAAAAAATGAGCACAGGAACCATCAGGAAGGTGGCGGGGCCTTTGGTGATTGCCGAGGGAATGCGGGACGCGGCCATGTATGATGTGGTCCGCGTGGCGCGGCAGAGGCTGATCGGCGAGATTATAGAGATGCACGGGGACCGGGCCTCCATCCAGGTATATGAAGAGACAGCGGGGCTGGGACCGGGGGAGCCGGTGGAATCCACCGGGATGCCTCTGAGCGTGGAACTGGGGCCGGGCCTGATCAAGAGTATATATGACGGAATCCAGAGACCGCTGGATGAGATCCGGAGAATCACGGGGAGCAATCGGCTGACGAGAGGCGTGGAAGTCCCCTCTCTGCGGCGGGATGTAAAATGGCATTTTGTCCCCTCCGTGAAAGCCGGGGAGGAAGTGGAAGAGGGAGATATCATCGGCACCGTGCGGGAGACGCCGGTGGTTCTCCACAAAATCATGGTTCCCCGGGGCGCAGGCGGGCGGATTGTCTCCATTGAAGAGGGGGATTTTACAGTCGAAGAGACGGTGGCGGAAGTGGACACGGGAGAGGAGCGGCGGAGCCTTACACTGATGCAGAAGTGGCCGGTCCGGAACGGACGGCCTTACCGGGAGAAACTTTCGCCGTCCATGCCTCTGATCACCGGACAGAGAGTTATCGATACACTGTTCCCTCTGGCCAAGGGCGGCGTGGCTGCGGTGCCCGGCCCCTTCGGCTCCGGAAAAACCGTGATTCAGCACCAGCTGGCCAAGTGGGCGGAAACGGACATTGTAGTGTATATCGGCTGCGGCGAGCGGGGCAATGAGATGACGGATGTGCTGAACGAATTTCCGGAACTGAAGGATCCCCGCAGCGGCTATTCGCTGATGGAGCGTACGGTGCTGATTGCCAATACCTCCGATATGCCGGTGGCGGCCCGGGAGGCATCCATATATACGGGTATTACCATTGCGGAATATTTCAGAGATATGGGGTATTCGGTGGCCCTGATGGCGGATTCCACATCCAGGTGGGCGGAGGCTCTCCGGGAGATGTCAGGCCGCCTGCAGGAAATGCCCGGAGAGGAAGGATACCCGGCCTATCTGGGGAGCAGGCTGGCGCAGTTTTATGAGAGGGCGGGCCGCGTCATTTCCCTGGGAAAGGAGGGGAGAGAGGGGACGCTTTCTGTGATTGGAGCTGTTTCGCCTCCGGGCGGGGATATCTCGGAACCGGTTTCCCAGGCGACGCTGCGGATCGTCAAGGTGTTCTGGGGTCTGGATTCCTCCCTTGCTTATAAGAGACATTTTCCGGCTGTCAACTGGCTGACCAGTTATTCTCTGTATACAGATAACCTGTCCGGATGGTTTAAAAGTCAGGTTCACGAAGACTGGATGGACTGCCGCGGGCGCATCCTGCGGCTGCTCCAGGAAGAAGCGGAACTGCAGGAGATTGTACAGCTGGTGGGCATGGACGCGCTTTCCGCGCCGGACCGCCTGAAGCTGGAAGCGGCCCGGTCCGTCCGGGAAGATTTTCTGCATCAGAATTCCTTCCATGAGGTGGACACGTATACGCCCCTGGAAAAACAGTACCGGATGATGAAGCTGGTGCTCCTGTACTATGAAAGCTGCGCGGAGGCTCTGCAGCGGGGAGCGGAGGTGGAAAAGCTGGAGAGACTTCCGGTCAGGGAGCAGATCGGCCGTTTTAAATACGTCCGGAATGAGGAGACCGAACGTGTGTATGAAGAAATCCGAAGACAGCTTGAGAAGGAGCTGGAGCAGCTTACCGCAAAGGAGGTCGTATAGCATGCCGAGGGAATACAGAACGATTCAGGAAGTGGCCGGACCTCTGATGATGGTCTCCGGCGTGGAACAGGTGGCTTACGATGAACTGGGAGAAATCCTGCTGGCCAACGGGGAGACACGGCGCTGCAGAGTGCTGGAAATTGACGGGAGCCATGCGGTGGTGCAGCTTTTTGAGAACTCCGCGGGCATCAATCTGTCCAACAGCAGGGTGCGTTTTCTGGGACACAGCATGGAACTGGGAGTCTCGGAGGACATGACGGGCAGGGTTTTTGACGGGCTGGGCCGTCCGCTGGACGGAGGGCCGGAGATCCTGCCGGAAATGCGCATGGATATTAACGGCACAGCCATGAATCCTGCAGCCAGGAGCTATCCCCAGGAATTTATTCAGACAGGGATCTCGGCCATTGACGGGCTGAATACCCTGGTCCGGGGGCAGAAGCTTCCTATCTTTTCGGCCAGCGGTCTGCCCCATGCCCGCCTTGCGGCGCAGATTGCCCGGCAGGCCAGGGTTCGCGGAACGGAGGAACCTTTCGCGGTAGTCTTCGCGGCCATGGGCATTACTTTTGAGGAGGCAGACTTTTTTATCCAGAGCTTCCGCGAGACAGGGGCTCTGGAGCGGACAGTGCTTTTCATTAATCTGGCTGATGATCCGGCTGTGGAACGAATATCCACGCCGCGGATGGCGCTTACGGCGGCGGAATATCTGGCATTTGAAAAAGATATGCACGTGCTGGTGATCCTGACGGATATCACCAACTATGCCGATGCACTGCGGGAAATTTCCGCAGCGAGAAAGGAGGTTCCGGGCCGCCGGGGCTATCCGGGATACATGTATACAGATCTGGCCAATCTGTACGAGAGGGCCGGAAGACAGAAGGGAAAGAAGGGATCTATCACCATGATTCCCATTCTCACCATGCCCGAGGACGACAAGACCCATCCTATTCCGGATCTGACCGGTTACATTACAGAGGGACAGATTATCTTGAGCCGCGAGCTCTACCGGAAGAATGTGGAACCGCCCATTGATGTGCTGCCCAGCCTCTCCCGGCTGAAGGATAAGGGGATCGGTGAAGGGAAGACCCGGGAGGATCACGCCAATACCATGAACCAGCTCTTTTCCGCTTATGCCAGGGGCAAGGAGGCCAAGGAACTGATGGTGGTTCTGGGGGAGGCAGCTCTGACGGAGATGGACCGGCAGTACGCGGACTTTGCGGATGCCTTTGAAGAGCAGTACGTTTCTCAGGGCTATGCGGCCAACCGAAGCATTGAGGAGACCCTGGATCTGGGATGGAAGCTCCTATCACGTCTGCCGCGGGCAGAACTGAAGCGGATCGACGACCGGTTCCTGGATCAGTATTACGGAAAACAGGAGGAGGGATGACCCATGACGTCTGCCCATGTAAATCCGACGCGGATGGAGCTGACGCGCCAGAAAAAAAGGCTGGCCACGGCCACCCGGGGGCACAAGCTTCTGAAGGATAAGCGGGACGAGCTGATGCGCCGGTTTATGGAGCTGGTGAGAGAAAACAAGCGTCTGCGGGAAAAAGTAGAAGCAGGGATCCTGGCGGCCAATAAAAATTTTGCCCTGGCCCGTGCTTCCTCCTCCGATCAGGTGCTGAACACGGCGCTGCTGGCCCCGAAGCAGGCCGTATATCTGGAAGCGCGGCCGCAGAATGTAATGAGTGTGGAGATCCCGGCGTTTCAGGTGAAAACCAGGACAGCTGATACCGGTGATATTTACAGCTACGGCTTTGCCTATACTTCCGGGGAGCTGGACAGCGCGGTGCGGGAACTGTCCGGCCTGCTGCCGGATATGCTCCGGCTGGCGGAAACAGAGAAAGCCTGTCAGCTTTTGGCGGCGGAGATTGAGAAAACACGGCGCCGCGTTAACGCCCTGGAGCATGTGATGATTCCAGATGCCCGGGAGAAGATCCGGTATATTTCCATGAAGCTGGATGAGAATGAGCGAAGTACGCAGATCCGCCTTATGAAGGTGAAGGATCTGATGCTGGAGGAGACAAGACAGGAGAGATTAAAGGAGCAGTAAAAGGCAGGACGCCCCGGGAAAGGGGCGTCCTGTTCCTGTTTTTGGAAATGAAAATGCATAAAAAAGGTGTTGACAAACATTATTAACAGTGCTAGAATCACTCCGTAATAATTTTTAACAAATATGTAATAATTTCGGAGGGCAAAAAAGATCTGGCTTTCCGGCCGGCGTCAGGAGATGCCGGAAGAATGGAGGTATGTATGAAACGCAGATCGAAGAATGCAGCAGTAGTCGGAGGCGCTGTAGCGCTGAGTCTGATGATGGCAGCACCGGTTTATGCAGCAACAGAAAATAGTACAGAAAGTACGAAGGCAGACAGCCGCGGGACGGCGGCACAGGCAGCGGATGAAATCACAGTGATGGATACAGAAGCCTGGGCGGACAAAGCTGCCGCCAATGTACAGACGTATGGAAATATCAGAACAGCGGCTTCCGAGGACGCCGGGATCGCGGGTGTGATCCTGCCGGGCTGTGAAGCGGAGGTTCTGGGAACAGAGGGAGACTGGACCCATATCCGGTCCGGCAGCATCGAGGGCTATATCCGCACGGATCTGCTGGTATTCGGTGAAGAGGCCAGAGTACATTACAAGAATGTGTACGGCTTTGACGGAACCGTTACGGCGGATGTGCTGAATGTCCGCGCGGAGGCTACTACAGAAAGTAAGGTTCTGGATCAGGAAACAGAGGGTGAAACCGTGAAGATCCTGGAGGAGTCCGACGGCTGGTACAAGATTGACCATAACGGAGAAGAAGCGTATCTGTTCGCGGAGTACGTGGATCTGGGAGAGCTTTCCCATCAGGCCATGACGGAGGAGGAATATCAGCAGAAGCTGGCTGAGGAAGAAGCGGCCCGTCAGGCGGCGGAGGCCGCGGCCCAGGCGGAAGCGGCTGCCCAGGCTGTGTCATCCAGCCGGAGCGTATCTGTAAGCAGCAGCGAGCTGGATCTTCTGGCAGCGCTGATCCAGTGTGAGGCCGGCGGCGAGAGCCGTACCGGAAAGGTTGCCGTGGGAGCGGTTGTGCTGAACCGCGTGGCCAGCGGCTCCTTCCCCAACAGCATCACCGAGGTGATTTACCAGAGCGGACAGTTTACACCGGCCTATTCCGGAGCTCTATCCAGCGTACTGGCTTCCGGAGCCAGAAGCGACTGCTATGAAGCCGCCCAGGCCGCCCTCAACGGCGAGAATCCGGTGGGAGGCTGCCTGTACTTCAACAGCGGCTACGGCCAGGGCATTCAGATTGGATACCAGCACTTTTATTAATAAGTAAGTCCTGAAAAATACCAGGGCGATCCCGGGCATCCCTGCCGGTCAGAAAAACCGGCGGGGATGCTTTTATAATTTTTCAGCGGGCAGCTGTCTGCGGTTTCAGAGAGGTTTTGACGCAATAGAAAAGAGAGAAACTGAACACGTCCGTTCCGGAACGTCTCTGACTCATCAGTTTCCCTCTTCGATATATATTTTCGCATCACCATCCTCCGGTGCCTGCGTGGGCTCGGCCCTGAACCGGGAATCTCTTAACGGGATGGAAACCATCTTTCCTTTCCCCTGTCCCGAATATAAATAAAGTGTACCGCCGAAATGTGTCAGGAATTTGTCCGTTCTGCAAAAACTCTCCGAAAAAAATCTTAAATATCTTTAAACTCCCTGAACATACTATTTCTGAGAACCGGAGTCTTTCAGCCCCCATGGACAAATGGATTGTGTTTTGAAATAAAATATAGTATGATAAAGCCGTATAAGCAATTTTGTTTTCCGGCTGTTTCCGGGAACAAAGAAGGGAGAAAGTGTGAATCCGATTATTTGGCTGATTATTCTGGTGGTGCTCCTGTTTATTGAGATCATAACCCTGGGGCTGTCCACCATCTGGTTTGCGGGCGGAGCCCTGGCGGCTTTTATCGCGGCTCTGGCGGGAGGCGGCCTTGCGCTGCAGGTGATCCTGTTTCTGGCGGTGTCGCTGGTGCTGCTGCTGTTTACGAGGCCGGTGGTCATGCGGTATCTGAATGCCAACAAGACCGCCACCAACGTGGACAGCCTGATCGGAGCCCAGGCGATTGTCAGCAAGCCCATCAACAATCTGCTGGGCCAGGGGGAGGTTCTGGTCAATGGAAATCCCTGGAGCGCCCGGAGCGCGGAGGAGAACGGCGCGATTGAAAAGGATGCGGTCGTGCATGTTGTCCGCATCGACGGAGTAAAGCTGATCGTGGAGAGAAGGGGAGGTGAGCCGAATGTTTGATAACATTGCGGGAATTATTGTTCTGGTTGTTTTTCTGATTCTGGTGCTGCTGGTGGTTGCTTCCTGTATTAAGATTGTGCCCCAGGCCAAGGCGTTTGTCATTGAGCAGCTGGGGGCCTACAAGGTAACCTGGGGAACCGGCCTTCATTTTAAGCTGCCCTTTGTGGAGCGGGTGGCCAAGCGGGTAAATCTGAAGGAGCAGGTGGTGGACTTCCCGCCCCAGCCGGTAATCACCAAGGATAACGTGACCATGCGGATCGATACGGTAATCTTTTTCCAGATCACGGATCCGAGACTGTTCAGCTATGGAGTGGAAAATCCCATCATGGCCATTGAGAATCTGACGGCCACCACCCTCCGGAATATTATCGGTGAGATGGAGCTGGATGAGACGCTGACTTCCCGGGAGATTATCAATACCAAGATGCGGTCCGCCCTGGATATTGCCACAGACCCCTGGGGCATTAAGGTAAACCGCGTGGAGCTGAAAAACATCATGCCTCCGGCGGCTATTCAGGAAGCCATGGAGAAACAGATGAAGGCGGAGCGGGAGCGCCGGGAGGCGATCCTCATCGCGGAAGGCGAGAAGAAATCCACCATATTAGTGGCAGAGGGAAAGAAGGAGTCTGCCATCCTGGACGCGGAGGCGGAGAAGCAGGCGCAGATCCTGCGGGCGGAAGCGGAGAAGGAAAAGAGAATTAAAGAGGCAGAAGGAGAGGCGGAGGCCATTCTGAAGGTACAGCAGGCCAACGCGGACGGTATCCGCATGCTGAAGGAGGCTGGAGCCGATGAGGCGGTGCTGACCCTCAAGAGCCTGGAGGCTCTGGCAGAGATGGCCAACGGGTCCGCAACAAAGATTATTGTTCCGTCAGATCTGCAGGGAATTGCCAGCCTGGCCACTTCCCTGAAGGAAATTATGACAGACAAGGAGAAGGCTGGCGGGAAATAAGAGACCCGGGCCGGACGACAGGAGGATAAGAAAATGAATGTAAAAGGCCGGAATTTTTTAACGCTGAAGGATTTTACTCCGGAGGAGATCACCTATCTGCTGGATCTGGCGGCAGAGCTGAAGGATAAAAAGAAAAGGGGAGTGCCGGTGGATACCCTGCGGGGAAAAAATATCGCGCTGATTTTTGAAAAAACCAGTACCAGAACCCGCTGTGCCTTTGAGGTGGCGGCCCATGATCTGGGTATGGGAACCACCTACCTGGATCCCGCAGGCTCCCAGATCGGAAAGAAGGAGAGCATCCCGGATACAGCCCGGGTGCTGGGCCGCATGTTTGACGGGATCGAGTACCGGGGATTCGGCCAGGAGATCGTAGAGGACCTGGCCAGGTACGCGGGTGTTCCCGTGTGGAACGGACTGACCAACGAGTATCACCCCACCCAGATCCTGGCGGATATGCTGACCATCCGGGAGCATTTCGGACATCTGAAGGATATACGCCTGGTGTATATGGGGGACGCCCGCTACAATATGGGCAACTCCCTGATGATCGGCTGCGCGAAGCTGGGCATGCATTTTACCGCCTGCGCGCCGGGAGCGTATTTCCCCAATCCGGAGCTGGTGGCCCGGTGCGAGCGCTGGGCGGAGGAAAGCGGCGGCACCATTACGCTGACGGAAAATGTGGTGGCAGCCACCAGGGGAGCCGACGTGATCTATACGGACGTATGGGTTTCCATGGGAGAGCCGGACGAGGTGTGGGAGGAGCGGATCCGCGATCTGAGTCCCTACAAGGTGACGGCCAGAGTTATGGAAAACGCGGGACCCCAGGCTATCTTCCTCCACTGTCTGCCCGCTTTCCACGATCTGAAGACGAAGATCGGAAAGGAAATCCAGGAAAAGTACGGTCTGGAAGACATGGAAGTGACAGACGAAGTATTTGAATCCTCCCAGTCTAAAGTATTTGATGAGGCGGAAAACCGGATGCACACCATCAAGGCTGTGATGGCGGCTACCCTGGGGGCTGTATGAGTTTGGAGAGATTAAAGACAGAGCAGATCGAGCGCCGGCTGAAGGAGAGCGAAGCCGGCTGCTCTCTTTTTTACAGGGAAACCGTGGATTCCACCAATGACTGGGCCAAAAAGGAAGGACAGGCAGGGGCAAAGGAGGGAAGCATTTATCTGGCGGAGCGCCAGGCGGCCGGCAAGGGAAGGCGCGGGCGCGTCTGGGAATCGCCGGCCGGCACATCCCTTTCCATGAGCCTGCTGCTGCGTCCCGGCGTCCGCCGGGAGCACGTGTCCATGCTGACGCTTGTCATGGGACTGGCGGCTGCCCGGGGAATCCGGCAGGTTTCCGGTCTGGAAGCAGAGATTAAATGGCCCAACGACGTGGTGTACGGGGGAAAGAAGCTCTGCGGGATCCTGACGGAGCTGGCTCCCCGGGGAGACTTCGTGGTGATCGGAACCGGCATCAACGTCAATACGGAAGAATTTCCGGAAGCTCTGCGGGACAGGGCCACCTCCCTGTATCTGGAACTGGGCAGAAAGGTTTCCAGGGAGGAGACGGCGGCAGCGGTGTTCACGGAATTTTTCCGGTATTACCGCAGGTTTCTGGAGACGGAAAATCTGGAGCTGTTCCGGGAGGATTATAACAGTCTGCTGGCCAACCGGGGGCGCCATGTGCGGGTGATGGACCTGCGGACCCCCTTCGAGGGCACGGCTCTGGGAATCAATGAGCTGGGCGAGCTGCTGGTCCGCCGGGACGATACCGGGGAGACGGAGGCGGTCTACGCGGGGGAAGTCTCTGTCAGGGGAATCTACGGATATGTGTGATACATAGAAGAAGGAGAATATATGGAAGAAAATACAGTGCTGTGCGGTGCCAATGCTTATGAGCAAAAGTACTACTTTAACCCGGATTTTGAGAGCCTGCCCCAGGCCATCCAGGATGAGCTCCACATTATGTGCGTGCTGTTTACGGAGGAGATCGGGGGGATCTTTACAGTGGAATTTACGCCGGAGGGAGAGCTGGAATTCCGGACGGAGGCCATCGAGGCAGATGCCATGTACGATGAGATCGGCGGCGCCTTAAGAATCAAGGAACTGCGCCGGGAGAAGGAGGAGCTGTTCCGTTCCCTGGAGCTGTTTTACAAGGTGTTCTTTCTGGGAGAGGATGTGGAAGGATGAAGCCTCTCTGGATCGGAAATGTGAAGATTGAGAAGCCTCTGGCGCTGGCGCCCATGGCGGGAGTAACGGACCAGCCCTTCCGCCTGCTCTGCCGGGAACAGGGGGCCGGGCTGGTCTGCACGGAGATGGTCAGCGCCAAGGCTATTTTATATAAGAATAAAAATACGGGGATGCTGATGGCCATTGACGAAAAGGAGCGGCCGGCGGCCCTGCAGCTTTTCGGCTGTGAGCCGGAAGTGATGGCCGAGGCCGCCCGTCAGATCGAAGAGCGGAACTTTGATATTCTGGATGTGAATATGGGCTGCCCTGTCCCCAAGGTGGTCAATAACGGGGAAGGCTCCGCCCTGATGAAAAATCCGAAGCTGGCGGGTGAGATCGTGAAGGCCCTGGTAAAAGCGGTGAAAAAACCGGTGACGGTCAAGATACGAAAAGGCTTTGACGGGGAGCATGTCAACGCGGTGGAGATGGCAAAGATCCTGGAGGACGCGGGGGCGGCGGCCATTGCCGTCCATGGACGAACCCGGGAACAGTTTTACTCCGGAAGGGCGGACTGGGAGATTATCCGCCGGGTAAAAGAGGCGGTGTCCATACCGGTAATCGGAAACGGAGATGTGGACAGTCCGGATGCGGCCGCGGCTCTGCTGCGGGAAACAGGCTGTGACGGAGTGATGATCGCCAGAGGAGCCCAGGGAAATCCCTGGATCTTTTCCAGAGTTCTCCGTTATCTGGAGGACGGAACTTTGCTGCCGCTGCCGGACAGGCAGGAGGTAAAGGAAATGATTTTCCGCCATGGGGCCATGCTCATCGCGGCCAAGGGTGAATATACTGGGATCCGGGAGATGCGGAAGCATGTGGCCTGGTACACCGCCGGATTCCCCCATTCGGCAAAGCTGAGAGGCCGGATCAATACGGTGGAAAGCCTGGCAGAACTGCGGGAGGTACTGGAGAGCCTGTAAATAAGGGGATTTTCCTCAGATTTTTGTGGAAAATCTCCTTGTTTTCTATCTTGACAATCGGGCGGCGCAGGCTTATAATACCATAATTGTTAAGATGAGAGAAAGTATACCCAGAAGAGAGACAATTCCCGCTTGATGAAGTAATGCAGGGAGTATTTTTTTGTTGTGCGGGAGCGGGACCCGCGCGGAATCAATTACAGAAAGGAAGCGGATTCATATGGAAGAAAAAAAGAATATATTGACCTATGCCGGCCTTCGCAAGCTGGAGGACGAGCTCCATGATCTGAAGGTTAACAAGAGAAAAGAAGTGGCTGAGAAGATTAAGGAGGCCCGGGAGCAGGGTGACCTGTCCGAGAATGCCGAGTATGATGCCGCCAAGGACGAGCAGAGAGACATCGAAGCGCGTATTGAGGAGATCGAGAAGATTCTCAAGAACGCGGAGGTCGTCGTGGAGGACGAGGTGGACTCCGACAAGATCAACATCGGCTGCAAGGTCAGCGTGTATGATATGGAGTTTGATGAAGAGATGGATTTCTCCATTGTCGGTTCCACGGAGGCCAACAGCCTGCAGGGAAAGATTTCCAATGAGTCTCCGGTGGGCAAGGCGCTGATCGGCGCCAGGGTAGGGGATATTGTCAGCGTGGAATCTCCTGCGGGGCAGATGGAATACAAGGTACTGTCCATCGAGAGAAACGTCTGATACACGGTAATTGAAAATATTTTACAGAGAAACGGAGAAGAGAGATGGCAGAGCAGAAGAAGCAGACACAGGAACAGGATCTGAATCACCTTCTGAAGGTGCGCCGTGAGAAGCTCACGGAGCTTCAGGCCGGGGGAAAGGATCCCTTTCAGATCACAAAATACGATGTGACGCATCACAGCCAGGAAATTAAAGATAATTTTGAAAGCCTTGAGGACAAAGAGGTGTCCGTGGCAGGCAGAATGATGAGCAAGCGTGTGATGGGCAAGGCTTCTTTCTGCCATGTGCAGGACCTGCAGGGCATGATCCAGTGTTATGTGGCCCGGGACAACGTGGGCGAGGAGCCCTATAAAGAATTCAAAAAGCTGGATATCGGAGATATCATCGGCGTGAAGGGAACGGTTTTCCGGACAAAGACGGGAGAAATTTCCATCCATGTAACGGAGCTCACCCTGCTTTCCAAGAGCCTGCAGATCCTTCCGGAAAAATTCCACGGTCTGACCAACACGGATCTCCGCTACCGTCAGAGATATGTGGATCTGATTATGAACAGCGAGGTGAAGGACACCTTTATCAAGCGTTCGAACATTATTGCCAGCATCCGGAGTTACCTGAACAGCCAGGGCTTTCTGGAGGTGGAGACTCCCATGCTGGTGGCCAATGCCGGCGGCGCCGCCGCCCGTCCCTTTGAGACGCATTTTAACGCGCTGGACGAGGACTTTAAGCTCCGTATTTCTCTGGAGCTGTATCTGAAGCGTCTGATCGTGGGCGGCCTGGAAAGGGTGTACGAGATCGGCCGGGTGTTCCGGAATGAGGGACTGGATACCCGCCACAATCCGGAATTTACCCTGATGGAGCTGTACCAGGCGTATACGGATTACAACGGCATGATGGATCTTACAGAAAACCTGTACCGCCATGTAGCCCAGGAGGTTCTGGGCACCACCAGGATTGTCTACAACGGCGTGGAGATGGATCTGGGTCAGCCCTTCCGCCGCATCACCATGGTGGAGGCAGTGAAGGAGTATGCCGGCGTGGACTGGGATCAGGTGGAAACCCTGGAACAGGCCAGAGAACTGGCAAAGGAGCACCATGTGGAATATGAGGAGCGCCATAAGAAGGGCGATATCCTGAATCTGTTCTTTGAAACATTTGCTGAGGAGCACATGATCCAGCCGACATTTGTGATGGATCATCCCATTGAGATTTCTCCGCTGACCAAGAAGAAACCGGGCAATCCCGATTACGTGGAGCGGTTTGAATTCTTTATGAACGGCTGGGAGATGGCCAACGCCTACTCGGAGCTGAACGATCCCATTGACCAGAGAGAGCGGTTTGCCCAGCAGGACGCTAACGCGGCGGCGGGCGATGAGGAAGCCGAGCATACGGATGAGGATTTCCTGAACGCTCTGGAGATCGGTATGCCCCCCACGGGAGGCATCGGCTTCGGCATCGACCGGATGTGCATGCTGCTGACGGACAGCGCCGCTATCCGGGATGTGCTGCTGTTCCCCACAATGAAGAGCCTGGGCGGAAACGAGACATCGAAAAAAGCGGAGGAAGAAAAGCCCGCGGAAAAGCTGGATCTTTCCAAAGTGAAGATCGAGCCGCTGTTTGAGGAGTTTGTGGATTTTGACACCTTCAGCAAGTCGGATTTCCGGGCCGTGAAGGTAAAAGCCTGCGAGGCCGTGCCCAAGAGTAAGAAGCTCCTGAAGTTCGTGCTGGATGACGGCACCGGCACAGACCGGGTGATCTTAAGCGGCATTCACGAGTATTATGAGCCGGAAGAGCTGGTGGGAAAGACCTGCATCGCCATTGTAAATCTTCCGCCCCGGAAGATGATGGGCATCGATTCCTGCGGCATGCTGATCTCCGCGGTGCACGAGTATGACGGCCGGGAAGGCTTAAATCTGCTGATGGTGGATGATCGGATTCCGGCAGGGGCGAAGCTGTATTAAGAGCTTTTTTACGTAAACCATTGAGTGAATTGCCTTCTCATAAAAGCCTTTATGGCATTTTATCTCATAATTCATTTGAAAAAAATTTTATCCCCCTTTTCCGGCTGTGTGCCGGATAAGGGGGATTTTTGTCAATGACTGATTGCTGGATATAGTATGATATGCATATACTATGCTGCCCTCATGGGAAACCACAGAGCCGGGCGGCTTACCCTCTGATTGTTCGGAGGGGCTTACCCTCCAGACGAAAGAAAGGAGGGTTGCCAATGGTTACATATTCGGATTTAATCCAGATAGGTATACGCATTGTTGCTCTTGTTTACGAGATTATCAAGGATAAAAGGAAATAGCCGCCACTACTGCAATAGCGATGGCTGCATTTAGTTTAGCTACAAACTATTGAGGGCAGGCCGCTTCCGCCGTGGTGGAGCTTTTGATGGATGGTGTTTTGACCCTTGACGGGAAAAAGCTATCCGTTCAGGCGGCCTTGCCGGAGCATAAACGCTATCTGCGCCAGGTTTATGACATCGTTGCGAGAAAGCAGCCGGTAAAGTTTGAAAGTGTTGTGGAATGTTTTTCTTTTAACTTTACAGATAAATATATAAACGGACTGGTGGAAGACCTTGGAGAATCCCTTGCAAAGCTGAACTGTGTGCAGCAGGAAAAAGGCGGCTTTCTGAATGGAAAGACGGTCTATATTCCCAATGCGGCCGATGTGGATCTTATTGTGCAGAACATCCGCGCGGAGCTTTTGGAAGACGGGGAACTTTCGGAAGACATTGTGGTTTTAACCGCCCTGTTAAATAAAAGCGGGGATCTGCAGAGATATTTTTCTTCCTATGAAAAACAGGCTCTGAAAAAGCGGCTGAAGGAGATCCGGGAGAATCCTCAGAATGAGCTGATTCATAAAGCGGCGGAGTATATCGAGACACTGTTCTTTTTGTTTATTGCGGCGATTTCCTGATAAAGGAAGGTGGGCAGGATGTCAAGGCAGAGGACGATGGAAGCCATCCTGGCTTCGGAGTATGTCACCATTGGAGAACTGGTGCGGCTGACCGGAGCCCGGTACAGCACGCTAAAGTTTTATACGGAAGAGGGTTTTCTTCCTTTTGTTCAGGAAGGGACAAACCTGACACGCCGGTATCCTAGGGAAAAAACGGTGGAGCGCATTGCCTGTATTAAGCGTCTGCGGGATCAGAAGAAAACTATTCCCCAGATTAAAGAAATTTTGCAGGAAAAGGATAAGAGTGTTTAAGAGAGTTTGAGGTTTGGCCAAACGCAGGCCGGTAAGTATAAAGCAAAGGGTAATAACAGTGAAACGAATGGAGACTTCTGCCGGAGGTCTCCATTTTTTATAATAAAGAAGATCCTATTTTGACACAACGAACAACAAACAGCAGGAGGAAAAATGAAAGCAAAAATCTTTCAGACCATTGCGGTGTGCATGACGGTGTGTATGCTGGTTGCCTGCGGAAACGGGCAGGAAGAAAGAAACAGCATATCTGCAGATGCATTACAGGCCATACCGGAAGAATACAAGGATGCGGCAGAGCATCCCGGCACGCTGAACAGGCTGGTGTATGAAACCTGGGAATCCTTTACCTATGAAGTGCATACGCAGCGGCTGACCAAAGAAGCCTGGGTATATCTGCCTTATGGTTATTCGGAAGAGCAGCAGTACAATGTATTTTACCTCAGTCACGGCGGCTGGAGCAATGAAACGACGATTATGGGGACAGATCAGAACCCGACCTATTTTAAAAACGTGATTGACCATGCCATAGAAGACGGGAAAATGCAGCCGATGATCCTCGTGTTCCCCACTTACAACAATACGAGTGAAAGTGACAGCGGAGATTACAGTCTGGCGCTTCAGCTGACGGATCAGTTCCATCAGGAACTGGTAAACGATCTGATCCCGACGGTGGAAAGCCGTTACAGTACCTATGCGGAAGATGTTACGCCGGAGAGCCTGAAAGCCAGCCGCAGCCACAGAGGGTTTGGGGGATTTTCCATGGGCTCTGTGAATACAGGGTGTACCTTCCGCTACTGTCTGGACTATTTCCGTTATTTCATGCCCATGAGCGGCAGCTATACGGCGGACGGTGATTTTATGGAGGAGATTGTCAGAGAACAGGGGTACGGGCCGGAGGATTTCTTTATTTTCGCGGCGTCCGGAACAGAAGATTTTGCCTACCGCGCATTCCGGAACCAGATCGATGCAATGGAAAATGCCTCCGGAGGAATCTTCCGTTCCGGACGGTCAGAACCGGGTGGCGGTGCGGTGCAAAAGCATGGAAACTCAGTGAAGATTTGCAAAGGAGCGGGTCTGACACTTCCCGCAAAATGTCCGAAAATCCGACAGTTTTTAAATGCCGCCATAAAATCCGACAATCTTCGCGCCACGTCCTAAAAATTGGCATATGAGCGGAAATGTCCGTGTATTTATCTGGAAATTCATCCTACAATAAGGCCATGAAAGCTCCCGCAGAAAAAAATATTTTTAAGGCTGCGGCAGGGAACATGGAAAGGATGGGTCATAAGATATGAAGATGAGCAGTAAAATTAAAAACGCGGCAATTTCCACGGCCATACAGACGGCCTTGGATTATCTGGAAAAGGATCCGGAGAAGAACGCTCCGAAGATCATGGATCTGGTAGATAAACTGACGCCGGAGGGCTGGTATGAGAGCCAGAGAAGGCTGATCCGGCAGGCCATTGAGGAGAAAGGGAACTGGTATCAGCTGATCCTGAAGATCTACGAGCTGGATCCCGGCGTGAGAAAGGCCTTTTTTACGAATTTCATTACCAACGCCAGCCTGAAGGGCAGCGCGCTTCAGCATGAAACGGCGGAAAAGAACAACTGCAACGTGCCCTGGGCGATCCTGCTGGATCCCACATCGGCCTGCAATATGCACTGTACCGGCTGCTGGGCCGCAGAGTACGGGCACAAGCTGAACCTTTCTCTGGAGACCATTGATTCCATTATCACCCAGGGAAAGCAGATGGGAACCTACATGTACATTTATACGGGCGGGGAACCGCTGGTCCGCAAAAAAGACCTGATTAAAATCTGTGAGATGCACCCGGACTGCGAATTCCTGTGCTTCACCAACGGAACGCTCATTGACGAAGAGTTCTGCCAGGATATGCTGCGGGTAAAGAACTTTGTCCCGGCCATCAGCCTGGAGGGCTTTGAGGAGGCAAATGACAGCCGCCGGGGAGCGGGTGTGTACCAGAAGGTAATGAAAGCCATGGAGCTTATGCGGAGCCACAGGCTGGCCTTCGGCGTGTCAGTCTGCTACACGAGCCGGAATTACGAGGACGTTTCCAGCGAGGCCTTTTACGATAAAATCATTGATATGGGCGCGCTGTTTGTATGGTTTTTCCATTACATGCCCGTGGGGAATGCGGCTTCCCCGGAACTGCTTCTGAAGCCGGAGCAGAGGGAGGTCATGTACCGCAGGATCCGGGAATACCGGAGCACCAAGGCGATTTTCGGCATGGATTTTCAGAATGACGGCCAGTACGTGGGCGGATGCATTGCCGGCGGCCGCTATTATCTGCACATCAATGCCAAGGGAGATGTGGAGCCCTGCGTATTTATTCACTATTCCAATGCCAACATTCATGACTGCACGCTGCTGGAGGCGTTGAAGAGCCCGCTGTTCCAGGCTTACCACGATAACCAGCCCTTCAACCGCAATCATCTGCGGCCCTGCCCCATGCTGGAAAATCCGGAGCGCCTGCGCAGGCTGGTCAGGGACAGCGGCGCGGTCAGCACGGATTACGAAGCGCCGGAAACCGTTGATCATCTCTGCGACAAGTGTGAAGCCTACGCGGAGAACTGGCGGCCTGCCGCGGAAAGACTGTGGGCGGAGTCCCATCCGCAGGAGCAGCAGGAAGGGGCCCCGGCGGCAAAATAAGAGGAAGCAGGAAAGACATTTCCGGATCCGGCCCGGAGATGTCTTTTTTGATATTTACATGTGTCTTGACACATGCCCGGAAGGGTGCTACAATGGCGGCAGTCTGAAAAAAGAAAAATATTGGAGATACAGAAGCGATGGATGAATTTTTTGATGTGGTCATTGTGGGAACCGGGGCGGCAGGCCTTTACTGCGCTCTGAACCTTCCGGAGCGGATGACTGTGCTGATCCTGACAAAGCAGAAGGCGGATGAGAGCGATTCCTTTCTGGCCCAGGGCGGTATCTGCATGCTGCGGGGGGAGGAAGATTACGCGCTCTATATGGAGGACACCCTGCGGGCCGGCCATTATGAAAACGACCGGGGAGCGGTGGACCTGATGATCCGTTCTTCCAACAGTGTAATCCGGGATCTGGTGCGCCGGGGCGTGCGCTTTGCCCGCCACGGGGACGGAAGCCTGGACTTTACCCGGGAGGGAGCCCACTCCCGGCCCAGGATTTTGTACCATGAGGATGTGACTGGACGGGAAATCACCCAGACCCTTCTGGAAGAGGTGCTTCGCCGGGATAATCTGCTCCTTCGGGAAAATACGGCAATGCTGGATTTTATCAGTGATGACGCGGTCTGCGGCGGCGTGGTGGCGGCCGGGCCGGACGGAGTTCCCTATACGGTGGGGGCCGGGGCTGTGGTGCTGGCCTGCGGAGGGATCGGAGGCCTGTACAGGAATTCCACGAATTTTCCCCATATTACCGGGGACGCTCTGGCCATGGCCATGCGCCATAAAGTGGCGGTGGAGCATCTGGACTACATACAGATCCATCCCACCACGCTGTATTCCAAAAAACCGGGAAGACGCTTCCTGATCTCGGAGTCGGCCCGTGGAGAGGGGGCCCTTCTCTACGACAAAAACGGACAGAGATTTACGGATGAGCTTCAGCCCCGGGATCTGTTAAGCCAGGCCATCTACAGGCAGATGGAGCGGGACGGCACGGACTTTGTCTGGGAGGATCTGCGTCCCCTGGGAAGAGAGACGCTTAAGGTACACTTCCCCAATATCTGCCATCACTGTCAGGATGAAGGCTTCGATGTACTGCATGAGCCCATTCCCGTGGTGCCGGCCCAGCACTATTTTATGGGCGGGATCAAAGTGGATTTAAGCAGCCGCACCGCCATGCCCGGGCTCTACGCCTGCGGCGAGATCAGCTGCAACGGCGTCCACGGACGGAACCGGCTGGCCAGCAATTCCCTGCTGGAATCCCTGGTCTTTGCACAGCGGGCCGCGGATGATATACTGTTTGGAGAAACACCTGCCTTTGGAGGAAAGGCGCCGGATCTGGCTCCCTACCGGGAACAGGAACCGCTGTTTGCCGCCTACCGCCAGGAGGTACGGAATGCGATCGAAAGGATGAGAAAGAGCCATGAATGAGATTAGCCTGAAATTAAACGCAGATGATTTGATCCTGCAGGCGCTGCGGGAGGACATGCCGGGGGAGGACGTCTCCACCAACGCGGTAATGCCGGAGGCCTGCGCCGGAACGGTAGACCTGATTGCCAAGGAGGACGGCATTGTGGCCGGTCTGGATGTGTTTGCCAGGGTCTTTATGCTGCTGGATGCGGAGACGCGGATAGAATTTTTCTGCAAAGACGGCGACGCGGTCCGGAAGGGACAGAAGCTGGCCGTGGTAAACGGAGATATCCGGGTGCTGCTCTCCGGAGAGCGGGTGGCCCTGAATTATCTGCAGCGCATGAGCGGCATCGCTACCTATACCCACGAGATGGCCGCGCTGCTTGCGGGAACCGGCATTACCCTGCTGGATACCAGAAAGACCAGCCCCAACAACCGGGTCTTTGAAAAGTACGCGGTTCGGGTGGGAGGCGGCGCCAACCACCGGACCGGTCTTTCGGACGGCGTGCTGCTGAAGGATAACCACATCGGAGCGGCCGGCGGCGTGGCCCGGGCGGTGCAGATGGCCAGAGCCTACGCGCCTTTTGTGCGGAAGATTGAGGTGGAGACAGAGACCCTGGATCAGGTAAAGGAGGCGGTGGAAGCCGGCGCGGACATTATCATGCTGGACAATATGAGTGACGTGGATATGAAAAAGGCCGTGGAGCTCATTGGCGGGCGGGCGAAAACCGAGTGCTCCGGAAACGTGACGCGGGAGAACATCGCCCGGCTGGCAGATATCGGCGTGGACTACGTATCCAGCGGCGCTCTGACCCATTCGGCGCCGATCCTGGATCTGTCCATGAAGTATCTGCGTCCGGTCAGCCGGGAGGTGGAGTCATGACTACCGCGGAGAGACGCAGGGAGATCCTGCAGATTTTATCCGGGGCAGGGGATCCGGTGGCGGCCAGGGATCTGGCAGCCAGGTTCGGGGTCAGCCGGCAGGTCATCGTCCAGGATCTGGCGGTGATCCGGGCGTCCCATCCCCACATCATCTCCACTTACCGGGGCTATGTGATGCAGCAGCCGGAGAGCGGCTTCACGCGGGAATTCAAGGTACGCCACGGCTCTGACCGGACGGAGGAGGAGCTGAACCTGATCGTGGACCACGGCGGCTGGGTAAAAAATATCAGCATCAGCCACCGGGTGTACGGGCGCATGACGGCAGATCTGGACATCAGCTGCCGCCAGGATGTACAGGATTTTCTGCAGTCTCTGGCAGGAGCTTCCTCACGGGTACTTTCCACGGCCACGGACGGCTATCATTACCATCTGGTGGAGGCGGCCGCCCGGGAGAGGCTGGACAAGATCGGGGAGGCCCTGAAGCAGGCCGGCTTTCTGGCGCCTCTGCAGCCCTGGGAGAAGGATGAAACCGGGCAGGGACGGGAAGGAGAAAGAGGATGACGGTACGTGACATGCAGGAGGAGATCCTGCGCCTGAAAAAAGAAAAGGATATTTGCATTCTGGCCCATGCCTATCAGAGCCAGGCGGTTCTGGAGATCGCGGATTTTACAGGGGACTCCTATGGGCTGAGCCGCCAGGCGGCGCAAGCGCCCCAGCAGGGCGTGATCCTCTGCGGAGTCCGCTTTATGGCGGAGACCTGCAAGATCCTGAATCCGGAAAAGAGAGTCTGGCTGGCCAATCCCATGGCCGGCTGCCCCATGGCTGAGCAGATGACCCCGGAAATGCTGCGGGAGCTGAAGGAGCAGTATCCCGGCTATACTGCGGTAGCCTACATCAATACCACCTCTGCCCTGAAGACGGAGTGCGACGTCTGTGTCACCAGCTCCAGCGCCGTTTCCATCTGCAGGGCCCTGGACAGTGACAAAATTCTGTTTGTTCCGGACCCGAATCTGGGACAGTACGTGGCGGAGCAGATCCCGGAAAAAACCTTTGCCCTCTGGCACGGGGGCTGTCCCCGGCATATGGAGGTTTCCGGGGAAGAAGTGAGGAGGGCAAGGGCCGCCCACCCGGAAGCCCTGCTGCTGGTACACCCTGAGTGCCGGCCGGAGGTGACGGAACAGGCGGATTATGTGGGATCTACCACCGGCATCCTGGCTTTTGCGGAAAAATCAGAGGCCCGGGAATTTTTGATCGGCACCGAAAACAGTATTGTGGAGCATCTGCAGTTTTCCTGTCCGGAAAAGCAGTTTTACCCTGTTTCACCGGCGCTGACCTGCGCGGATATGAAGCTGACCACCCTGGCGGATGTGTACCGCACCCTGGAGGGAAGAGGCGGAGAGGAGATTATCCTGCCGGCATCCGTCATGGAAGGCGCGGCCCGGTGCATCCGCCGGATGGTGGAGCTGGGCGGCTGAAGAACCCCGGTGCCGCAGAAGAAAAACAGAACAGACTTTCAGAAAGAGACATTTTTCCGGAAGGGGAAGTGTCTTTTTTTTGAGCCGCAGCGGAAGCTGTCCCGGAAGAATTAGAAGCGGAAGACTCAGGGGTGTGACAAAAATGCAAGAGAAATGTAAGGGCGGTATCGTTGAATATATGTTTTTGGATGCGTATACTGAATACACAGTAATTTTATTAAGAAAAAGCCGGAGATTTTATGAAACTGCCGTGAAATTTCCCTGTGAAACAGTTACCCATAGAGGAGAGATTAGCTTGAAAAAATGGATTTGCAGAATTCTCCTGTCCCTGCTGACGGTGCTGGCATCTGCGGGAGCGGTCACAGTCTGTCTGGGCTACATAGAATACCGGGAAGCACTTCAGGAGGAGGATCTTGCGGAGAAAATAGCGGAGATCCGCATGCGTCCGGATTACGTACTCTTCCAGGATCTGCCCCGGACGTACGTGGATGCGGTGGTGGCGGTGGAGGATCACCGTTTCTGGCAGCATGGAGGCATGGATCTGATCGCCATCGGGCGGGCGGTGAAGAATGATCTTCTGTCGGGAAGCCTGAAGGAAGGGGGAAGCACCATCACCCAGCAGCTGGCCAGGAACCTTTATTTTACCCAGGAGAAAAAATTCACAAGAAAAATAGCGGAGATCTTCCTGGCCCTGAAGCTGGAGCGGGACTGCACGAAGGAGGAAATTCTGGAATTATACGTAAATACCATTTATTTTGGAGACGGCTATTATGGGATCGGGGAAGCAGCCTCGGGATATTACGGGAAAGAGCCGAAATACCTGAATCCCTATGAATCTACCATGCTGGCGGGGCTGCCCAACGCGCCTTCCGCCTATGCCCTCCGGGAACACCCGGATCTGGCGGAACAGCGCAGACAGATTGTTGTCGGGCAGATGGAGAAGTACGGATATCTGAGTGCCCAGGAGGAGAGATGGCTGAAAGGTGCGCTGATAAAGGGCAGGCCCATCCGTATCTTCGTTTACGCTGACATGGAGAGCAAAATGGCGCGCTGCCGCCGGAAAGCTCCAACGGAAGAGAAGCTGACGGACAAGGAGCTGCGGCAGAAAATTCTTGCCGTGGATAAAGACCGCGCCAAATATTATGAATTCTTCACGGGACAGACCTGGGGAAACAGGCTGAACTTTGATTTCTGCATCAATACAAGTCAGATGGTCATAAAAGATATAGTGCCTCCCCTGGCAAAATTTCTTATGAGTTAAATGGAAAGGGCCTGAAAAACGGGTTTTCTTCTGGAAGCCGGCGGATTTTATACCGATACGGCTTCCAGAGCCCTGCAGATCGTCTGCACGCCTTCCTGCTGGCGGCGGATACGGGCCCGCAGGGAGTTATTGGTCAGCAGAAGCTGCAGTTTTCCCTGTTCGCTCCGGATCTTTAGGATCCGCTGAAAAGGCAGAAGACCGCGGTTGATCTTGAGCTTTTTAATCTTAGACAGCGGGAGCACGATTCTTCCGCAGACGGCAGAAATATCCATATCGGACAGGGCCGCCACGACAAAAGATTTTTCGGTAATGCCCAGGTAGCAGGATACGGAATCCATGGCACCGAGAGCCAGCATTTTGGCGGTGCTTCCGGTGAGCGTTCCCCAGGCTTTGCCCACGTAGTGTTCTCCTTCCGGGCGGACTTCTTCCAGAAGACGGTTCATATCATTATCATTCATCAGTAAAGCCATAACTGCACATCCTTTCCTCAGAATTCTAAACTTCTGTATTCAGAGGAATTATAGTGCCGCCGCCGGATTTCCGCTATCACGAAGAAGAAAAGAGAAGCGTAAATCCAGGTAAAATCCGGAGCCCTCAAAACTCCCGGGCAAACAGAGAAGATTCTATTTCCAGAATATTTTCCAGAGAAATCCTGGTGCCGTCCGTCAGCGCCAGGATCTTTTTCCGGGCGTCGATGTTTTCCAGGCGCCCATCAGAACTCTGATAGGATCCTCCCTGTTTCCGTGCATCGGGCCGGAACCAGGTAATCCGGACTTCCGGGTGATCCCTGCAGACAGCCAGAAGCCGGAGCTTCCGCTGCAGTTCCTCCTGCAGATCCTCCCCCGGAATCTTTTTTGGAACTGTCAGCCTGCTCCGTTCCCGGATCACCTGGCTGTAGCCGGTCAGGGCCGCGAAGGGGGCGAACTGAGCCGCCCGGAGAGAACGGGGCATGGGAGGATGAGAGGAGGAGACATGGCGGGGAAGATCCATCATATCTTCGTAGGGTGAGTTCATGCCCTGTGCCCTCCAATCTGCTGATTGCGGTCTCTGGCGGTGGAGCCCTCCTGCAGGCTCATGCCCCGCAGAACCGCGTTCTTTCCATATTTGTTCCGTATTTTGATCAGCGCCCTCTGCCAGCGCTTTTCACGGTCCGGGGAAACGGTTCTGTCCTCCGGATTCCCGCCGGAAGGAGGAACATCGGGAAAGAGACTCAGCTGTTCATAAGATTCCCGTCCGGAGACTTCAGCCTCCGGCAGCACGTGGCCGGCCGTAAGAGAGAGGCGGCGGATCAGAAGCGCAGGATCCGCAATGCGGTCGAAGAGCCCTGTGGCAGCTTCCAGGATCCGGGCAGAGGAAGCGGTGTAGCGGCCCAGGGAAGCCGTGCCGCGGGCATGTCTGGGGACGGCGCGGCCATAATGGTCGCAGGTAACTTCCCCCTGGTAGGTTTGTCCGCGTCCATGCTTCAGATTTTCCGTGTCATAGCCGATGGTGAGAACCAGCTGATCGGCCGCCAGTCCCTGCTCCGCCAGATCCATGGACAGAGAGTCCGCCATCTCCCGCAGAACCAGGCGGGCCTGCCGGCAGGGATAGGGGCAGTGCAGGACCTGGCCGGAACCAGTGCTGCTGGCCCGGGGCTGATAAGCCTTGATGTCGGCCAGGGTGCAGGACTCAAAGCCCCAGGCATGATCAATGAGCAGCTCCGCGTTGACGCCAAAAAGGCGGTACAGCAGTTCCTCGTTGTGAAAGTCGCGGGGACCGCCCAGAGAGCAGCGGGCAATGTCGCCCATGGTAAGAAGGCCGCAGCGCCGGAGCTTTTCCGCGTAGCCCCGCCCTACCCGCCAGAAGTCGGAGAGAGGCTTATGATCCCACAATTCCCGGCGGTAGCTCTGCTCGTCCAGCCATGCGATCCGCGCGCCCCAGGCGTCCGGCTTCACATGCTTGGCCAGGATGTCCAGGGCTGTCTTGCAGAGATACAGATTCGTGCCGATCCCGGCGACGGCGGTGATCCCCACCGTGTTCTGAATGTCCAGGAGGATGGAGCGGGCAAATTCCCGGGGGCCAAGGCCGCTGGATGGCAGGTAGGAAGTGATGTCCATGAAAACCTCATCGATGGAGTAGACGTGGATATCCTCCGGCGCGGCATACTTCAGATAAATCTCGTAGATCCTGGCGCTGTACTCCATGTACAGGGCCATCCGGGGAGGGGCGGTGATATAATCCAGCTGAAGCCCGGGGGATGCTTCCAGTTCCGTGCTGCGGAAGGAACTTCCGGTAAAGCGGCGGCCCGGCGCCTGTCCCAGCCGCGCCGCGTTGATTTCCCGTACCTTCTGCTCCACCTGGAAGAGACGGGCGCGCCCCGGAATCCCGCAGGCTTTCAGGGAAGGAGATACGGCAAGGCAGATGGTCTTATCCGTGCGGCTTTTGTCCGCCACTACGAGATGGGTCGTCAGCGGGTCCAGCTGCCGCTGCACGCACTCCACAGATGCGTAAAAAGATTTCAGATCAATGGCCAGATACGTCCGTTCCTTCATAAGCGCTGTGTCCTTTCCTTCCCGGTATGCCGGCAGATTTTACAGTTTTATTATACGAACATACGTTCGAAAAATCAATGGGAATTATTGCCAAAAAGAGAAGGGTATTTCTTAAGGTCCCCGGGAAGGGGAGGCGCCGGGTCGGGTCCTGCAGGCCGGCAGTAAATTTTAAAAAGATTTTAGATTCTCTTCTAAAAGATTTCAGAGATTGGACAAATTCCGGACACAGATACCCGGTATACTATAAACATATTCGGAACCGGGGATACGGAAAATATTTTTTCCTCCTGTGAGAAACGGTTTCGGTTCAGGGCCGACTGCCCCGTATCCGGATGGACTGTCCGGGTGCGAATATAATAAATTTTATCGAAGAGAGAAACTGATGAGTCAGAGGCGTTTCAGAATGAAATGCGTTCGGTTTCTCTCTTTTCTATTGGGAAAATGTCCGCGATTGATTGCTTTTTACCTGCGGTTGGTGTTATGATAAAAAAACAGGGACCGGCGGAGAGAAATCTCTGCTGGCCCTTTTCGGTGTTAATGATTATTGCTAAAGCAGGAGGAAATGCGCATGGAGAAGGAGATGGCAGGAGTTCTGGCCGCGGTACTGTTTTTCTGCACCGCCGCAGGCGGCTGCGGGGATAAGGCACAGGAACAGGCAGATTACGGAGAGGATGTCCTCTGGGCCTATAACGGAACGGACAGCGAAAAAGAAGCGGATCTGTTTCTGATCGGGCCCACCACCTATGCGGGAGATGAGGATACGATTAATATGTCTCTGGAGGATGAAGAGGGGAAGGCCGGTTTTCTGGGAGCGCTGAATATGGAGCGGGGCATCTACGAGGACACGCTGGATATGTACGCCCCCTACTACAGCCAGGGATCCCTGTCGGCCATCACGGAGGGCCGTATGGAGGAGTCCTACGATGTGGCCTATGAGGATGTGTCGGCGGCCTTTGAATATTATCTGGAACATAAAAAGGGGGACGATCCCTTTGTGCTGGCGGGATTCTCCCAGGGAGCCTACATGTGCCTGGAACTGATAAAGGATTATCCGGAGGCGATGTCCGACATGATCGCCTGCTACTGTATCGGCTGGGCGCTGACGAAAGAGGATGTGGAAGAATATCCGCAGCTGGTCCCGGCTTCCGGCGAGACAGATACGGGCGTGATCGTCTGCTTCAGCTCTGAGTCCGAGGAAATTACCGATTCTTTTTTTATCCCGGAGGGAACCTGGTCCTACAGCATCAACCCGCTGAACTGGAAGACAGATGGCACGGTGGCCGACAAGTCTCTGAATCTGGGAGCCTGCTTTACGGATTATGAGGGGAATATCACCACAGAGGTGCCCCAGCTGACGGGCGCCTATATCGATGAAGAGAGAGGCGCGCTGAAGGTGACGGATGTATCTCCGGAGGATTATCCGGCGGCTCTGGACTTCCTGCAGGAGGGCGAATACCATGTCTACGATTATCAGTTCTTCTACCGGAATCTGCAGGAAAATGTGGCGAAACGGGTGGAGGCCTATCTTTACAAGCAGGAGGCTTTATGATAGACTTTAACAGAAAGTGAAAACAGGAGGTAACAGCCATGAATATACATAGAAATGCCAGCGGGACAGCGCTGACCCTGACCCTGGAAGGCCGTCTGGATACCACCACCGCGCCGCTTCTGGATGCGGAGCTGAAGAAGTCCATTGCGGGAGTGACGGAACTGATCCTGGATTTTGAGAAACTGGAATATATCTCATCGGCGGGGCTCCGCGTGCTTCTGTCTACCCAGAAAACGATGAACAAACAGGGGACCATGGTGATCCGTCATGTAAATGAGACTGTCATGGAGGTCTTTGAAGTTACAGGATTTGTGGATATCCTGACGATCCAGTAGGCGGGCCGTGCGTATACAGAAGGGAAAGAAATGAGCAATAGAGAGATTCATCTGAGCCTCTCCCGGAAAAGCATGATGCAGAATGAGGAGGCTTTTCCGGGAGAGGCTGTGAATACCATAGCCGTACGGATGTATTTTCCGCAGTGCGGAGCGCAGTCCGTGTGCCGTGCTGTGGATCAGGTAACAGAACACACCGGAGTCTTCCGGCTCCAGCTGACAAAGGATGCAGCGGGCGCACTTGTCCTGACAGATTCAGGAGAATGCGCCGCTTTTTGTATGTCTGAGGACAGAAAAACGCGCCGGGAGGCGGAGGAATTCTGCCGCCGGCTGGAGGCGGAACCCTTCCGGGGCTTCCCGGACTGCGGGCTGTGGGAGGCCAGGGCCATTCCCGTGCTTGAAGGAGGAACCCTGCTGTCTCTCCGGTTTCATCATGTGCTGGTGGACGGCTACAGCATGTGCCAGACTGCCCAGCGGATTCTGGATGCCCTGGGAGGGGAAGAGACAGAGGAGATTCCTCTTGGAGAAGAGAGGGCGGAGCAGAACTTTGATCCGGAGGAGGAAAAGAAGTTCTGGCTGGAGTATTTCCGGGACGCGGAATTTGAGAGCAGTATCCTGCCCGGCCAGGCGGAGGGATGCAGGAGGACCTGTTATACCCGGGAGATATCCGAGGAACTGGGGAGACAAATTGACCGGTTCGCCGCAGAGCAGAACCTTACGCCGGCTGCGGTTTTCTCCGGAGCGCTTTCCGTCTATCTGGCAGGCGCGGAGCAGTGCCGGGACGCGGTATTTTTGATGCCCCGCCTGAACCGGAATTCTCAGGAGGAGAGAGAAGCCTTTGGCTGCCGGACACTGGTGGTGCCTGTGCGGGTGCCGGTGGAGGAGAGGGACCGTTTTTCGAACCTCTGCCGCAGGGCGCTGTCCAGAAGCCGCAGCGCTTCTGAACATAAGCAGTACGGAATGGGGAAAATTCTCGGTGATCTGCAGAGAGAGGGAATCTGCGGCAGTTCTGTGAGCGAATACACGCTGAATATTTATCAGCCTGTGCTGCGGGGAAAAATCCCCTTTGAGATCTGGCTCAGCATGGACGGAGCCATGCACAATCATCTGACCCTGAATATTACCAGGCTGCAGGGAAAATATACGATCTGCTATGACGGACGGGACGGAATCTACGGCGAAAGGCAGGTAGAGCGGTTCCACCAGGCTTTTGCGGAAATACTGAGAAGGGGCACCGGGGAGGATCCGCAGGTTCGGGAGCTTCCCCTGACAGCTCTGGAGGAGGAGGCGCTGCTGCGCAGCGTGCAGGGGCCGCAGGTGCCCTTCGATCCCTGCGATACGATTCCCTCCCTGTTCCGCAGGGCTGTGGAAAAATATGGGAAGGCCCCGGCCCTGTACGCGGGGGAAAACAGTCTCACCTATGAGGAACTGGACCGGCTGTCCAACCGGGTGGCCAACGGGCTTCTGGAGAGGGGGATCGGTTCCGGCTGCCGTGTTCTGTATCTGCTGAACCGGGATATCCGCCTGATTCCCGTAATGCTGGGCATCTCCAAGGCCGGAGCGGCCTTTATTCCGGTGGATCCCCAGTATCCCAGGGAACGCATCGATTATATCTTTGAGAACAGCCAGGCGGCCTGCCTGATCTCTTCCGCCAATGTGGAAGGGGCGGAACGGTTTTCCTATGTGGAGGCAGAGGAGCTGCTGGCCTGCCGGAAGACCTGCGATCCGCAGATTCCCGTTTCCCAGGAGCAGCTGGCCTACTGCATTTATACCTCCGGCACCACCGGAAGGCCCAAGGGGGTCATGCTGTCCCACAGGGGGATCGTGAATATCACGCGGCCGGAGAATAATCCCTTTAACCGGGACATTTGCCGGAACTGCCGGGGAATTGTGGCCATTGGCTCTGTGTGCTTTGATATTTCTCTGTTTGAAATTTTTGTGCCGCTGCTGAACGGAAGATTCGTGGAGTTCGCGCCGGAGCGGGCAATGGCTGACCCGGAGGCTCTGTCCTGGCTGATCCGGGCCCACGGGGCGGATATTCTCCACTGTACGCCCTCCCGTCTGACGGCCTATCTTCACAATCGCCATTTCGTGGAAGCCCTGGAGGGCGTGCATGCGGTTCTGGCCGCGGGCGAGATCCTGCCCTCGGCGCTGGCGGATGAGCTGGATCATATGGGGATCCGGATCTACAACGGATACGGCCCTACGGAGACCACCATTGGAGCTACCATCACGGAGGCGGGAGATAACGAAACCATTGGAAGACCGATTGCCAATATGGGGGTTATGATCCTGGGACGCCGGGGCGAGCTGCTTCCGCTGAGCGCGGCGGGAGAGATCTGTGTCTGGGGAGCCGGGGTGGGCATCGGCTATCACGGCCTTCCGGAACAGACGGCGGAAAAGTTTACCATTCTGCAGGGGCGCCGGGTGTACCGGACCGGCGATGTGGGACAGTTTACGGAAGACGGACGCATCCTGTACCGGGGAAGAAATGACAGCCAGGTAAAGCTGCGGGGGCTCCGGCTGGAGCTGTCGGAGATTGAGAACCGGATCCGTGAACAGCCCGCCGTGGGAGCGGTTCATGTGCTGGTGCGCAGCATCAGCGGTTCCCAGCATCTGGCGGCTTTTTATACGGTGAAGGAGGGGCTGGCTGTGACTGCGGAGACACTGAAGGCAGCTCTGCGGGAAAGTCTTCCCCTTTATATGGTGCCGGATGTATGGAAAGAGCTCCCGGAAATGCCCCAGACCCCGGGAGGCAAGACGGATTTTGGAGCGCTGCAGCGGGAGCCGGTGGAATACGTAAGAAACTACCGGGCGCCTTCCGGCAGGACGGAAGAGGCCATCGCTGAAGCCTATGAGAAGGTGCTGGAGGTTTCGCCGGTGGGAGCGGAGGATTCTTTCTTTGAGCTGGGCGGAGACAGCCTCCATATCTCAGAGGTGATCTGTGAGATCGAGGAGCGGCTGCCGGGCGTCAGCATCGACTTTTCCGACGTCTTTTCGTATCCCACGCCGGAGCTGCTGGCCCAGCATCTGAAGGCGCCGGAGGAGAAGGAAAAAGAGACTTCCCTGCATCATCTGGATTACCGGGGGATTCGGGAACTCTTATCCGGGAACAGGCCGGGATCCGGGAGCCGGAAAAATCTGGGCAACATTCTGCTCACAGGAGTGACCGGATTTCTGGGCATCCATATCCTGACGGAGCTTCTGAAGCATCCGGATTCCTGGAACCGGATCTGGTGCCTGGTGCGCCCGAATCAGAGACTTTCCGCGGAGAAGCGTCTCCGCAGCACGCTGTTCTACTACAGCGAAGATGATTACAGCAGTCTGTTCGGAGAGAGGCTGCTGGTGGCGGACGGAGATATCACTGATGAGCAGGCTTTCCGAAAAGGCCTGGGAGAAAAGATCGATCTGGTGATCAACTCCGCCGCCAATGTAGCCCATTTTGCGGCGGATGACCGGCTGGAGAAGACGAACACGGGGGGGGTGAAAAATCTTCTGCGGTTCTGCCAGCGGGAAGCGGCAGCCCTGGTCCAGATTTCCACAGTCAGTGTGGGCGGCATCTATCCCCGGGACGGGGAACCGCTGCTTTTGACGGAGCGGGATCTGTATGTAGGTCAGGAAATCCGCAACCAGTATATCCTTTCTAAATATATGGCGGAGTATGAAGCGCTCAGAGCCGCGGCCGACCGGGGGATCCCGGTAAAAATCATGCGGGTGGGCAATCTGCAGGGCCGGATCTCGGACGGAGAATTCCAGATGAACAACCGGACCAATGCCTTTACGAGACAGCTGGCTTCGTATGTAAAGATCGGAGCGACCCCCGCCTCTCTGTACCGGGGAAGCGTGAATTTTTCTCCTGTGGATGAAACGGCCCGCATCCTGGTGAAGCTGGCGGCTCTGCGGACGGAGACGGCGGTCTATCATGTCTGCCCGCCGGAGGAAGTGCCCTACCGGAAGATTTTCCAGGTGCTGGAGCGGTTCGGACACCCGGTGGAGGCGGAGAGCGACAGCCGGTTTGAACAGCGGCTTGCGGAGCTTTCCAGAACCCGGGAGGGGCGTACGCTGACAGAGGGAATCCTTCTGGAACGGCCCAATATGGCCTACCGGGATACGGCTGTGTCAGAGGAACTGACGGCGGCGGTGCTGGCTGCCATGGGCGAGAAGTGGCAGCCGGTAACGGAGGCGTATCTGGAGAAGTACATTGCGGCTCTGGATGATCTTTTTATGTTTGAATAGGAGGAACATATATGAATCCGACAGTAATTCTGTGGAATACAGCAGTATTCCTGGCTTCCGTTTTCGGAGCCCTGATTGTTGGCTGCACGCTGAAGCCAAAATTCGGAAAAAGGGTTACCGGGCTTCTGTGGGGAGCCTTCGCCGCGGGCGGATATCTCATTTCCCTGCTGAGCTATACGGTGGACCTGTACAATGATCTGGTGGGGATTCTGGGACTTTCTGCGCTGATCTGTATTGCCACGGAGGTCCTGTATACGGAGAGCCGCAGCGCCAAGCTGTTTACGGCAGTCATGGCCTGCCTCATCGCCAACGTGGTCACCTTCATGTTCTGCGGAACCACGGATACCTTCCTGGGCACGGCCCTGGGGCTGATCGAGACCACCCCCTATACGGTGGGAAATGTACTGCTGTTTACAGGCATCAAGCTGGTGGTCTACACGTTTTTCTTTTTCCTGTATCACAGGCTGCTGCGCCGCCATGTGCAGACGGTGATTGAAGTGCAGCAGGGGCGCATGACTTCCTATATTGCCGCGCCGCTGGTTTCCATGGTGGGATTTTATATTATCAATCTGATTTCGAACAATACGGGCATCGTTCCGGGCAACGCGTATTTCTTTCCTCTGTATATTACTGTGTGCGTCATTTTTGTGCTGGAATACGTACAGATCTTCTCCTCTGTATTCTGGAGCGCCAAGGCCATGAAAAATGAGGCGGAGCTCAGCGTGGCCAGCAATATTCAGAGAAATATGCTGCCCTGCATTTTCCCGGCCTTCCCGGAACACAATGAGTTTGATATCTACGCCACCATGACGCCGGCCAAGGAGGTGGGGGGAGATTTCTATGATTTTTTCCTGCTGGATGACGATCACCTGGTCATGGTGATTGCGGATGTGTCAGACAAGGGAGTTCCGGCGGCCCTGTTTATGGTGATCGCCAAGACGCTTTTAAAGAACTGCGCCCAGAGCGGCGACTCGCCCCGGGAGATTCTGGAGAAGGTAAACAATCAGCTCTGCGAAAATAATGACGCGGAGATGTTTGTGACCGTCTGGCTGGGCAAGATCCAGCTGTCCACCGGGAAAATGGTCTGCGCCAATGCCGGCCATGAGTATCCGGTGATCCGCCACGGAAACGGGGCGTATGAACTTCTTCACGACCGGCACGGCTTTGTCCTGGCCGGCATGGAAAATGCCAGATACCGGGAGTATGAGCTGACTCTGGAGCCGGGAGATAAACTGTTCGTCTACACGGACGGCGTCACGGAGGCCACCAACGCGGCCCGGGAGCTGTACGGCACAGACCGGATGCTGCAGGCCCTGAACCGGGCGGCGGAGGCTTCGCCGGAGGAGACGCTGTCCAGGGTCAAGGCGGATATTGACAGCTTCGTGGGAAACGCGCCCCAGTTTGACGATATCACCATGCTTTCCTTTGAGATGAAGCGGATCAAACATTCCATGAAGCTGCTGCAGACGGAGCCGGATCTTGAGAATCTGGAGAAGGTGACGGCCTTTGTAGAAGAACAGCTGACAGAGAAGCAGGCGCCTTTTAAGGTGATTTCACAGATGAATATTGCCATCGATGAGATCTTTTCAAATATTGTTCATTATGGACAGGCTTCCCGGGTTACGGTGGAATGCGGGCTGCATGAAAAAAGAATCGTGCTCCGGTTTTCCGATGACGGAATTCCCTACGACCCCACCCGGACGCCGGACCCGGATATTTCGCTCTCGGCGGAGGAAAGAGATTTTGGGGGCCTGGGAATCTATATGGTGAAGAAGACCATGGACAGTGTGGACTACGTGTACCGGGACGGACGGAATGTGCTGACTGTTAAAAAAAGCTGGTAAATACCCGGATCAGGGTTCCTTCGCTGTCACGCAGTTTCGATTCTGCTGTCATTTTCGGACAAGAAAATATTGACATGCATCAGCGGCTTTTATATAATAAAGGAAATGGAAGCGACCGTTTCAGATGTGAATGTGCAGGCCTTACAGAGGGGTCTGCATTTTTTATTATACGGAGAAGAGGGGAAGGAGAACGAGATGGAAGAGAAGAATAAAATGGGGACAATGGCCATGCCGAAGCTGGTTATCAACATGTCGCTGCCGCTGATGATATCTCTGCTGGTACAGTCTCTGTACAACATTGTGGACAGTATTTTTGTGGCCCGGATGGGGGAAGCGGCCCTGACCGCCGTATCCCTGGCCTTTCCCGTCCAGATCCTGATGGTGGCCTTTTCGGTGGGCACCAGTGTGGGGCTCAGCGCGCTCCTCTCCCACAGCCTCGGGGCCGGAGACCGGAAAACGGCGGGAAATACGGCGGCTTCCGGCGTGCTGCTGGCGCTGGCCGGCATGGCTGTATTTATGATTCTGGGGATTTTCTGTTCGGGAACCTTTGTCAGGCTGTTTACGGAAGATCCGGAGATCGGAGCCTACTGTGAAGAGTATCTGTTTATCTGTATGGTTTTCTGCGGAGGAACCTTTCTCAGCACCATGTATCAGCGGTTCCTGCAGTCCGTGGGAGATACCTTTGACAGTATGATTACGCTGGTGTCCGGCGCGGTCACCAATACGATCCTGGACCCCATTATGATTTTCGGCTGGCTGGGACTGCCGGCCATGGGCGTCCGGGGAGCCGCCATTGCCACCGTCATCGGGCAGTGGGTTTCCGCCCTTCTGGCAATTCTTCTGAACCGGTTCCGGAATCCGGAGGTAAAGGTGCGCTTCCGGGGCTACCGGCCGGATCCCCGGGTGTTCAGAGAAATCTACCGGGTGGGACTGCCGACGATTGTCACCCAGGCCCTGGGAAGTATTATGGTGACGGCTGTCAATGGTATCCTGATCTCCTTCTCCTCCACAGCCGTGGCATTCTTCGGAGTATACTACAAGCTGCAGAATTTTCTCTGTTTGCCCATGAACGGCCTGGGGCAGGCCTCCATCCCCATCGCCGGCTACAATCTGGGAGCCGGGAAGAAGGAGCGGGTGCTGCAGCTCTTAAAGACAGTGGTGCCCATTGGCGCAGGTGTGGGGATTGCCGCCGCTCTTCTGTTTGCCGCTCTGCCCGCCCAGCTGCTGGGGCTGTTTTCGGCCAGCCGGGAAATGCTGGAGCTGGGATTGCCGGCCCTTCGGATCATCTGCGGCACCTTTCCGCTGGCCGCGGTCACTATTGTCATGGGATATACGATTTCCGGCCTGGGGAACGGAGTCATCAACATGCTGGGAACAGCCCTCCGGCAGCTGGTGCTGCTGGTGCCCGCGGTCTATCTGTTCTCCAGATATCTGGGCATTGCTTATGCCTGGTACGGATTCTGGGTGTCTGAGACGGCGGCGGTAATCTGCTGTGCCCTGCTGGTGCGCCGGGAGCTGCGGCGGAAAGGAATCCTGCAGGCCGGGCAGAAGGACTCTGTCCGCTGAAATGTTTTTTGCCGCTTTACAGCGCTTTCCTTTCTGATATAAAATAGAAAAGACGCCGCAGAGCATGTATTTTTTCAGGTACAATCCAAAACGGCCTGTTCTTATGCTCTGCGTTCTGCGGGAGGAGATTTTACATTTCCTGCGGGAAAATACGGATTTTCTGTAGATTTTCTACGGGAGGGTTTTATGGATGCTTTGATGCGGAGAAAAATTGAGAGTGTATACGGCCGTCTGCGCCCCTCGGAGAAGAAGACGGCGGATTATCTGCTGGAATACCGGGGACGGGCAGGGGATCTGCTGCTGGAGGAGCTGGCCAGGGAGGCGGGCGTCAGTCAGCCCACCATCCTGCGGTTTGTGAAGGCTCTGGGATACAGAGGCTTCCGGGAATTTAAATATGCCCTGGTGCAGGAGGAGGGCAGAGAACAGCGGGAGGAAGGGGAGATCGAACTGTACGGCTTCCGGCTTTCCAGCCGGGATAAGCTGGAGGAAATACCCGGGAAGATCGTCGGCACTTCCATCCGGATGCTGGAGGAGACGCTGAAAAGTATCCGGGCGAAGGATTACGAACAGGCGGTGGAGGCCATCCTGCGGGCCCGGAGCATTGTTATCTACAGCGTGGAAAATTCCGTCTGTACGGCCAGCGATCTGATGACCAAGCTGTTGTACCTGGGGCTGGACTGCCGGATGTACGGAGACTACTACCTGCAGAACGTCAGCGCCACAAATCTGGGAAAGGAGGACCTGGCCATCGGCATTTCCTACTCCGGCTGTTCCCGGCACACGGTGGAGATGATGGCTCTGGCCCGGAAGGCGGGGGCGGGAACCCTGGTGCTTACGAATTTTGAAAATTCCCTCATCGCCCGGTACGCGGATATCCTTCTGTGCGCCAGCAACCGGCAGTTCCTCTGCGGGGACACGATTTTTTCCAGAATTTCTCAGATGGCGCTGGTGGATATGCTGTACGCCGGCGTGCTGAACCGGGATTACGGAAGACTTTCCAAAAAACTGAATAAGACCAGCGCTCTGGTGGCCCGGAGAGCTTACCGGGAAGGGGACGAGATCCTGTAGATTTTCTACAGGCTCCCGTCCTTTTCTTTTCCTGGTCTTTACAAAAGCTTCACATGGATTTGGTGGAAAGGGGCGGAAAAAAATTTCTATAATGGGCACCAGCAAGGGGCGGGAGCCCAAAAAGAAGCCGGAAAACAGAGAAATGAAAGGAGCGGGGACTAAGATGCTGGAGCTCAAGAATATCAGAAAATCCTTTGACGGAAATACGGTGCTGGATGATATCAGCCTGGAGGTGCAGGACGGAGAAATCATATCGATCCTGGGCCCCTCCGGCGGCGGCAAGACGACACTTCTGAATGTGATCCTGGGGATCGTGGATGTTGACAGCGGAAAGCTGTTCTACAACGGAAAGGATCTGACCCGGGTGCCCATGGAGCAGAGAGGTTTTAACATTGTTTTTCAGGACTATGCCCTTTTCCCGAATCTCAATGCTTACCAGAATATTGTTTACGGTCTGAAGAACCGGCCGGGCATTTCCACGGAGCAGGAAGTACAGGATCTCATTGAGCTGCTGGGGCTGCAGGAGCATCTGAATAAGAGGATCGAGCAGCTCTCCGGCGGACAGAAGCAGCGGGTGGCCCTGGCCAGAACCATGGTCATGAAGCCGAAGATCCTGCTGCTGGACGAGCCCTTAAGCGCTCTGGACGGGGTCATTAAGGAATCGATCAAGGACAGGATCAAAACCATTGCCCGGGAATACCATCTGACCACCATTATCGTCACCCACGATCCGGAGGAGGCGCTGACCCTTTCCGACCGGGTGCTGATTATTAATCAGGGGAAGATTTCCCAGTACGGAAGGCCGGAGGAGATTATCGGACAGCCGAAAAATTCCTTCATTCAAGAGTTTATTCTGAATCAGCTGGAGATCAAGCGGAATAATATCTTTTCCCTGTTCCAGTGCACGGCAGCAGTCTGAAAAAAGAGGGAGCGTCATCATGAAAAAGAAAAAAGGATCCCATGTTCCTGCAGAAATTAAAATTATTTTTATAGCGGTGACGGTGCTCTTTGTATGGTTCCTGGCGGTGCCCATTGTCACCCTGCTTTTGAAATCCTTTCAGAGCGACACCGGCGCCTTCTGGGTCCACTACGCGGATGTATTCGCGGGGCGGGGCTTCTGGCAGGCGGTGGGCAACAGCTTCTCCGTGTCGGCGACCAGCGCCTTCTTCACTACTGTGCTGGCCTTTATCCTGGCTTATTCCGTGCGGTATACCAATCTGCCGGGAATCTTTAAAAAGATCATCCGGGCCGGCGCGGTACTGCCCATGCTGCTGCCCACGATTACCTACGGCTTTGCCATTATCTACACCTTTGGACGCCAGGGGCTAGTAACCCGCGCTCTGGGATTTCAGCTTTTTGACATTTACGGCTTCGGCGGCCTGATGCTGGGCTACATCATTTACACCCTGCCGGTATCCTTCCTGCTGATTCACAATACCATGGGGTATATCGACAAAAAATACATGATTGTATCCAGGATTATGGGGGATAAACCCCTGAAGACATTCTGGATCACCCTGCTGCGTCCCCTGACGGGAACTCTGGCAGCCTCTTTTGTCCAGTGCTTCTTCCTGGCCTTTACCGACTTCGGTATTCCGACCTCCGTGGGAGGACAGTATGAGGTGGTGGCCTCGGTTCTGTACGATGAAATGCTGGGAAGCCTTCCCAACTTTAATAACGGCGCCGTGGTGGCCATGGTCATGCTGGTGCCTTCCGTTGTCAGCATTGCCCTGCTGCATTTTCTGCAGAAATACAACGTCCGCTACAACAAAATTTCCCGGGTGGACAACTTCTGCAGCAGAACCAGGGACGGAATCTGCGGCGTGTTTTCCGCAGCGGTGCTGCTGGTGATCGTGCTGGTATTCGCGGTGATCTTTATCGTCCCCTTTGTCAGCGAGTGGCCCTACAATATGGCGCCCACCCTGGAACATGTGCGGGAAGTATTCAGCGACAGCGTGCTGGCGGATGTATTTAAAAACTCGCTGCTTGTGGCGGCCCTGACGGCCCTGTGCGGTTCTGTCATCGCCTACGGCGCGGCGCTGGTGACGGCCAGAAGCCGGCTGTCCAAAACCGGCAAGAGCATCATCGAGAGCATTGCCCTGGTAACCAACACCATTCCCGGAATGGTCATCGGCATCGCCTTTATGCTGATGTTTTCCGGCACGCCCATGCAGAATACGCTGGCGCTGCTGATCATCTGCAACATTGTCCACTACTTTTCAACGCCCTACCTGATGATGAAAAATTCTCTGGAGAAGATGAATGCTTCCTGGGAGACTACGGCCATGCTCATGGGGGATAACTGGGTGAAGACCATCTTCCGGGTGGTGACGCCCAACGCCCTGCCCACCCTGCTGGAGGTGTTCAGCTACTACTTTGTAAATGCCATGGTGACGGTCAGCGCGGTCATTTTTATCGCGGGGGCCAGAACCATGGTGGTGACCACGAAGATCAAGGAGCTGCAGCATTTTGCGGAATTCAACAAAATATTCGTGCTGTCTTTGTGCATCCTCTTTATCAACCTGGCAGCCAAGGCCCTTTTCCAGGCAGTGGCCGGGGCTGTGCGGAACGCGGGGAAGGAAGCGGGAACGAAAAAGGCTGTTTCCCGCAGGCGGATGCGGCGGGCGGCCACGGCCTGCGCGGCGGGATGTCTCGTCCTCACCCTGGGAGCTTTCACCGTATATTCAGGAGGAGCGGGCTCCGGAGGGGAGCAGGTAATTATCTACACCAATGCCGATGACGAGGCGGTGGAGGCCATCCGGCATACGCTGGATGGATGCGGCTACAGCGGTGAGTATATTCTCCAGTCCTTCGGTACCTCAGAACTTGGCGGAAAGCTTCTGGCGGAGGGTGCCAACATAGAGGCGGATCTGGTGACCATGAGTTCCTTCTACCTCACCAGCGCCCAGGAGCAGAACGAAATGTTTGCGGAGCTGGATTTTACGGCGTCCACCATCCAGGAGACGCCGGATTACTATAAACCCATTACCTGCCAGGAGGGAGCCCTGATCGTCAATACCCGGGTGATGGAGGAGGAAGGGCTTCCCATGCCGGACTCCATTGCGGATCTGGCGGATCCGGTTTACAGAGACATGATTTCCGTTACAGATATCAAAAGCTCTTCCACAGCCTGGCTGCTGATCCAGGCCCTGGTAAGCGAGTACGGGGAAGAGGGGGCCGGAGAGGTCCTAACCGGCATCTATGAGAATGCCGGGCCTCATATCGAGGATTCCGGGTCAGGCCCCATCAAGAAGGTGCGTTCCGGAGAGGTGGCCATCGGTTTCGGCCTGCGCCATCAGGCGGTGGAGGATAAGGAATCCGGTATGCCCATCGATTACATTGACCCTGTGGAGGGGAACTTCTCCCTCACGGAGTCGGTGGCTGTCATTGACAAGGAAAAGGACACGAATCCGAAAGCCATGGAGATGGCGGAATGCATTGTGAAAAACGGGCGGGCAGAGCTGCTGCAGATCTACCCCAATCCTCTGTACGAGGGAGAGACGGCCGAGGGCCTGAACCAGTCGGCCTACCCGAAAACATTTGGTGAGCCCCTGACAGCGGAGCTGCTGGAGCGCCACCAGGAATTATCGGAGCGCTGCCGGTAAATATTCCGCAGGAATCATAGCCGGGTGCTTTTGTTCCCGACATCATTAAATAAGAAAAAGAGAGGAAGAAAGATCATGGTAAACTATAAACTTCTGACACCGGGCCCCCTGACCACCACCGATACCGTTAAAAGAGAGATGTTAACAGACCACTGTACCTGGGACGAGGATTATAAGCAGATCACCCGGAAGATCCGGCGGGAGCTGCTGGATCTGGCCCATGTCTCCCGGGAGGCATATACGGCGGTGCTGATGCAGGGCAGCGGCACCTTCGGCGTGGAGTCTGTCATCACCAGCGTGGTGGGAGAGAAGGAGAAGCTTTTGATCGCCGCCAACGGCTCCTACGGGGAGCGGATGGCGGACATCGCGGAGCATGCCGGCATCGCCTATGTGCTGTACCGGGAACCCTATGACCGGATTCCTTCCGCGGAGCGGATCGGAGCCATGCTGAAGGCAGATCCGGCCATCACCCATGTGTCCATGGTTCACAGTGAGACCACCTCCGGCATCCTCAACGATATCGCCTCCGTGGCCAAAACGGTGAAGGCGGCGGGGAGGACCATGATCGTGGACGCCATGTCAAGCTTTGCCGGCGTGGATATCCCTGTGGGAGAGCTGGGGATTGATTTCCTGATCAGCAGTGCCAACAAGTGTATCCAGGGCGTACCGGGATTTTCCTTCATTATCTGTAATCGGCAGAAGCTTCTGGAGAGCAGAGGAAAGGCCAGAAGCCTGTCCCTGGATCTCTACGATCAGTGGGAGACCATGGAGAGGGACGGTAAATGGCGCTTCACCTCCCCCACCCACACGGTGCTGGCCTTCGCCAGAGCCCTGGAGGAGCTGAAGGAGGAAGGGGGTATTCCCGCCCGCTCCCGGAGATACTATCAGAACAACCGCCTGCTGATCCGGAAGATGAAGGAGATGGGTATCCGAACCTACATCAGCGAGGAGCACCAGGGGCCCATCATCACCACCTTCCTTTACCCGGAAAACAGCAGCTTTTCCTTTGAAGAAATGTACGCGTTCATCAAGGAGAGAGGATACGCCATTTATCCCGGAAAGGTGACGGACGCAGACACCTTCCGCATTGGAAATATCGGGGAGATCTATGAGGAAGATATCCGGAAGCTGTGCGGGATTTTTGAAGAATTCTTCGCGCGGATGGAACAGAGAAAAGCAGGCTGAGTCTTCAGAAAGAGAAAATGCAGGAGGAAAAACGTATGGATCGCAAGATAGAAGCAGTAATTTTTGACTGGGCGGGCACCACCGTGGACTATGGATGCTTCGCCCCGGTGCAGGCTTTTCTGGAGGTGTTCCGGGAGGCGGGCATTGAACCGGAGATCGATGAGGTGCGGGAGCCCATGGGCATGCTGAAAAGAGAGCATATCCACACAATGCTTCACATGCCACGGATCCGGAACCTCTGGCGTGAAAAATACGGCCGGGAACCGGAGAGGGAGGATACGGATGCTCTGTACGCCCGTTTCGAGCCGGCTCTGCTTAAGATCCTGGACCGCTTCTCTGACCTGAAGCCTTATGTGGCGGAGACAGTGCAGGCGCTCCGGGAGCGGAATATCCGCGTTGGCTCCACCACCGGCTATACGGATATTATGATGGATCGTGTGGTGCCAAGAGCAGCGGAACAGGGATATGCCCCGGACTGCTGGTACAGCCCGGACTCTGTGGGAGGTATGGGAAGACCGTATCCCTATATGATCTTCCGGAATATGGAGCGGCTGCAGATCGCTTCCGTGGCCTCGGTCATGAAGGTGGGCGACACGGTTTCCGACATCCGGGAGGGAAAAAACGCGGGAGTCTTTACCGTGGGCATTCTGGAGGGAAGCTCGGCGCTGGGACTTTCCGAGAGCGAATACCGGGCTCTGCCGGAGGGGAAAAAACAGGAACTTCTGAAGAATACAGAAGACAAATTCCTCCGGGCCGGGGCGGACGCGGTGGTGAAGGATATCCGGGGTATCCTGGAGTATCTGTAAAAATGATGTTGGGGGCAAAGCCTCGGGCACCCTGGCGTCTGAAAATGAAAAAGGCAGAAAAAGGCGGCGGTCATCTGGACCGGCGCCTTTTTGAAATCAGCTGTTATTCAGCTTTATCAAATACAAACAGGCAGAGCAGGCCGTTTTCCAGTTCGTACAGAAAATCTTCGTAAAGATATTGGGCTTCTACCTCCACCAGCATGTAGGGGGATTTCCGGCCGGAGCTTTCCGGGAACGCCGGTTTCCGCCTGTTTCCCGGGAAAAGGGCGGCAGCTTTCCGCAGCAGATTCCACATATGAGCCGGATTCGTCTTTTTAGTATTGAACAACAGAACCTCCTTTTTGGCAGCGCAGAAACGTTTTCATCAGAATGACTTATGTACCCGATGGCATGGCAGGCAGAAAAACGCCGTGCTTTTTTTATAAAAGGATCTCTCAGGAATCTGTCCGAAACGGACACAGATGTACAGAAAGAACAGAGAAGAAATCTCTGGGAAAAATCGGGGCAGTTTCTGCGCATAATTTCTGCCTCCGAAATAAGAATACATCAAAACGCAGGGGAAAACAATAGAAAATGTAAATGCAGAATTATTATTCCCCAGAAATGAGAACTGCCGCAGCCGGATTTTTTATTTTCGGTTATGTTTGGGCAGGGCGATGCTTTGTAAAAGAATCAGAAACACTGTGGAAACGTATCGGATTTTATGTGGACAAGAGATGGGACAAAAAATCGTGCAGCATATAAAAAGAAAGTGCCGCAGCCCGGTCTGGTATAAAAGAAAAATGCTTTAAAAACAATATTTTTTGTAAAGGCCGGAAAAAAGCCCGTATAACGGCGCCGAGGAAGCAAAGCCCGGTATTGCAGAGAAAATACAGTTTACATAAAAATAAAAATAAATACAAAAAATGACGAAAATTTTGGTTATTTTGCAGAGGGAAGCGGTTGCATAAAAATGTGAAGTGAGATATATTTACTATATAATGTTTCTGAAAACAGGACTTTATGCACGCGGCTGACAAAATTCAGGAATAAGGGGAAAAACGTCCCGCACCCAACGGGACGGAAAAGAAAGGACGAAGAGAGAATGGGAAACAGAAAACAAGATTACAGGGGAAGGAGAAAGCGCAGGAACCCGCTGTCTTCCCTGCTGGCCGTGGCGCTGGCCGCGGTAATGGCCATTGGAATTCTGCCGCAGTACGCGCTGCCTGTGTATGCGGCAGATACCTCCACAGCAAATACAGCGCGTGTATCGGACGGAGACACGAAGGATGGCTATAAGCAGTGGCTGGGCCTGGAAGATGGCACCAGCTCGACCCAATACAACGGGCGGGTTTGGGCTGACAAATCCGTTTATACCGAGGATGTTGTATTTAGCGGAGACATCGGCGAGGAAAGAGTGGAGATTGGAAAGGATGCAGATTTTCTGATCGCCTATTCTGCTCTGGCCACATCCCAGGAGGTGGAAGGACAGCAGCCGGTGGATGTGGTGTTTGTGCTGGATTTTTCAGCCAGTATGACATGGGGAGTAGATTCTACGACGGTAAGCCGCTCCGATGGATCGGATTCCCGCATTCAGTACATGGTGGAGGCGCTGAACAGTGCTATTCAGACTCTGGCGGAGGCGAATCCAAACAATCGTGTGGCCATTGTCACATTTAACCGGGTGGGGAGCACGCTTCTGCCGCTGACGGAGCTGAGTGAAGAAAACCTGCAGGGAATCCAGGTGCCGGAGGATGGTTCTGCGCCTGCGTATCTGGAGCTGACTAGCTTCAGCGGAACCACCGGGAAGGATGACGGAAAGGCGCGGGTAACCTGTCATATCGGTTCCGACAGATCCGCGGAAACGGATTCGAAAACAAATATCCAGTACGGACTTTATGAGGGAATGTCGATCTTGTCGGAAGAAACAGATACCACCTTTACCTTAAGCAATGGTTCAGAGGTAACCAGGATCCCCAATGTGGTTCTGATGTCAGACGGGGCCCCCACAACGATATCGCTGGCAGAAAATAGAGGCCAGTGGTGGAATGGTCTGGATTACAACGGCGGTGAATCTGTCGGCTGGGGAGACAATTCAAATGCCTGGAGCGCCAATGGTTTTATGCCCCTGCTGACGGCTTCTTATATGAAAAATGCCATTACACACAATTATTATGGAGATGACCCGGGCGAAAACAGCGCGAATGTATATACCATTGGATTCAGTACGAACCATCAGACGGATCAGATGGTAGAACTGGCGAATCTGGTGCTGAATCCCGAAGACAATTTGGCTGCTGCAGAGACTTCAAGTACGCCAGAAATCCGCCTTATTTACAACGCTTGGGAGGAGTATAGCAGTAATAATTCACCTACGGTGCATTATGTTACGGAAAGCAGCCGGGAATCTCATGATCTGGAAGTTGAGATACCGAATGATAACAACAATCCGGACAGCCTTATGTATGCCGATGAATATTTTCCGGCTGAAAGTTCGGAGGATCTGAATGCGGCCTTTAGCCAGATTGCCAGTCTGATTACCTCACAGGCGCAGGTACCGACCCAGGTATCCGGTTCGGATCCCGTGCATGACGGCTATATTACATATACGGATCCGATTGGTGCGTACATGGAGGTTAAGGATGTCAAGACAATCCTCTACAGCGGCCAGAGATTTGACCGCACCGCAAATCCGGTAACTGAGACTGCGGAAGACGGAACTTCCATTACTACTTATACATTTAGTGGTGAGATCAACAGTCCTGTTTACGGGCAGCATAATGTCAGTGAGATTCAGATTACTGTGGAGACCACTACGGATGCCGCGGGAATCAAGAGCCAGACCCTTACGGTGAAAATTCCTGCTTCGGCCATTCCGCTTCGTGTCAACACTATTACACTGGACGTCAACGGAGAGGTGGCATCGAATACAGACAATGAGGCATACCCCATCCGTGTTCTGTACACAGTGGGGATGCAGGAGGGAATCATTGATGAGAATGGCGTTATAACAGATAAGGTAAGCAGCGACTATATTGCTCAAAACAGTAATTCGGACGGTACGGTGAATTTTTACAGCAACCGGTACAGCGGCAGTGACGACGGTAATAGAGGTGATGCCCTGGTGACATTTACCCCGGCTGACAGCAATCCCTACTATTTTGTACAGGAAGATACCCTGCTGTATACAGATGAAGCCTGCCAGACGCCCGCAACGGCGTTCGACCCGGAAGCTACCTATTATTTCAGATCCAGCTATGTACAGGGAGAGGGCGAAAATGCACAGACAGTCTGGTATGTAGTGGAGCGCTCCGGCAGCATGCTGGAGGGCTATACTACCATGCAGAATGGCCAGCTGTATCTGTCCGCGGGAGCGCCGCGGCTGGGCAATCTGCAAGATTCCATGCGTCTGAAAGAAGAGAATTCTACAGGTACGGCGGCTTATGAATTTTATCCCACTTTTACAGGGGATCCTTCCACTGGGCAGTTTGAGATTTATCTTGGAAATAACGGAAAGCTGACTGCGGATCAGGCACTGTCTCTGACCATCGCCAAGACCGTGGATGCTTCTGAAGGACTGACTGCTCCGGCGGATACAGAATTTTCCTTTGTACTGGCAGCAGATTCTCTGGCCGGGAAGACCGTAGATGCTTCGAAACAGACAGAGGGCTCTTCCGATACAGAGCAAGTAAGCCTGCAGTTTGACTCGTATGGGGAAGCTTCCTTCAAGCTGAAGGCCGGACAGAAGCTGGTAATCTCTGAAATGGCGGGAGTCACTTACGCAGTTCGAGAAACCGATTTGCCGGGCGGATTTACTCTGAGTAATGTGGCGGTGACCGGTTCAGGCACCAACAATGAGGGTGAGGTGACGGGCACCATTGCCAGCGATACAGTGGTAACCTTTACCAACACCTATTCTGTATCGGATCTGGACTATGCAGCCTCCGGCGGCCTTGTGGTCAGCAAGACCCTGAACGGCCGCGATATGGAAGCAGATGAGTTTGCGTTTAAGATTACAGGAAACGATGCTCTTTCCACAGCGAAGCTTGGAAAGGCGGATCAGGAGTTCTCGGCCGGAGCTGCGGATGACGGAACGCCGGCTTTGATGAGCAAGTTCCAGGATATGACCTTTACCGCCGGAGAGGTGGGAGAGACCTACACATATACTGTGCAGGAAGTCGTGCCGGACAATGCCGTAAATCCCAATGTAAACAGCGGAGATACGGTTTATTCCGATGCATCGCAGACAGAGAAAGCACAGGCCGGCTGGACACGGAACGGTATTGGCTACGACAGCGTGCCGGTTACGGTGGAGATCCAGGTGGAAGATAATGGGGACGGAACCCTTTATACCATCACGACCGTTAGTAAAGGAAATGTAGAGACCGAGTATGACAGCAGAAATTATAATGCAGAGGACGCGGCAACGATTCCCACAGTTTCCTTTGTGAATACCTACTCCGCCGGAGATGTGACCATCGGAGCGAGTACGGATAACGGAATCCGTGCGCAGAAGACCCTGAACGGACGCAGCTGGAATGAGGGTGATTCCTTTACCTTTACCCTGGAGCCTGTGACAGATGGAGCTCCCATGCCGGAAAACGCTTCTGTGACAGTCAGCGCAGAAGAGGGCACGCAGAGCGGCACCAGTGTGACAGGCATGTTCGGGGATATCACATATACCAGCGAGGATCTGCAGGGCGCAGCCTCTAAAGCATTTGAATACACAGTAACGGAAGAAGTGCCGGAGGATGCGGCCGGCAACGGAATCACCTATGACCGCCATGTGTCTACCGTGACGGTAACCGTAACAGATAACGGGGACGGAACTCTGAGTGCCGCGGTTTCTTATAATAACAGTAAAGCTACAACTGCTTTTGATCAGGCAGTGACTTCTGCTGCGGCATTTACCAACACCTATCAGCCTGCATCGGTGACCCTGAGCGGCAGCACGGCTCTGCAGGTAACGAAGAAAGTGGCGGGCGCTGATGCGGTGGAAGCCTTTACCTTCGAGCTGACGTTGGCAGAAGGAAATGCGGATGCAGTCCAGCTGAATACGGGAGATACACCGGGAAGCATTGCGGATGGAACAACTGTTATTGTAGAGAACGGTCTGCAGGATGGAGAGAGCAGCACTGTAAGTTTTGGTGATCTGACCTTTACGGAAGCCGGCGAATATGTCTTTAATGTGACAGAAATTCGGCCGGAGACAGTTCCAGTAGGCTGGACCTATGACGGTTCCACGAAGCAGATTACAGTAAACGTAACCGATACCGGCAATGGCCAGCTGACTGCTTCCGTGGAGGACAATAATCCCACGTTCCTGAACACCTATTTTAATCCGGAAGAAGCCAAATCTGTATACAATGAAGATTCTACTACCGAAATCAACGGCCAGCTGGTGGGCGTAGGCGATATTCTGACCTACACCATTGACTGGGTCAACAATGCGGTGGATACGAATGGAGCGCCGGCGCAGGCAAATATTGTAATTACGGATACGGTACCGGCCGGAACGGAATTGGTTGCGGGAAGTATCAGTAATGAAGGCGCTGAAAGCGGCGGTAGGATCACCTGGACATTTGAAAATCAGGAGCCGGGAGCTTCCGGTACCGTATCCTTCCGAGTTCGCGTGACGGAAGATGCGGTAAATAATGATAATAATCTGATTACAAACCAGGCGGATATTACCATCGGCGGAACGGGGCACCAGACGAATGTGGTTACCAACCCGGTACCGGAGAAACAGGAAACCAGCAATCCTGGAACAATTGGGGAAGGAACGGTACTTACCTATCAGATTACCTTCACCAATACCGATGGAGAGGATGCGGACGCAGTCGTTGCAGATACACTGACCAAAGGGCAGTCCTATAACCAGGGGTCCGCGTCCGTGCAGATCAATGGCGGGGAAGCAGCGGCCGCAGAGCCCGATAGAATAGAGGGCAGCGCGGCAGAGGGTCAGACTCTGACCTGGAATCTGAATAACCTTCCTGCGGACGCGCAGGTAACCCTTACCTTTACCGTAACCGTAACCCGTGACGCGGGGGCATCGGTGGATAATACAGCAGCCGTAAACGGACATGAGACCAACACAGTTACCACCCCGTATCCGTCCGATTCCAGAAAGGATGTGGCCCTGGCCGATGAGCCGACCATCTCTGTGGACGGAGGCATGGCAGGTGTGGGCGACGAGCTGCTCTACACCATCGACTGGGCCGCAGAAGCAGACGGTACACTGATTATTACAGATACGATTCCGGATGGGACTGAGTACGTAGAAGGAAGCGCGGACAGCGAAGGTGTTTATGAGGAAGCAACGAATACCATCACCTGGACCTTCGAGAATCTGACTGAGGGCGATAAGGGAACCGCTACTTTCCGGGTTGAGATTACGGAAGATGCTGTAAATTACGATACCATTCGCAACACAGCCTATATTCAGATCGGGGAAGATGGTCCCAAGACGGCGACCAATGAAGTAACGACAGACATTCCGAAGAAGGAAGTGTCAGACGCCACTCCGGAGACGGGAATTCAGGTGGGAGACACTCTGACGTATACCATTGAATACCGCAACGATACGGATGCCGCGGCTGATGTAACGGTAACGGATACCTTGCCGACGGGCCTGACGTTGGTTGAATCCAGCCTCGATGAGACGGGATCCTATGACGATGAGACGCGTACCATCACCTGGACCATTGACAATGTACAGGCCGGCGCGGAAGGAGCTGTAAGCTTCAGCGCGAAGGTAAACGAGAACGCGCTGACCGTGACGAATCCCCTGACCAACCAGGCCGAGGTGAAGGTGGGCGAGAATAATCATGCGTATAAGACCAACACCACGGACGGTCAGGTTGAGAAGGGTGATCTGATTGTTTCCAAGGAGATCACGGCGACAGCAGGAGCAGAGATTGACGGAAACAGATCCTTTGCCTTCACGATCCAGCTGAAAGATACCAGCGGTGCTGACCTGACCGGCAGTTATGCGGCCCAGGTATATACTGCAGCGGGCCAGATGACCGGTCCGGCATTTACCGTATCCGGCGCGGATGATCCGGAAACAGAGGATCGTGTGGAGAATACCTTCACCCTGAAGCACGGTGAGTACATTGTGATCACCGGTCTGCCCGAGGGAGCGTTATATGAGGTGACCGAGGAAGCGGTACAGGGATACACCACCACTGTCCCGGATAATGCATCGGGCCAGATCAATGCATCGGAAACAACCGTAGCGTTTATCAATGTCTACACGCCGGACAGCGTAACGGTGGGCGGCACGGGCCTGCAGGTGACGAAGAGAGTGATCGGAGCGCCTACAGATGCAGGCTTTACCTTTAATCTGCAGCTGACTTCCGGAAACAGGAATGCGGTGCTGGTTAACACGGGAGATACCCCTGCGGTGATTCCGGAGACGGGAATCTCCACCACCGTGGCAAATGGATTTACTGACGGACAGTCGAAGACAGCTCAGTTTGGTGATCTGATCTTTACGGAGGCCGGAGATTACACCTTTGTGGTGACGGAGGCAGAGGCCGACGGAACCGTGCCGGCGGGCTGGACGTACGATAATTCAGAGAAAGAGATCACAGTCCATGTGACGGACACAGATCTGAACGGCCAGCTGGAGGCAAGTATAGAGAGTGATGCGCTGATTTTTGTCAACAGCTATGAGGCTGACAGCGTAACGGTGGGCGGAACGGATCTGCAGGTGACAAAGAAAGTTACCGGAGCATCCACGGAGGCAGGGTTTACCTTTAACCTGAAACTGACCTCCGGAAACCAGAGCGCAGTGCTTGTGGACGTTGGAGATATACCTCAGGCTATAGAGGACACAGGCGTATCCACAATCATTGCGGGCGGATTCGCGGATGGAGAAGAGAAGACAGCCCAGTTCGGTGACCTGATCTTTACGGAGGTCGGAGATTACACCTTTGTGGTGACAGAGGCAGAGGCCGATGGAACCGTGCCGGCAGGCTGGACATACGACAATTCCGAAAAAGAGATCACAGTCCATGTGACGGATACGGATCTGGACGGCCAGCTGGAGGCAAGTATAGAGGGAGATGCGCTGACCTTTGTCAACAGCTATGTGCCGGACAGCGTAACGGTGGGCGGAACAGATCTGCAGGTGACGAAGAAAGTTACCGGAGCGTCCACGGAGGCAGGCTTTACCTTTAACCTGCAGCTGACAGATGGAAACAGGAACGCGGTGCTGGTTAACACGGGAGATACCCCTGCGGTGATTCCGGAGACGGGAATCTCCACCACCGTGGCAAATGGATTTACCGACGGACAGTCGAAGACGGCCCAGTTTGGCGACCTGATCTTTACGGAAGCCGGAGATTACACCTTTGTGGTGACGGAGGCAGAGGCCGACGGAACCGTGCCGGCAGGCTGGACATACGATAATTCAGAGAAAGAGATCACAGTCCATGTGACGGATACAGATCTGGACGGCCAGCTGGAGGCAGAGGCAGAGGCAGCGGATCTGACCTTTACCAACAGCTATGCGGTGACCGGGACAGCTACCCTTCCCGGATCCACTTACCTGACGGTTAAGAAAGAGCTTGTAAATATCGACTGGAAAGCGGAGGCTGTGAAGGACGGATTTACCTTCCTTCTGTCAGCCGGAGATGACGCAACCCAGGCTGCCATTGATAACGGAACCATCCAGATGCCCGCCCAGACGCTGACGATCACTGCTGCGGATGAAGCCGCGGATTATGCCAAGAGTTTCGGTGATATCATCTTCAGCGCGGCCGGCGACTACCGGTTTGTGATTACGGAGCAGCCGGGAACAGATACAAACATGGATTATGACAGCCATGAGCTGGTTGTGGAGGTGCATGTAAGAGACAACGGACAGGGCGGCCTGAGCATAACAACAGCCGTACCGGAAATCAGCGGCTCTTCCACCTTTACCAACACCTATGCCCCGAGAGCCGTAAGCCTGGCCTTTTCCGGACAGAAGATCTTAAGCGGAAGAGACCTGCAGGCGGGTGAATTCAGCTTTGTGCTGAGGGATGCGGACGGCGATGTGCTGGCCACGGTTCAGAATGACGCCGATGGCAATATTGTCTTCCCGGCTCTGTATTATGGCATGGGAGATGCGGGCACCTATACCTACGAGATCAGCGAAGTTTCCGGTGATCTTTCGGGTGTGATTTATGACAGCAGTGTGGTCAGCGTGGTTGTGGAGGTATCTTATGATCCCGGCACCGGCCTTGTTACAGCAGACTGCACGATGACAAGAAACGGAGAGGATCTGGGTGATTCCTTCACCTTTACCAACTCCTACGCGGCACCCACCGAGGTGGGCGAAGTGCCTGACATTACGGCGGTGAAGACGGTGACTCCTTCCGATGGAAATACCTATACGCTGCAGGCAGACGAATTTACTTTCCTGCTGACACCGGCGGAGACGAATCCCGCTTCCGACCCCATTGATGGACAGACGGTAACCAATGATACCGCCGGAAATGTGATTTTCGCGGAAGATGTGGTTTACACAGAAGCCGGCACTTACCGGTATACGGTGCGGGAGTTAAGCGGCAGCCAGCCGGGAATCCTCTACGATGACACGGTTTACACCATCACGGTGGTGGTGGAGGATTCGGGAGACCATCAGCTGGATGTGACTTCGTTTACCATCACCAGAAACGATGGAACCCAGGCGGATGCCATGACCTTTGAAAACCGTTACGATCCGGCCCAGACCAGCGTGATTCTGGGCGGAACGAAGACGCTGACCGGGGCGGCGCTGGAAGAGAATCAGTTCAGCTTCCTGCTGGAGGCTGTGACGGAGGGCGCGCCCATGCCGGAGGCAGGTCCTGTGGCCTACAATACGGCTTCCGGAAGCTTTGCCTTTGGAAGCATCCGCTACGATGCGCCGGGAACCTATATCTATCGGATCTCGGAGGTCAATAACGGCCTGGAGGGATATACTTATGACGGAACAGTTTACACAGTCACCGTAACCGTAACGGATGAGAACGGCGTACTGCGCGCGCAGACAGCCATTGACGGCGGCGGCGAGATTGTATTCAGCAACAGCTACAGTCCGCTTCCCGTTACCTTAAGCGGTGAAACCGCAGTCCGCGGCACGAAGGTCCTGACGGGAAGAGAACTGGCAGCGGAGGAATTCAGCTTCCAGCTGCTGGATGCGGAGGGACAGGTTGTAAGCACTGCAGTGAACGGTGCCGACGGCAGCTTTGTATTCGGAGACCTGACCTTCACGGAGGCCGGTACGTACTACTACACGGTGCAGGAAGTGAATACAGGTCTGGGCGGAGTTACCTATGATACGGATACGGTATACACAGTTGTGATCACTGTGGAAGACGCGGGCGGTCATCTGGAAGCAGCGGTCGAGTATCAGAATAACGGCCAGACTGTGGACGGAGCAGTATTTAACAATACCTATGCGGCAGAAGGCACGGCCGTCCGGCTGTCGGCCCTGAAGGTTCTTTCCGGACGTACACTGGAAGCAGGTGAATTCAGCTTCCAGCTGAAGGATGAAAATGGAACGGTGATTGCCGAGGCTGTCAATGATGCCTCCGGAGCAGTTACCTTCCCGGAGATTGCGCTGAACGAGGCGGGAACGTATCATTATACGATCTCCGAGGTGCAGGGCAGCGCGGAGCAGGTGACTTACGATAATACGGTTTACGGCGTGACGGTAACGGTTTCCGATAACCTGGAAGGAAATCTGACGGCAGAAGTTGCCTTTGATGAAGGGCAGATCCCGGTATTCCAGAATGTCTACACAGAGGCAGAGGAACCGGCAGAGCCCACACCGGGGACAACGGATCAGCCGACCCAGACGCCCAGCCAGACACCTGAGAAAACTCCTGCACCGGGAAGTGAAGTAGGAGCTGCCAATACAGGCGATGCTACGCCCACTGCTCTTTACGTTGCGGGGGGAACTGCGGGGGCAGCGCTGCTGATCCTGCTGATTGCTGCGGCAGCCGTGCGAAGAAGGCATGCCCGGCAACAGAAATAAGAATAAATAAATGAAAGAAAAGGAGCCATGCGAAGCGGAGGGATCATCCGCGGAGCATGGCTCTTTTTCCGTTGCACCCCGGAAAATCCCGTGCTAAAATACAGGTAACAGAAATCTAAGTTTCTATGGCAGTTCGCCATGAATTCCCCAAATAAAAAAATGAACAGGAAACAGACATGACCGCATGTTCTGCATTTGTGGCCTGGGCTGATGCTGTCAGCATTCTTGTAATTCTATTGGGCCTCCGCTATAATAAAGACAGAAGCATGCGGTTCTTTCGGAAAGGAGGAGACGCATGGGAAAGAAAAGAAATGTGAGCGCCTATGATGCGGAAGTTTATGAGGCTCTGTCGGATCCGGAAGTATTCTCCGATCTATTTAACGGAGCGGTTTTCAGCGGCCGGCTTGTGGTACGTCCGGAGGATCTGAAGCCGCTGGAGGAGAAGGAGGTACTGCACTCCCGTGTGGATAGCCGATACCCGGAGATTCTGTACATGATCCGGGACGTGTCAAAAGAAAATATTTCGGTGCCAACTCTGCTGCGGGTGATCTTGAATGTGGAAGGTCAGAGAGAAGTACATTATGGGATGCCGCTGCGGGTGATGCAGTATGATGCAGCCCGATACGGCAAAGAATACAGAAGGCTTCAGCAGATTCATAAAAAAGCAGGGGATCTGAAGAGGCCAGCCGAATTTTTATCAGGAATCAGGAAAGAAGATAGGCTTCCGCCGGTCCTGACACTGGTATTCTACTACGGGGAGGAACAGGATTGGGAGGGCCCGCTGAGCCTTCACGAGATGCTGGCTTTCCCGGAAGAATTTCAGAGGCAGAGGAGATGGTTTCCCGATTATCGCATGAATCTGGTGAGCAGCCGGACAGTGAACAAAAATGATTTTCGAACAGGATTAAGAGAAGTATTTGAATTGCTGGCAGTCATGGGAGACAAGACAGCCATGCTTGCACTGCTTGGAAGGGAAGAAGAGCGTTACCGGAAGCTGGACCGGGAGCGGGCGGGTCTTATAGGAACCTTTTTGAATATTCCGCTGCTGTCGGAAAGAGGAGAGGAGGAAATTGATATGTGTACAGCGATACAGGAAATGATTCTGGAAGGAAAAGCAGAAGGAAGAGCAGAGGGGATGACGGAGCTGGTACTGGATTTTCTGTCAGGGAAAGGAGAGCTTCAGGAGAGTCTCCGGGAACAGATCTGTCGGGAAAGAGACCCGGAGGTACTCAGAGAATGGGTGCATCTGGCTGTACAGGCAGGATCCGTGCAGGAATTTGAGCAGAAGATTCAGAAATAGAATCAGAGAGGAAATGTAGTGCTTCGATCTGCATTTTACAGAGGTCTTTCTGGAAGAGACGGCAGTTCTGTGGTATACTTTGTGTAGCTGCAGAGATCGGAGGGGTTGCGTATGTGGAAACGGGAAATCCGCGCAGCAGTGCTGGTGACGCTGTCGGCGGTCTGCATGGCTTTTAATATCAATACTTTTGTGGATGCAGTAGGACTGTATCCCGGCGGCTTTAACGGCATTGCCCTGCTGGTTCAGAGGGTGGGCGCTTCCTTCTGGAATGTAAACCTTGCCTTTTCTCTGATCAGCTATCCTCTGAATATTCTGGCGCTGCTCATGAGCTTCCGTTATCTGGGAAAGCGTTTTATTATTTATACCTGCCTCAGTGTGGGACTCTGCGGTATTCTGACGGATCTGATCCCTGCCGCCGCGGTGACCAGCGATGTGCTGCTTGGCAGCATCTTCGGCGGCATGATCAACGGCGCGTGCATCAGCATGGCCATGCTGGCCGGAGGATCTACCGGCGGACTGGACATACTGGCCAATGTTTACGGCCACCGGCTGAACAAGGACCCATGGAACATTACGCTGGCGGTCAACTGTGTGATTCTGGCGGCAGCCGGGCTGCTGTTCGGATGGGACAAGGCGCTGTACTCCATTATTTTTCAGTATGCGTCTACCCAGGTGATCCATCTTCTGTACCGGAAATATCAGAAGGCAACCCTGTTTATTATCAGCGAGCAGTATGAGAAGGTTTACCAGACGATTATGGAGCAGACCCGCCACAGCGCCACAGTACTGGACGGAACGGGATGCTATACAAATGAAGAAAAGAAAATGATCTATTCGGTGGTTTCAGGACAGGAGGTGAAGGCTCTGGTGCGGGAGATACGGAGAACGGATCCGGCAGCTTTCATTAATATTGTCAAGACAACGGAACTGGACGGCCGTTTTATTTACAAAGACTGAAAGGGGAAATATGCTGTCGAGACAAGAGATGAAGCGGAGAGGCAGGCACTCTCTGAAACGCCATTATCTGCTGCTTGTGGCCGTATGCCTGCTGGCAGCTTTCCTGGGGACAGAGTTCGGGAGTTCCCTCTCCAGCATTAAGAGTGTGGTGGAGGAGAACGCCGGCTCGGCGAAGGTGTCCGGCAGCCAGGGCCTGGCGGACGTGATCGAGACCATGCTTCTGCGGGGGGAAGAGCAGGGCCGCCGGTTGTCGGAACAGATTCAGGAGGCGGAGATCGAGGCCGCCCGGGAAGCGGATCCGGTCTTCGGGCGAACCCGGGGCGTACTGGCCGGCCTGGTAAATGCCTACACACCGGGAGGTATTTTTGTATCGGTTTTGTCTGCTCTGGACGCTGTCACGGGTTCAGAAACGGCATCGAGAGTGATTTTTGTGCTGCTGAGCCTGGCTTTTGTATTTCTGGTCTGGTATTTTATCCGGGATGCCTACCGGGTGATTGCCCGCAGGATAACCCTGGAAGCCCGTATTTATGAAAAGGTGCCTGCCCGGCGGTTTCTGTTTCTGCTGCGTGTCCGGCGGTGGGCCAAGGTTGCCTGGACGCTGTTTGTCACCCAGGTATTTCAGGTGCTCTGGATGTTTACCATCGTGGGCTTTTTTGTGAAGCGGTATTCTTATTATATGGTTCCCTATATTCTGGCGGAGAATCCGGATATCCCCACACTGGAGGCTATTACCCTGTCCAGGCGGATGATGCGGGGGCACAAGTGGCAGTGCTTTATCTTTCAGCTGTCCTTTTTGGGCTGGCTGCTTCTGGAGATACCGACGCTGGGACTTGGCGGCATTCTGTACTCCAATCCCTACCAGATGGCGGCCTTCGGTGAATATTATACGGAGATCCGGCGCCTGGCAAAAGAGCAGGGGATCCCCGGGGCAGAATATCTGAACGATACGTATCTGTTTGAAAAGGCAAAGAACCGGATTCTGACGGGCGCTTATCCGGAGGTGTCCCGAAGAGAGAGAAAAGAAGAAAAGGCACCGGGCGGGATTCGCGGCTTTCTGGCCGCGGTCTTTGGCATTTCTCTTTACGGCAGAAAAACAGAGCAGGCATATGAGGAGAGAGAAAGGGAACGTGTTAAGAATGAGGAGCTGGAGGACGCCCTGTCCGGAAAAGCATATCCGGGACGTCTCTTCCCGATTCCCGAGCATGAAAGAAGAAAATGGGTAGAGAGCCTGAATTACATGCGCCGGTATACGCCGGTATCTCTGATCCTGATGTTTTTCTGCTTCTGCTTTATCGGCTGGATCTTTGAGGTCAGCCAGGGATTTGTAGCGTCCGGGGAATTCATAAAAAGGGGTGTGCTCCACGGTCCCTGGCTGCCCATCTACGGCATGGGCGGAATTCTGATTCTGGTGGTGCTGTACCGGCTCCGGAAGCGCCCGCTCTGGGAATTTATCATGGCTGTTGTGCTGTGCGGCGGTGTGGAATACTTTACAGCACTGAATCTGGAGCTGACCCACGGCGGGATGAAGTGGTGGGACTACAGCGGATATTTCCTGAATATTCACGGGCGCGTCTGCGCGGAGGGGCTTCTGGTCTTCGGGATTATGGGGCTGGTGATCGTTTATGTGGTAGCGCCGCTGCTGGATAATCTTTTGAAGAAGATACCGATGAAAATCGCGGTGCCGGCCTGCGCGGTTTTGCTGGCCCTTTTTGCCGCGGACCAGGCCTATTCGGCAAAGCACCCGAATACGGGCCATGGAATCACCGATATTGGAGAGGAGACCGCTGCGGGCGCGGAAAAACAGGAGGAGCTATTATGAACAGACAGGTAGAGCGGGAGGTGCAGGAAGAGCTTTTGTCCATGCAGGATCTGCAGTATCGGGATTTTCAGAGGAAGCTGATGCCCACAGTGGATCCGGAGACGGTGATCGGCGTGCGGACGCCGGAACTCCGGAAATATGCAAAGGCACTGGCGAAAAAGCCGGAAGCAGAGGCCTTTCTCAAGAATCTGCCCCACACGTATTATGAAGAAAACAATCTTCATGGATTTCTGCTGGAAACGGTGAAGGATTATGAGGAGGCAGTGCGGCTGGTGGAGGAATTCCTTCCTTATATAGATAATTGGGCCACCTGCGACATGATGTGTCCGAAGGTGTTTGGAAAGCATCTGGAGAAGCTGCTTCCAAAGATACGGGAATGGATCCGCTCCCCGGAAACCTATACCATTCGTTTCGGCATCGGCATGCTGATGCGCTATTATCTGGATGATGCCTTCCGGCCGGAATACCTGGAGCTGGCGGCGTCTGTCCGTTCGGAGGAGTATTATGTAAATATGATGACGGCCTGGTATTTTGCCACGGCTCTGGCAAAACAGTACGAGGCGGCGCTGCCTTACCTGACCGGACACCGGCTGGAGCCGTGGACCCATAACAAGGCAATCCAGAAGGCCGTTGAGAGCCGGCGGATCACGCAGGAACAGAAAATATATCTGCGGACCCTGCGGGTAAAATGAAAAGAACTTGACAGAAGACCTGCTTCATGATATAGTTATTGAGCGACATGGAAGTAGGTCTTTTTTTTATGCCTGAAAACAGCGAATGGCATGCGCTGAGCCTCAGGCTCTTTTACTATGAAAAAAGACCGTCGTAATACGCAAATACACAGTGGAGGTGGAAGTCGTGCGCGTAAAGATTACATTGGCATGTACAGAATGTAAACAGCGGAACTACAACATGACAAAAGAGAAGAAGAACCATCCCGACCGGATGGAGACCAGCAAATACTGTAAGTTCTGCAGAAAACACACGTTACACAAAGAAACCAAGTAATGGGTGCGAGGTGACAAGATGGCAGACGAGGTAGTAAAAGATTCCGGAAAAGCGAAGAAGAAAGACAAGAAAGAACGGAAAGAAAAGAAAAGCTGGTTCAAGGGCCTGAAGACTGAATTCAAGAAGATCATGTGGACGGACAAAAAGACACTGGGAAAACAGGCGATCGCTGTGATCGTTGTCTCGGTTCTGTTCTGTGTACTGATCACACTGGTGGACAGCGTTGCGCTGGCGGCCATTGAATTTATCATCGGGTAAGGATAGGGTGATCAAATGTCAGAAGCAAAATGGTATGTAGTTCACACGTACTCGGGCTATGAGAATAAGGTAAAAGCCAATATTGAGAAGACGATTGAGAACAGACATCTTGAAGACCAGATTCTGGAAGTGCGCGTGCCCATGGAGGAGGTTGTCGAAGTCAAAAACGGCACCAAAAAACAGGTACAGCGCAAATTGTTTCCGGGATACGTTCTGCTGAACATGATCATGAATGATGACACATGGTATGTGGTCAGAAATACCCGCGGCGTAACAGGGTTTGTGGGACCGGGATCCAAGCCGGTGCCTCTGACGCCGGAGGAGATGCAGCCTCTGGGCATCCTGGGCGAGACAAGCCGGGTCGAGGTGGACCTGGAGGTGGGCGATTCTGTGGTCGTGACAGGCGGAGCCTGGAAGGATACTGCCGGAATCATCCAGAACATCAACAAGACGAAGCAGGTGGTTACCATCAACGTGGAGCTTTTTGGACGGGAAACCCCTGTGGAGATCAGTTTTTCAGAAGTCAAAAAGGTCGGCTGACCGGCCTGTGGGAGGGAAATCCCCGCAATTACCACATTTTATTAGGAGGTGCCTAAAATGGCAAAGAAAGTTACAGGTTATATCAAGTTACAGATTCCCGCCGGAAAGGCAACACCGGCTCCGCCTGTAGGTCCTGCACTGGGACAGCATGGCGTTAACATTGTACAGTTCACGAAGGAGTTCAATGCCAGAACTGCGGATAAGGGAGATCTTATCATCCCGGTAGTGATCACTGTATACGCAGACAGAAGTTTCAGCTTTATAACCAAGACTCCGCCGGCCGCAGTGCTGCTGAAGAAGGCCTGCAACATCAAGTCTGGTTCAGGCGTTCCCAACAAAAACAAGGTGGCGACCATTTCCAAGGATAAGATCCGCGAGATCGCGGAAATGAAGATGCCGGATCTGAACGCGGCTTCCATCGAGGCAGCCATGAGCATGATCGCAGGTACTGCGAGAAGCATGGGCATCGTTGTTGAGGACTGACAGCCCGGAGCATACAGACAGGCACCAGAGCCTGAACAGAACCGTGGGAGGGACAATCCCGCAATTACCACTAGGAGGTTATATTAGATATGAAACATGGAAAGAAATATGTAGAGGCTGCGAAAGCAGTAGACCGTGCCGCTCTTTACGATCCGGAAGAGGCAGTTGCCCTCGTAAAGAAGCTGGCAGTAGCAAAATTTGACGAGACAATTGAAGTGCACATCCGTACAGGCTGTGACGGACGTCATGCAGATCAGCAGATCCGCGGCGCCGTTGTGCTTCCCCATGGAACCGGCAAGACGGTCCGTGTTCTGGTATTTGCCAAGGGCGCAAAGGCCGATGAGGCACAGGCTGCCGGAGCAGACTTCGTAGGAGCTGAGGAGCTGATTCCAAAGATTCAGAACGAAGGCTGGCTGGATTTTGACGTTGTTGTGGCAACCCCGGATATGATGGGTGTTGTAGGACGTCTGGGCCGTGTTCTGGGACCCAAGGGCTTAATGCCGAACCCCAAGTCCGGAACCGTAACCATGGATGTGACCAAGGCCATCGCCGACATTAAAGCCGGTAAGGTTGAGTACCGTCTCGACAAGACCAATATCATCCACGTGCCAATCGGAAAAGCTTCTTTCACAGAGGAGCAGTTAGCGGACAACTTCCAGACGCTGATCGGTGCAATTAACAAGGCTAAACCTTCCGCCGTAAAGGGTCAGTTCCTGAAGAGCGTGACCATGGCTCCCACCATGGGCCCCGGAGTGAAGGTGAATCCGGTTAAGCTTGCATAATAAAAAAGTGAAAACTGCCGCGGGCCTGTTAAGACCTGCGGCAGTTTTTTGCAAAAAGTGTTGACAGCGCGCCGGGAGCGTGCTATGATACATCCGTATCACGCCGAAGACAGCAGGTGCCGAAGGGCGTAAGAAGACAAACGCCTGCCGAGGATGAACATTCTTTTACTAGAATTTCGTTTCCTGTTCTGTTCTGGCGGAACAGGTTTTTTTGTGCGTGTACACGAATACTACAAGGAGGTGCACCATTCATGGCAAAAGTAGAGCTGAAGAAGCCGGTGATCGAGGAGATCTCCAATACGATCGCGGATGCGGACAGCATTGTCCTGGTAAACTACAGCGGTCTGACCGTGGCGCAGGATACAGAGCTCCGCAGAACCTTAAGAGAAGCCGGAATTACTTACAAAGTCTACAAAAATACGATGATGAATTTCGCATTCCAGGGAACTCCCTGCGAAGAGCTGTGCAAACATCTGGAAGGAACCAACGCTCTGGCGGTTTCCAAGGATGACGCTACTGCTCCGGCCAGAGTTCTGGCAGGATTTGCGAAGAAGAATCCGAAGCTGGAGCTGGTGGCCGGTGTCGTAGAGGGCAATTACTACGATGCGGCAGGTGTACAGGCACTGTCCGCGATTCCTTCCAGGGAAGAACTGCTGGGCAAGCTGCTTGGAAGCATTCAGTCTCCGATCGCCAACTTCGCCCGTGTGCTTAAGCAGATTGCTGAAGCCAACGGCGGTGAGGGAGCTGCGGCAGAGGCAGAATAATGATCTGCCGGGAGGTCTGCGTCAGGCAGGCATAAGAAAACTTAAATTTAAAAATGAAAAACGGAGGAATTTACAATGGCAAAGTTAACTACTGCTGAGTTTATTGAAGCTATCAAAGAGTTATCTGTACTGGAGCTGAACGAGCTGGTAAAGGCTTGTGAGGAAGAGTTCGGCGTATCTGCTGCTGCAGGTGTTGTTGTTGCTGCTGCAGGCGGAGCAGGCGAGGCTGCTGCTGAGGAAGAGAAGACCGAGTTCGATGTAGAGCTGACCGAAGTTGGACCCAACAAGGTTAAGGTTATCAAGGTTGTCCGTGAGGCTACCGGCCTGGGCCTGAAGGAAGCAAAAGAGCTGGTTGACAGCGCTCCGAAGGTAGTAAAAGAGGCTGCCGCAAAGGCTGAGGCTGAGGAGATCAAGACCAAGCTGGAGGCTGAGGGAGCTAAGGTTACCCTGAAGTAATTGAATATCCGTACAGGATGGATGATAGAAAAGATCCCCTTTCCGGAATTGGACGGCAGCGTCCTCCGGGAAGGGGATCTTTTTGTCGGGACTGAAAGGGTATGGGAATTTTGTTCCTGAAATGAAAAATAATTTTCATAAAATAAAATAAATGAAGATATTACCGACATTTTACAAAGGCGGGATAGCCTCCTTAACACAGGCTCTGCTATACTTTACCCAAGCTGAAAAGAACATTGTATGAGGAGGATATTTGTATGGAAGCAGTTAGAAAGCAGACGGCAACGCAGTCTCAGAAATTGATGGTTTTTGTGCTGACCATGGCCCTGTACGGTCTGGCCACATTGTTTACGGAGCTGATTCCCAGCGTGCAGGTGGGGATTGTGGAATTTTCCGTGGAGTATTTTCTGTTTATACCGCTGACCCTGGCCATGCTGTACGACCCCATGTCCGTGGCGCTGGGAGCAGCCACCGGAGAACTGGTTTTTAGTGAAATCATGCTGGGACAGTTCGGGGGTCTGGGGGAACTGGAGAAATTTATTACTCTGACCATCGGCATCTATCTGGCCGGCCGCATGGTAAGAAATCCGAAAAACCGGAAAATGGTAGGTGTCGCGGCCATGACCGGTGTGGTGGTTCAGCAGTTCCTGGGCATGGTAGTGGATATATTAAAGGTGCAGTTTGCGGTCAGTGACTTTGAAGCGGTAGCCGGACTCCCGGAGAGTGTTTTTGCCACAGAGGGTTTTGCTTTCCTGAATGATGTACTTTTCTCGGGAATTCTTTTCTGCCTGCTGCCCACCCTGTTTCTGGTTCCCAAGCTTTACGGGCGGATCGAGCCGCTGCTGGGGATGCAGCCGCGGACAGAAAAAACATATCTGGGGAATATCGGCGTAAAGGTAATCCTGGGCTCCCTGATTGCCTTTGGAGCTGCCGTGGCTGCCGAGTTTATGGCGGAAAGCGGACTGTCCGGCATTGACTGGGAGGCCAGCTGGGCCGGAAGCTCTACAAATCTGGCGGTGGCCCTGGTAGTAGCCGCGGCCGCAGTTCTGGCGGTGGTCCTTGTCTTCCGGATGAAAGGGGCTTCCAAAGTGGAAAAAGGAGAAGTATAAATGGGCAGCGTAATAGAAATAGAGAATCTGACCTATTCCTATCCCGGAGCGCCGGAACCTGTCCTTCGGGACATCACGCTTGCCATTGAGCAGGGGGACTTTTTGGCGGTCGTTGGAAACAACGGCTGCGGAAAGTCCACTTTTTGTAAGACCCTGAATGGACTGATTCCCCATTTTATCACCGGGGATTTTGCGGGACGCATTCGGGTGGAGGGGCTGGATACCAGTCAGGCGGATGTGGGAACGCTGGCCCGCAAGGTGGGATATGTGTACCAGGATTTTGAGAATCAGGTGATCCGGCCCACGGTGCTGGATGATGCCTCCTATGCCTGTCTGAACTATGCCATGCAGGATTACCAGGAGCGCGGCCGGGCAGCTCTGGAAAGGTGCGGGCTTAAGGGCAGGGAAGATGATTATATATGGCAGCTTTCCGGCGGGCAGACCCATCTGCTGGCCCTGGCAGGCGCCGTATCCCTGGAACCGGATGTATTGATTCTGGACGAGCCCATCGCGCAGCTGGATCCGGTTCATGCGGACCGCATCTACGAAATATTAAGGGAACTGAACGAAAAATACGGCAAGACGATTCTTGTTATCGAACACCACACGGAATATATTGCGGGCTACTGCAAGCACGTGATGCTGATGAAGGATGGAGGAGTCCGCTGGCTGCTGCCTGCTGATGAAGCGCTGCAGCGCGTGGATGAGCTCCGGGAGTGCAATATTTTCCCGCCCCAGGTGACGGCGGCGGCAGATGAGCTGCGGCGCCGGGGAAAGTATCCGGGGAAGGAACCACTGCCCACCACGGTGGAGGAGGGGAAAAGGCTATTCGTTCCCGCAGCGGGAAGCGGCCCGGAGCTGTCCCGGCAGAAGGCGGAAAAGGGGACGGGAGAGACGGTGGTTTCCTTCGAGAAGGTCTCTGTATCCTACCGCTCTGTAAAGGGTGAGCCCAGAAGGGTATTTGAAAACTTTGATCTGGAACTTCGCCGGGGAGAAAAGATCGCACTGATCGGCTCTAACGGGGCCGGAAAATCCACCCTGATGAAAATGATGGTGGGACTTTTAAAACCCTCAGAGGGGGAGGTGCGCCTGAATGGAAGCAGCATCCGCAGAGTAAGGCCGGAACAGCTGTCCCGTCAGATCTCCCTGGTTTATCAAAATCCGGAGGACATGTTTATTAAAGATTCTGTCTGGAACGACGTAGCCTATGCCATGGAGGTAAGGGGAATGGAGAACGCAGCGGAGAGGACGGAGGAGCTGCTGCGCCGCTTCCGTCTGCTGGAGCAGAAGGACAGGGACGGGCGCCTGCTGTCCGGAGGCCAGATGCGCCGGGCCAGCCTGGCCATAGGGGTGGCGCTGAATCCGGGAATTCTGCTGCTGGATGAACCCACGGCCAATCTGGACATGGCCACCCGGAAGGAAATTATGTGTACTCTGAATGATATGAAGGAAATCACAGAGACTGTGATGATTGCCACCCACGATATGCAGCTGGTATGCGACTGGGCAGAAAGAATTGTGGTACTCTGCGGCGGGAAGGTAATTGCCGATGGAAGCCGGGACGAGATTTTCGGAAACCGGGCCGTCATGGAGCAGGCGGGAATCCGCCCGCCGGAAATCTTTTCCATGGGGCGGGCGCTGGATCCGGAGACCTTCTGCTACACAGTGGAGGAGTTTACGGAACGATTTGAAGGGAGAAGAAAAATATGAAGGCAGCCAAAAAGCTTTCAGAAAATATTCTGGATAAGTTTTCCATTGATTTTCTGCGCAGTCAAGTGCTGAAAAATGCATATGGAAATGACGATACGGTCATCGCGGGGCTGGATGCGAGGATTCTCATTGTGTGGTATCTGTTTTTCGGCCTGGTTCCCTGGTTTGTCAGCGATCTGCCCTTTCTGCTGGGCTGTTTTCTGCTGGTAGCCCTGACGACCAAGCTGGCCCGGGTGGCCGGCCTGGTGCTGGTGCTGTTCCTGCTGGGGGTATTTTCCCAGACGGGCTATCTGCTGATTGTAACGCTGCTCTTTGGAGGCAATGCCTCGGCTGCCGTGCCCCTGCTGGTGCTGACGCTGAAGGTAGCCACCGTCTCGCTGGCATCCATTACTATTTTTTCCGGGCTGGATCCCGACAAGCTGGCAAATGGCCTGATGTGGTTCGGCTGTCCGGAGCGTCTGTCTTTTTCCATCTCCTATGCCTACCGGATGCTGCCGCTTCTGATGGAGGAGTTTCAGAATGTGCTTCTGTCCTACCGGCTTCGGGGAAATCCGCCGGCCCATGAGACATTTGGAGGAAAAATCAGGTATCTGTTTTACCAGATCCGGATTATTATGCACGCCTTCTATCCCCTGATGCTGAACACGGCCAAGCGCTCCAGGACTACGGTGGAGGTGCTGGAGATCCGTGGCTACCGGTACGCGGCGGTAGATAAAAAGGTCAAAAAGATAAAACTGGCCTCCATGAAGGTCAGCAATAATGATCTGCTGTTTCTGGCGCTGTCCTTTCTGTGGGTGGCGGTGACGCTGCTGATTTCTACTTTTGTATAACCAGGAGGAATGCTATGTATCTCGATTTTCACACACACGGAAAGCTGGCGAAATATCTGCCCTTTTCCCCGGAGTACACGGACTGGCTCCTTTCGGAGGCCCGCTCTGCCGGTCTTGACGCTGTTTGTCTTACCGAACATTTTAATACGAAACAGTTTGCGGAGCTTTACCGCTACATTGCCGGCACCTGCGACCGGGACGGGGATTCTTTTGTGAGGGAAGGACTGCGGATCTTCCCGGGCATGGAGACGGATATTGCCGAAGGCGGCCATGTTTTGACCATTGGGCCCATAGATGCTATACTGGAGCTGAATCTGCGGCTGGAGTCCCACAAGAGGAAGGGGGCTTTTCTGCCGGCAGAGAAACTGCTGGAGCTGTTCCGTGGGTATCCGGTGCTGGTGGGAGCCGGCCATCCCTTCCGTGAGGGAAGCCATATCCCGGAGCTGCCGGAAAAACTTCTGTCCCGCTTCGATTTCCTGGACCTCAACGGCAAGGATGTGGCCGGGGACCGGGAGAGCACAGAGCGAAGAACCAGAGCGCTGGGGGAGAGACTGCACAGGCCTGTGGTGGCCGGCAGCGATACCCATCAGGCTCTCCAGTACGGATGCATCCGCACGGCTTTTGAGCGGGAATGTACCACCTTTGGGGAGCTGGCCAGGGAGATGGTTTCCGGGCGCTATCGGATTGAGATCCATCCGGAGGCGGCCTTCCGGGTAAAAGCGGCCGTTCTGCTGAAACGGTCCCTGAAGGAAATCCACGCGCTGGGAGGAGATTACGTTTCCGTGCTTTTGGGGAAACAGCCGGAACCTGCATCCGCAGAATTTCCCGCAAAGGAGTTTAGAAAGAATGACTATGAAATTTCCGGTCATGCCCCCCGGTTTTACCAGGGCAGAGCGTAAAATTGCCGAATATATTTCCGCCCACACAGAGGCCTTTCTTTTTATGGGAATTGCGCAGCTGTCGGAAACGCTGCAGTTATCGGAGGCTACAATCTCCCGTTTTGCCCGCCATGTGGGCTGCAGTGATTTTAAAGAGCTGAAGAAAGTGGTTATGGATCAGGCGGCCCTCCAGGGGCCTGCCGCCAAGGTGGCGGGAACGCTTCTGGGAGAAGAGGAGGATTTCTTGGCCGGATGGATCCGCCGGCAGCAGCTGTATCTGGAGAAAACGCTGGAGGAACTGGACCGGGAAGAATTCGGCCGGGCCGTGGAGGCTCTGGCCGCTGCCGGAAGCGTCCATATTCACGGGAAAAATGCTTCCGGCTCTCTGGCCGGTCTGCTGATGTTCCGGCTGCGGAGGCTGGGAATACGGGTGAACCTCATTCCTTCCGGCGGAACGGAAATTTTTGAGGGGCTCTCCCAGGCAAAAGAAGGGGATCTGGTGGTGATGTTCAGCTTTTCCAAGGTTTCTGCCGAGGGAAAGGCTATTCTGGAATGGAGCAGGGAGGCGGGCTACCGGACGCTGTCCTTTACCAGCCGCCGCTACGTTCCCGATGAGGAGAGGGCGGATCTGAACCTGTTTATCTACCGGGGAGAAGAACAGGAATACCATTCGGCCGCCGCGCCGGCGGCAGTTCTGGACGCCCTGGTCCTGGCCCTGTCCAGGCGGCTGGGAGCGGAATCCGGACAAAAGCTGGACCGGCTCCGAAGGATGAAGAAAAGCTTCCCCCCGGGCCGGTCTCAGGAAACGAACTGATCAGTCAAGAGCCTGTTCCAGCTCGCTCTGCAATTTTAATATTTCTTTTTCCAGGTCTTCCAGGGAGGCAAGCGCATCTTCCCTGCGGAGACCTTCGCTTTTCAGGATATCCCTGGCCTGCCGGATGCTGTCCAGGGAGGACTCCATGCGGCTGCGGAATAATTCTTCCAGCTTGTTAACCGCAGCCAGCTTCAGTTTGTCGTAGGCCTTTTTCAGACTTTCGGAGACCTCCAGGGTAAGTGAGTCGTAGCCGGACAGGAAAGGGCCGAGGAAATCTTTCTGTTTCTCTTTCATGGATTTCTGCCGAACAAAGCCCGCGATGGCCTGGCCGATTACGTAAAAGAGTCCCAGGGATTCATTCAGTCCCAGGAAATCCCCGGCGAAGAACATAACGGTGTCGCTTCCGGTCCAGAGAGTGTCCGGAAGAGCGGCTTCTACCCCAACGGCTGTCTCCGAGGCCGCGTCCAGAGCCAGACGGCGTCCGAGGAGCTTCAGGCTGCTCTGGATCTGGTCGGAGATTTGCGCCTGATGTACCTGAACACAGGAATGGACAGCCTGCCTGACCATATCAATCATATAAAACTGGAAATGCCGTTCCAGGTCGCTGATCCCGGCTGTGCTCCGTATGGCCTGAATTTCTGCTTTCAGCCGGGCCAGAAAGTCAAGAAGCCACTGATCTGCAGTCAGGTACATACTGTCCACAGACTGGGCGAGGGCCTGCTTCTGGGCCTCCATATCATCCAGAAGCCGCGAATTTTCTCCTGTAAGCTCCGATTCCCGCTGCTCCAGCTCCTCTGTACCGGCCTTTATGGATTGCCGGAGGAGACGGAGCTGACTTTCAATATCCAGAAGCACGGCTTTCGCGGCGGCAATGCAGCGCTCGGACTGTATCACCTCCCGCTGCAGAAGAATATCGTTCTGCAGGGCGTCTTCAAAGGCCAGAAACTGTGTTTCCAGAAAGCGCTCCAGTTCCGGAGCCGGGCGCTGCGCACCCGTTTTCCGGCACAGCTCATCCAGAGCGCTGACGGCAAATACCCCTGTATCGGGCAGAATCTCGGAGATTCGTTCCTGAACCAGCCGGCGTACACGCAGAATGTCTTCTTCTGTATCCAGACAGTCGCATTGATTCATAACAGTCAGGACGCGGGAAAAGCTCCGGGGACGGACGGAGGAGGAGAGAAAGGCCTGCTCCGTCAGGGACAGGGGAGAGCGGGCGGAGAGCACAAAGATGACGGCATCGGCGCCGGCCAGGTAGGCGGAAACCTGGCTGTCAAAGGCCTGCATCAGCTCCCCTGTTCCCGGAGTGTCCACCAGGGTAATGTCTTTCAGCAGCGGAATGTTTTCCCGCAGACGCACAAAGCGGATGGGCGAGGGAAGTTCTTTTTTCAGGCTCTCGATAGAATCCCTCCGGATATCCTCCGGAGAGAGCCGGATTCTTCTGCCGTTTTCCAGCACGGCTTCGCAGGACGGCTCCTCTCCCCAGGAAATTTCATTGATGGTGGCGGTTTCCGGTGTTACGGCGGTGGGGACGGTTTCCCGCCCCAGCAGCGCGTTGATCAGCATGGATTTTCCGCGCTTAAAATCGCCGGTTACCACCAGATGAAAGGGCTCGGTGAGACGGCGGCGCAGCATTCTTTCACCGTCCTCGATCCTGCGGATCAGGACCTCGCCCAGCAGTTTTTTCGTGGGGCTGTCCCGGCAGATCAAATGGAGCTCCTCCGCCGTCTGCTGCAGGATTGTTTTGACCTCTTCAAAATCAATAATCCGTCTGTCATTTCTTTCCATATGGCTACCTCTTTTTGCTTGCGATAACACCCACATAGCGCTGGCAGCGGGCGTCCAGCTCTTCTTTGCTGATCAGCGCGCGCCCGGCCTGCCGCCACTCCGGCCGCCAGGAATACAGGATTTCACTGTTGATAAATTCTCTGGCGGCAAAGATCCGGCGGACAGGGACGGGGTGTGTGCTGGAAAGCTCCAGCAGCCTTACGGGAGTGGAGCGCAGCATATCGTACTGACGCAGGATGGCCTCCAGATTCGCCTCCCCCGCGTCAAAGGCTCCGCCGTAGAGCAGCTTTGCCTTGGCGGTCAGCTCATCGCCGGCATCATCGGCACAGATAATCCCGGCCCGGTCGCAGGTGATCTCAGCTGCCCGCGACCAGGAAAGAATTGCGTATTTCAGCGGCAGAGACAGAAGGGACAGCAGCTGCCGGATAATGGGCAGTCCTGCGGACAGGGAGTTTAAAATCACCTCGGCGGCCGTATTGTAGATGCCGTGGTTATTATGGATGTGGCCGCACTCATGGCCGATGATGGTTCGAAGCTCTCCCCGGGTGAAGCGCTCCAGCAGGGCAGAGTGAATCACGATCAGGGGGGAGTCGTCTTCCGTGGCGATGGTAAATGCGTTGATAGTAGCCGGATCCGGATAGATAAATACGGTGGGCAGGCCGATGCCAAGCCGCCTGGCACAGTCCTGGGTTATCTCGTAGATCTCGGGAAACTGGGCCGGTCCCACCTTCAGAGCCTCCAGATTGTATACCTGTTTCAGATAGGGCACGTACTGGCTGGTGACAGCTTTAAACAGCGCAAAGGCCCCGGGAATCGCCCGGATCTTTTCCCGCAGCACGAAATCCTGGCCGTAAGCGTAATCGGGGATGCCGTTCTGCATATGCAGGTCGGAGGAACGTTGTCGTGTCTGCACATAGTTCTGAAAGCAGATATCAATGGTATCTGTGGGATTAAGAGGAACCGGGAGCGGCTCCCCGCCAGATGTAAGCGTATGGGTCATGGCTATTCTCCTATCTGGTGAGTATCTCTGTCAGCTGCCGGCTTAAGCCATCGGCCCGCAGGCAGATAGCGTCCACACTCTTCAGCATATCCTGATACTCCTCAAGCGCCATGGCGTCGGAGGTTTCCTTCTGGGCCATCTGCACCTTGATTTTTGTCAGCTGGTTCTGTGTATCGCTGAGGATGTTTTCGGTTTCCGTGGTGATTTTTGCCTTCAGGGCATCGAAGGCGCTCTCCACCTGTTCCCGGACAGCCGCGGTGAAATTATCCTCCGCCCGGAGCCGGGACAGCTCTTTGGAGACGGCTTCTCTGAAATTTTCTTTATATTTTTCAATTTTTTCCTTGGAGAAAACCTTCCCGATGGCCCATTTGCTGCCGAAGAGGCTTAAGGCCCCAATGGCAATGCCGGCTACGATAGCCACCGGCCAGGTCAACGGGATGGAAAGCGCCGGAAGAAGAAGGCCAAGACCAATGTTTCCGGCCATGATGCCGGCCAGGCCTGTGGCGCCGCCCAGAAGAGCCCCTTTCCAGCCGGCCTCTTTAAAGCCCACATAGATGCCGCCGATGCCGAAGCCGATGAAGGAATTGGCGGCGGTGGCGATGATGTCATCCGTGGTGGAGGCGGCGCTGCTTTTGACGAAAATATTCTGGATATCCTGGGTGGCGGTGAAAAAATAATTTTCAAAACCGGAGAGGCGCTCGGCCTCATCCTCCAGGGCCGTATTGATGAAGGCCTGAATCCGTTCTGAAACCTGCTGGCTGGCCCGGGAGACGGCGTTCTTCACCGCTGCCGTCATGGCCTGGGCGGTGGCATCGGCCCGGTCTTTTTTCAGATCATCGGCAGTCAGCGGGTAGGAATCGATGGCTTCCATGGCCGCGTCTTCCAGATCTGACCAGTAGTTGGAGAGGAGAGGGGCCAGATCGTGGAAGGTCTTCTGGGCGTTGGCGTTGACGGTGGCGAATTCGGAGGTCCGCTCCTGGCGGATACGGTCGATTTCCCGCAGAGCTTTCTGGTATTTTTCTTCGAATTCCTCGGATGCCATTTCCAGAGCGCTCTGCTGCAGCTGAATGGTTTTGACAATCTCCAGGGAGGATGTCTTGATGCGGCTGATGGGCGCGCTTAAGGTGACGGCGCCCCGGTCCTCGGAGAGGAATTTTTCCAGGGCCGTCTCAAAAGCGGGAAAGCGGCTTTTCTCCAGAAGCTCCGGATCGCCTTTGACCTTGGCTTTCAGGGCCTGTTTGGCGGAAAGGCCGTAGAGATGGATCTGCCCAAGCTTCTGGCGGTAGGCCTCATATTCCCTGGAATCCGGGCCAAAAGTGGCTTCTGCCTTTTTCATGACATGCTCCTGGATGCGGGTGCGGATATTGTCCAGAACCCGCGGAACATCTTCTTCATCCAGCAGGTCGATGCCGGTGACGATGAAAAGGACGCGCCCCAGATCGCTGGTGATCACCTTGTTTTCCAGAAAATCCCGTTCGGACTCGGAAAAGGGGGCCTGGGCCATGATGACCATCAGGGCCGCGTCGATCTGCGGCAGCACCGACATGGTGACCTCCGTCATGGCCTCATCATCGTTAAGGCCGGGGGTATCAATGATGGTGACGCCGTTTTTGCAGTAGTTGATGGGATAGTAGACCACCGCTTCCTTTACGGTTCTGGCCCGCTCCTCGCTTTCCCGGGTGAGTTTGGTTACGTAATTGTTGAGCTGGTCAATTTCAATCTGCTCTTCCCGGCCGTCCTTGTACGCAATTTTGACAAAGGGTGTCACACTGTAGGTGATTTTGTTCAGGGTGGCGGTGGTGGGAAGCACATCCACGGGGAGAATGTTCTTCCCCAGGAGCGCATTAATGACGGTACTTTTCCCGCGTTTAAATTCCCCCACGATAGCCACGCGGAAGGTGTCCTGGGAAAGCCGCTCCAGAATCTCGTCAATGGCGCTTACATTCCCGCCCAGATCCAGTTTGGTGCTGAATTCCCGCAGCTTCCGGAGATCCGTGATAATGTCCGTGACAGTCTGCTTGTAGTGCAGGAAGCCGCTGAAGGAAGCGGTTTTCTCCTGGGGAGCATCCCCGGAATTTGTTTCCGGGATGTTGATCGTTTCTTCTGCCATGTGTGTTTTCCTCCTATAATAGTGTTAAAATGAACAGGAACATGCTGCCGCATGCAATTAAAAATGCAATGAACCAGCCGGTGCTTGCCTGCTTCAGTTTTCTGTCCGCTTCTTCCTTCTGCCGGATCAGCTGCTGCTCCAGAGCGGCATTCCGCTCCGAGGCCTCCTGCAGCTGCCGGGTCAGCAGCAGGACTGTCTCATGGGCCGGTCCGGTGTTTTCGGAATTCTGCGCCGCGTCCGTTCTGCTGCCGCAGCCGGGGCAGAACCGAACGCCTTCGGGAACCTCTTGGTTACAGTTTCTGCAAATCATGGATCTGTTCTCCTTCCGTTAGAGTATGTAAAAGTTTTCTGTTTTTCTTTTGTATGGAAGCGGCGGTTTCCTGCAGAACCTGATAATTCCTCATATGGGTGATCCGCAGAGCTGCCAGCTGCTCTTCTTCCTGTGAAAAAATAGTATCCGGCTCCGGAAAAAGGTCCCGGAGTCTGCGGAAAGCCAGGGGATACCACCGCTCCCGGATTTCGGAACAAATATCGTTTAAAAGCCAGTAAAGCTCTGTTACGGACTGATCTACACAGCAGGTCATGTGCCCTGTGACATCTGCGAATGCCAGATCCGGCACAGGAGGACAGGGAGGCATGGTAAACCGGAAAACAGCCCGGGCCAGTTCCTCTTCCATGCAGGAGAGGAGGGGAGGGTCAAAGTCATTCCGGTTCCAGGGGATTCCCGCGTTTCCGGCCCGGGCAGCCAGATGATCCAGACAGCGGACAAAAGAGCTGCGCAGGTCCGGCAGAATCCGGGAGGACAGCAGGGCGGCAGCCATGGAGAACATAGCATCGGCTGCGGGACGGATAACCTGTAAAATGCACGGGTGGGTATTTTCCCTTACAGAGGCCAGTCCCTGGATAAAGCGGGTCATCATCTGGTTTTTCAGAGGGAAAAGGCGGGAAATGGAATCCCTGCGTTCCTGCAGGCCGTTTTCCAGCAGCTGGTCCAGCTGCGGCAGCAGATTTTGAAAAAAATCTCCGGCAGTTCTCTTTTTTTTCTGCAGCCGAGCTGCTTTTTTCCTGAATTCCTGAAGCTTTTTTTCGTTTTCAGATTCCAGAGCGGCAATCACCCGTTCAATATCCCCAATGGAAGCCCGCAGGGCGTGTTCCGCCTGGCCGGCTGTGAGAATCTTAAGCAGCAATTTCTGGAATTCCGGAAAGCGGCTTTTTTGCAGCAGAGATTTTTCTCCGGAGGAGAAGGCCTTTAAAGCCAGGGAGGCAGACAGGCCGCAGATGCACGGCTGATCCAGAATCCTCCGGGCTTTCTGCATCTCTTCCGAGGAAGTCTCTCTTTTTTCCAGTTCTTCCAGCACTTCGCGGCGGATGCGGCCGGCCAGAGCTTTCATGTAGTCCTCATACACGTAATCATCCTCGTCCAGCTGGTCGAGAAATGTGACCACAAAAAGGATGTTCTGGATGCTGCAGCTTCGGATCAGCTGGCATACGAACTGTTTTTCTGTGATACTGAAGGGGGAACGGGCGTGGATGGGAACGATTACAGCATCTGTAAGGGGGAGCATATCAATCGTAACACGGGTCATCGCTTCCTCATCATTAAGGCCCGGCGTATCAATCAGATCAATATAATTCTGACATATAACAGAAGGATAGAAGATAACGGCCTCCTTCAGGGAAGCTGAGATGGCCTGTCCATTCTCTGTCAGTTTGGTAACGGCCTCTGAAAGACCTGTAAAGGGAATTTCGCGGGAAGTGCCGTCGCGGAAGAAGAGCAGCACCCGCTCCCGGGAGCCGTAGGTGATCCGGCTGATGGCCGCAGTGGTGGGCGTGGCGTCTGCCGGGAGAATGGGAGCCCCCAGCAGCGCGTTCAGGAGTGTGCTTTTTCCCCGTTTGAATTCCCCCATCACGGCCACACGGTATTTTCGGGTCCGGATCCGGGTCTTGGCCTGCTCCAGAGAATTCAGCAGTCCCGGATCAAAATCCAGGAGAGACAGCAGTTCCTGGAGCTGTACAAGATTCTCATGCAGTTGAAATTCCATGGCTTTCATGGAAGAGGTCATGATAAGACAGCTCCTTTCACACGTGGTGCATCTCGACAATTTTTGAAAATTCTGTATATATCATACCATTTTCTGCCTTTTTTCGTGTCCTAAAAACTTTGGGATAAAACAGGCGGGATTTCAGGGAAACTGCCTTGAGACGGGAGAAAAATTTCGATATACTGATAAAGACTGGTGTACTGAGGCCATGCCGCGGGAGGTGAGTGCTTTGAGAGATGGGGAGGGACTGCCCGGAGAATTTCTGCTGCTTACAACGGTTCTGATCTGGCTGCTGTTTGCAGTTATCTATATAGGAAACAGAAAAAGCAAGATCAATCAGTGGTGTCTGATCTGCGGGCTTTTCTACAGTGTGGGTGCCCTGAAGGAATATCTGTATTATACGCTGTTTCCGTGGATCGCAGAGAGAGCCCCCGCTCTTCTGGACAATGGGAGAGCGCTTGCCGTTTATTCCGTACTGACGGCGGTACCTTATTATTTTGCCACACCGGCCCTGTTCATTATGGCTCTGTATTTCAGCCGCATGGAGCTGCGCTGCCCTTCTGTTTTCCCGTGGATTTCCATCCTGTCCTTTGTGCCCGGAATCCTTTTGGGCATTCGGTATCCCTTTCCGGAAACACGGTATTATCAGCTGAACGATAAAACCTATTATGGGATTGTGATTCTGTACAATCTGGTATTTGCGGCGGCCGCCACGGTTCTGTTCGTGACAGCCCTGCACAGAGAAAACAATCCGAAGATAAAAAGACAGAAGCTGGCGATTGCTTCCCTGGTTCTGCTGCCCGGATGGTTTACGATTCTTACCACCATGCCGGTTCAGTTTTTCGGAGTGACGGGAGCGGAAAAGGCCTGGCAGGGGAATCTTCTGATTATTGTCGTGCTGATCCTGGTCTGGTTTTATATGGTTCTGAACGATGGATTCATGGGAAGCCGGCTGAAGCATGAAACTTATAAATGGGATCAGGAAGAACGGCTTATGAGCCGGACGGTGGACATGGTCCGCCACATGCTGAAGAATCAGATATCCAAGATTGAGTGGTGTGCCAGAAATATTGAGAGCCGGACGGAGGACGGGGATATGGCGGAGTATGCCGGCATCATCCGCAGGTCAGCCCGGAGGATGACGGAATTTCTGTCCGGGATCCGGGAAAACGGGATGGAAACGGCCTGCCGTCCGGAAGCCGTGGAGGCGCTGGAACTTTTCAGGGGAACTCTGTCGGATTTTGAAAAAAGATATCCGGAGGTTTCCTTTGAGGTACAGTGTGAATCAGGTAAAAAAATTTTGTGCGACCGGGAACTGGTGCGGGAAGTGCTGGTCAATCTTTTCCAGAACAGCATAGAAGCCATGGGAGAGAAGGGAAGGCTGACGGTGCGGTATACGGAAGGAAGAGGAAGATTATCCTGTATCCGGATCCTGGACACGGGCTGCGGCCTGCCGGGCCAGAACCGGGAGCAGATCTTTCTTCCCTACTATACAACCAAGGAGAGTGAAAACCACTGGGGCATGGGACTGTACTACTGCCAAAAGGTGCTGGAAGCCCACGGGGGAAGCATCCGGGCCAAGGACAGGCCGGAGGGCGGAGCTGCGTTTTTACTGTTTTTTCCCCGCAAAAGAAAGAAGAAAGAGAGGAACAGACAGCATGGGACAGAGGAAAATCCGGGTGCTGATCGTGGAAGATGATCCCGAGTTCTGCTTTTTGATCCAGAATACGCTCCTGGAAGCGGATATGGAGGTGGCGGGCGTGGCGGGCACGGCCCAGCAGGCGCTGGCGATGGCGCTGGAAAGAAAACCGGATATTGCGCTGATGGATCTCTGTCTGACGGAGTCCCGGCTGGACGGCATCGAGGCGGGAAAGGCGATCCGTCTGCAAACCCCGGCCAAGGTGCTGATTCTGACTTCCTATGAAGATATGCGGACGATCCGGGAGGCGTGCTGCCGGTCCTTTGCATCCGGATATATTTTTAAAAGTCAGTTTGAACTTCTGGTGGAGACCATCCGCAGAACCGCTGCAGGCCACACGCCGCAGGAGTATCTGATTTTTTCGCTGATCCTGTCAGAGCTTTCACCGGCGGAATACTCCATTTTGGAGCTGCTGACGGGAAAAGACCTGAAGCTTCAGTCTTCGCCGAAAACCATTTCCAATCAGAAAAGTCATCTGCTGAAGAAGCTGGGCCTGGGCAGCCAGGAGGAGCTGCTTCATATTTTTAAGGGAATGCTATAAAGACGGTGCGGGAAACCTTGCCCGCATTTCCATGCAACAAAAACCCTCTTATCCGGCACGTATCTATAAAAGAGAAGGAATACGTGATCGGACAGGAGGGATTTGTTATGAAGAAAAAACAGAAGTGGACAGCAGTATTTTTGACGGCGGTACTTTTTCTGCTGGCGGGCTGCAGCAGTGAAAGCGCATCGACGGCCAGCGCGGATGCCGCGGCGGAAATGCATGTTTCCGGGGACGGCTCTGTTTCCATAGAGCAGGAGTCAGATTCTTCAGAGGCCGCAGGAACAGGAGATACTGCCTCCGGAAACAGCTCTCTGCAGGCGGAAAATCCGGACCGGAAGCTGGTGAGGACGCAGACGGTGGAGATGGAGACGACAGAATTTGACAGTTTTGAAACCTGGCTGCAGAGCCGGGTGGAAGCTGCGGAAGGGTATGTGGAAAACGGTGTGGTGTCCGGAAGGGAGGCGGGATCCTCTGCCCTGCGCTCTGCCAGCTATAAGCTGCGGATTCCCGAGAAAGGCCTGGGCGGTTTCATGGTGGATCTGCGGGCAGAAGGAAATGTCACCTACTATACAGAATCGGTGGAAGATGTTACACTGAATTATACGGACACGGAAAGTCATATAGCGGCGCTGGAGCAGGAGCAGGCAACTCTCATGGAGATGCTCTCCCAGTCCGGGGATCTGGATACGCTCCTGGCCATCCAGAACAGGCTGACCGAGGTGCGCTATCAGCTGGAAAATTACGCGTCCCAGCTTCGCCTGTACGACAATGAAATCCAGTACAGCACTGTCTATCTGGAGCTCCGGGAGGTGGAGCGGGTAACCGCGGCGGAGACTGGCAGCTTTGCCGGACAGCTAAGTGAGAGGCTTTCCTCTAACTTTTATGCTCTGGGCAGAGGGTTTCAGAACTTTGCCCTGTGGTTTCTGGGGGCGCTGCCCTTCTGGATTCTGCTGGCAGCCCTGGGATCTGCCGCATATGGAATCTGGAGAACGGTGCGGAAAAAAAGAGCCGGCGGAAAGAGCGGGGATACGGAAGAGGACAGCGGTAAAGAGAAGCAGCAGATGGAGGATTAAGGAATTGAAAAGATCAGAAATTAACAGAGCACTGAAGGATATGGAGGCCATGGCGGACAAATATTGCTTCCGCCTGCCGCCTTTCTGCCATTTTACCCCGGAAGAGTGGAAGAAAAAGGGGCATGAGTACGATGAGATCCGGGATAATATGCTGGGATGGGACATCACGGACTATGGTCTGGGCAATTTTGAGAAGGTGGGTTTTTCTCTGATTACCCTGCGGAACGGAAATCAGAAGGATCCGAAGTATAAAAAGGTGTATGCGGAAAAACTGCTGATGCTGAAGGAAGGCCAGCATTCCCCCATGCACTTTCACTGGACGAAAAGTGAGGATATCATTAACCGGGGCGGAGGAATCCTGCTGATCCATGTGTACAACGATGACGGCTGCGGCGGGCTGGCGGAGACGCCGGTGGAGGTCAACAGCGACGGCCGCACCTATTCCGTGCCGGCCGGCACGGCAGTGGAGCTGGCGCCGGGAGAGAGCATTACTCTCTGGCCCCATCAGTACCATGATTTCGATGTGAAGCCCGGAACGGGAGATGTGCTGATCGGGGAGGTGTCCATGTGCAACGACGACAATACGGACAACCGTTTCTATGAACCCGTGGGCCGCTTTCCGGAAATTGAGGAAGATGAGGAGCCCTACCGGCTGCTGTGCAACGAGTACCCGCCGGCCGGAGACTGAACAGAGAAATATGCATAAAAGCAAAGGTGCCCTCAATCATCAGATTCAATGATTGAGGGCACCCTCTTGCTGTATGTGTATTTCAAAAAATACATAAAATTCGGAAAAAATTCGGTTGACACCCTTGAATATATGTGCTACAGTAAAAAATGCACTATTATGGAAAGATATGCCTTCCCCTCTGTTTTGAAGAGGAAAAAACAGAGGCAAAGCTTCATCTTCATAATAAATATTATACACACAAGGGGTGAAACGTCAATGGAGAAAAACAGAATACGTCCGGTTACCAGCGGAAAAAGTATGCGAATGAGTTACCAGAGACAAAAAGAAGTTTTGGAAATGCCCAACTTGATAGAGGTTCAGAAGGATTCCTACAACTGGTTTCTGGATGAAGGCCTGAAAGAAGTCTTTGATGACATCTCTCCGATTGAGGATTACAGTGGAAAGCTCAGTTTGGAATTTGTAGATTTTACGCTGTGTGAGGATGACGTAAAGTATTCCATCGAAGAGTGCAAACAGCGAGATGCTACCTATGCCGCCCCGCTGAAGGTGAAGGTCAGGCTGTATAATAAAGAGAAGGACGAGATCAGTGAACACGAGATTTTCATGGGCGATCTGCCCCTGATGACGGCCACCGGCACATTTGTCATCAACGGCGCGGAGCGTGTTATCGTCAGTCAGCTGGTCCGTTCTCCCGGCATTTACTATGCGATCGCCCATGATAAGCTGGGCAAGCGTCTCTATTCCTGTACAGTGATCCCCAACCGGGGTGCCTGGTTGGAGTATGAGACAGATTCCAATGATGTGTTCTATGTCCGTGTGGACAGAACCCGCAAGGTGCCGATTACGGTTCTGATCCGCGCCCTGGGTGTGGGAAGCAACGCGGAGATTGTGGAGCTTTTCGGAGAAGAACCAAAAATCCTGGCCAGCTTTTCTAAGGATGTGGCGACGAATTATCAGGAAGGTCTTCTGGAACTGTACAAGAAGATCCGCCCCGGCGAGCCGCTGGCCGTGGAGAGCGCGGAGAGCCTGATTAACGCCATGTTTTTTGATCCGCGCCGTTATGATCTGGCGAAGGTGGGCCGCTACAAGTTTAATAAAAAGCTGGCGCTGCGCAACCGGATCCGGGGTCATGTGCTGGCTGAGGATGTGGTGAACACCTCCACCGGCGAGATTATCGCGGAAAAAGGCACGAAGGTAAGCCGTGAGCTGGCGGATGAGATCCAGTATGCGGCCGTTCCCTATGTGTGGATTGAAACAGAGGAGAGAAACGTCAAAGTTCTGTCCAATATGATGGTGGATATTACCCGCTGGGTGGATGTGGATCCCAGGGAAGTCCATGTGACGGAGGAGGTATACTATCCCGTTCTGGAGAAGATTCTGGAAGAGTACACAGATCTGGAAGAGATCAAGGAGGCCATCCGCCGCCAGATCCACGATCTGATTCCGAAACATATCACCAAGGATGATATTTTCGCTTCTATTAATTATAATATGCATCTGGAGTACGGCATCGGCAACGATGACGACATTGACCACCTGGGCAACCGGCGGATCCGTGCCGTGGGCGAGCTGCTCCAGAATCAGTACCGCATCGGCCTGTCCCGTCTGGAGAGAGTGGTGCGGGAGAGAATGACGACACAGGATCTGGAGGGGATTTCTCCCCAGTCCCTGATCAATATCAAGCCCGTGACCGCGGCGGTGAAGGAGTTCTTCGGTTCTTCCCAGCTGTCCCAGTTCATGGACCAGAACAACCCCCTGGGAGAGCTGACGCACAAGAGACGTCTTTCCGCCCTGGGCCCCGGCGGTCTGTCCCGTGACAGAGCCGGATTCGAGGTGCGTGATGTGCATTATTCCCATTACGGAAGAATGTGTCCCATTGAGACCCCTGAGGGACCCAATATCGGTCTGATCAACTCCCTGGCCTCCTATGCCCGGATTAATCAGTACGGTTTTGTGGAGGCTCCTTACCGGAAGATTGACAAGAGCGATCCGAAAAATCCCAGGGTTACTGATGAGGTTGTCTATATGACAGCCGATGAAGAAGATAATTACCATGTGGCGCAGGCCAACGAGCCCCTGGATGCCGAGGGACATTTTATCCACAAGAACGTTTCCGGACGCTACAGAGACGAGACCCAGGAGTACGAGAGACAGATGTTCGACTACATGGATGTGTCCCCCAAGATGGTATTCTCGGTGGCCACGGCCCTGATTCCCTTCCTGCAGAATGACGATGCCAACCGTGCCCTGATGGGATCCAACATGCAGCGCCAGGCCGTGCCGCTGCTGTTTACGGAGGCGCCGGTGGTGGGTACCGGCATTGAGGCCAAGGCGGCGGTGGACTCCGGCGTCTGCGTGGTGGCCAAAAAGTCCGGTACTATAACGTACGCGGCCTCCAGGGAAATCCGCATGACCAATGATGACGGAACGAAGGATGTGTACCACCTGACCAAGTTCATGCGGAGCAACCAGAGCAACTGCTATAACCAGAGACCGATTGTCAACAAGGGAGACCATGTGGAGGCCGGCGAGGTGATTGCCGACGGCCCGTCCACGGACAACGGCGAGCTGGCTCTGGGCAAGAATCCGCTCATCGGCTTCATGACCTGGGAAGGCTACAACTACGAGGATGCCGTGCTGCTCAGCGAGCGTCTGGTGCAGGAGGATGTTTACACCTCCATTCATATAGAAGAATACGAGGCAGAGGCCCGTGACACCAAGCTGGGACCGGAGGAGATTACCAAGGATGTCCCCGGTGTCGGAGACGATGCCCTGAAAGACCTGGATGAGAGAGGAATCATCCGTATCGGAGCCGAGGTCCGGGCGGGAGATATTCTGGTGGGCAAGGTTACCCCCAAGGGGGAGACGGAGCTTACCGCGGAGGAGCGTCTGCTCCGCGCCATTTTCGGCGAGAAGGCCCGGGAGGTAAGAGATACTTCCCTGAAAGTGCCCCACGGCGAATACGGAATCGTTGTGGATGCCAAGGTATTCACCCGTGAAAACGGCGATGAGCTGTCTCCCGGAGTGAATGAGGCGGTCCGCATCTATATCGCCCAGAAGAGAAAGATTTCTGTGGGAGACAAGATGGCCGGACGTCACGGAAACAAGGGTGTTGTATCCCGCGTGCTTCCGGTGGAGGATATGCCCTTCCTGCCCAACGGCCGTCCCCTGGATATCGTGCTGAATCCCCTGGGCGTGCCCTCCCGTATGAATATCGGACAGGTGCTGGAGATCCACTTAAGTCTTGCGGCCAAGGCCCTGGGATTCAATATTTCCACGCCGGTCTTTGACGGAGCCAATGAGATTGACATTCAGGAGACTCTGGAGCTGGCCAATGATTATGTAAATCTTGAATGGGAAGAGTTTTCCGCGAAGCATAAGGATGAGCTTCTTCCGGAGGTATACCAGTATCTGGATGAGCACAAGGAGCACCGTGCTCTCTGGAAGGGCGTTCCCATCAATTCCGATGGAAAGGTGCTGCTCCGGGACGGAAGAACCGGCGAGTATTTCGACAGCCCCACGACCATCGGTCACATGCATTACCTGAAGCTGCATCATCTGGTAGACGATAAGATCCATGCCCGTTCCACGGGCCCCTACTCTCTGGTAACCCAGCAGCCCCTGGGAGGAAAAGCCCAGTTCGGCGGACAGCGTTTCGGAGAGATGGAGGTATGGGCTCTGGAGGCCTACGGCGCGTCCCATACGCTGCAGGAGATCCTGACTGTGAAATCCGATGATGTGGTGGGCCGTGTGAAGACGTATGAAGCCATCATCAAGGGCGAAAATATTCCGGAAGCAGGAATCCCCGAATCCTTCAAGGTTCTGCTGAAGGAGCTGCAGTCCCTGGGTCTGGATGTGAGAGTCCTGCGGGACGACAATACGGAAGTGGAGATCATGGAATCCGTGGATTACGGCGAAACGGATCTGCACGCGATCATGGAAGGCGACCGTTATTCCAGCAGAGAAGATGAGGAATCCTTTGGGGAGTACGGCTTCGGCAAACAGGAGTTTGACGGGGAAGAACTGATTGACATCGATGAGAGCGGCGAGGATGAGGAAGAAGCGTTTATGGAGGACTTAAACGACTCTTTTGACGATACAGAAGAATAAAAAGAGAAGGTACGTTTACATCGAATGGAAAGGGGTAATCAAATGCCAGAAACAGTAAATAAAGAAACTACTTACCAGCCGATGACCTTTGACGCCATCAAAATCGGCCTGGCCTCCCCGGAGAAAATCCGGGAATGGTCCCACGGCGAAGTAAAGAAGCCGGAGACCATCAATTACAGGACGCTGAAGCCGGAAAAGGATGGATTGTTCTGTGAGAGGATTTTCGGGCCCTCCAAGGACTGGGAATGCCACTGCGGAAAATATAAAAAAATCCGCTACAAAGGTGTGATCTGCGACCGCTGCGGTGTGGAGGTTACCAAATCCTCTGTCCGCAGAGAGAGAATGGGACACATTGAACTGGCCGCCCCGGTTTCCCACATCTGGTATTTTAAGGGAATTCCCTCCCGGATGGGCCTGATCCTTGACCTGTCCCCCAGGACGCTGGAGAAGGTGCTTTATTTTGCCAGCTATATTGTCCTGGACGGAGGAGATACCAGACTCCAGTATAAGCAGGTTCTTTCTGAGAAGGAGTACCAGGACGCCAGGGAACAGTACGGAGACGCCTTCCGGGTCGGCATGGGAGCGGAAGCCATCAAGGAGCTTCTGTGCGCCATTGATCTGGAGAAGGAGTCGGAGGAGCTGCGCACGGCCCTGAAGGAGTCCACCGGACAGAAGAGAGCCCGTATTATCAAACGTATGGAAGTCGTGGAGGCATTCCGGGAATCCGGGAACCGTCCGGAATGGATGATCATGGACGCGATTCCCGTCATCCCGCCGGATCTGCGCCCCATGGTGCAGCTGGACGGCGGCCGGTTCGCCACCTCTGATCTGAATGATCTGTACAGAAGGATTATCAACCGGAACAACCGTCTGAAAAGACTTCTGGAGCTGGGAGCCCCGGATATTATTGTGCGGAATGAAAAGCGCATGCTGCAGGAGGCCGTGGATGCGCTTATCGATAACGGCCGCCGTGGCCGTCCCGTAACCGGACCCGGAAACCGGGCGCTGAAGTCGCTGTCCGATATGCTGAAGGGTAAATCCGGACGTTTCCGTCAGAATCTGCTGGGAAAACGTGTGGATTATTCCGGACGTTCCGTTATCGTTGTGGGCCCGGAGCTGAAGATTTATCAGTGCGGTCTGCCCAAGGAGATGGCCATCGAGCTGTTTAAGCCCTTTGTTATGAAGGAGCTGGTGGCCAACGGGACTGCCCACAATATTAAAAATGCAAAGAAAATGGTGGAGAAACTCCAGACGGAGGTATGGGATGTGCTGGAGGATGTGATCAAGGAGCATCCGGTGATGCTGAACCGGGCGCCTACCCTTCACCGTCTGGGTATCCAGGCTTTTGAGCCGATCCTGGTTGAGGGCAAGGCCATCAAGCTGCATCCCCTGGTATGTACAGCCTTTAATGCCGACTTCGACGGTGACCAGATGGCCGTACATCTGCCGCTGTCTGTGGAAGCCCAGGCGGAATGCCGGTTTATGCTGCTCTCCCCCAACAATCTTCTGAAGCCTTCGGACGGCGGTCCGGTGGCGGTTCCTTCTCAGGACATGGTTCTGGGTATTTACTACCTGACCCAGGAGAGACCTGGAGCAAAGGGAGAGGGAAGCTTTTTCAAAAATGTAAATGAGGCGATTCTGGCCTACGAGAACGGATATATCACCCTGCAGTCCAGTATCCATGTGCGCTGCCAGGGGACAGACGTCCAGGGGAATCCCCTCACGGAGAATATTACCTCCACCCTCGGAAGATTTCTTTTCAATGAGATCCTGCCTCAGGATCTGGGCTTTGTAGACAGGAGTGTTCCCGGCAACGAGCTGAAGCTGGAGGTTGACTTCCTGGTGGCCAAGAAGCAGCTGAAGCAGATTCTGGAGAAGGTCATCAACACCCACGGGGCCACTAAGACGGCCGAGGTGCTGGATGATATCAAGGCAATGGGCTACAAGTATTCCACCAGGGCGGCCATGACGGTATCCATTTCTGATATGACCGTGCCGCCGCAGAAGCCGGAGCTGATCGCCAGAGCGCAGGATACGGTAGATAAGATTACCCGCAACTATAAGCGCGGTCTGATCACAGATGAAGAACGCTACAAAGAAGTGGTAGAGACCTGGAAAGAGACGGATGATGAACTGACGCACGCCCTGCTTTCCGGTTTGGACAAATACAACAACATCTTTATGATGGCTGATTCCGGAGCCCGTGGTTCTGACAAGCAGATCAAGCAGCTGGCCGGCATGCGCGGACTGATGGCAGATACCACCGGACATACGATTGAGCTGCCCATCAAGTCCAATTTCCGAGAGGGTCTGGATGTACTGGAATACTTCATGTCCGCCCACGGAGCCAGAAAGGGTCTGTCCGACACGGCTCTGCGTACGGCAGATTCCGGTTACCTGACCCGCCGTATGGTGGATGTTTCTCAGGATCTGATCATTCGGGAGACAGACTGCCGCAGGGACGGGGAAGAGATCCCGGGCATGTATGTGGAGGAATTTGCGGACGGAAAGGAAGAGATCGAATCCCTGCAGGAGCGTATTACCGGAAGGTTCTCCTGCGAGACGATTACCGATAAGGACGGAAATGTGATTGTAAAAGCAAATCACATGATCACCCCCAAGCGCGCAGCGCGGATCATCCAGGAAGGCGTGGACGCCAACGGAAATCCTCTGACGAAAGTAAAGATCCGTACAATCCTTACCTGCCGTTCCAGGATCGGTATCTGTGCCAAGTGCTACGGAGCCAATATGGCCACTGGAGAGGCAGTCCAGGTAGGCGAGTCTGTAGGAATTATCGCAGCCCAGTCTATCGGTGAGCCCGGTACGCAGCTGACCATGCGTACCTTCCATACCGGCGGCGTGGCCGGCGGCGATATCACCCAGGGTCTTCCCCGTGTAGAGGAGCTTTTTGAGGCCCGTAAGCCTAAGGGACTTGCAATTATTACGGAAATCAAGGGTGTAGCCACTATCAAAGACACCAAGAAGAAGAGAGAGATTACCGTCACCGATGAGGAGGAAGGCGTATCCAAGACATACCTCATCCCCTATGGTTCCCGAATCAAGATTCAGGACGGCGCCGTGCTGGAAGCCGGCGATGAGCTGACAGAGGGAAGTGTGAATCCCCATGATATTCTGCGGATCAAAGGCGTTAAAGATGTACAGAACTACATGCTGCGGGAGGTGCAGAGAGTTTACCGGCTGCAGGGTGTTGAGATCAGCGATAAGCATATTGAAGTCATTGTCCGCCAGATGCTGAAAAAGGTGAGGATTGAGGAGAGCGGAGATACGGACTTCCTGCCGGGTACGATGGTCAATGTTCTGGACTATGAGGATGTAAATAAACAGATGGAGGCGGAAGGCAAACAGCCGGCGGAGGGCAAGCAGATTCTGCTGGGTATCACCAAAGCTTCCCTGGCTACGGATTCCTTCCTGTCCGCCGCATCCTTCCAGGAGACCACAAAGGTTCTGACAGAAGCGGCAATTAAAGGAAAGGTAGACCATCTGATCGGTCTGAAGGAGAATGTTCTGATCGGAAAACTGATCCCGGCCGGAACAGGAATGAAATGCTACAGCAACATACAGCTGGATACAGATTTTCCGGAGGAGCAGCTGGAAGAAACGGCGGAAGAGCCGGAGGAACTGGCTGAGCCGGAAGAGGACGAGGAAGAGGAAATCCTTGAGCTGGATGAGGGCCTGGGCGAAGAAACCGAAGAGACAGACGGACAAGAATCTGAAGAACCGGGAGAGCCGGAAGAATAAAAAGGCAGAGAAGGCTGTTGCAGTACGCAATGGCCTTCTCTGGCATAGAGGGAGGGAATATGAAGCGAGTACCTGCTATTTTGGCGATCATCATTGGAATTCTGGATGCGGCTCTGGCGGTGGGAATTGTACTGCTGCTGGTGCAGCCTGGCGGAAGCGGCGGTGAATCAGCGGCGGTGATTTCAGAAAGCTTTGAGGACAATTCGGAATCCTACGGGGATGCTGCCCCGTCATCTGCCTACACAAGAATTATCCGGGCAGAGGCGGGAAATACGTCCGCGTCCTCCAATGAACCAATACCTACGCTGACGCCTACGCCCAGCCCTTCGGCCTCGGAGACCGTGGAGGGGATGCCTGACAGCGATTTTATTTTTCCGTACAGTTCCACAAGACAGATCACGGAGGCGGAAATGAATCAGAAGCTTACGGATAAGAGTACATCCCAGAGGGCAATTAATGAAATTTATGCGCGCCACGGTTATCTCTTCCATGAAGACAAAAATCCGGTGGATTACGCGTATTTCAACAGCAAATCCTGGTATCAGGCACTGCCCAAGATTGACAGCCAGGAAACAGTGCGCAGTCAGTTTAATGATACGGAAATTGCCAATGTAGACGCTCTGATTGCGTATCAGAATGCCCGGAACTGGGGCTGATGGGGGGTGAAAAAATGTATTGTTCAAAATGCGGCAGACAGAATCCGGACGGGCAAAGATTCTGCCAGTACTGCGGGGCGCCGCTGGCCGCCCCGGCCGGCCGGGAATTTCCGGACCGGAGGACACCCGGGAAAAAGGTGAAAAAACAGAGCTTTCGGATGAAGCCGGTTTACTGGATTCTGATCGCGGAAATAGCGCTGGCGGCCGTGGGCATATTTTTCGGAATCCGGCTTCTGGGAGAGCGTTTCAGTGCCCGCCGGGTGGTTGAAGTTTATGCGCAGGCTCTGGAGGAGCGGGACTGGGGAACGGCTTATGACTGTCTGAATATGGAAGGAGAAACGGGCCTTTCCCGGGAAGAATATATAGCTGCCCAGGAGGCCGCGGCCCCTGTGCAGATAGAGCAGTCGACAGTATCGGAAGTATCCGATGCGGCATCGGACTACTGGCGGGAAGTGAGCCGGCAGATGGGCATTACCTGGGAGGAAAGCGCCCAGGATGACAGCGTGGAGATGGAAATCCGCAGCCTGGTAAACGGCGATATGCAGAGCCGGACCGTTACAGTCATTCCTGTTGGGAAAAAGTGGTTTTTCTTTGACGAATGGAAGATCGTCCCGTATAATATGTATGGGGAAGAGGTAGAGATCCGCATTCCGAAAAACGCTTCGCTGATCATGAACGGGACAGAGCTGGATACCAGCGCGCTGGAGCATGCCGGTGAAAACAGTGAAGACTCCGGTTACGACAGTTATATCCTGCCCCACGTTTTTTACGGAGGCTATCAGATTCAGATCCTGCAGGAGGGAATGGAAACCTGGAGCAGGCTGGTGGAATACAGCGGCGGCAGCAGTGACTTTGATTTTTCGGATGTTTATCTGATGCCCACCCAGGAGACAGTGGATACACTTCTCGGGCAGTACGGGGAAATCAGTCAGGCATATTTTACGGCGGCCATGAGCGGAGAAAGTTTTCAGACCCTGGAAGCCTACTTTACCCGTGAAGCCCTGGAAGAAGGCAGCATAGAAAATGAATTTGACGAGGTCCGGGAGAATACATACAGCAGTTCTGAAGGAAACGGCTGCCTGGCTGTGGAAATATCTGCCATGGAGGGCAGAGCGGTATCGCCGGAAGAATATTATGACGCCCGGCCGGGCGATGTAGTTCTGGATATCACGGGCACAGTAACCACCACCAATGTCTACGGTTCCTCGGGACCGCGCGAAACAAGCGAGGAAACCCGGTGGCAGGCCTGCTTCCGCAGGGAAGACAACGCCTGGAAACTCCTCGCAATGTAGGGATATCAGGTTTCGCGGGGCAGGGTCTCCGGACAGATAAATTTTGAAACGAGAGAACAGAAGATGAGCAGGGAAACGATCAGAATGAGGCGCCGCAGACGGCGCAGGGCTGCGCGGATCCGCCGTGGGATCCGCGTGGGGATGTTTGCATGTCTGGTTTTAATAGAAGCGAGTGTGGGTTCGGCAATTATGGGTGCCAGGGGGGCGCGGCAGGAGGCGGATACAGAGCAACAGCAGATTGCGGCCGCTCCGGTGATGCTTCAGATGCCGGAGAAGGAGGACGGCTCTGGGCGGGCCGGTCAGGCTCTCCGAACCGGGCGGAAGACACTGGTACAGACCCTTTCCGGATGGCAGCAGGACAGTCAGGGATGGTGGTATGCCTGTGATGAGACAACCAATTATATCAATGGATGGGCCACCATCGACGGGAAAAATTATCACTTTGACCGGGAGGGCTACCGGGATACGGGCTGGACAGCCATAGGCGGGGAAGGCTGCTATTTTGACGAGGAAGGTATTTATGACCCGGACGCGGACAGTTCCATGCTGATCGCGCTGACCTTCGATGACGGGCCCAGTAAGTATACGGGAAGGCTGCTGGATCTTCTGGAAAATACAGGGGCGAAGGCTACGTTCTTTATGCTGGGCAGACAGGTGGAGAAGTACGGAGCGGAAACCATTTCAAGGATGAACGAGCTGGGCTGCGTGATCGGAAGTCATTCTTACGATCATACGAATCTGAAGGAAGCCGGCGCGGATACGGCGCGGCAGCAGTTTGAACAGACGGATGCGCTGATTGCCCAGTACAATAATGGAGAGGGAGCCCAGGTGATCCGTTTCCCCTATGGAGAGTATACAAAGGAGCTTGCGGCGGATACCGGAAGAGCCTGTATATTCTGGGATGTGGATTCCATGGACTGGGACAGTCAGGATGCGCAGGCCATCAAAGAAAAGGTCAGCAGCTCCATTGACGGCGGAGATATTATTCTCATGCATGATATTTACGAGTCAACGGTGGCGGCCTGTGAAGAACTGATTCCTCAGCTGCAGGCCCAGGGATATCAGATGGTTACCATAGAAGAACTGGCCGCGGCCAATGGCTATGAGCTGAAGCCGGGCGTTACATATTTCGGCTTTACAGACTTCGAGAAGGAGCGGGGAACCGTAACGGATGAAGGACGGGAGGCGCCGCAGTAAGCGGCAGAGTGCGGAGGAATTTACAGTGGAATATCGAAGATTTGATCAGACGGTTATAGCCCGCATCGACAGGGGAGAAGAAATTCTGGAACAGGTTGAAAAAATTGCCGCCAGAGAGCAGATTAAGCTTGCCTCTGTCCAGGCGCTGGGCGCCATCGACAGTTTTACGACCGGTGTATTTAAGACGCAGGAGAAGAAATATCTTTCCAATGATTTTGAGGGAAGCTTTGAGATTGTTTCCCTGACCGGGACGATTAATACCATGGACGGCAAATTTTACAGCCACCTGCACATCAGCGCGGGAAACGAAAAGGGAGAGGTATTTGGCGGCCATCTGAACCGGGCAAGGGTAAGCGCCACCTGTGAGATGGTTATCCGCATCATCGACGGCAGGGTGGACCGCTGCTTTGATGAAGAAATAGGTCTGAACTTATTTAAGTTTTTCTGATCCCGCCGCTCTGACAGGATCTGCATAAGAAGAGGAGATGGAAACCGCTGGTTTCCATCTCCTTTTTTCTCTAACTGGTTATTTTTTCATGGCCTCTCTTTTCCTCAGCCGGGAATCCAGGATCCGTTTCCGGATACGGAGACTCTTGGGAGTCACTTCCAGGAGTTCGTCTTTATCGATGAATTCCAGGGCCTCCTCCAGAGAAAGAATTTTCGGCGGCGTCAGAGTCAGGGCCTCGTCCGCGGAGGAAGAACGGGTGTTGGTCAGATGTTTGGTCTTGCAGACGTTCAGCTCAATATCCTCTGCCTTTCCGTTCTGTCCGATGACCATACCGCCGTAGACCTTTTCACCGGGGCCGATGAAGAGCGTGCCCCGCTGCTGCGCGGAAAACAGGCCGTAGGTTACGGATTCCCCTGATTCAAAGGCGATGAGAGAACCCTGCTTCCGGTACTGGATATCTCCCTTGTAGGGAGCGTAGCCGTCGAAAATCGTGTTCAGAATTCCGGTGCCTTTGGTCATGGTCAGAAAATTACCCCGGAAGCCGATGAGACCTCTGGCCGGAATGGAAAATTCAAGACGGGAATTGCCGTCGCTGCCCAGGCTCATGCCCTGCAGTTCACCTTTTCGTTCGCTGAGACGCTGGATCACCGTGCCGGAAAATTCCTCCGGTACATCCACATAAGCCAGTTCCATGGGTTCCAGAAGCTTGCCGCGCTCATCTCTCTGATAGATGACCTCAGCCTTGCTGACAGCAAATTCATATCCTTCCCGGCGCATGTTCTCAATCAGAACAGAGAGGTGAAGCTCACCCCGTCCGGATACCTTAAAGCAGTCAGCCGAGTCAGTTTCTTCCACACGAAGGCTCACATCCGTGTTCAGCTCCCGGAACAGGCGGTCGCGGATATGGCGGGAGGTTACATATTTGCCCTCCTGACCGGCCAGGGGGGAATCGTTAACCAGGAAATTCATGGAGATCGTGGGCTCTGAGATTTTCTGGAAGGGAATCGGTTCGGGATTCTCCGGATCGCAGAGGGTATCGCCAATGTGAATATCCGCAATGCCGGAAACAGCCACGATGGAACCGATGTTGGCTTCGCTTACCTCTACCTTTTTCAGACCGTCAAACTCATAGAGCTTGCTGATCTTTACCTTCTTCTTCTTATCCGGGTCGTGATGGTTCATGAGCATGACTTCCTGGTTGACAGCGATCCTTCCGTTGTCTACCTTGCCCACGCCGATGCGGCCCACATATTCATTGTAGTCAATGGTGCTGATGAGCACCTGGGTTCCGGCGTCCGGATCTCCCTCCGGAGCCGGGATATACTGCAGAATGGCCTCGAAAAGAGGCGTCATGTCCTGCGGCGTATCATTCAGATCCGCCACAGCAGTTCCCTGTTTGGCAGAGGCGTACAGGAAGGGACAGTCCAGCTGCTCATCGGAGGCATCGAGATCCATCAGCAGTTCCAGCACCTCATCCACCACCTCCGCGGGACGCGCCTCCGGCCGGTCGATTTTATTGATGCAGACGATTACCTTCAGATCCAGCTCCAGGGCCTTTTTCAGGACAAATTTTGTCTGAGGCATGGCGCCCTCAAAGGCGTCCACCAGAAGAATAACGCCGTTAACCATTTTCAGAACACGTTCCACCTCACCGCCGAAATCCGCGTGCCCCGGTGTATCAATAATGTTTATTTTTGTTCCTTTATAGAAAACAGCGGTATTTTTGGAAAGAATGGTAATGCCCCGCTCCCGCTCAATGTCGTTGGAGTCCATAACTCGCTCCTGGACCTCCTGATTTTCGCGGAATACACCGCTCTGTTTCAGAAGACTGTCTACCAGGGTGGTTTTGCCGTGATCTACATGAGCGATAATGGCGACATTTCGAATATCTTCTCTCTTTATTCTCATGACAGTATTCCTTTCAAAACACACAAAATTTTACAGAGTTTCCGGATGCCGCGGACTTCTGTCCCGGCACTAAAAACTGAGTATACCATACTTTTGCGGATTTGTGTAGCCCTGAAATAGGTCACAGCGGATTTCCGCATCTGGTGCAGAAACGGCTTCCCGGCTCCGCGGGCTTTCCGCAGGCGCTGCAGTAAACGGCGTTCTGCAGGGCGGGAGAAGCAGCCGGAAGAGCGGCAATACCGGCTGCCATCTGTTCCAGGACCTGCCGGAGCACGGTCTTCAGAGGCTTGGCCACAAATCCGTTCAGGTCTGACTCACCGGTGATGGCATCGTGAAGCCAGGCGGACAGATAGACTTCTCCGGGCTGGAAATGAACGGAAATACGCTGCCCCTTGATCATAACCCCGTCATTTTTACCCCAGATCCGCTCAGTGGGGGTGCTCCTGTCGGTGTAGCCCAGACGGGGAAGTTCTACGGACAGAAACTGAAGGACGCTGTCTCTGCTGGCGTTTGTGCGGACTGTAAGAATGGTTCTTGACATAACGGTTACCTCCTGGAATATAGATTCGCATTTCTGCGGGGGATCCTGTACTTTCTTTATCCTTGTAGCTTTTTCCGTAAAAATGTACAAGAAAAAAACTGGTTCTATTTTCCGGGAAAACCACATACATATGATATAGACCAAATACCAACCAGAGGAAAGGGGAACTACATTCATGGCAGATAAGATTATTGAAAACAACCAGGTGTCCATTATGGGACAGATCGTTTCACCATTTACATTCAGTCATCAGGTTTACGGGGAGGGATTCTACCTGATCGAGGTGCTGGTGAAACGGCTCAGCGACTCGGAGGACAGGATTCCGGTGATGATCTCGGAACGCCTCATCGATGTGACGCAGGATTATGAAGGGGAGTACATTCAGGTCTATGGACAATTCCGCTCCTATAACCGGCATGAGGAAAAAAAGAACCGGCTGGTTCTGTCCGTATTCGCCCGGGAAGTGAGCTTTGTGGAAGAAGAGGATGACTCCGTCAAATCCAACCAGATTTTTCTGGACGGGTACATATGCAAGCCTCCCGTCTACCGAAAGACGCCCCTGGGGCGGGAAATCGCGGATCTTTTGATTGCGGTCAACCGGCCCTACGGGAAATCCGACTACATTCCCTGCATCTGCTGGGGAAGAAACGCCCGATACGCCTCGGCCTTCGCCGTGGGCGGCCATGTGCTGATCTGGGGAAGAATACAGAGCAGAGAATATATAAAACGCCTGAGTGAGACGGAATCTGAAAAGCGTACCGCCTATGAGGTGTCCGTCAGTAAACTGGAGTACCTGTGAGAATTCTTGACAAGGCACTGCATTGATGCTATAGTAAGAAAAAGTAGATAGAGGTTGCATGTTTCAAGAGTAGGCAGACGGATGCGCCAGACGCAGGGGAAGGCTGCCGAAAGGGGAAGATGCCGAAAGGAGCGGATTTCTGGGACCGGCTTCTTGGGCATAAGGTGAAGAACCTTATGACTGTCATCGCAAGATGGAGAGCTATCTGATATATGCTTACTGTATTCTATGTACGGTGTATATTGGGAGGCGTCCATATCTTGGCCGCCTCTTTTCTGCTTTCTATATAATTATCAGCCAAGGGAGGAAAAGGATATGGCAATTTTTACAGGTTCTGCGGTAGCGATTGTGACCCCCATGAAGGAGGGCGGAGAAGTAAATTATGAGAAGCTGGGCGAGCTGATTGATGAGCAGATCGCGGAGAACACGGATGCCATTGTCATCTGCGGCACTACGGGAGAGTCTTCCACCCTGAGCCATAAGGAGCATCTGGAAGCCATAGGGTACTGCGTGAAGCATGTGGCCGGAAGAGTGCCGGTGATCGCCGGCACAGGCTCCAACTCGACCAAAGAAGCCATCTATCTTTCCGTTGAGTCGGAGAAGCTGGGAGCAGATGCGCTTCTTCTTGTGACACCCTACTACAATAAGGCAACGCAGAAGGGGCTGATTCGCCACTATACCGCCATTGCGGAAGCAGTGAGCCTGCCCATTATCATGTATAATGTTCCGAGCCGCACAGGCGTCAACATTCTTCCGGAAACAGCCGCGTATCTGGCTAAAAATGTGAAGAATATTGTGGGGATCAAGGAGGCCAGCGGAAATATTTCCCAGATCGCAAAGGTAAAGCAGCTGGCCGGAGAGGATATTGAACTGTATTCCGGAAATGACGACCAGGTGGTGCCCATCCTCTCACTGGGAGGAATCGGCGTGATTTCCGTGCTGGCCAATGTGGCTCCGAAATATACCCACGACATGGTCATGCAGTATCTGGAGGGAAATGTGGGAGAAAGCTGCAGAATGCAGCTGCAGGCGCTGCCGCTGATTGAAGCGCTGTTCTGCGAAGTCAATCCCATTCCTGTGAAGGCGGCCATGAATCTGATGGGAAAAGAAGTGGGAGAGCTGCGTCCGCCCATGTATGAGATGGAGGCCGCGAATCAGGAGAAGCTGAAAAAGGCCATGGAGGACTTTGGACTTCTGGGCCGGTAAGGAGAAAAGAACATGATCAGAATTATTATGAATGGCTGCAACGGCCATATGGGCCAGGTAATTACGGAGCTGGTGAGAGAGGATGCCGGGGCGGAGATTGTGGCGGGCATTGACCTGCTGAACAACCGGGAGAATGGATATCCTGTTTTTGAGAAACCGGAGGACTGCAGAGCGGAGGCGGATGTGATGATTGACTTTTCATCCTTCCGGGCGGTGGACGGTATTCTGGATTACTGCCGGAGCAGGAAGCTTCCGCTGGTTCTGTGCACAACGGGGCTGACAGAGGAGCAGCTTCAGAAGGTAGAAGTGTGCAGCCGCGAGTTTGCGGTTCTCCGTTCCGCCAATATGTCTCTGGGCATCAATCTTCTGATGAAGCTGATTCAGGACGCGGCGAAAGTTCTGGCCTCCGCGGGGTTTGACATGGAGATTCTGGAGAAACATCACCGCCTGAAATGTGACGCGCCCAGCGGAACGGCCCTGGCTCTGGCGGACAGCCTGAATGAAGCCATGGATCATCAATACCATTACGTTTTTGACAGGAGCCAGCGCCATTCCCGGAGGGAGGATAAGGAAATCGGAATTTCCGCAGTGCGCGGCGGAACCATCGTGGGACAGCATTCCGTTCTCTTTGCCGGACCGGATGAGGTGATCGAGCTGAACCATACGGCCTATTCCAAAACCGTATTCGGAAAAGGCGCCCTGGAGGCGGCAAAATTCCTGGCGGGAAAAGGAGCCGGACTTTATACCATGAGCGATGTGATCGGATAAAAGCAGCGGGAAGAACTCCGGAAGAAGCGCATAAAAGGATTAAAAGGGGCAAATACTACCTGTGTAAAATCTTTGTTTGTCCGGAGGAAAATTCGATGAAGGTAATAAAAGGTGTTATGGCCGGCATGCTGGCCGCCATTGCCATCGGCGTGGTGATCACGGCCTGCGAGTGCGGCCGGGAAAAATGCTGTCAGGACAGCGGAAACTGAAAACAGGCATGCAGAGAGGGATGATCCCTGTTCCGGAGCTTTGAACTGAAAGCGGGAGCAGGGGCCATCCCTCTGTTTTTATGCTGCATCAGATCTTTTCGTGATTGTGGAACTTCCGGATCACCTTCTGGATACGCTCCACCGGATCCAGAAGGCTGCTGATGGAGGTATCGTGATTCAGTGTATCAATCAGAAGCGCGATATACTTGCTCATATCGCAGTTAATATAGTAGGGTTTCTGCAGAAGCTCGGGGGTCTGATAAACCAGATTCGTGGTCACCAGCTTGGTAAACCATCCCTTTTCATAGGCCCGGTCAAATTTTTCCAGGCCATTGGTAAACAGGCCAAAGGTGGAGCACATGTAAATATTCCGCGCCTGGCGTTCTTTCAGAAGCCTTGCCACTTCCAGCATACTGTCTCCGGAGGAGATCATGTCATCCACGATAATCATATCCTTGCCGGCCACATTGCTGCCCAGAAATTCATGGGCCACGATGGGGTTGCGCCCGTCCACAATCCGGGAATAATCCCTTCTCTTGTAGAACATGCCCATATCTACGCCAAGGTTGTTGGCCATATAGATGGCGCGGCTCATGCCGCCCTCATCCGGGCTGATGACCATCAGATGGTCGGAATCCAGAATCATATCTGAGGAATGGCGCAGAATATTTTTAATAAACTGGTAGGCCGGCTGCAGGGTTTCGAATCCGCTTAAGGGGATGGCATTCTGGACACGCGGGTCGTGGGCGTCGAAAGTAATAATATTGTCCACGCCCATACTGGTCAGTTCCTGAAGAGCCAGAGCGCAGTCCAGGGATTCGCGGCCGGAGCGCTTGTGCTGGCGGCTTTCGTAGAGAAAAGGCATAATTACAGTGATGCGGCGGGCCTTTCCGCCCACAGCGGCGATCAGCCGTTTCAGATCCTGGTAGTGGTCATCCGGGGACATATGGTTTATGTGGCCGCAGAGAGAGTAGGTCAGGGAATAATTGCATACATCCACAAGAATGAAAAGGTCGTCCCCGCGGACCGATTCGTTAATAAAGCCCTTGGCCTCTCCGGAACCAAAGCGGGGAACCTGGGAGGGAATAATGAAGGTGTCCCGCTCATAGCCGCTGAAGGACAGATGGTTCTTGTAAGAGTGCTGCCGTTCTCTTCTCCAGCGGACCAGATACTCGTCCACTTTCCGCCCGAGATCTGAGCAGCTCTTGTGAGGGATGATTCCCAGTCGGCCGACGGGGAGAGCCTGATAGTAGTTGTCATTTGTCTGCGACATCTTTTAATTTCCTCCTGTTAACTGTTTTTGTATACGTATATCGTTCCCGAAAAGCCGGATCATCTTGTAGTGGCTCAGAATCCGGGAAAATGTGCGTTCCGAGTAGGTTTCCTGGAACTGCTCCATGGAAAGATTCGTGGAAAGAATCGTTGACTTTTTCCGGATAATCCGTTCATTGATACAGAGAAAAAGCTGAGAAGCCACAAAGGAATTGGTAAGTTCTGTGCCCAGATCATCGATGATCAGCAGATCGCAGTCAAAGATGTGAGCGTGCGCCTCCCGGATTTCGTCACTGGAAGCAAACTTGTATTTCTCCAGCAGATCGAAGAGATCGAAGGCAGTGAAGTAGATAACGCCGAAGCCCGTCTCAATCAGCTCCCTGGCAATGCAGTGTGAAAGAAAGGTCTTTCCCACGCCGGTATCCCCGTAAAAGCAAAGATTCTCAAACTGTTCCGAGAAGTCCCGGACAAATTCTCTGGCGCAGCGCAGGGCCAGAGCTGCCGTTTCGCGTGAAGATCGGCCGCTGGCCGGATTCACGATTTCATCGGAATAATAATCCAGCCGGAAATGGTCAAAATTCTCCTCGGCCAGAATGTCCTGAAGATTTGACTGCGTATACAAAAGCGCTGTTTCCGCCCGCCGGAAGCAGCTGCATTTCTGATTGCCGACGAATCCTGTGTCGCGGCACCTGGGACAATCGTAGTGCAGCTCCAGATAGTCCTCCGGAAAACCCTGAGACAACAGAAGCGCCCGGCGCTCCTGGCCGAGCTCCCCGATGGCCTGCTGCAGGTCAAAATCCGGTTCAGAGCTTACGGACAGAAGAATGCGGGCCTTGCGCAGGCTGAGAGAAGCAATCTCTCCGTCGATCTCCGCCAGGCGGGGGAAACGGCTGTAAGCCTCCCGGATCCGCTGGTCCTGGGCACGCTTGTTACGGATCTGCTTCTCCTGATACTGGCGCAGGATGGCGTCGTATTGTGTATTGGTAAGGGGCATGAGGGCCTCCTCTCTTAATCTGCCAGCTGTTTTTCAAACAGCTGTTTTTCCAGCTGACGGTAATCATATTCCCGCTGATGAAAATTATTAAAACGGCTGGCCGTCTGTGTCCTGGCCGGCCGCGCGGGAGACAGGGGCTTCTGGCTGTTCCTGTGCTCTGTATCCAGCCGGCGCACATCTTCCAGGGTGCAGACCTTCGCCCGTTTCCAGGAGGAAAGGATTCCCTCCGCGTACTGAAAGCTGGGCTGGCCTGTCTGTGTGATGGTGCGGGTGCAGGCCTCTGTGATCAGATCCATGGTAAATCCGTATTCCTTCAGCCAGCGGTTCATATATTCTGTTTCCGCGGGGATCGGGTTCCGGCTGCGGATTCCGAAAGCCTTCAGGATTGAGAAGTAATTCTTGTTCCAGACACTGGTCCGCGCCTTGGCCTCCGCCACGGAGGAAATGCCTTCCTGGTGCCACTGAAGACCGACCTTTTCAATATAATGGAGACTCGTGCTGCCTTTGGAAACACAGTATTCGATCAGATACTCAATCAGATCCATGGGAAAATGAAGACCGTCGTAGAAGTAAAGGATCCGGTTTACATCCGTAGAGCTTAAGGTCCGCCCCAGATACTGCTCGGCCAGGAACAGGAGCTGACGGATATCTTCATTATTTTTCTGAAGTTCCTGCACGCGGCCGGCGGAAAGCCGGGGAAGCCGTCCGGAACTCCCGGCAGTGGCCGGCTTCGGTTCCGGATGTTCCCTGCCGTCCCGGACAGGAAGAAACTCAATCCCTGTCAGATCCTTCCCTTCCAGAGAAAGGCGCAGAAGACCGTTCTTTTCCCAGTAGCGGAGAGCGCGCATAATATCCTTTTCCGTACAGGAAAAAACATCGGCCAGAGAGGACAGGGATATCTCTCCTTCCGGCTGATGCAAACTGCGCAGAAGATACAAATATATTTTTACAAATTCTCCGTTCGCCTGCGGCATATAATTGTCTATAAAAAGATCCGGTACAGCCGTGTCGCTGACGGCCCGGCTGTTCTGGATAAAAATGCTGCCCATACGGCCACCTCTTTGCTGTTTTTGATGCAACCTCAGTATAACACAGAGTTTTCGGAAAGAGAATAGCCATTTTTTCCGGGGAAAAATCCATGCAATTTTGTGGAGAAAGTGGATAAAGTGGAGAAATAATTGCGGTGTCAGTGAAGATAGAAAAAAAGATGTCGGATGCAGGCGGATTTTAAGGGACAGCAGCGAAAAATGGAGAAAACTTATGTTAACAGTGTTGTCCACAAAAAATCCACATGCTTTTTCACGGCAGATTGTGAATAAGCATGTGGATAATGTGGATAACTTACTGTTGTATGAGATTTTCGCCGATATTTACCACATCTCCGGCGCCCATAGTTATCAACAGATCTCCGGGATAACAATTTTTTTTCAGAAATGCTTCGATTTCTCCGAAGGACGGGAAATAGAAACATTCTGTTCCGCGGGACAAGACCGCGTCCCGGAGATCCTTTGAGGAAATTCCCAGGGTATCTGTTTCCCGCGCCGCATAAATATCGGCCAGCACCACTTTATCGGCCAGGGACAGCGCTTCGGCAAACTCCTGGAACAGTGCCTTGGTTCTGGTATAGGTGTGGGGCTGGAAGACGCACCAGAGAGTCCGGTGCGGATAGTTCCTGGCTGCGGTCAGAGTGGCCCGGATCTCCGTGGGATGATGGGCGTAGTCATCAATGACCGTTACGCCGCCGAAGACTCCCTTGTACTGAAAACGCCGGTCGGCCCCATGAAAGCGCAGGAAACCCTGGCGGACCGTATCCGCATCGATCCCCAGCACATCGGCCAGGGCAATGACGGCCAGCGCGTTGGAGACGTTATGGGCGCCCGGTATCCGCAGGGAAAAACGCCCCGCAGATACGCCCTGCCGGAAGGCGGTAAAGGAGGGGCAGCCCTCCTGATCAAAGGAAATATCCCCTGCGGTGTAGTCCGCGTCAGAATGCAGCGAATAAACAATCACCCGGCAGGGGAGCCCCTCTGTGATCTTTTCGTATGCCGGCGTGTCTCCGTCGATGATCAGCGTGCCGTCGGGAGGAAGAAGCTGTGCGAATTTCCGGAAAGAATGCCGGATATCTTCAATATCCTTGAAAAAGTCCAGATGATCGGCATCGATGTTCAGAATCAGTCCGATTTTCGGGAAGAAGCTTAAAAAACTGTTTGTATATTCGCAGGCCTCTGTGATAAAAGTATCGGAATGGCCGACGCGGATATTGCCTCCGATGGAAGGCAGGATGCCGCCTACAGAAATGGTGGGATCTCTGTCTGCTTCCAGCAGAACCTCCGCAGCCATGGAGGTGGTTGTGGTTTTCCCGTGTGTCCCGGCCACGGCAATGGGAAGACGGTAATTTTTCATCATCTGACCCAGAAGCTCCGCCCTGGTGAGCATGGGAATACCCCGGGAAACCGCGGCCGCGAATTCCGGATTATCCGGATGGATGGCAGCCGTGTAGACCACCAGCTCCGTATCGCCGGGAATGTTTTCGGGCCTCTGGCCGTAAGAAACGCGGGCGCCCATGGAAACGAGACGCTGCGTCAGGGCGCTTTCTCTTGCATCAGAACCGGAGATCCAAAATCCCTCCTCCAGAAGGACTTCAGCCAGCCCGCTCATGCTGATGCCGCCGATGCCGATAAAATGAATATGAATTGGTGCGTCAAAATTAATGGTATACATAATTCCCATCCTTGCTGTATAATCTGAGCGCCGGAAGGACCGGCTGCTTTTACAGAAATTATAACCTGTCCGGAAATAAATGTAAATGGCGGAAGCGTGTCCGGGGAAAAATCCGGGCGGAACGGAACAATAAGTCGAATTTTGTTAAATATGTATAAAGATGCAGAAAAAATATAGAAAAAATGCATTGAAAAATGTAGAAAATGCGTGGCCCGTGTTGGCGGGAGACGGAAAAATAGGTTAAATGTCACAAAATAAATCCCGGAAATACAAATAATATATAAAAAATGTTCACAATTTTTGGAATCTATGCTATAATATGCTATCATATACAACAAGAGGTGATTGCATGATTAAAAAAGAAATGATAGCTATGCTGCTGGCGGGCGGACAGGGAAGCAGGCTGGGTGTGCTGACCGAGGAAGTGGCCAAGCCGGCGGTAGCTTTTGGCGGGAAATACAGAATTATTGATTTTCCTCTGAGCAATTGTATTAATTCCGGCATTGATACGGTGGGCGTGCTGACCCAGTACCAGCCCCTGCGTCTGAATGCGCATATCGGGATCGGCATCCCGTGGGATCTGGACAGGAATGTGGGAGGCGTCACCATTCTGCCGCCCTATGAGAAAAGCAGCAACAGTGAATGGTACACGGGAACCGCCAATGCAATCTTTCAGAATATGGCATATATGGAGAGCTACAATCCGGATTATGTGCTGATCTTATCCGGGGACCATATATATAAGATGGATTATGAAGTGATGCTGGACTACCACAAGGCCAATAAGGCGGATGTAACCATCGCGTGTATGCCGGTGCCGATTGAGGAGGCCAGCCGCTTTGGAGTCATGATCACCGATGGAAATGGAAGAATTACAGAGTTCGAGGAGAAACCGGAACATCCCAGAAGCAACCTTGCCTCCATGGGCATCTATATTTTCAGCTGGAAAGCGCTGAAGGAATCTCTGATAGCTCTGAAAGATCAGCCGGGCTGCGACTTTGGAAAGCATATCCTCCCCTACTGCAGAGACAACGGCATGCGTCTGTTTGCCTATGAATTTAACGGGTACTGGAAGGATGTAGGGACCCTTGGCTCCTACTGGGAAGCCAATATGGAATTAATCGATATTATTCCGGAATTCAATTTATATGAAGAATTCTGGAAAATATATACAAAAGGCGATGTTCTCCGCCCTCAGTATGTTTCTGAGGAAGCAGTGGTGGACCGCTGTATCATCGGGGAAGGCGCGGAGATCTACGGAGAAGTACATAACTCTGTGATCGGTGCCGATGTGTGGATTGAAAAGGGAGCCGTTGTAAAAGATTCCATTATCATGCGCCACAGCCGGATCGGAGCCGGCAGCACAGTGGACAAGGCCATCATTGCCGAGAACGTGAGGGTGGGCAGGGATGTCCACATCGGTGTGGGTGAGGAAGCGCCCAATGTACTGAAGCCGAATATTTATGCCTTTGGACTGGCCACCATCGGGGAGAATTCCGTGATACCGGATCATGTGTCCATCGGCAGGAATACGGCGGTTGCGGGGCAGACCTGCGCGGAAGATTATCCGGACGGACAGCTGCCCGGAGGCGGAGCACTTCTCAAGAAGGACGGTGATAAAGCATGAGAGCATTGGGAATTATTTTGGCCGGCGGCAACAGCAACAGAATGCATGAGCTGTCCAACAAGAGGGCCATTGCGGCCATGCCGGTGGCGGGAAGCTACCGCAGCATAGATTTTACACTGAGCAACATGACGAATTCGCATATTCAGAAGGTCGCGGTGCTGACCCAGTATAACGCCAGATCCCTGAATGAGCACCTGATGTCCTCCAAATGGTGGGATTTTGGAAGAAAGCAGGGAGGTCTTTACGTGTTTACCCCCACGGTGACGGCCAACAACAGCTGGTGGTACAGAGGGACAGCGGACGCGATTTATCAGAATCTGACGTGGCTGAAGAACAGCCATGAGCCCTACGTGATCATTACCTCGGGGGACGGAATCTATAAGCTGGATTATAATAAGGTGCTGGAGTACCACATTGCCAAGAGAGCGGATATAACCGTGGTCTGTACGGAATGCAGGGAGGATGATCCCAGCCGCTTCGGCGTTCTGAAAATGAATGAGGATTTCCGGGTAGAGGAGTTCGAGGAAAAGCCCATGGTCTACAGCTCCAATCTGATCTCCACCGGTATCTACGTAATCCGCAGAAGACAGCTGATTGAGCTGATTGAGAGATGCGCCCAGGAGGACCGGTACGATTTTGTCAAGGATATTCTGATCCGCTATAAGAATCTGAAGCGGATCTACGGATACAAACTGGATACGTACTGGAGCAATATTGCCACAGTGGACTCCTATTACCGGACAAACATGGATTTCCTGAAACCGGAAGTCAGAGAATATTTCTTTGGAAATTATCCGGGAATCTATTCCAAAATCGATGACCTTCCTCCGGCGAAATATAATCCGGGAAGCAGCGTGAAGAACAGTCTGATTGCCAGCGGCTGCATAGTAAACGGTCAGATTGACAATTCCGTGATATTCAAAAATGTCTATGTGGGCAACAATTGCGTGATAAAGAATTCCATTGTCCTGAACGATGTATACCTGGGGGACAATACACATATTGAAAACTGTATCGTTGAGAGCAGGGATACAATCCGGGCAAATTCCTACTTTTGTGGGGAAGATGGAATTAAGATTGTCGTAGAGAAGAACGAAAGATACGCGATCTAGTTTATGAGGCGAAAGGGGAAGTTATTATGCAGATTACAGATGTCAGAGTCCGCAAAGTGGCTAAGGAAGGCAAGATGAAGGCCGTAGTATCTATTACCATTGATGATGAGTTTGTTGTGCATGATATTAAAGTGATCGAGGGCGAGAAGGGTATGTTTATTGCCATGCCAAGCCGCAAATCTACGGACGGGGAATACAGGGATATCGCTCATCCGATTAACTCAGACACGAGAGACCGGATTCAGACGATTATTTTGGAAAAATATGAGCAGGCTATGGCCGAAGATGTCGAGGCGGCCATGTAGTGAAGCCTTTTCTGGAGAGGGTTTAGTTTATTGGGGGAGAGAGCGTCCCGCTGCCGTGTGCGGCCGGGACGTTCTCCTTCTTTGTGTTATAATTTTCCAGCATGAAAAACAGCGGGAGGAAACGGAATATGAATCTGCCGGAAAAATTTCTGGAACGAATGAAGAGGCAGCTGGGAGAGGAGTTCCCGGCTTTTCTGAACAGCTATGAGCAAAAAAGGCATTTTGGGCTGCGGGTAAATACCCTGAAAACAGATCCGGAGGAATTTGAAAGAATAGCTCCCTTTCCGGTCAGAAAAATACCGTGGATTTCCAATGGATTTTTTTACGGAGAGGGCGTATATCCGGCGCGGCATCCCTATTATGCGGCGGGAATCTACTACCTGCAGGAGCCAAGCGCCATGACGCCGGCCAGCCGGCTCCCGGTGGAGCCCGGAGAGAGGGTTCTGGATCTCTGCGCCGCGCCGGGAGGAAAAGCCACGGAACTGGCCGCCCGGCTGCAGGGGCAGGGACTTCTCGTGGCCAACGATATCAGCAGTTCCAGGGCGAAGGCACTGCTGCGCAACCTGGAGCTGACAGGTGCGGGGAATTGCCTTGTTACCAGTGAACCGCCCCATCAGCTGGCCAGGGTATTCCCGGAATATTTCGATAAGATTCTGGTGGACGCGCCCTGCTCCGGGGAAGGAATGTTCCGCAAGGATCCCGATGTGGCCGGCACGTGGAGTGAAGAACGGGTGGAGTATTTCGCCGGGCAGCAGAGAAATATTCTGACCAGCGCGGCGGAAATGCTGCGTCCCGGCGGTATGCTGCTGTACTCTACCTGCACTTTTTCTCCGGACGAAAATGAAGGGACAATTACCTGGTTTCTGGAGCATTTTCCGGAATTTTCCCTGGAAGAGCCGGAGGGTTATGAAGGCTTTTCCGAGGGAAGGCCGGAGTGGGGCGGCGGGCGCCGGGATCTTAAGCGCTGTATCCGGATCTGGCCTCACCATATGGAGGGTGAGGGCCATTTTCTGGCGCTTCTGCGAAAAGGGGGAGAGAAGAACGGAGAAGAAATCTTAAGGCCCCAGAAACGGCAGAGGCCTGGGCGGGAAGAGAAAAAGCTGCTGGAAACGTTTCTGAACGCCGGAGGAGCGCGGCTGAACTGGGAACAGGTGGAGGAGCGCGGCGGACGCGCATATCTGGTTCCGGAGCTTCCGGAGAGCGTGAAGGGAATCCGTTTCCTGCGCAGCGGCCTGTATCTGGGGGAATTTAAGAAGGGAAGATTCGAACCCTCCCAGCCGTTTGCCATGAGTCTTGGAGCGGAAGACTGGAGGGGAGCGGTCAGGCTTCCTGCAGAAGACGGAAGGGCGGACCGGTACCTGCGGGGAGAGACGCTTCTGTTTCCGGAAACCGGGAAAACAGCTGAAAACGGGTGGAAGCTTGTCTGTGTCGAAAAATTTTCTCTGGGATGGGGAAAAATGGTAAATGGCGCGCTGAAGAACAAGTACTTGTGCAGCTGGAGGAAAAAATGAACTATATCTTGTAGGAAATGCTTCAAAAATAATAAAAAAAAACGACAAAATATTACACCTATGTTACAAAAAGTTAAAAAATGCTTTCATTTTCTGGAAAGGTATGATATAATCTAAAAAGCACGGGGAGCAGACCTTCCGAGGAAGGGCTGGTGCAAGTCTTTTCCGGGGGGATACCAGGGAGAGGCGAGGGGTAACATGAGGTGTAAGAAATGAGAAATAAGAAAAGATTCGGATGGATTCTCGCGGCAGGCCTGCTGGCTGCAAATGTACTTCCCTGTTACGGGGCAACCACACAGGAGCAGATTGAAGCACAGCAGCAGGAAAAACAACAGACAGAGGAAAATCTGGAAAGTACAGAAGACAGAATTAACGAGTTGGAGTCCATGAAAGGCGAATCGGAGGCATATTTGTCAGAACTGAACCGTCAGTTAGCCGATTTGACAACGGGCCTGCAGCAGCTGCAGGAAGAAGCTTCCCAGAAACAGACAGAGCTGGACCGGATACAGAGTGAATTAGACGAGGCAAAAGCCCGTGAAAACGAGCAGATGGAGGCCATGACTCTCCGGATTCAGTATATGTACGAGCATTCTCAGACAGGAGCTCTTGAGATGCTGTTCTCAGCAGATAATTTTATGGATTTCCTCAACAGGGCCAACAATATTTCTGAAATTACCAAATACGACAGAGAAATGCTTGCCGCCTATGAGGAAACCCGCCAGGAAGTAGAGCAAAAAGAACAGCAGGTACTGGATGAGCAGGCGGAGATTCAGAGACTCCAGGATGCCAGCACCGAGCAGCAGGAACAGATACAGGAACTCTACGAGGCTACATATAATCAGATACAGGAATATACGGCAAGCCTTGACGGGGCTTGGAGTCAGCGGGCTGATCTCCTGGCGGAGATTGAGAGCCAGGAAGATACGCTGAATCAGCTGCTGATCCAGGCCAAACAGGAAGAGGTTGCGGCCCAGCAGCGCGCGGAAGAGGAACAGAGGGCAGCGGAAGAAGCGGCCCGGCAGGAAAGCGCAGCTTCTTCGGACACGGCTGCGGAACAGGCTCCGGCTTCGGAGAGCGGTTCATCGGCATCGGAGGAGACAGACAGCAGTACCTCCGGCGGTACATATCTGGGCAGGTTTAAATTAACGGCATATTGCTCCTGCTCCATCTGCTGCGGACAGTGGGCGGCTAATCCGGGCCTGACCGCCAGCGGAGCCATGGCGCAGGAGGGCGTGACCGTTGCCATGGCCGGTGTGCCCTTTGGAACGAAGCTGATGATTAATGGCCACGTGTACACCGTTCAGGATCGGGGAACTGCTTATGGCCATGTGGATATTTATTTTTCCAGCCACGCGGAGGCCCTGCAGTTCGGCCTGCAGTACGCGGATGTATATCAGGTGGGCTAAAAGCCGGTTGAACACGAGAAAGAAGGGTTCCGGAAGTCATGAGATGGCTTTCGGGACCTGTCTGATTAAAAATCCGCGCTGCCTGAAGATTTGTGTTAAAAGGAAAAAATTTTTGTTGACAATTTGTAAAGTATCTAATATAATTAAGACTGCTGATGAGATGCAGCTATCGAAGCGTGGCTCAGTTTGGTAGAGCGCTGCGTTCGGGACGCAGAGGTCGTGGGTTCGAATCCCGTCGCTTCGATTTCCTTTTGAAAAGGCCGGAATCCTTTATTTATGAGGATTCCGGTTTTCTTTTGCCTTCTCATTCCTGACCCGATCCATCTTTTTATAGCTTGTTCCACAAAAAAATTCCACAAAACTTTTAATTGCTGAAGAGATCAGCAGAAGCCATTGAAATTTCGGCCAAATCGTTTGCGCTGGTGTTCAGGAGTTCCCGATTAAAATGGGAATAAATGTTTAGTGTGGTCTGTGTGTCTGTAATGATTTCTTCAGAATCTGGAGTAACCGGTACTTCCCTGAAAATTTATTCTTCTGCTCTGGTTGTGTGTTCTATCACACTTCAGCGGGGAAGTCATCTGTTTTCTGCAGAAGAATTAGCATAATCGAGTCTAAAAATATGATCATTTTACGACTCCTCCTAGTGGCAGCACCCCAAATATGGCTTTTGACATTTTCGGTGATCGGCGGGAGAATCAGTCGGTTTTGTCGTCCTGCAGGGCGCAGGTGGATTCTCTTTCAATAATCTGATACGGCAGAATCGTGTGCATTTCAAAATCGTCAGAGCCGGCCATGCTCTGATTCAGGTGGAGCATAGCTGTGCGTCCCATTTCAAAACACGGCTGTGCAACCGTAGATAAATGCGGATGAAACATTTTCGCAAATTCCAAATCATCAAATCCCCAAATCGATAAACGCTCCGGTACGGGAATTCCCAGCTCATTGGCTGCAGAAACCGCTCCGAGAGCCAGGAGGTCAGAAATACAGAAAATAGCAGTCGGCGGATCCGGAAGAGTTAAAAGTTTTTTGGCAGCTTCCACACCGCTGTCAAATGAATAGTCCATGGAGGCGTAGACAATATAGTCTCTTCGGAATAGCAGTCCATGATCGTTTAGTGCCTGGCAAAATCCCTGGTATCTCTGGGTGGTGGAAATAAAGCCGTTCTGATTGCTGATCATACCGATCTTTTTATGTCCCAGCTTTATCAACCTCTGAACCGCCTCATATGCAGCCTTGAAATGGTCAATACCTACATAGGGAGTATTCAGAGACTCTACATATTCGGAACAGAAAACCATCGGAAGTGTTCCGATATATTTTTTCAGCCAGATGTCGTCCTGATTGCAGAACAAAAAAATAATTCCGTCAGCCCGCTTGTTCTGGATTGTATGCAGCAGAATAGCCTCCTGCTGAGGATCGTGTTCCAGATTGCAGATATAAGCGCTGTAATCCAATTCCCGCGCAGTGCTGCTGATCCCTTCCAGAATGCTGTAATAATACGGATTGCTCAGACGGGGGATAAAAACAAGGATAGATCTGCTTTCATTCCGCCGCAGATTGCGGGCGGTCAGATTGGGGGAATAGTTTAATTTATGAATAGCATCCATTACCATTGCTGTTGATTTTGGGCTGACAGAATGGGAACGATTTAATACACGTGAAACGGTAGCTACAGAAACGTTTGCCAATTCAGCAACTTCTTTGATGGTAGCCAACTGCACCACCTCCTTTTGAAGACTTCATGTATTGCATTTCTTAAAGCGTATCATACTAATCATAGAAGAAAACGGCGGAAATGTCAATAAATCGGAAGAAAAGCTATTGTAAAAATATTTAAATTATAATCGATTACATATTAAAAATATAGGCATAACTTACAAATAACAAAAATAATCTTGTAAAAAGCGCTGAAAAGCATGGAAATCCCTCGAATTATATTGACAAAATGGCGAAAAAAATTATAATAAAATGTAATCGATTACAAAATGAGTTTTACAGAAAGGAGAACTTATGTTAGCTGCGAAATTACCAAGGCTGGAAACTGTTGAAGTAGTGGAAGAACCTGTGCCGAAACCCGGAAAGGGGGAGGTTTTGATCAAAATGAAGGCTTCCGCGCTGTGCAGGAGTGATCTTCACCGGTATCACGGAACGCAAATTTTTGATGAGGATGAATCCGCGTGTTACATTACGCCGGGACATGAACCCTGCGGTATTGTGGAAGAATTAGGAGAGGGTGTTACAAAGGTAAAAAAGGGCGACAGGGTCGCGATATATCTGGGACTTGGCTGCGGGACCTGCCCAGACTGTCTCAGGGGAGATATCATGCTGTGCAGCCAATTTAAATGTATCGGCTTCGCGGTTAACGGCGCTCATGCGGATTATATGACCATACCGGAGGAGAATTGCCTGCTGCTGCCGGAACAGATGGATTATGTAACCGGGGCGCTTGCCACAGACGTGGGAGGAACTCTTTACACTGCCTGCAAAAGACTTGAATTAAACGGGACAAAGACGGTCGCGATTTTTGGCTGCGGTCCCATGGGAAGCGGCGGAATTTTAATGGCGAAAGGTTTTGGGGCTGAAGTGATCGCTGTTGATACCGATGAGCAGAGATTGGAACTGGCAAAGACCCTGGGAGCGGATCACATATTGAATCCGGCGAAAGCAGACGCAGTAGCTGAAATTAAAGCCCTGACAGGAGGCCGCGGAGCGGATGCCTCAATTGTCACCGCCGGAAACAGCATTGCACTGAACTCAGCTTTGGACTGCGTAAAATCCAGAGGAATTGTAGGGCAGATCGCGGAATGCAACCAGGCCACGATCGATCCCAGTAATCAGTTTGTCAGAAAGTTAATTGATTTAAAGGGCTGCTGGTATTTTAACCGCAGTGACTGGGAAGAAATTGCAGAGTTTATCGTGAAAAAGCCTATTGATCTGAAGAAGATCTGTTCAAGCACATATTCTATTTCGGAAGCGGAGACAGCGTTCAGATTGTTTGATTCCGGAAAGGTACAGAAGGTAGTCTTTGTGTGGGATGATTAACCGGTTAAAGAAGAGAAATCGGTTGATTGAATAAAAACTATTTATTAAGGAGGGTTTCTATGAAAAGAAGACTTATCGCGTTATGTTTATGTCTGGCACTGCCTATGTCCCTGACAGCCTGCGGAGGAGGGGAAGCTTCAGATGATTCATCTGTGTCACAGACTTCTGATTCCGGAGCAAATGGCAGCAGTTCTTCTTCCGGAGATGCCACGGAATATGAAAAGATTGACCTGAATAATACGAAAGTATGGGGAGATATCGGACCCGATGGCAGCACCCCGAAAGGTCTGGAAGATGTTATGCTGACGGATGAGCAAAAGGAACAGGTACGGGAAGGCAATTATAAAGTAGCGATTTGCTATCATCAGCTGGACAATCAGGTGAACCAGAGCAAACTGCAGGCGGCTTTGGATGTGTTTGAGGATCTGAATATTGAAGTCGTATGTACAACGGATGCTCAGTCAGATGCCAATAAGGAAGTCAATGACCTGGAAAGCGCATTGGCTCTGGAACCGGACTTACTTTTAAGTATGCCCTATGACGTAGATATTACAAAGGCGGCATATCAGCAGTATATCGATGCGGGAATTCCTATTGTGTTTATGGAAAATGCATCTCCTGATTTTACCGCCGGAGAGGATTATGCCTGCGTTGTCAATTCGGATTCTTACGGAAACGGAAAATACGCGGCGATGCTGCTGGCAGAAGCCTTAAATTATGAGGGAACTGTCGCGATGGTATATTATGACGCGGATTTCTTTACCACTAATGAAAGAGACAGGGCGTTTAGGGAAACAATCGCCAACTACCCGAATATTGAGGTGGTAGCGGAAACAGGATTTACCAGCATCGATGAAGTGGGAACAGTTGCGGACGGACTGTTCGCGTCCTATCCGGATGTAGACGGAGTATACGCCTCCTGGGATATTCCGGCGTCAGATGTGATAACATCTGCCCGGGCTATCGGCCGGGACGACCTGAAGGTAACAGGTGTGGATATGGGCGATGAATCCGCGTATATGATCGCCAGCCGCGATATGTATTACGGAACGGGATGCCCGAAGGCGGTGGAAACCGGCACGATCGAAGCGTACGCGTGCGCGAGAACTCTGCTGGGCCTGGATGTACCTACGTACCTCGTGTCTTCTTCACAGCCTGTCTGCTATGATAATGTGCTGGATGCCTATGAAACCTGTTTTAATATTGAAGCTCCGGATGATATTAAAGCTGCATGGGAGAAAAATCAGTAAACCTAAAGAAAACATATTCCGGCGCGCCGCGGTATCCGGGTCTGCGCCGGAACAGAAAAGATGAAGCAGAGGTGGACATTTATGGAAAACGAATGTGTCGTCTCAATGGAAAATATCTGCAAGTCTTTTGGCGGAACTCCGGTTCTTAAAAATGTGAATTTTCAGCTGAAAAAGGGAGAAGTACATGCGCTTGTAGGAGGAAACGGCGCGGGAAAGTCCACCTTGATGAAAATTATGAACGGGGTCTATAAAAAAGACAGCGGGATTGTCCGGGTGAGAGGCAGGGAAGTCGAATATCAGCATATCAGGGACGCATGGAAATACGGGATCAGGATGATATTCCAGGAATTAAGTCTTTGTCCTACTCTAAGCGTGATGGAAAACATTTTTTTGACTAATGAAATTAAAAAATGCGGTCTGCTGAATAAAAATGCAATGAAAAAGAAGACAGCGGAAATTCTGGAAGAACTTCATATCGAAGCGAAACCGGATGATATTATAGGGGATCTGCCGGTGGGAACCTGCCAGCTGATTGAAATCGCAAAGGCATTATTCAGTGACGCGGCAGTATTGATTCTGGATGAACCTACAGCATCGCTGACAGACCGGGAAACCAAGGTTTTATTTCAGAGGGTAAATGAGCTGAAACAGAAGGGGATTTCTTTTATTTATATTTCCCACCGAATGAAAGAAATTTTTCAGATTGCCGACAGAATTTCCGTGCTGCGGGACGGTGAACTGATATCTACTTTAGACATCAAGGACACTTCGATGAATGAAGTGATCACCCAGATTACCTCCGGTGCCGGCGGAGATCTTGTGTATCATCCGCATGAAAAGCCGATTGACGGAAATCCGGAACTGTTCCGGGTAGAACATCTTGTAATAGGAGATCTAGTAAAGGATGTTTCTTTTTCTATCCGCAAGGGAGAGGTTCTGGGAATTGCCGGACTGATGGGAAGCGGTAGAACGGAAACAGCAGAAGCGATTTTCGGGATCCGAAAGTACCATTCCGCAAAGTTTTTTATGGAAGGGCAAGAGATCCAGATCCATTCGATCCGGGACGCGGTAAAAAATAAAATTGCGCTGATACCGGAAGACCGCCGCAGGGAAGGACTTGTTCTGTCTCATACGCTGGAACAGAATCTTTGCTTGACAAATTTGGAAAAGATTAAAAGACGGATCCTCTCCAGCAATCGAAAAGCAAAAAAGTTCGCAGAGAAATGTGTCAGAGATTTTCGGGTAAAGACTGCGGGTGTCAACATTCCGATGGTGAATCTTTCGGGAGGAAATCAGCAGAAGATCGTAATCGCAAAATGGCTGAAAACAAATCCTAAATTACTGATTATGGATGAGCCGACGGCCGGCGTGGATATCGGGGCCAAGGGTGAAGTAATAGAAATTGTCCGCAAATACGCGGCCCAGGGAAACGGGGTACTCTTTATTTCATCAGAAATGCCGGAACTTCTGGCTGTGTGCGACAGGATCATTGTTTATTGCGAAGGGGTTCTTACAAAAGAATACCTGCGGGAAAGTATTACGAGTGAGGAGATTTTGGAATATGCAATCCAGCAGTAAAAAGAAAAGCAGATTTGATATCAGCAAATATGTTGTGTATATCATTTTTGTCCTCTGCATTGCTATATTTGGAATCTGGCTGGGCGATTCATTTTTTTCAGTGACAAACCTGCTGAATGTAGTGCGCCAGTCAGGAGCAATCGCGGTGATGGCAATCGGAATGGTATTTATTATCGGACTGGGACATATTGATCTTTCGATCAGTTCTGTTGTTGCGGTTTCGGCGCTGCTGATCGGAGTGATTTTGAGAAGCACGGGCAATATTTTTCTGGCCATGCTTGCGGCGCTGGGATTTGGAGCCCTGGTGGGTCTCTGCAACGGCCTCTGCGTTACGCGGCTGCACATGCCGGCGTTTCTGACTACTTTGGGAGTCCAGAGTATTCTGACAGGAATCGCGATGTGGATGACGGGGACCAAGGCGGTTCCGATTACAAATGATACATTTTTATATTGGTTCGGTTCCGGACAGGTGGGAGGTGTTATCCCAATCCTGCTGTTCTGGGCGGTAGCGGCCATGATTATCGGCCATATTGTTTTAAGCTATACTTCCTATGGGCGGAGAGTCCTGGCATCGGGAGGAAATGTTACTGCGGCCAGATATGCTGGGGTAAATGTAAAACGTGTGACAGTTACAGCCTTTATGATGCAGGGAATACTGGCAGCTCTGGCAGGAGCCCTTTATGCGGGAAGAACTCAGGCGGCCCGCTGGGATTTTGGAGAAGGCGTAGAGATGAATGTAATCGCCGCAGTTGTGCTGGGCGGTACTGCCATGAGCGGCGGCACCGGTTCTGCCATTGGAGCGGTGGTAGGATCTGTGCTGATTATGATGATAAACAATGGATTGGTAATCGGAAGACTGGGGGTTGCTCAGCAGACACTGATGCAGGGCGTGATCATTATCATTGCGGTTGCCCTCAGCGAGTTGGGAAAAAAGAGAAGAGAGTAGAACTGACGGCCTGAAAGGAATATTTAAAAGAACCAGCTGATCAAATGCAATAAGTTAGGAGGGAAAATTTATGAAGTATTCATTTAACACATGGGCATACAGCCATTTTCCGTGCTGGGTTCCGGCTTATCCGCTGGAAGAGGTGATCCGGCGTTTGGCAAAAATCGGATACGATGGACTGGAACTGGGATGCGCGCAGCCACAGGCATGGCCGTATTTTACAAGTACAGAGCAGAGAAAGAAAATAAGCAGCCTGCTGAAACAGAATAATATCCGCATTTCGTCTATTTTGCCGGCACCCGGCGGCGGACCGGGAGGCAATATTGCGTCCGCGAACCCGGAAGAAAGAAAATGGACGGTGCAGTATTGGAAGGACTGCATGGATATGGGCATGGAGATGGATGAATGCAAAACATTTCTGTGTGTATGCGGATGGTATATCTACGGAACCAGAGAAAGAGACGCGTGGAAATGGGCGGTAGAAGGATTAAGCCAGGTGGCGGATTACGCGGCAAAAAGCGGGATCACCCTGGTACTGGAGCCTACGGCTACAGACAGCAATCTGGTAGAAAGCTGCGATGATGCTATCAATATGATGGAAGATATCGCAAAAGAGAATGTAAAGCTTATGTTTGACACAACCCATGCGCTTTACAGAAACGAGGTGCCTTCGGATTATGTATACCAGATGGGCAAAAATCTGAAACATATCCATATGGCGGATTACGACAGAAAAGCTCCGGGAACCAATGGGTGTGATTTTGTAGATATTATGCAGGCACTGAAGGACATCGGATATGACGGCTACATTACGATGGAAAACGGCTTCCCCACCAGATCCTGCCATCCGGACGTGGTAGCCAGGCAGTCATTGGAAAATCTGAAAGCGATAGAAGCGCAGCTAAAATAAGCTTCAGGGAGGACAGGATGATTCATGTAGGTGTGATCGGATGCGGACGTATTGCGCAGGTCCGCCATCTGCCCGAATATGCGGAAAATAAAAATGTTGCCATCACAGGAGTATACGACTTAAATCATGAAAGGGCAGAAGCAATTTCCAGACAGTATGGGGCAAAAGCGTACAGCAGCCATGAGGAACTGCTGGCAGATCAGGAAATTGAGGCGGTCAGTGTCTGCGCCGCAAATAACGCGCATGCGCAAATAACAATTGAAGCGCTGAAAGCAGGCAAACATGTACTGTGCGAAAAGCCGATGGCGGTAACACTGGACGAGTGTGTGGAAATGGTGGAAACAGCCGAGAGATGCGGAAAATATCTGATGATCGGGCATAACCAGCGGCTGGCCCCTTCCCATAAACGGGCAAAAGAGTTGATCGCCGGAGGAGCAATCGGGAAAATTCTGACGTTTAAAACTAATTTTGCTCACTGCGGACCGGAAACCTGGACTGTAGACAGTCAAAAGAACTGGTTTTTTGATAAGAGCAAATCGGTATTTGGCGCAATGGCGGACCTGGGAATACATAAAACAGATCTGATTCAGTATTTAACTGACCAAAAAATTACAGAGGTTGAGGCTGTTGTCACTACACTGGATAAAAAAGACAGCAGCGGCCAATTGATTCAGGTGGATGACAATGCTCTGTGTATTTACCGGATGGAGCAGGGGATCATCGGAACAATGACGGTCAGCTGGACCTGCTATGGGAAAGAAGAAAATTCAACGATTCTGTACGGAACCCAGGGAGTTATGCGTATTTATGATGATCCAAATTATTCCATCATTATCGAAAAAAGAGACGGAACCAGAGAATTTTATCAGGTAGATCAAATTCAGACGAACGATCATCAGACGAAATCCGGTGTGATTGATATGTGGGTGGACTGCCTTGTAAACCATCATGAACCGGAAATATCGGGAAAAGAGGCGCTGAGCGCCATGAAGGCCGTGTTTGCTGCTTTAGAATCCTCAAGGACCGGACAGAAAGTATGCGTCAGACAGGGGGAACTATGAAACTGGGACTATTAAGCGCAATTTTAGGAGAAATGCCGTTTGAAAAAATGGTGGATTTTGCGGGAGAATTAAAACTGGAATGCGTGGAAGTGGCCTGCTGGCCGGTGGGCAGAGCGGAGCGCCGCTACGCAGGGGTCAGCCATATCGATGTGGAACACCTTACGGAGGACAGGGCCCGGTATCTTCTGGAGTACTGCGAAAAGCGAGGGGTTGCGATATCGGCGCTGGCATATTATCCCAATATATTGGAACCGGAACTTGAAAAGAGAAACAGATACATCCGGCATTTGCTGAAGGTCATTGACGCGGCAGCAATGCTGAATGTCAATACAGTTACAAGCTTTATCGGAAGAATTCCGGATAAAACGGTGGATGAGAATCTGAGCGAGATGGAGAAAGTCTGGAAACCGATCCTGGAATATGCCGCAGACAAAAAGGTAAGGATTGCCATTGAAAACTGTCCTATGCTGTTTACTGAAGATGAATGGCCCGGCGGTCAAAATCTTATGACATCTCCTTCAAATTGGAGAAAGATTTTCCAGATTCTGGACTATGATAATCTCGGATTAAATTATGATCCGTCACATTTTGTATGGCAGCAGATAGATTATATCCGTCCGCTGTATGAGTTTAAAGACAAAATTTTTCATGTCCATTTTAAAGATATAAAATTATATCCGGATAAATTGAGGGATGTAGGTATTATGTCTCTGCCGCTGGAATATATGGCGCCGAAAATACCGGGACTGGGCGATGTGGACTGGAGCCGGTATGTATCCGCCTTGACGGATATCGGATATAACGGATATGCCTGTATCGAAATAGAAGATAAAGCGTTTGAAGATTCTCTGGAAAACGCGCAGAATGCCGTCAGGCTGAGCACAAGATATCTTAGAAATTTCATCGCATAAAATTGGGGGAAATAAGCTCTTTTCATTCAGCCAAATCCTTTCGGGGGTTTGGCTGAATGAATAAACAGAATAATTTTGAGGAGGAAAATCTTATGCAGAACGGACCGCTTTCAAGACTGTTTTCACCTATACAGTTAGGAAATGTCACTTTGAAGAACCGGATCATATTTTTAGCGCACTGGACGAATTATGGAAATAATCATGGCTATAAGGAAGACGGCCTGGCTTCAGAACGGTTAGCCATGCATTATATCGAGAGAGCAAAGGGCGGAGCTGGTCTTGTCTGTGTTACCCAGAGCGTCTCCCCCACAGGCCAGATGGGAAGAACTATGGTTCAGGCGCACGATGAGAGGAATGAAAAAGTTTTTCGGTATATGTGTGAGGAAATACACAAATACGGCGCAAAAGTCTTTGGACAATTTAATCACTGCGGACATACATCGTGTATGCAGAGACCGCCGCTGCTTTACGCTCCCACACAGATGCCGGGTCCGCACTGCTATGTGAATACAAAAGAACTGGAAATCGATGAAATGGAGGAGATCAAATCCTATTATGTGAAGGCAGCGGTTTATGAGAAAGAGTGGGGATTTGACGGAGTAGAATTAAAGATTGCCCATGACGGACTGCTGAGGACATTTATATCTCCGTATTTAAATCGCAGAACAGATCAGTATGGCGGATCCTTTGAGAACCGTATGAGATATCCGCTGGAAATCATCGGGGCGATCCGTGAAGCGGTAGGCGATGGATATCCCATAGGAGTGCGTCTCTGTATGGATGAATTTACTGAGTGGGGATACAGCTGGGACTACGGAATACGGGTGGCAAAAGAACTGGAAAAGGCGGGAGTCACTTATATAAACAGCGATGCAGGCTGCTTCAGCAATTACAACTTTGAAATTCCCAATAATTATATTCCTATGGGATTCGGGGTATATATGGCGGCCGAACTGAAAAAGGCGGTACGGATTCCGGTAGCGGCTTTTGGAAGAATCAACGATCCGGTTCAGGCGGAAATGATTTTGGAAGAAGGAAGCGCGGATATGATCGGAATGTGCCGGCAGCTGATCTGCGATCCGGAAACTCCTAATAAGGCCAGAGAAGGCAGACTAGATGATATCCGGCACTGTGTTGCCTGTTCGGAAGGCTGTGGAATGGTGACGCAGCAGGAGGGCGTGGTATGTGTACATAATCCGGCAGCAGGAAGAGAAAAAAGACTGGGAATCGGCACATTGGAAAAGGCAGGCCGAAGGAAAAAGATCATGGTGGTGGGAGCCGGGATCGCAGGGCTTAAAACTGCGGAAATAGCAGCCCGCAGAGGACATGAGGTTAAAGTTTATGAGAAGACATCTCAGGCGGGAGGACAGATGCTTCTGGCGGAGAAGATTCCTATGAGGGCGGAAATGGGAGAAGTATACCGCTATCTGCGTGTGCAGCTTCAAAATATGGGAGTCCCGATTTTTTATAACTGCCGGGCAGATGAAGAAAAAGTGCGGCAGGAATCACCGGATGCAGTGGTGATTGCCACCGGATCCAGGCCTGTTCTGCCTGACCTGGGAAAAGACTGCGGGCTGACTTTGCTGGATCCGCGAAGCGCTATGGAACATCCGGAAAGGATAGGAGAAAAAGTTGTCGTCATTGACCGGATCGGATATTGGCAGGCCCTTGGTGTGGCAGATTATGCTGCCTGTTTGGGAGCGTCAGTCAGTGTGGCAACAGAACGGCTGTTTGCAGGCGTTGATATTGAAGAGACATGCCGCGAAAATTTAAACCGGCGCTTATATCGGAAAGGGGCGGAATTTTATACAAGCTGCCGTCTGAAGGAAGTGATTTCAGATACGGTTGTTTTTGAAAGTATTTTTAATCATAAGGAGATCAGGCTGGAGCATGTAGATACGCTGATCATTGCCCAAGAAAGCAGATCGGAAAATCAACTGTATCGATTGCTGAAGCAGAAAGGCGGATACGAAACATATTGTGTAGGAGACGCGGCCGCTCCGGGAACGGTACTGCGGATTATCTTTGAGGCGGAAGAACTGGGAAGAAAACTGTGAAAGGCAGGGAGAATATGAGAATTGTAGTTTGCATAAAGCAGGTTCCGGACACGGCAGAGGTAAAAATCGATCCGGAAACCAATAATTTGGTCCGGCAGGGAATCCCCAGCATTATGAATCCTTTTGACTATACAGCGCTGGCAGAAGCGTTAAGGTTGAAGCGTGAAAACGGAGGTACAATCACTGTCATTTCCATGGGTCCGGAGCAGGTAAAGAAAGAGTTGAAAATGTGCCTCAAAATGGGAGCGGACCGGGCTGTCCTTCTCAGCGACAGAAAGCTGGGAGGAGCAGACACGCTGGCTACCGGTTATGCATTGGCTGAAGCAATTAAAAAAATCGGCGGAGATTTAATCTTATGCGGAAATGAAGCAATTGACGGATGTACCGGGCAGGTAGGGCCGATGATCGGGGAGTATTTGAATATTCCGGCGTTTACATACGTTACGGGGCTGCAGATGGATAAAAACAGGCTGAAAATATCCAGAAAAACAGAATGCTCGCAAGAAGTATACACATGCTCGCTGCCGGCGGCAGCCTGCATGCTGAAGGGGGGAGAAGAACTGAAGGAGCAGGAGACGGACCGGGAGATAGAAGTGTGGAATGCGGATTTTCTGGATCCCGGGAGAATCGGTTCCGCCGGGTCACCGACAAAAGTAGCCGGGATTTCCGTATCGGAACGCGAAAAAAATTTTTTGTATGTCGATTACAGATGGGATCTGGAAACCCGTATGGAGTATATTTTTAACGGGGGGCTTTCCGTAAAGGAAACAAAGATCCAAAGAGGAAGCGCCAGGACGCTGGCTGCAAAAATCCTGGGGGAGGGATGGGTAAAGTATGATCAGGTTTGATAAAGAAAAATGTATCAGCTGCGGCAAATGTGAAAAAGCCTGCCCTTTTGGGAGTATTCAGATGACAGAGCACTATCCGGTGCTGGATGCGTCCTGCAAAGAGTGCGGACAATGTGTAAAAGCTTGTCCTGCGGGGGCATTGAATGTGGAAAAGAAGGAGAGTACGATCGATAAAACAAAGTATCAGGGCTTTTGGGTCGTAGGTGTGGAGAGGGAGGAGTCTCAGCTGAAGAAAGTGACGCTTGAGCTGCTCAGCGAGGCCCGAAGGCTGGCGGATCGAAAAAACAGTACGGTTACACTGATCGTTTTCGGAGATTTTATTCCTTCAGCATGGAAAGAAGCAGCGGAGCGGACAGGATGCGATAAAATAATCCTTCTGGCGGGAGGAAAAAATACTGCGGATATGGATTTTAGGGTGGGCGCAGTCGTTCAGGCAGTCCGGGCTGAGAAACCGGAAGTGGTTTTGTTCCCGGCCACAGCTGATGGAAGAGATTTGGCACCCAAAGCAGCCTGCCGGCTTCAGACAGGTCTGACGGCGGATTGTACAGGATTGGATATAAATGAAGAGGGAAATTTAGTACAGATCCGTCCGACCTACGGGGGAAGTATTATGGCATCGATTCTTACGCCGGAGCACAGGCCCCAGATGGCAACCATCCGCCCTAATGTGATGAAAATTAAATGGAAGGAAGAGGTAAAACCGGCAGAAACAGAACTTTTTCAGGTGAAACCGGAAAATTCTTTCGGGAGGGTCATAATAGAAGTAATTCAGGAAATGGAAAGCGCATTTGGGAATTTGGAGGAAGCAGCCATTGTGATCGCAGGTGGATACGGCCTGAAAAATGGGGAAAACTTTCGGAAAATGTATAAACTTTGTGAAAAGCTGCACGCTTCGGCGGGGGCCACAAGAAAAGCCGTGGATGAAGGATGGGCACCGGCGGAGATACAGATCGGCCAGACAGGCAAAACAGTCGCGCCGGATCTGTATATCGCTTTTGGAATTTCAGGGGCGTTGCAGCACACGTTGGGAATGAGTCGGGCAAAAAGGGTGATTGCTGTCAATAACGATCCGGGAGCCCCTATTTTTGGCATTTGTGATACGGCGATCTTGGGCGATGCGGGAGAGGTTCTTTCAGCAATGCTGGAACAGATTGAAGAAAAGTGAACTTTCAGAAGCGCAAGAATAACTGGTCAATATGGGAAAGGAGCCGCTGCAAAATGGATGTTTAATTGTCTATAGAGCAATGGCTCCTTTTTTGCGTCTGAAAACAGAGAATGATCGGCATACTATTTGTTTTTTTCTAAAACATCTTAAAGTTAGATACCTGCCGGATATAAATTTAAAAAGTAATATGCCCTCATTGTTCCACAAAAAGTTCCACAAAATGCGTTTGGCATTGCGATTCGTATTTGTGTAGTGTAAAATAGTAAAAGATACGAGAATATCCTGTTTATAGGCATTTGAGAAATATTCTTACTAATAGATTCATATTGAGAAACATTGCATGAGATGGTTCGGGACGCAGAGGTCGTGGGTTCGAATCCCGTCGCTTCGACGAAAAAGGAAATGCTCAGGAATGTTTGACAGGACGTTCCTGGGCGTTTTTGGTACGTGGAGAAAATTATTGCAGAAAGAGATCGGATGGCGCATGGCAGTTTACAACAAGGGAAATGAGACGAAAAAAAGGTTTGTTATGCTGACTTACAATAAGCTGTGTGAAAAGAAGGCATCGGAACTTACAGTAAGAGATCTGGCCAGAGAAAACGGCTGCTCTGCGGCTGCTTTGTACAGGCATTTTGAAAGTCTGGAATATCTTATTGCTGTAGCTTCGGTCCGATTTCTGGATGAATATATGCGCGGGTATGCGGGCCTTTTGGACAGCGACAGGGATTATCTGGATATCTATATTGAAGGATGGGAGCTGTTTAACCACTATGCGTTTGCCCGTCCGGACATTTATTACCGTTTGTTTTGGGGAACGGACAAAGGGGTGTTTGGGGCAGCTTTTCAGGATTACTTTGAATTATTTCCTTTTAAAGGATCAGAAAAATATACTGCCTATTATTATACGCTGCTGTTTAATGAAAATATGCAGGAGAGAGATCTTATGGCTCTGCGGCGTCTGGAGAATGCCAGAAGGATCAGCAGCGAAGACGCTCTGTTCTGCAGTTATACGAATCCTCTGATCGCCAAAGGGCTGATTATGACAGCTATGGATCTGGATCAAAAAGGAAGAGAGGAACAGGAGAAACTCTGTAATCGGCTGATTCGTCAGAATACTGTAAAGGTAATTCTTCCGCTGGATTCTGCCGGAACTCAATGAAATAGGTCTTCTTTTATATTTGTACTGGAACCCGGAACTTTTCCGGCCCTTTCCTTTAGGAAGCGGGCAGAAAAGTTCCGGGTTTTTGGCGCTTAGAGGATAAATCAGAAGAAGGCTTCGGCAGATTGCTCTGGTAAAGGCGATGAATTTTCATAAAAGTGAACACGTTTACTTGACAAAACGAGCAAAGAAGTATAATATGAACTTAAAAGTGAACGTGTTTACATTTTGCACAGCGATGAAATAAGAAAACTGCAGAAAATGCATAAAAGGAGAGGGCTATTATGGCAGATAAAAACAGGCCGTTAAGATTAGGCATGCATACGTACACCCTTCATTTCTTCGGGTTCGGAGAAAGCTGGGGCTTTGGAAAGGATTATTATTTTGATCAGGTGATGTCCCTGTATGAGCTGATGGACCGGGCAGAAGCGTGGGGACTGGACGGCCTGCAGATCACCAAGGTGGACCTGCTGGCCACCGGCAGCGACACTCCCTTCGCTGCGGAAAATCTTCGGAAGGTAGGGCAGGCCGCCCGGGAACACGGACTGTTCCTGGAGTTCAACTCTTCCTTTCACGCGGGCAGCGATTCCCGTGTGAACTGTACGGTGAAGGAAGCGCTGCAGATCGGACATGAACTGGGGGCTGAGCTGGTGAAATTCAGTCTGGATATTCTCAGGCCCCGTGAACTGTACGGCTCCTGGATGCACCCCCAGATCATGACTCAGCTGGTGGACCGCTACAACGAGTTTCAAGCGGCCATTCCGCTGATCGAGGAACTTGGCATGCAGGTGGCGATTGAGAATCACACGGACACCTTCTCACAGGAAATCCTCTGGATCGTGGACAAGCTGAACCATCCCCTCATCGGGACCTGTGTGGATACTATGAACTGTCTGTACATTACGGAGAATCCCTACGATACCATGGAGCGCATGCTGCCCAAAGCCTACTGCTGTCATTTCAGTGATGACATTGTGGTGACGGATCCTCTGGGCGTCCATATCATCGGGGCGCCCCACGGACAGGGATCCATGGACTGTCCGAAGATGGTGGCTCAGATTCGGGAGAAATCTTCCATGGATAAGATTATTTTTGAAAACGAGATTGCTTTTAAGAGCGTGGACGAGCCTATCGAGGAGGCCAGGGCCAGAGAGATGGCGGCCTGTGAGGAGAGCATCCGCTATCTGAGGAAAGAATTGAAGCTGGGCCTGCGGGGCCGATAAAGGCGGTTTTAGAGAAAAACAGCAAAATCAGAAAAAGATTAGCAGGAGGAGTTTCAGATATGTCAAGAGAACAGATGATCCACGACGCGGCCATGGAGATTATGAGAGAGGTGGGCGTAAAGATCCACAATGAAAAGGCCAGAGAGATTTTAAAGAAAAACGGAATTCAGGTGGAAGGAGATATCGCCTGCTTTACCGAGGAGCAGGTGATGCACTGGGTGAAGATGGCCCCGGAATCTTTTACCATTTACGCCAGAAACCCCAAATACAACATGTATATGGGCGGGGATCAGGTGAATCCCGCAGCCACCTACGGCTGCGCCTTTATCGACGATAAGGACGGCACCAGACGCCGGGGAACCATGGCGGATTATATCAAATGTCTGAAACTGATCCACGCCAACGAGGATTATAACATCAACGGCGGCATCATCGTACAGCCGGCGGATGTGCCGGAGGAGACGGCGGCTATGGAAATGTTCTATGCCACTCTGGAGTATTCCGACAAAGCCATTATGCTGCCCACAGGATTTAAGAAAGAAATGGAGGCGATTCTGGAGGCCTCCGCGGAGCTTTTTGGCGGAAAAGATGCTCTGGTGGAAAAGCCCAGGATGATCGCACTGATCAATACGGTGTCGCCTCTGACTCTGGATGAGAGAATGCTGGACTGCCTGATGCTGCTGGCGGAATACGGCCAGCCGGCCATCCTCTGCCCGGCCTCCATGCTGGGAGCCACCAGTTCCATTTCCATGGCGGGAACCATTGCCAGCGGCACCGCTGAGAGCCTTGCGGGCATTGTCATTGCCCAGATGATCCGTCCGGGAACTCCGGTGGTTTTCGGCATTCAGTCTACCGCCGCCGATATGAAGGGAGGCATTACCTTCGCCTGCGCGGCTCCCGAGGGAGCCGCCATGCAGGGCTTCTCCACCAACATGGCAAAATTCTACGGCATGCCCTCCAGAGGCGGCGGCTGCCAGACGGACGCTCCGGTGATCAACTGTCAGGCGGGATATGAATCCATGCTGACCTTCTACTCCGCTTACAGCCACGGCATCAATATTGTAATGGAAGCAGGCGGCGTTATGGACAGCGTCAACTCTACTTCCATGCAGAAGATGATTGTAGACTTTGAGATTATCCGCCAGGTGAAGGCCGCCTGCGCACCCATTGAGGTGAATGAGGAGACTCTGAATCTGGAGGAGATCAAGGAGATCGGACACAACGGCAGCTTTATTACTGCGGATTCCACCATGGAACACTTTACGGATCTGTATTCTCCCAAGGTGGGCCCCAGAAATTCCAAGAGCGCCGCTTACTTTGAGGACAGCGTTGACAGAGAGATGGAGAGACTGCTGGAGGAGTATGAGGAGAACCGTCCGGAAAACGACCCGGCAGCCATGGAAAAAGTCAGAGCGGTTCTGGTAAAGGCCGGTCTGGATGCCGGAGAATTTGAAAGAATTCAGTCCATGTGACTGGGAATACAGAAACGGGGGTAATGGGTATGAAGATTACAGGCGGAAAACGCTGGTTTGTGGTGGCGCTCTGCGCCCTGATGGCGGGAATTATGGTGTATGTGCCGTTCCTGCGTTACAGTTTTTACGATCAGATGTGTGTACTCTTTACGGAATACAAGCATGTGGTTTCGCCGGATACGGTAAACAGCTTTATCGGTGATTTCGGTATGGCCTTCGGCATTGTGTCCATGCTGGGCTATCCCTTCGGCGGGATCTTCGCGGATCGCTTCAACGAGAAATGGCTGCTCATCGCAGGAGGAGTGCTCATGGGGGTCTGCTCCTTCTGGCTGGGAGTGGTGCCGGATAAAACTTCTATTATTATCATCCATCTGCTCTACGGAGTGGGAACCAGCTTCATGATCTGGTCTGCCTACCTGAAGCTTACCAGAAAAATGGGGAACGCGCAGGAACAGGGGAGAATGTTTTCTACCTCAGAGTTTGTCCGGGGCATCTTCGGTATGCTCATCGGCTTCGCCGGCGTGGCCCTGCTGGGTCAGGCTACCCTGGGTTCCGGGGAGCTGGATCCGGCGGCGCTGGGAGTGCAGTGGAGAAATCTCATGTGGATCAGCGGGGCTCTGTTCCTGATCTTCGCCCTGCTGGTGTTCTTCTTTATCCCGGCCAAGGTAACGGGAGCCGAGGAGACCGGAAGCGAAGTGCAGGAATCCTTCAGCCTGAAAAACGTGGGAAAGGTCTTAAAAATGCCGGGTACCTGGCTGATTTCCGCCCTGGTGTTCTGCTGCTTTTCCTTTACTTCCGCAGGAAACGGTTATCTGGGACCCTACACAGTAAATGTGCTGGGCGTCTCCGAGACCATGGCCAGTTCCTTCGCCATTGTCCGGAACTATATCATTGCGGCGGTAATGACTCTGGCTATCGGCTTTATCTCTGATAAGATCGGTTCCAAGGCCAAAACCCTGGGCATCTACCTTGCCATTGCCTCGGTGCTGGGGGCGGCCCTGGTATTTACCAAGAACGCCTTTGTGCTCTGCCTGGTGATCTCGTTTGTTTTTGCCATTGTATACTCCGGCATGAGGGGAATTTACTTTGCCACTCTGAACGAGGTGGGGATCCCTCTTTCCATGACAGGAATCGCTACAGGCATTATCTCCATGCTGTGCTATCTGCCGGATGTGTATTTCGCCAAGCTGGCAGGCACCTGGCTGGACGCCTACGGAAACACGGGCTACGACCTGATTTGGTACTGGGCTATCGGCTGCGGTGTCATCGGAGTCATTGTAGCTGTCATCACCTGCCGTTACTCCGCGAAACTGAAAAAGGCACAGAAGAAATAGGGGGGTGGGGTAAATGTCACAGGGCTTAACGATCCTGGCGGCGGTTCTGGTTCTGGCGGACCTGGCTTTCTGCTTCGGCGTGGGCCTCAAGACCCGGGGAGGATCCAATACAGCGGCGGAATATTTTATCGGCGATAAAAAGATCGGGACTGTGCTGCTGTTCTTGACTGCCTGGGCCAGCTTCAGCGGAGCGGGAAATTTTATAGGCCAGGCCGGCCGGGGCGCCATGGAAGGCATCAGCGCCTACTGGCTGTGGCTGGGGGAAGGCTTTCTGGGAGGCATTATCATGGGCTACATTCTGGCTCCCTACCTGGCCCGTTTTAAATACCTGTCCATGCCCCATTTCATCTCCGGTTATCTCTTCGGGGGAAATCCCCAGATCCGCCGGGTGGGAGGTGTGGCGGCCCTGATGCCCAACGTGGTGTGGCCGGGCGCCCAGATCATGGGCGTGGCCTACGTGCTGGAACTGGTTTTTGGCATTGATTATCGAATTGCCGTTATCGTCTGCGGTGTGATTTTTGTGTTTTACACCGTCAGCGGCGGCCTGAAGGCGGTAGTTTACGCTGATGCTTTCCATGGCACGATCCAGCTGATCTTTGCCGTGGTGGTGATTATCTTTGGCCTGAAGCTTTTCAATTTTGATTTCGGCTATCTGAAGGATCAAGTCATGGCCGCAGATCCCAGGAAATGGGATTTGTTTGTGGATAAACCGGCGGTGATCGTCACCAGCTTCCTGACAGGGCTGGTGGGGGCTGTATCCAACCCGATCTTCTGGAACCGGGCCTTTGCGGCCAAAGATGTGAAGACTGCCAGAAAAGCCTATGGTCTCACTTTCTTTATGAATATTATCATGGTCTTTATTATGATTCTGCTGGGGATTGTCAGCCTTATGTATACCAATCAGGGAGACCAGTCCCTGGTCTGGCTGATCATGAACAAGATGCCGGTGTTCTGCAGCGTGATTCTGGCTGTCAGCGTCCTGGCTGCCTGCATGTCCTGCGTGGATACCCATCTGAACTGCGCGGCTGCCAATATTGTGTCAGATATCATGGATCCTGAGGGAAAACTGGGAGATGAAAAAAGTGTACGCTATGCAAAGCGGGCCACGCTGGCGGCAGGTGTGGTGGCGATTCTGTCAGGGCTGTTCGGGGATTACATCTATGCGCTGGGAACCTACGGATATACGGTATGCGGAGGCGTGCTGCCGGCGATTGCGGCTACCGTGGGAGGAATGGTAATCGCAAACCTGTTCTGCAGGGATCAGACATGGAAAAAGATATAGTGCATTCTGTAAAAAAGAGATCTTCTGATTGCGGTCAGGAGATCTCTTCTTTATAATAAAAGCATATAGGCAGAAAATACAGAATGGAGATATAGAAAGATGATAGGGATCGGCATTGATACAGGCGGAACTTTTACGGACGCCGTTGTCTATGATATGGAAAAACAGCAGATTCTCTGCAGCGGAAAAACGCTGACTACAAAGGCGCACCTGGAGGACTGCATTGCGGCGGTGCTGGATCTGCTGGATCCGGAGTACGTGGAGCAGGCGGAAATGCTGGCGCTGTCCACAACTCTTGCCACCAATGCCTGCCTGGAGGACAAGGGAAGCCGGGCCAGGGTCCTGATGATCGGCATGAATCCGGAATGTATGCCGAATCTCAGAGAAGTTTACGGGGCATATGGATTCCGGGATCTGGATGAACTGGTGTTTATGGAGGGAAAGCCGGAGAACCTTTTTGAGGAGCCTCTGGAGCCGGACTGGGAGCTTCTGGAGCAGAAGGCTCCGGAGTGGTTCGGCCAGTGCGGCGCGGTGGGCGTCCTGCAGGCGTTTCCCCGGGCCAACGGCGGCCGCTTTGAGAAGAAGGCAAAGGAGATCCTGAGAGAAAAGCTGCAGATTCCGGTGACAACGGCCTGCGAGATGTCAGACGAGGTAGATGTGCTGCGGCGCGGGGCGGGAACCCTTCTGAATACCCGTCTGATCCCCCTGACGGCGGAATTTTTCCAGGCAGTAAAACATGTTATGCGGGAACGGAACATGCATGTGCCGGTGGCGCTCATGCGAAGTGACGGAAGCCTGATGTCGGAGAGCCTGGCCAGAGAGTATCCGGTGGAGACGCTGCTTTCCGGGCCGGCGGCCAGCCTGGTGGGCGGAAGTGTTCTGGCCGGGGAAGGCGATGCGGTCATTGTAGACATGGGAGGAACAACCACGGATGTGGCCATGGTCCGGGGGAGGATGCCTCTGACTGCCAGCGGAGGAATTAAGATCGGTCCCTGGAAAACGACCATCAACGGCGTATTTGTGGATACATTTCTTCTGGGCGGGGACAGCGCCGTCCGTTTTGCCAAAGGCCGGCTGTATCTGGACGGGAGAAGAGTTATTCCGCTGTCTTTCCTGGCGGAGCGCTTCCCACAGATAACGGAGAAGCTGGAAAAGCTTGGAAGAGGAAAACGGACCCATACCCGTATGCTGCATGAATTTTATGTACTGCAGAGAGACGGGGAGGACCGGAGCGGCTATACGGAGGAGGAAGAAAAGCTGTGCGCGGCGCTCCGGGAGGGCCCCCTTCTGCTGGAGGAGCTGGCGGAGGCAGTAGAAGGCGATATCTACACGCTGAAGACGGAACGCCTGGAGGCCGAGGGAGTCCTTATGCGAAGCGGGCTGACCCCCACGGATATGATGATCCTGAAGGGGGATTTTCCGGGCCACGCAGGGGAAGCGGCCAGGGCGGCGCTGCGGTTTGCGGCCAGAAATACGGGACTGCAGGCGGAAGAGATTCCGGACCGTGTGTATGAGCTGGTGGAAAAGAAGCTTTACTGCAATCTGGTGCGGATTCTTCTGGGACTGGAGCACCCGGGCCAGGGGCGCGTTCTGGAGCAGGAGAATATGGATGCTTTTATCGCCCTGTGCTATGAAAAGGCCAGAAATCCGGAAAAGGTAAGCTGGATGCGGGTGCCCTTTACGGTGGAGTTTCCTATTGTGGGAGTCGGAGCGCCTGTACACATCTTTCTGCCGCCGGTGGCGGAACTTCTGGGAACTAGGGCTGTGATCCGGGAAAATGCGCCGGTGGCCAACGCCCTGGGAGCGGTGGCCAGCCGGATCGTCACCAGAATGCGGGTGAGGGTGAAAGTGGAATACAAGGGCGCGGAATTCCAGGGATATTCCGTATACAGGGGAACAGAGCGGCTGATGTTCCAGGATTATCAGGAGGCTGTGGCGTGTGCCTCCCGGCTGGCGCGGGAGCTGGTGCTGGATAAGGCGCGGCGGCAGGGAGCTTCTGAAGATCCGGAGATACAGCTGAAGATCCATGAAATCGGCGGAGCCGACAGCGGTCTGCCCATGCTCTTCGAGAGTATTGTGGAGGCTACGGCCTCCAGTCCGTTCCATTTGTAAAAAAAGTGCTTGCGCATAGGGGCGACTTGTGCTAGAGTTGATTTAGACGAAGATGTCTGAGATGAGGAATCATTTCAGGCATCTTTTTTTGTCCGCGGAGGGAAAGCGCGCGTCTGCCCGCGGGAAAAAGAAGGAGGAGAAGATTATGAACCTGAATACCGGCGATACTGCCTTTATGATTATCTGCGCGGCCCTTGTGTTCTTTATGACGCCGGGCCTGGCCTTTTTTTACGGCGGTCTTGTACGAAGAAAGAATGTATGCAACACCATGATGGCCTGTGCGGCGATTATGGGTGTGGCTATAGTTATGTGGATGCTGTTTGGGTATTCGCTGTCTTTTGGCGGCAATCACGGAGGAATCATCGGTGATTTCCGCTGGGCGCTTTTAAATGGCGTGGGCATGGAGCCCGGACCCTATGCGGATTCCATTCCCCATCTGGTTTACTGCGGTTTTCAGATGATGTTTGCCGTTATCACGCCGGCGCTGATCACGGGATCCCTGGTGGGCAGGATGAAATTTAAAGCCCTGTTTCTCTTTGTGGTGCTGTGGTCTGTGGTGGTCTATTATCCCATGGCCCATATGGTATGGGGAGAAGGAGGCTTTCTGGCTTCCATCGGCTCTGTGGATTTTGCGGGAGGAAATGTGGTGCACATCAGCTCGGGAATCAGCGCTCTGACCCTGGCAATTATTCTGGGAAGACGGCGGGGATATGAGTATACCACTTACCGGGTTCATAATATCCCCTTTGTAATGCTGGGAGCCGGAATGCTCTGGTTCGGATGGTTCGGCTTTAATGCGGGAAGTGCTCTCAAGGCAGACGGTCTGGCGGCCCATGCGTTTATGACCTCTGCTGTCTCGGCGGCCGCCGCCCTGCTTACCTGGATGCTGCTGGATGTGATTAAGAATAAGAGGCCTACGCTGGTGGGAGCTTCCACCGGCCTGGTGGTGGGCCTGGTGGCCATTACGCCGGGAGCCGGCTTTGTGCCGCTGTGGTCCGCGCTGATCATCGGCGGACTGGTAAGCCCCATCTGTTATTTTGGCGTGGCGCTGATAAAGAAAAAGCTGAAAATTGACGATGCGCTGGATGCCTTCGGCTGCCATGGACTGGGCGGCATCTGGGGCGGCATTGCCACCGGGCTGTTTGCCCAGAGAACGGTAAACGATGCGGCCCGCTGGGACGGCCTGTTCTTTGGAGACCACCGGCTTTTCCTGGCTCAGCTGGCCGGCATCGGAATTACCATCGCGGTGGCGGTTGTGGGTACCCTGATCTGTACGGCGGTGGTGCGGATCTTTACTCCGCTGCGGGTATCCGTGAAAGAAGAACAGCTGGGCCTTGATATTTCCCAGCACGGGGAAAATGCATACCCCAGCTTTAACGGACTGGATCAATAACAGGAGGTAGGCGGCGATGATGATCAAAGTAGAGGCTTTTGTGAGAGAAGAAAAGTTTGAGGATGTAAAGGCGGCGCTGGATGAGATCGGGGTCAATGGTCTTACGGTTTCCCAGGTCATGGGCTGCGGCATTCAGAGAGGATATAAAGAGATTGTAAGAGGGATGCAGGTAGATATGCAGATGCAGCCAAAACTGAAGTTTGAAATCGTGGTTTCCTCAGAGGAGTGGGAGCAGAAAACCATTGAGGCAATCCAGAAGGCGGCCTATACGGGAGAAGCGGGAGACGGGAAGATCTTCAGCTATGAAATCCGGTCCGCCCTGAAGATCCGCACGAAGGAAACGGGCTACGACGCGATCCAGGCAACTGAATAGAGCGGTATACAGAAAACGGAGAGGCAGGCTTCTCCGTTTTCTGTACTCTGAAGGTTCGGTAATGTTTGAGTATTTTTGCCGGGTCGGGTATAATAGACTTGTCGAAAAAAGAGAGAACCGGATGTTTCAGAGGAGAGGTAAAAATGGAATTCAGGCAGCTTCAATATTTTCTAAAGGCGGCCCGGGAAGGCAGCTTTTCAAAGGCGGCTGAAAAGGCGTATATTTCCCAGCAGGCTCTGAGCAAGGCCGTTGCCTCCCTGGAAAAAGAACTGAATCTTTCACTGTTTCGGCGAACTGCCCGGGGCGCTGTACTTACGGAGGAGGGAAAAATTTTTCAGGAAAGGGCCAGGGCCATTCTGGAGCTTGTGGACAGTACGGTCCGGGAGATGCAGAGTATCCATGCCGGGAAAAATCAGAATCTGTTCCTGTTCATTACAAGCGGCCTGGAGGATCTGCTGGATACAGACTGTCTTCTGGCTTTTGCCCAACGGTATCCGGCTTATACCGTCTGTACCAGGGCCAACGATGATATTCAGATCGAAAAAAAGATCATGGATGGCAGCGAGGAGATCGGAATCGTGGGCTCCATGGGCAATCAGGATCAGTTTGACGCTGTCCGCCTGCTGGATCCGGATACCCTGGTGGCGGTGAGCAGGGAACATCCCCTAAGCGGCAGGAGCAGTGTTCCTTTCCGCGCCCTGGCCGGGGAAAAGTTTATTTTTACCCACGCGCACCACTATGCCAATACGCGGCTGTCCCACTGCTGCAGAGAGGCGGGCTTTACTCCCAATGTCTATTACGAGACGGCCGAGATCAGCTATACGGCAAAGCTGGTGGCGGCCAATCAGGGGATTTTCCTGCTCCCTTCCCTGCCGCTCTCGACCTCAGCCTTCAGCGAAGACAAGGTGAGCTTCCTGAAAATAGAAGAAAATCCCAGGATTTTCAGTATCAATCTCATCAAGAAAAAAGGGAAAACCCTTTCCCGCGGAGCATCTCTGCTCTACCAGTATCTGCTGGAGACGCTGGGCGGAAAGTGACGGCGGAGGGACTTTTCCTGAAACAGAAAGAGCGCAGAACCGTTTTATCTGTTCTGCGCCCTCTGTTTTTGTATGAAAATCCGCTGGGCTTAGAAATATACTTCCCCCAGGAAGATGTCCGGTTCTGCCAAGGAGGCGGGAAGCACGATCTCGTTAAAGCGGCGGAGAGGATCGGAAGGATCATCCGTATGGCCCACATGGGCTTTAAAATCTGCTTTCGTCTCCCAGCCTTCTGTGGTTGCGAAGCAGTTTGGACGGCCCTCGGGAATATATACATAATAATATACATTTCCCTTCTGTTTCCGCGTGGCGGCACCCAGAACCTCCGCTGCTTTCAGAACTTCCTCCAGTTTCCCTTCTTTTAATTTTCCGATGGTCGTACACGTATACATGAAATCACCTCACACTTCTGCTTTGTCTACTTTCTTCTCCAGCATGGCCTGCGGATTACAGGACCAGAGTTCCCCGTCGATTTTTTCTTTCAGGAGTTTGGCCACAGGCAGATGCTGCGGACAGACCTTCTCGCACTGCTTGCAGTCAATACATTCCGCGGCGGAGGGGCGGTGCTCGATCCAGTTGCCGTAGATCAGGGCGGAAGTATTTACATCGTTGTAGCCGGAGCTTTCGCTCTGCCGTCTCCACTCGTTGTACAGGCCGAAATAGTCGCCGGCGGGGATGTGCTTGGGGCATTTTTCCTCGCAGTATTTACAGTTGGTGCAGGCGATGGCTGTTTTCTGGTTGAGGATCTCCACCACCTGGTCGATGATCTTGTATTCTTCCTCATTTAAAGGTACAAAATGATCAAAGGTCTTCATGTTATCTTCCAGGAATTCCATGGAGGGCATTCCGGCCGCCACCACCCGGACTCCTGGCAGCGAGGCAACCCAGCGGTACGCCCAGGAAGCGATGGAGGCATCGGGGTTATAGGCTTTCATAAGCGCTTCGGCTTCCTTCGGCACATTGGCCAGCGTGCCTCCCTTGCAGGGCTCCATGACAACTACGGGCTTTCCGTGCTTTACGGCTGTCTCATAAAGCTCCCTGGAGCGGATAACCGGTGAATTCCAGTCTACGTAATTAATCTGCAGCATGACAAAGTCCACTTCCGGATGTTCGGTCAGGATCATATCCATGAATTCCGGCGTTTCGTGGAGAGACAGGCCGAATTCCCTGAATTTTCCCTCTTCCCGTTTCTTTACGAGAAATTCAAACAGGCCCTCATCCTTCCATTTATTATAGGTTTCAGCACTGATGGCATGGATCAGGTAGAAATCAAAATAATCCACCTGGCATTTTTTCAGCTGCTCCTCAAAGATGGGTTCCATTTCGCTGCCCTTTTTCATGAATTTTACGGGCATTTTGTCGGAAAGGATGAAGGAGTCCCTGGGATAGCGGGCAGCCACACAGTTGCCGATGGCCCGCTCGGAATTTCCGCCGTGGTAAAACCAGGATGTATCGAAGTAATTATAGCCGTTTGCCATTGCCTTATCGACAATCTTCGTAAAGAGTTCCTCGTCTACATGTGAATCATCGCGGAAAAAGCCGTCTCTGTATACCGCGTCTGAAATAACGGGAAGCCGCAGGCCTCCGATGGCAAGCCGTTTGCCGAAATCAATTTCTTTTTTCATCGCATCATTCCTCCTGTCGCAGATTGGGGATATACATATCCGGGGGCTCTGCCCCGGCATCCTGCGGATATTGTAATTCTTTTTTGCGTGTGCGTCCAACTTCTTTTTCTTTTACGGGATACAACTGTTAATTGTATGAAGCTTTAAAGAATATGGGAAAAAAGTTAGAATTCTGCGGAGCGTTGGACATAAAAGGTTTTCACAGATTTAACGAAAGGCTCTCTTGACTTTTTAACGGCCAGACGCTATAATGATCAGGCGTGCATAAAAGATGCGGTTCTTTTTTTGTGCGCAAATTGCGAAATAACAGCAGCCGCAGTGAAATCTATCAGGAGGTGAAAGGAATGCCTACATTTAACCAGTTAGTCAGAAAAGGCCGTGAGACCGCGGTGAAAAAGTCCACAGCCCCGGCTCTTCAGAGAAGCTTTAATTCCCTGAAGAAAAAATCAACCAACCTGTCTTCGCCCCAGAAGCGTGGTGTGTGTACCGCAGTAAAGACTGCAACCCCGAAAAAGCCGAACTCAGCTCTGAGAAAGATCGCCAGAGTCCGTCTTTCCAACGGCATTGAGGTTACCAGCTATATTCCCGGAGAAGGACACAATCTTCAGGAGCACAGCGTGGTGCTGATCCGCGGAGGAAGAGTAAAGGACCTGCCCGGTACCAGATATCACATCATCCGTGGAACGCTGGATACGGCAGGCGTTGCCAACAGAAAACAGGCCCGTTCCAAATACGGTGCCAAGAGACCGAAGAAATAATCCGCCGGTCATCTGTTTTATAGAAGATTTTTTGTATCACAGTTTATGGTTTTTGAACGGTCATTCCGTGAGGCCCCTTCTGCGGCTGCGGGTCAATAGAGGATTTACCGGCGCATACACATTTGCGTACCATAACAGTGTGAGTACCTGAGATCTAATCAAAATGATTAAGGAGGGAAGTAACGTGCCACGTAAAGGACATACTCAGAAAAGAGATGTTTTAGCAGATCCCATCTACAATAACAAAGTGGTTACCAAGCTGATCAACAATATCATGCTGGACGGCAAGAAGGGTGTAGCCCAGAAAATTGTATACGGAGCATTTGCTAAAGTTGAAGAGAAAGCCGGAAAGCCGGCGCTGGAAGTATTTGAAGAAGCTATGAACAACATTATGCCCGTTCTGGAGGTAAAGGCCAGACGTATCGGCGGTGCCACCTATCAGGTGCCTATCGAGGTGCGCGCAGACCGCCGTCAGGCTCTGGCGCTCCGCTGGCTGACCATGTTCTCCCGCAAGAGAGGCGAGAAGACCATGGAAGACAGACTGGCCAATGAGCTTCTGGATGCCATGAACAATACCGGTGCATCCGTGAAGAGAAAAGAAGACGTGCATAAGATGGCAGAGGCCAATAAGGCGTTTGCTCATTACAGATTCTAAAGGAGGAAAATCCGTTGGCTGGAAGAGAATATCCATTAGAGAGAACCAGAAACATCGGTATTATGGCTCACATTGACGCCGGAAAGACGACTCTGACCGAGCGTATCCTGTACTACACCGGTGTTAACTACAAGATTGGAGATACTCACGAAGGCACGGCTACCATGGACTGGATGGAGCAGGAGCAGGAGCGTGGTATCACCATTACCTCCGCCGCTACCACCTGTCACTGGACTCAGCAGGAAAACTGCAAGCCGAAACCGGGAGCACTGGAGCACCGTATCAATATTATTGATACCCCCGGACACGTGGATTTCACGGTAGAGGTGGAGCGTTCCCTTCGTGTTCTGGACGGCGCTGTGGGCGTGTTCTGCGCCAAGGGCGGTGTTGAGCCCCAGTCCGAGAATGTATGGCGTCAGGCAGACACCTACAATGTACCCCGTATGGCATTCATCAATAAGATGGATATCCTGGGAGCGAATTTCTACGGAGCTGTGGATCAGATCCGTACCCGTCTGGGCAAGAATGCGGTTGTCCTTCAGCTGCCCATCGGAAAGGAAGACGAATTCAGGGGAATCATCGATCTGTTTGAGATGAAGGCCTATATTTACAATGATGATAAGGGCGAGGATATTACCATTACAGATATCCCCGAGGATATGCAGGAGGATGCGGAACTGTATCACACAGAGCTGATTGAAAAGGTCTGCGAACTGGATGATGATCTGATGATGCGTTATCTGGAGGATGATATTCCTTCTGTGGATGAGATGAAGGCAGTGCTGCGGAAGGCCACCTGCGAGTGCGCGGCAGTTCCGGTATGCTGCGGTTCCGCCTACAGAAACAAGGGCGTGCAGAAGCTCCTGGATGCGATCCTGGAGTACATGCCGGCGCCCACCGATATTCCGCCCATCGAGGGTACAGACCTGGACGGCAATCCCATCGTGAGACATTCTTCCGATGAGGAGCCCTTCTCCGCTCTGGTATTCAAGATTATGACGGATCCCTTCGTTGGAAAACTGGCGTACTTCCGTGTGTATTCCGGAACCATGAACTCCGGTTCCTATGTTCTGAATGCCACAAAAGATAAGAAAGAGCGTGTGGGACGTATCCTGCAGATGCACGCCAACAAGAGAATGGAGCTGGATAAGGTTTACTCCGGCGACATCGCGGCGGCTATCGGCTTTAAGATTTCCACTACCGGCGATACCATCTGCGATGAGCAGCATCCGGTTATCCTGGAGTCCATGGAGTTCCCGGAGCCTGTTATCGAGCTGGCCATTGAGCCCAAGACAAAAGCCGGACAGGGCAAGCTGGGAGAGGCTCTCTCCAAGCTGGCCGAGGAGGATCCCACCTTCCGTGCCCACACCAATCAGGAGACGGGCCAGACCATTATCGCCGGAATGGGTGAGCTGCATCTGGAGATCATTGTAGACCGTCTGCTGCGTGAGTTCCATGTGGAGGCTAACGTAGGTGCTCCCCAGGTTGCATACAAGGAGACCATCACCAAGCCTGTGGATGTGGACAGCAAGTACGCAAAACAGTCCGGCGGTCGCGGACAGTACGGACACTGTAAAGTTAAATTTGAGCCCATGGACGCCAACGGCGAGGAGACTTACAGCTTCGAGTCTTCGGTTGTGGGCGGCGCGATCCCGAAGGAATACATCCCGGCTGTAGACGAGGGTATTCAGGACGCCATGAAGGCCGGTATTCTGGGCGGCTTCCCGGTAGTGGGCGTGCACGCCAATGTGTACGATGGTTCCTACCACGAGGTAGACTCCTCCGAGATGGCATTCCATATTGCCGGATCCCTGGCATTCAAGGACGCCATGAAGAAGGCTTCTCCGGTACTGCTGGAGCCCATCATGAAGGTAGAGGTTTCTACGCCGGAAGATTACATGGGCGATGTCATCGGCGATATCAACTCCCGCCGGGGACGGATCGAGGGCATGGACGATATCGGCGGAGGCAAGATGATCCGCGGATTTGTACCGCTGGCAGAAATGTTCGGATATGCCACGGATCTTCGTTCCAGAACCCAGGGCCGTGGAAACTATTCCATGTTCTTTGACAGATACGAGCAGGTTCCCAAGTCTGTACAGGAAAAAGTTCTGTCTGACAAGAGTAAATAAGTAATAATTCATCTACATTTCCCTTGCAAACGCAGGAGAAATGCAATATAATCTAGTTTAGCAGGTTTCTGAAGAAAGAAATGAAAATCAAGAAGTGCCCGCAGGGGCCTGAGATTTATAAGGAGGACTTTTAAAAATGGCAAAAGCTAAGTTTGAGAGAACAAAACCGCATTGTAACATTGGTACCATCGGCCACGTAGACCATGGCAAAACCACTCTGACCGCCGCTATCACCAAGACTCTGCACGCAAGACTGGGTCTGGGCCAGGAGGTTGCTTTCGATAATATCGATAAGGCTCCGGAAGAGAGAGAGCGTGGAATCACCATTTCTACCGCTCACGTAGAGTATGAGACCGAGAAGAGACATTACGCACACGTAGACTGCCCCGGACATGCCGACTACGTTAAGAACATGATCACCGGTGCTGCTCAGATGGACGGCGCTATCCTGGTTGTTGCCGCTACCGACGGTGTTATGGCTCAGACCAAGGAGCACATCCTTCTGTCCCGTCAGGTAGGCGTTCCCTACATCGTTGTATTCATGAACACATGCGACATGGTAGACGATGAGGAGCTGCTGGAGCTGGTAGACATG
>DVOO01000031.1 GCA_018713515.1 Candidatus Scatomonas pullistercoris
GCATCCATGCAGATTCGGGAGTTTATCAGGCGGATGAAGAGACTGGGACTGACACAGGAGGAAATTATGAATTTATTTCAGCAGATCATCGGGGAGGAAGTATTATGAGTGATTGCCTGAGCTGTCTGGAACTTACGAAAAGGTTTGGAAACAAAGAAGCTCTGTCGCATGTGAATTTCAGCCTGCCCAGGGGACGGATTGTGGGACTGCTGGGACCAAACGGCAGCGGAAAGACTACGCTTCTGAAGCTGGTTAGTGGGCTTTTGCGTCCTACAGAAGGAAGTGTTCTGATCGAAGGAATGGTGCCCTGTATTGAGACAAAGAAACTTGTTTCTTATCTTCCGGATCAGATGTATCTTGGCGATTGGATGAGGGTTTCAGATATTGTAGAGTATTTTCAGGATTTTTATTCGGATTTTGACGGGAACAGAGCGCGCGCTATGCTGCAGGCTCTGGGGATCACCATGGATCAGAAGATTCGGGGAATGTCCAAGGGAACCCGAGAAAAGGTACAGCTGATCCTGGTTATGAGCCGAAGAGCGAAGCTTTACTGTCTGGATGAACCCATTGCAGGGGTGGATCCGGCGGCAAGAGACTATATTTTATCCGTCATACTGGATAATTTTGATGAAGGTTCCACGATGCTGATTTCTACTCATTTGATTGCGGATGTGGAAAATATCCTGGATGAAGTGATTTTTTTAAAAGAAGGACGCGTGGTGCTTCAATCTCTGGTGGAGGATATTCGGAGCCGTCAGGGAAAATCTGTGGACCGCTTGTTCCGGGAGGTGTTCAGATGTTAGGAAAATTGTGGAAACATGAGTGGAAAGCAAACTGCCGTCTGCTGCTGGCCGTGCATTTGGCGCTGCTGGCCATGGGGCTGGTGGGATATTTGATTCAGGGAATCCTGCAGACGGGGCCGGTAACGTCGGTGATCGGCGGCCTGTACATTCTCCTTTTCTTTCTGCTGGCGGCGGCGGCCTTTTTGCTGACGCATATTCTTATGATTATCCGCTACTACCGCAATTTTTTTACGGCAGAAGGATATCTGGTGCACACACTGCCGGTGGGCCCTGGGAGCAAACTCCTGGCCAAATGTCTCAACCATCTGGTGTGGAGCCTGATTAACCAGGTCTGCGTGGTCAGTGCTGTGATGCTGGTGATCGCTGCGGTGCCGTCGGAGGAACAGATGGAAAGTTTACTGGAGATCCTGCCGGAGGCTGCGAAAGCCATGGGATTTTCTTCGGTTCCGTCCATGCTTGCCGTTCTGACCGGACTGATTCTTCTGATGCTATTTTCGGCAATTCTGATGTTTTACGCGGCTATCAGTCTGGGAAGTCTGTTTCCCTCGCACAGAATCCTGGGATCTGTTCTCTGCTGGCTGGGATTATGGATTGCCAACCAGATCGTCAATGTAGTGATGATGGTTTCCGTTTTTGGACCTTATGCAGGAATGGAAGGAACGATCACGCAGGCGGGAGAAATACAGGTTACCCTGCCGCCGCCTCAGGTGACGGAAATCATAGGCACCTTCCTGGGAACGGTGGCGGCTGTCACTGCTGTGATGGGAGCAATCTATTATCTGATCAGCTATTTTGTGCTCAGCAAAAGGCTGAATCTGCAGTGACGGGTTTGCTTCTCAAAATTTGGAATGGAGACTGTACATGAAGAGACAGATTGTGCTGGGAAGCCTGGTTTGTTTGGCTGTTATGGTGGTATTACTTCTGTGCTGGAACTGGCTGCCGGAGCGCATCCCGGTAGAATATAATGCCCGGGGAGATGTGTCGGCGACTTTGCCGAAACCGGCGGTGGTGTTTGGAATGCCGGTTTTATGTTGCCTGCTGAATGTGCTGGTCATCTGCCAGATTCAGACAAGAATCCGTTGGTCAGTGTTTTCACCGTATTTGGGATGGATGATGCCGGTTCTGGCAGTGGTATTTTGCGGAATGATTCTGATAGGAAGCCTATAGATGGGTTTCCGGAAAAAAATGGTTCCGGGGTTTCCGGATTGGCAAACCTGCAAGAAACCGGCAGAAGACCAGGACGGTAAGGCTCCAGGCCGTAAGGGATTGAAGAAAATTAAATGCAGAAAAAACTTTCAGGGCCATTCCCGGCAGTTCCAGCAGGGGAACGGCCTTTTTTACTGCAATGGCGCTGATGATCAGAGGGAAGGTAAAGGCTGCGCAGGAAGAATGCCAGGGGCGTTTTATGAGGATTGGCAGACGGAAGAAGACTGCCAGCCACAGAAACAGGGACAGCCCCAGCAGGCCCCACAGCAGCACAGGATCCGGGACCTTTGCCGCCTGGAGATACCCTGTTAGGCAGAGACTGGCCGGGGCGGCGAAAATGCAGAACAGAGGCCTCTTTGGATGTTCCGATGGATCCCCTAGACGGAGATAGCGAGTGAGGATCAGAACCAGCGCCGGCAGAAACAGGAGTATACCCAGGAAACAGAAGAAAAGCCCTGCCGGCCTCTGCCCCAGGGCGGGAGAGGAGATGCCGGCAGCGGCAATGCCCACATAGATGATAAACCAGCTCGCATATACGTTTTCTGTTTTCAGTGGACGCAAAAATCGGCGGGTAAACCAGACCATCAGGCCCAGATGCAGACCAATCCCAGTATACCAGAGAATTTCGGCATACGTTCTAAGAAAGGAAACCAGGTATCCGGACAGAACCATGAGACTCATAGAAAAAGTCCCGGACACGCTGGCCAGTTCCGGCCGGGCCATTTCCTCCCGAAAGCGTGCGGGCCGAGATATCCTGCCAAGGATCCAGAGTATATCCAGCAGGACTGCCAGGATTCCGCAGATCCAGTATCCGATTTCTATTTCTTTTCCCAGAAGATTTCCCAGAGAGGCAATAGCCAGGGCCAGAGCGCAGGCGGAAAACGGTATTTTCAGTTTCATGATCTGCCACCTCCATCTTTACTATAAAATCCGTCGGCAGCATTTGTCTATAAGGGGGATATAAACTGTTTGTTGAAAGCATTCACTTAAAAGTTGATAGCGCAAAACCTATAAAAAATTTATACTAAAAACAAGTAATGTGTAAAAAGTGTACAAAAGGAGGTATCATATGGGTAATGAAATTCACAGGCATGCGGATGTCCGGGAAAACGTGATTGAGCATTCCCATCATCACGATCCCAACGATGTCACGGATTACATGGAAGCGGTAAAGGCCTACCGGGCTACTTTTCCCACCAAGCAGGATGTCATCGAGAAAACTCCGGATCCCGCTGTAAGGGAAATGCTTCTGCGGATGGAGCAGCTGGGCATTGACAATTCCTTCGACCGTTTTGATCAGCAGCAGCCCCAGTGCAATTTCGGATTGGCGGGAATCTGCTGCCGGATCTGCCACATGGGCCCCTGCCGGATTACCCAAAAGAGCCCCCGTGGCGTCTGCGGCGCCGACGCGGATCTGATCGTGGCCAGGAACATGCTGCGGGCGGTAGCCGCCGGAACCGCTCAGCACGGCATGCATGCCCGGGAGGTGATCCTATCCCTGAAGTGGGCGGCAGAAGGAAAACTGCCTCTGCCCATCCTGGGAAAAGAAAAACTCATCGCCACCGCCAAATCCTTTGACATTGAGACGGCAGGGAGATCCATCAATGACATCGCCATTGATTTCGCGAATGTGCTGCTGGCAGATCTTTGCCGTCCTGAGGCAGACGAGTACAAAGTGATCCGCTACGCAGCTCCCCCGGAGAGACAGAAAGTATGGAAAGAACTGGATATCCTTCCCATCAGCACCTACCATGAGGTATTTGAGGCTCTCCACAATTCCGGAGAGGCATGCGACGGTGATTGGCGGAATATTATGCAGCAGTTTCTGCGGACAGGCCTGGCCTTTGTCTTTGGCTCCGTGGTCAACACCAATCTGGCTACGGACAGCCTTTTTGGCGTGGGAGAGCGGCGGAAATGTATGGTGAATATCGGAGCCCTGAAGAAGGGGTATGTGAATATTGCCGTTCACGGACACATGCCCACCCTGGTCAGCGAGATTGTCCGCCTGGGCCACAGCCGGGAAATGATCGATCTGGCGAAAGAAAAGGGCGCCAAAGGCATTCAGTTTTATGGCATCTGCTGTACCGGACTGTCAGCCATGTACCGCTACGATCATGTCATTCCTCTCTGTAACCCGCCGGGAGCAGAGCTGGTGCTGGCAACGGGAGCCCTGGATCTGTGGATCGCGGATGTAAAGGATATCTATCCGGCCATCATGGATGTGGCCAAATGCTTCAAGACCACGGTGGTCACCACGGAGGATTCCACCAAACTTCCGGGGGCGGAGCACATTGCCTATGACCACACCCACTCCAACATCGGTGAGACCACGGAGATCGCCAGAAAGATCGTTCTCCGGGGCATCGAGAGTTTTGAGGCCCGCCAGGGGATCCCGGTATTTATTCCTCCCTACGAGGTGGAGGCGGAGCTGGGCTTCAGCGTAGAGAGCGTCACCAGGGATCTGGGATCCTTTGAGCCGTTGGCTGAGGCGGTAAAAAGCGGCCAGATCCAGGGGATTGTCAATATTGTGGGATGCACCAATCCCAAGACAGTTTATGAGCGCTGTATCGTGGATGTGGCGGATGTGCTGCTGAGAAATAATATACTGCTGATCACCAATGGCTGCGCTTCCTTCCCGCTGCTGAAACTGGGCTACTGCAATCAGGAGGCCATCGAGACAAAATGCGGAGAAGGTCTGAAAGCCTTCCTGAAGGAGCACAAGATGCCGCCGGTTTGGCATGTGGGCGAGTGCGTGGATAATACCCGTTCTACCGGCATTCTCTCCGGGCTGGCAGGACTCTGCGGCCATCCTTTAAAGGATATGCCTTTTGCCCAGAGCAGTCCGGAGTGGGGCAATGAAAAGGGCGTAGGCGCAGCTCTGGCGTTCCGCCTGCTGGGGCTCAACAGCTATCACTGTGTGGAACCCCAGACCTTCGGCTCCGAAAAAGTCACCAAATTCCTAAAAGAGGATACCAAAGAGCTTCTGGGAGGCGTGATGGTAGTAAACACGGATCCTGTGGCCCTGGGAGAGCAGATTGTGGCAGATTTTAGGGAGAAAAGAAAAGCATTGGGCTGGGATTGAGAAAAAGAAATAGGATCTTGTGGATGCTGTTCCGGCCTGAACAGAAGATAAGCTGTTTCAGGCCGGATCTTTTGCATTTAACTGTTCTGAAATCTGCTTCCTCCCCACTGCCGGAAATGGCGCAGTGTGGTCTCATCCGGTTCCATCAGAACCTGAAGCTGCGTCTGTCCGCTGGAGAGAATCACGGAATATATCTGGTCCGGACGGCTGTGGGAGGTGAAATCATAAGTCTTTGCAAAGCGGTATGGGTAAAGCGCGCCGGAACCGGCCGGGGCGATCAGCTCTGCGGTCCGCAGATCAAAGGAAAGCTTTCTTTTGCGTTTCGTTTTGCTGTACACAGCGTCAATATCCACATCATAGTTTAAGATCGTATATTCAAATTCCACAGAGAGAAGAGGAAACACGAAATAGTACAGCAGAAAAGCCAGGGCGATTATAATAATGGCCGGCCAGAATCCTGTCAGCAGCAGGGAAAAAACCAGGGCCGCCGCCAGGATACAGAGAATCAGAACTTTCAGGACCGGAGCAAGTGGTCCGGCTTTCCGTTGGACAAGCTGTTCGTAAAATGTGTCATTCATGGGCAGAGTTCCTTTCCGTTGCCAAGTAGTTGATTACCATGGAGGCAATTTTGAAAGTGGCAGCATCCTCAAAATTGCGGAGATCCAGTCCGGTCCGGTGCTGGATCTGTTCCAGACGGTAGATTAAAGTGTTCCTGTGTACATGAAGCTGCCGTGCTGTTTCTGCAATATTCAGATTGTTCTGAAAAAACTGCGCGGCCGTGACAGCGGTTTCTGCATCCAGAGCCTCCGGGATTTCATCGCCGAAAATTTCCCGGAGGAAATTCTCGCACAGATCTCCTGGCAGCCGGTAGATGAGCCTTCCGATTCCCAGGCGATTGTAGGGAAATACGGTCTGTTCAGAAAAAAACAGGCCTCCGACCTTCAGAGCCAGGCTGGCCTCCTGGAAAGCGGAGGACAGATCCAGCAGAGAATGAAAGGAACGGCTGTAAGAGACGCGTACCCGGGTGAAGGCTTCGGTGTTCATGGTATCCACAATGGTACGGGCCAGTGAAAAACAGCTTTCCTCCGGCGAGACACCGGATTTCGTGCGGAGCGGGCAGAGAACCGCCTCCAGATTCGCGGAGACAGGGATCAGATACGTATCCGACCGGGCGGGAAACAGCCCCTTCAGTACTTCCAGAAGAAGCTCATCCAGAGAGCTGCCGGTCTCCATCAGATACAGCACCCGCGCCTCCTCGGGATCGATGTGCAGCCTTCTGGCGCGGTCCTGGACATGGTACGAGGGTACGCGTCCCGTGAGAAGACTCTGGAGAAAATGAATTTTATTATATTTTTCACGGTAGGCCAGGGCGAGACGCCGGAGGCCATCTGCCACTGAAGCTGCTTCTCCGGCCGGAGAAGATTTCAGTGCCAGATCCAGCCCGGTGGCCTGCCTCAGATCTGCCAGTGCTTTCTGTATAACTTCTTCCTCTGCCATAATCTGCCTCCTTCCGGAAGAAAATCTGCCTGAAGCCGGAAATAAGTAAAAGGCTGTACCGTAAGAATACAGCCTTTTACAGTCTGATGCTATTTTATAATGTTAGTTGGCAATCGTCAACTCTGTTTCCTTGTCAAACAGGTGGATTTTTTCCATATCCAGAGCAAATACGGCTTTGTCTCCCGTACGGAGCGTGGTCCGGGGATTTACTCTCGCAGTCAGCTGCGTTCCGTTCACATCAAAATACAAAAATACTTCCGCACCCAGCAGCTCATATACCTTGATGGTAGAGTGGATCACCGCATCCGGGGCGTTGTTGATGTAAACCTCCTCGTCATGCAGATCCTCCGGACGGATGCCGAGAATAACGGTTTTGCCCACATAGCCGCCATTTTCCAGGGCTGCTTTCTTTGCGGGCGGAACCTTCAGCGTGTACTCACCGATCTTCAGAAGCAGATCCCCGCCGGCAGCTTCCACCTTTGCGTCAATAAAGTTCATCTGCGGAGAACCGATAAATCCGGCCACGAACAGATTGCAGGGTTTGTTGTACAGATTCTGGGGAGTATCTACCTGCTGGACAACGCCGTCCTTCATGACAACGATTCTCGTCCCCAGGGTCATGGCCTCTGTCTGGTCATGGGTTACATAGATGATTGTGGCTCCCAGATTTTTGTGAATCTTGGAGATCTCAATGCGCATCTGTACTCTCAGCTTGGCGTCCAGATTGGAAAGAGGCTCATCCATCAGGAATACCTTGGGATTACGCACGATGGCGCGGCCCATGGCCACACGCTGTCTCTGTCCGCCGGAAAGAGCCTTGGGCTTTCTGTCCAGGAGCTTGTCCAGATCCAGGATTCTTGCGGCTTCCCGCACTTTTTTGTCTATTTCGTCCTTCGGAACCTTGCGGAGCTTCAGGGCAAATGCCATGTTGTCGTATACGGTCATGTGGGGGTACAGAGCATAATTCTGAAATACCATGGCGATATCTCTGTCCTTGGGCTCCACATCATTTACAACCTTGCCGTCAATCTTCAGAGTGCCGGAGGTGATATCCTCCAGTCCGGCTACCATACGAAGCGTCGTGGACTTTCCGCAGCCGGAAGGTCCGACAAAAATAATAAATTCCTTATCTGCGATTTCCAGGTTAAAATCCTTTACGGCGTGAAAACCGTTGGGATATTTTTTCTCAATGTGTTCCAGTGATAAACTTGCCATCTGAACAACCTCCCAAAATTTGTATGCATTTATTTTAAACAGGAGGAAAAGAAGAAACAATGGAAGCCTTAACCGAAAAAAAGGCCGGATTCTGTACAAACTGACCAGCACGAAGAAGTTTACAATGGACAGTTTCAGGAAAGCAGGATATGACAGGGCAGAGAGAATCAGTTCTCTCTGCCCTGCTGTTCGTGCCGCCAGGCTCTTGGAGACAGGCCGTATGTATTTTTAAAGGCTCTGGAAAAATGCAGCTGATTGGGATAGCCCACCGCATTGCCCACATCCGCGATGGAGAGAGAGGTCAGCTTCAGAAGCTCTCCGGCCTTTGTCATGCGGTAGGAGATCAGGAACTCCTGAGGAGATTTTCCCACGGAATCCCGGAAAATTTTCCCAAAATAGCTGCGGTTCAGCCCACAGAAGGCCGCAATGTCTTCCACAGAAATATCGTTCTGAAAATTCTGCTCAATAAAGGACATGGCCTCCTTAATATAGAAATCCCGCATCCGGCTGCCCCGGTTCAGAAGCGGAGAAGTGCTGGAACGGGTCAGATAGTCCAGAAACAGATACAGGTGCCCGATCAGATGGAAAGGGGATTCCTGTGAAGAGCGGGCAATGTAGAGCATCTCCTCCCGCATCAGCTGCGCAAGATCCTTGAACCGCGGGCGATAGACGGGAGAATCCACAGAAAAGCCCGAGATATCCAGCGTTTCTTTCACCTTCAGTCCGTCAAATTCAACCCAGGTATATTCCCAGGGCAGAGTACTGTCTGCCCAGTAGGTGCAGATCTGATGGGGAAAAATCATGAAGCCCTGCCCGCTTTTTATATGATATTCCACGGTTTCCTTCCGGGAGTTTTTAGCGGCCAGTGTTCCGGCTCCGGAAATAACATAATGAAATAAATAATGGCTGCGGGCGGAGGGACCGAAGGTGTGCGCGGGATCGCACTGCTCCCATCCGTACTGGTACAGCCCCAAATCTACGAAGTTTTCGCTGGGAAAAACGGAAAATAATAAATTGCTCATACAGCTCACCCCTCCTCTACAGCTTTTATTATATATCAAAATGCTATTTGAAATCAATTTACAACTGAAAAAAAAGCATAAAGGCATAAAACAAGAAAAATACTGATATTTAAGAGCGCATAATGATATGTTAAAATAGGAAATCATAAAAAGAAAATAAAATTTTTAGAAAGGAGTTATAAAAAATGAGAAGGAAGGGGAGAAAAAACCTCAGTTTGCTTCTTGCTGCGGCCATGGGAAGTACCGTGCTGCTGTCCGGATGCGGCGATCCCTATGATGGAAAAACACATATTGAGATCATCAATTACAAGCAGGAAGCCACGGAGTATTTTGACGCGCTGGAAGACGAGTTTAATGCCACCCACGATGACATCCATCTGACTATAGATTCGCCCAACGACGCATCTACGATTCTGAGGACCCGGTTTATCCGGGAGGATTATCCGGACATTATCGGAATAGGAGGAGACATCAACTATTCCTACTACATTGATGCGGAGATTCTTGCCGATGTCTCTGATTATCCGGGACTTGCCGATATCAAACAGTCCTATCTGGATATCGGGGAAGCACTGGAGATCGTTCCCACGGAAGGTACCTACGGGGTACCGTATGCAGCCAACGCGGCGGGCGTTCTGTACAACCGGGATATGTTTGAGGAACATGGATGGGAGATCCCTACCACCTGGGACGAGCTGATCGCGCTGTGTGAGGAGATTCAGGCAGAGGGAATTCTTCCGCTGGAATTCGGGTTCCTGGACAGATGGACCTGCCTGGCGCCCTGGAATGCGCTGGCCGTCGATCTGGCCCCGTCAGATGTCTGCAAGCAGGTGAACCGGGGAGAGACAACCTTCACAGAAGAGTACCGGGAAGCCGCGGAAAAATATATCCAGCTGATTGAGTACGGCCCGGATGATCCGGTGGCCTACAGCTATAATGACGCCTGTACAGCCTTCGCCAGGGGCGAAGCCGCCATGTATCCCATCGGAAGCTACGCGGTGCCGCAGATTCTTTCTGTAAATCCGGATATGAACATTGACTCCTTTGTAATGCCGGGCAGCAACGATCCGGAAGAAAATACGCTGAATTCCGGCATCGACCTGCAGTTCTGCGTAACCGCTGCCTGCCCCAATAAGGAAGCCGCCTATGAAGTCCTGGATTTCCTGTTGCAGGACGATGTGGTGCAGCAGTATATTACGGACCAGAACTCCATCCCCTGCAAGGAGGGTGATTTTGAACTGGCTTCCCAGCTGGACGGTATGATGGAATACATTGAATCCGGCAATATGACGGATTATCAGGACCACTACTATCCCTCCGAGATGGCCGTGGACGGCCAGCTTCAGACATTCGTACAGAGCAAGGATGTGGACGCTTTCCTGGAGCGGTTCGACAGAGAATGGCCCCGCTATAACCGTGATATTATCCGCACCACCGAGGAATATGAGGCGGAGCACAGCAGCAGTGCTGAATAGGAAAGGAGAGGGGAACAATGAAAAATGACAGAAAACGGACATTTTTGCTGATTACACTGCCGATTCTGGCACTGTTTGTCGTGTTCAACACAGTGCCGCTGATCCGGGGCGTGATCTACAGCTTTACGAATTTCAAGGGATTTGGAAGCTACGACTGGCTGGGATTCCAGAACTACATCGATCTGTTTCAGGATTCCCGGGTGGGAGGTTCTTACCTGTTCACCTTCAAGCTGGCCATCGTGGCCACCATCGTCACAAATGTAATCGCCCTGATTCTGGCTCTGGGGCTGAACAGCAAGATCCGGGCAAAGGGCTTCTTCCGGGGCATGTATTTCATTCCCAATGTGCTGGGCGCCCTGGTGGTAGGCTATATTTTCCGGTATCTGTTTACGTATATTCTTCCGGCCTTCGGGCAGGCTATCGGCAGCGAAACTTTGAGCGGAAGCATGCTGTCCAATGTAAATCTGGCCTGGGTGGCCATTGTGATCGTCTGCGCCTGGCAGGCCATTGCCATGAACACCATCATCTACATTTCCGGTCTGCAGACCGTGCCGGAGGATATATACGAGGCGGGAGCGCTGGACGGCGCCACCGGGTGGAAAAAATTCCGCCACCTGACTTTCCCTCTGATTATGCCGTTTTTCACCATCAATATGGTGCTCTGCGTGAAAAACTTCCTGATGGTATTTGACCAGATCATGTCCATGACCCAGGGCGGCCCCTCTCAGAGTACAGAGTCCATCTCCTACCTGATCTACAATAACGGAGTTTCCGGCGGACAGTTCGGATTCCAGAGCGCCAATGCGGTAATATTCTTTATTGTGATCGTAGCGATTTCTGCGGCGCAGATGTCCGCATCCAGCAAGAAGGAGGAGCAGTTATAATGAAGAGCAAAGGTATTAATAAAACGAATAAGCCGGCCATGATTCTGCTGATCCTGGGACTCAGCACCATTATTTTCCCGCTGTATATGGCGATCGTCATCGCCTTTAAACAGCCCTCAGAGATGACGAACGATATTTCGGGCATCCTTTCTCTGCCGAAAAACTGGAGTTTCTCCAACTTCGCGCAGGCCATGGAGGTTACGGACTTCTGGCGTTCTCTGGGCAACAGCCTGATGATCACCATTGTAACCGTAGTTCTGTGCATGCTGATTCATTCTTTGATGGGGTATGCCATCGGAAGAAACCGCGCCCACAGCAAATTCTACAAATTCGTTTATCTGTTTGTGGTGAGCGGCATGTTTGTTCCTTTTGCGATCCTGATGATGCCGCTGGCCAAGCAGACCGCTGAAATGGGACTTGCAAATTGGGCTGGCGTAATTATCCTTTATGTGGTATTCTATATGCCGATGAATGTGCTGCTGTATTCCGGCTATCTGGTGAACATACCGGTTGCCCTGGAGGAAGCTGCACGGGTGGACGGCGCCAGTACCTGGCGCACTTACTGGAGCATTATTTTCCCCATTATGAAGCCCATGCACGCGACAGTAGCCATTATTACAGCTCTGGCTGTGTGGAATGATGTCATGACGCCGCTGATTATTATGGCCGGTACCGGACAGAATACACTTCCTCTGGCACAGCTGAATTTCCAGACACAGTTCGGAACGAATTACAATCTGGCATTTGCGTCGTATCTGCTGGCGCTGCTGCCGATTCTGATTTTCTATGTGATCTGTCAGAAGCAGATTATGAATGGTGTTGTAAACGGAGCTGTAAAATAATTCTGAAGAACAGGCGGCAGAGCAGAAGGGGCCTGTACGCGTTACTGCAGAACGGACAGGCCCCGCCTTTCTCGCAAGGCGGGGCCTTCTCTGTGGTTTCTCTCAGATTTTTACTTCATAAAAGACAAGATACCGACACAGGGAGGAACAAGAATGGCAATTTATTTTAACAGTGAAAAGAAAATGTTTACACTTCAGACAAAGAATACAACGTACCAGTTTCAGGCAGATGCTTACGGCTTTCTTCTGCACCTGTACTACGGACCGAAAGTAGAAGGGGAGCTGGATTATCTCCTTACCTTTGCGGACCGGGGCTTTTCCGGCAACCCCAATGACGTGGGAGCGGACAGAACCTATTCTATGGACGCGCTTCCCCAGGAATTTCCCTGCATGGGCACCGGGGACTACCGCAGCAGCGCCCTGGCTGTGCGGGATGCCAATGGAGCCTACAGCTGTGATCTCCGGTATGAAGGATACCGGATTCTGGACGGAAAGTACAGTCTGGAAGGCCTTCCGGCCGTTTACGCGAATCCGGAGGAGGCCCAGACCCTGGAAATTTATCTAAAGGATCCTGTGACGGGTGTGCGGGCCGTACTGCTGTACGGAATACTGCCGGAACTTGATATTATTACCAGGAGTGTCCGGATACAGAATGAAGGGGAGGAGGAAATCTGCATTGAGAAGATTGCCTCCGCGGCGCTGGATTTTCTGTACGGAGATCTGGACCTTATTACGTTCTACGGACGCCATGCCATGGAGCGGAATATGCAGAGAATGCCGGTTTCTCACGGGGTACAGATGATTCAGAGCCGCCGGGGAGCTTCCAGCCATCAGTATAACCCGTCCATGATCCTGGCCGAGAGGGATGCCGCCGAGGACACGGGTGTCTGCTGGGGAATGGTTTTTGTATACAGCGGAAATTTCCGGGGCGAGGTGGAGAAGGATCAGTTTAATCAGACGCGGGCCGTACTTGGGATGTCCCGGGAAATGTTCCACTATCCTCTGCTGCCGGGAGAGGAATTTACAGCTCCGGAGGTAATCTTAAGCTGTTCCGGGCAGGGTCTGAACCGCCTGTCCCAGAATTATCACGCCTGTATCCGCAGCCATCTGTGCAGGGGCAAATACCGGGATCAGGTGAGGCCTGTGCTGGTTAACAGCTGGGAGGCCGCCTATTTTAATTTTAACTGTGATACCATTCTGGAGCTGGCAGACGCGGCCGCAGACCTTGGAATTGAGATGGTGGTGCTGGACGATGGCTGGTTTGGCCAGAGAGACGATGACAACAGCGGCCTGGGAGACTGGAAAGTAAATGAGAAAAAGCTTGGCTGCTCTCTGGGAGAACTGGCCGCAAAAATCAATGAGAAGGGACTGAAGTTCGGCCTGTGGATCGAGCCGGAGATGGTTTCCGAGAACAGCGATCTGTACCGGGAGCATCCGGACTGGGTGATGTCCATACCGGGGAGAAAACCGGTGAGGGCAAGAAATCAGCTGGTTCTTGACTTCTCAAGGAAAACGGTTCGGGATGCGGTCTTTAAACAGATCTGCGAGGTGCTGGATCATGCGCATGTGGAATATATCAAGTGGGATATGAACAGAAGCCTGTTCGATGTATATTCTCCGGAGGCGAGAGATCAGGGAATGGTTCTGCATAAATACATTCTCGGTGTCTATGATTTTCTGGAAAAGCTCCTGGAGCGGTATCCGGATATTCTGCTGGAGGGCTGCTGCGGAGGCGGCGGAAGATTTGATGCCGGTATGCTGTACTATGCGCCGCAGATCTGGTGCAGCGATAATACCGATGCGGTGGACCGGATCGCTATCCAGTACGGTACTTCCTTCATCTATCCGGCTTCCACAGTAGGCGCCCACGTGTCCGCCGTGCCCAACCATCAGACCGGCAGAATAACGGATCTGCAGACCCGCGGGGTAGTGGCCATGGCCGGAACCTTTGGCTATGAGCTGGATCTGGGAACGCTGTCGGAGAAAGAAAGGGAAATTGTCAGGGAGCAGATCCGCCGGTACCACCGGTATGCGCCTCTTGTGCAGAAGGGAGATTATTACCGGCTGACAGACCCGAGACGGGATGAGGCGGCTGCCTGGATGTTTGTGGCAGAGGATCAGAAGGAAGCGCTGCTGAACGTGGTACGCCTCCAGAATCATGGAAATATGACGGCTGTCTACGTCAGACTGAAGGGCCTGCGGCCGGAGGGTATCTATGAGGACCTGAAGTCCGGAAGAAAATGCAGCGGCAGCGCGCTGATGGAGGCGGGAATCCCTCTGCCCCTGGAGGAAGGAGATTACCGGTCCTATCAGATTCACCTGGTTTTGAGAGAGCAGTGAAGCAATGCAGGAGGAAGCGATGGAAACAAAATCTGATTTTGACAGACGCCTGGAGCAGCGCCACGATGAGCTGCGCTGGCTGTATATGGAATTATACGATAATGCAGATATGTTTTTTGAACTGATCAGCCGGATGCGGTCTTTTCATGAGGAAAGAAAGGAAGAACTGAAGAAAAGGGACGCGGAGAGGGAGGCGGATCCGGGCTGGTTTAAGAAAAGAGACATGCTGGGCATGATGCTGTATATCGACAATTTCGCGGGAACGCTCCGGGGTGTGGAGCGAAAGCTGGGATATCTGGAGAGCTGCCACGTAAACTGTGTGCACCTGATGCCCTTCCTGGATGTGACCAGGGGAAAATCTGACGGCGGCTACGCGGTTTCTGATTTCCGGAAGGTCCGGGAGGATCTGGGAAATATGGAGGATCTTGCGCATCTGGCGGCCAGATGCCATGAAAGAGGCATCAATGTCTGCATGGATTTTGTTATGAATCACACCTCGGAAGACCATGAATGGGCCAGACGGGCCCGTCAGGGCGAGGGAGAGTATATGAGCCGCTACTTCTTCTACGACAACCCGGAGATCCCCCGGGAATTTGAGCGGACGGTCCCCCAGGTGTTTCCCACCACCGCGCCGGGCAACTTCACGTATCTTCCGGATATGGGATATTATGTGATGACTACCTTCTACCCGTACCAGTGGGACCTGAACTACGGAAACCCCAGGGTCTTCAACGAGATGATGTACAATTTCCTTTTCTTCGGAAATCTGGGAATGGACATCATCCGGATCGATGCGGTTCCCTACATCTGGAAGGAACTGGGAACTTCCTGCCGGAATCTGCCGAAGGTGCACACCATTGTGCGCATGATGCGCATCATCGGAGAGATCGTCTGTCCCTCCACGGCGCTGCTGGGAGAAGTAGTGATGGAGCCCCAGAAAGTAGTGCCTTACTTCGGTACCGTGGAAAAACCGGAATGCCATATGCTTTACAATGTGACCACCATGGCCACAATCTGGCATACGGTGGCTGTGCAGGATACGTCCCTGCTGAAAAAACAGCTGGATACCGTATGCATGCTCCCCAAGGAATATACTTTTTTAAATTATCTCCGGTGCCACGATGATATCGGATGGGGACTGGATTTTGACTTTCTGAGAGTCCAGGGAATGGACGAGGTAGCCCATAAGCGGTTCCTGAACGATTTTTATACGGGAAAATTTCCGGGAAGCGTCAGCCGGGGAGAGCTGTACAACGATGATCCCGTTACCCGGGACGCGAGATTCTGCGGGACAACCGCCTCCATGTGCGGAATCGAGAGCGCCGGTCAGGATCCGGAAAAGATGGATCTGGCCATCCGTCTGGACCTTATGCTTCACGCCTACATGCTGATCCAGTCGGGAATTCCCATGATATACAGCGGGGATGAGATCGGACAGCTGAACGATTATTCCTATAAGGACGATCCGGATAAAAGGGAGGATTCCCGCTATATTCACCGGGGCGCTTTCCGCTGGGATCTGGCCCGGAAACGCTCCGGCCGCAGGAGCGTGGAAGCCAGGATCTTTCAGGGCCTGACGCAGCTGGAAAAGATACGCAGGCAGGAAAAGGTGTTTGATGAGGGAGCCGGTGTTCATACCTGTGAGACGGGACAGCAGGGGATAATCTGTGTTGTCCGGGAACTGGGAGAAGAGCGCATGGCCGGCCTGTTCAACTTTACGGATGGGGACCGGGAGGTTTCCCTCTGTCCCGGCAGAAGGGGAGAAGATATGCTGAACGGAGAAACACTGGATACAGGCAGTGTTTCCATACCCGCCCGCGGATTCCGCTGGCTCAGAATCTGAAGACGGATTGCGGAAAGCGGCAGGGAAGGGGAAGCCCGCCGGGACTTACATAAGTCCCGGGAGCTTCCCCTTCCCTGTATAATTATAAAAGCAAGATCAGTCTTTTATCTTTATGGCGCAGACAGTCCGGTTTCTGTGTCCATAGCAGGATGCGATGCCGACCCTGTTTACCGTTATGGTTTCATAATTATCGGGGCTGCCGTAATTGCGGCTGATGCCGTCATCCTCATAAAGGGTGTAGCTGCAGTCCTCCCCGGGGTAGGCGATCACCGTCAGATGGCTGGTATCTGTTTCCGCCACATTAGCCGCCGGGGCGGCCAGGGGAAGAAGCTGTCCCTTTCTCAGGAAAAAGATTACTTCTTCGGCAGCGGCTTTCACATAGTGATGGCCTGCCTTCATTTTCCGGCAGCGGAAATCCTCCGGTCCGGAGCTGGTGATCAGCAGCATATCTTCCGGCAGATATACGTAGCGGCCAAGGGCATTCTGGCGGTATACCGGAGCCAGCATGAGGCTGTCGCCCAGCATCAGCTGATCCTCCACCTGGGCGGCCTCGGCGTCCTTTGGATAATCGAAGGCCAGCGGACGAAACATCATGGTATCCTTCAGGGCTGCCTTCATGTATTCACTGTACAGATAGGGCAGCAGGCAGTAGCGGAGCTGAATCGTCCGCTTCAGGGCCTCCCTGTTGGAAAAACGGTAGGCTTCCTGCTCTCGGGTGCCCATGGCGGAATGGTTCCGCATCAGGGGCGTAAAGATCCCGAACTGCAGCCACCGCAGCAGCAGATCCTCCGTGGTGTCGGCGTTAAATCCGCCCAGGTCTGCCCCGGTGTAGAGAAAACCGCACATGTTCAGGGACGGCATCATTTTGATATTCAGTTCCAGATGGGACCACCAGGAGGTGTTGTCACCCTGCCAGATTCCGCCGTAGCGGTGCATGCCCACATAGGAGGAGCGGGAAAAGAGAAGGATCCGTTTGTCGGGCTCCAGCTCTTCAAAGGCCTCCTCCGCGGCCCGTGTCATATTATAGCCGTAAAGGTTGTGCACCTTGTCATGGCGTACTTTTTCCCTGCCGTTTCCGGGCTCATGGTAGAAGCTTCGGTAATCCTCCGGATTGTTGGCCAGAGTATTAACAAGCCCCAGAAATGCATTGTTTTTCTCCAGGTCCAGATTCTGCCCCTTAAATTTCTCCAGTTCTTCAAATACCTTTTTCAAACGTTTTTCCGAATAGAAAAGCGCCGGCTCATTCATGTCGTTCCAGAATCCTTCAATACCCATATCCAGAAGATACTTGTACTTGCGGCCAAACCAGCGGCGGACCTCCGGATTCAGCACATCGGGAAAATGCGCGCGCCCCGGCCAGACAGCCCCCACAAAATCGGTGCCGTCTGCTTCCTTACAGAAATAGTTATTTTTGACGCCTTCCTCATAAACGGAATAGCCTTTTTCAATTTTTACTCCGGCATCTATGATGGGAACCAGATGAATCCCCTCTTTTTTCATATCCGAGACTAGACCCGGGAGATCCGGGAATCTTTCGTCGGAGACGGTAAAATCCTTGTAGCGCTCCATGTAGTCGATATCCAGATAGATGGCATCCAGAGGGATTCCGTTCTCCAGGTAGCCCCGGGCCACCTGGCGGATATCTTTTTCATCCATATATCCCCAGCGGCTCTGTCCGTAGCCGAAGGCCCATCTGGGAGGAATATAGCTGCGTCCGATCATCCGGCGGAACAGGTGCACAATCGAAGAGCAGAGGCCGTCCGGGGATTCGATCAGATACACATCCAGATTCCAGTCCTCCGGTGTAATTGTCAGAACGTTGCTGTCCGTATAACCAATATCGAAGGTGAGATGGCCGGGATAATCGAGAAAAATCCCGAAGGGGGTTTCCCCTCCCACGATCAGAAAATTATGGGCTCCGTAGAGGGAACGGCGGGTTTCCTCGTGGTGGGGTTCATCGGTACAGTTGCTGACATAGATCCATCCTCTCTTATTTATGCCCCGCACCTGTTCCCCCAGCCCGTAGACGGGGGCATTCGGCTCCAGTGTACAGGAAAAGCTTCCGTTTTCTATAGAAAAGTAGGGAAGAGTGACATTTTCTGCGGGATAGGTTTCAACAACGGCTTCCGTGGGGAAGGGGTTTCCGAAGGTGAATTTTCTGATCATGGTTCTCTCCTTTCGATTTTCAGCTTTCTGTGATACTATGTATTATACAGGTGGGGGTTCGGCGAATCTTGTATTTACCTGACCAATTTTAATACAATCCTGCTGTGGAGAACAAGTCATGATAGAAAAAAAACAGTATCTGGAGAAAACCCGGCACGGATCTGCCATGTTTCCGGTGGAATACTATTACTGCGTATATCCGGCGGGACTTGCGGGGCTTCCGGTGCACTGGCACGAGGAATTTGAGATTACCAGCGTAAAAAAAGGAAACTGTACCTATATGATCGATCTGTCCCCCTGCCCGGTGCAGGAGGGTGACTTCCTGTTCCTGCCCTCTGGTGTGCTGCACGGTATTCCGGAAGGAAAGACCAGATTTCTGGAGACGGACAGCATTGTGTTCCATCCGGAAATTCTGGGAAGCCGGAAGGATATCTGTCAGGCCAGGTACGTGTCTCCGGTAGAAGAGGGGGAGGTGCGCTTTCCGCCGGTGATCCGGGGAAAAGCAGCGGAAAAACTGAACCGGGTTTTTCAGAAGCTGAAGAAGAGCTATCTGGAAAAGGAGGAGGGATATGAGATAGAGGTTAAGGCGCTGCTCCTGCACATCACGTATCTGCTGTTCCGGGAGGTCCCCTATGAAAAAAACAGCAGAGAAAAGGGGCAGGTGGTGGAGAAGCTGAAGCTGGTTCTGCAGTATATCAAAGAACATTACCAGCATCCCATAACGGTCAGGGAGCTGGCGGATGCCTGCCATTTCAGCGAATATTATTTCATGCGTTTTTTTAAGCAGTATATGAATATGACCTGTGTGGAGTATCTGAATCAGTACCGGATGGAGATTGCCGCGGGAAAACTTTCCGGAAGCGGGGAAAGCATCACAGAGATTGCCCTGGACGCCGGCTTTAACAATATCTCATACTTCAACCGGGTTTTTAAGAAAAGCTTCGGCATGACGCCCAAAGAGTACCGGAAAACTGTCCGCAAAGAGGGAAGCCGGTAGACCGCTGTCCTCAGGACAGCGGTCTGGCCCAGAGATAAGATACCGCCGGATCGCTGCTCAGCTGAAGAAGATTATCCTTATAGCTCAGGATACCAAAGCCGTAAAGCTGCAGGCCATGTTCTTCTACATAGCTGATCATGCTTTCCAGATCTTCTTTTCCCGGATTGTAAGAAAAGGGCATCATCTCCGCTATTTCACCGTAATCCCGGAGATAGGAGAGCAGACTGGTAAAATGCGTTTCAGCTGTTTTGGAGCTGCTCATATCCAGAAGACTGCCCTCTTCGTCCATGCCCTGGAGAAGGGGATAGCGTTCGCTGTCCCAGGACAGGGGGACGCCTGAAAAATTGTTGGTAAAGCCGATATTTGCCGCGGACAGGCCATCGGCATTTTCCGTATAAACACAGAACCACAGATTCGCACTGTCCAGCCCCTTTTCCCTCAGCCACTGGTACACATCTTCATAGCCGGTCAGCTGCTCCAGGGAAACGTATCCGTAATAGAGCTGCTCATCCATGGAAGACAGTGCTTCCGCGGCTTCCTCCTTTGTTCCGGCCGGCCCTGTATTACTTTTCATCTGCGGATGTGTTCCGTCGGGAGAGAGAAATGCATTGCCGGGAGGAGGAGAAAGAACATCCACATTGTACAGAGTCAGGCGGTTCTGATCCAGTCTTCCGCTGACAGTTATGTGGGGCGCGCCGCCCCAGGATACGGTCTGGGGGATGGAGATCAGGTATCTGCCGTAGCCCAGGCTTTCGACAGTGACAGAATTCCGGCAGCAGCCGGGAAGAAACAGCTCTGAGTAGACGGCCAGATCCAGACTCATCCGGTTGGTTGCGCCGGATACGATTTCTGCAGGGTCGTAGTAAAAAAGAGAAACAACCCGGGGCAGCAGAAATATTGTGCAGAGAAGGATGGCCAGGACAATGCAGCCTACAGTAATTCCAAGCTTTATAAAAGCCCGCCGGATGGAGCTGCGCAGCATGGACAGAAACTTCTGATCCGTATCTTCGGGATCTGTTTCCGCAGGGGCTTCCAGAATCTCCGGCATATCAGGAATCCTGGATTCATCGAACAGATATTCACCGATGGCTTCCTGCCGTTCAATATCGGCGGCCACTTTTTCTTTATCCTCTTTATTAAGTTTACCGGTTTTGTACAGCTGTATAAGTTCACGGTACGTCATATCCATTCACCTCCAGATAAGATTTTAATTTTTTTCTGGCCCGAAAGGAAAGCACGCGCACATGTTCGGGAGTGAGCTGCAGGAGGGCGGCAATCTCTTTTTGGGATAATCCGCTGAAATACTGCAGTATCACCACCTCCCGCAGGCGTGGTTCCAGATTTTCGATGGCGGCCCGGAGAAGCCGGAGACTCTCTCCGCGGATCAGGCGTTCCGGCGGCTCCTCCCGGCTATGGGAAGGAATCTCCGCCATCTGTTCCAGGGAGATATTGCGGGCCGCTTTTTTCCGGTAATTCAGATATAAATTTCTGGCCACCAGATACAGCCACGCTCTTGCGTTGGAGTGGCAGTCAGAGAGAGACAGAAGAGCCTGCAGGAAAGTTTCCTGAAGAAGATCCTCCGCAGGCGGAGCACTGCCGCAGAGGGAGAAAAGGTACAGGTAGATTTCCCGGCTGTAACGGGCATACAGCTGCTGCAGAAGTTCTCTGTTCATACGGCACCCCCTCTCGTCCGCTGCAGGCGGTAAAAAGCAGAATCTTTCTGTTTGCCTATATAACAATTATACGGTGAAAATGTTACAAAAGAAATGTGTTTTTCTGAGGGGGATCTGCAGTATTTTCAGTAGAATTTCCGGCGGTGCTGTGCTATAATGAGTTAGATAAATCTAACCAAGGAGGCGGACAAAATGCTGAAATATACGCTGCAGGTGGAAGGAATGCAGTGCGGTATGTGTGAGGCGCACGTAAATGATACGGTCAGGAAGGCATTTCCGGTAAAGAAGGTGACCTCTTCCCATGGAAAGGGGCAGACAGTGATCCTTTCGGAGCTTCCCCTGGATGAGCAGGCGCTTTTGAAGGCCATCAACGCTACGGGCTATACCGTGCAGGGCATAAGCAGGGAGCCCTACGAGAAAAAGGGATTTTTCAGGAAAAAATAGAAGGGGCGCAGCGTATGCTGCGCGTCTTTCTTCTTACAGGACTCCCAGATCCTCCAGCAGGATTTTCAGCCCGATGAGGATCAGCACGATCCCGCCGATGAATTCGGAAACAGACTTGTTTCTGGCGCCGAAGAGATTGCCTACCTTTACGCCGATGGCGGAGAGCACCAGTGTGATGATGCCGATTACGGCGATGGAGGGGTAAATATTTACCTCCATGAAGGCAAAGGAGACGCCCACAGCCAGAGCGTCGATGCTGGTGGCCACAGCCAGAGGAAACATGGCCTTAAAGGAAAAGGAGGCGTCCAGTTCCTCCGCGGGGCCTCTCGATTCCCGGATCATATTGATTCCGATCAGACACAGCAGGCCAAAGGCGATCCAGTGGTCTACGCTGGCAACCAGAGAGCTGAAGCTGGAGCCCAGAAGATAGCCCAGATACGGCATCAGTGCCTGAAATCCTCCAAAATACAGTCCAACGATCAGCATTTGCCGCAGGCTGACTCTTTTCACAGAAAGTCCCTTGCAGATGGACACAGCAAAAGCATCCATGGACAGTCCCACTGCCACGGCCAACAGTTCCAATAATCCCATCTTTTTATCCTCCTTAAAGGGAGGGGCAGTAAAAAATGGCGAGACTATCTGCCCTGCAGATAAGTCTCGCCATTTAAGAGAATACCAGAATCAGATCCAGTATGTTGATATTCCCACACTACGTGCCGACTACTCCCTTATTTCAGCCCATTATAGCAGAATACGGCAGATGGTGGCAAGTAAAATAATTCCGGGATTTCCCTGAAATTTCTATCGATTTCAGACAAAATTTTCCGTCGCGCAATATTTACTGCCTGCATGGCGGCATCTCCTTTGCAAGAACTTCCTGCAGCTTCTGAATAAATTTTTCTGCAGCCTTTGAAAATACCTGGTATTTTTTCCAGGCCAGAAAGGCGGTGGATTCCAGCTTTGGCTCCAGGGGACGAAAACAGAGGGGACTGCTGCCTTCCGTATTGATGAGTCCCGCAAAGCAGAGGGAGTAGCCAAGGCCCTCTTCTACCAGCAGAGAAGCGTTGTAGAGAAGATTATAGGTGGCGACAATATTCAGCTTCTCCCGGTCCCGCTTTATCCATCGGGAGAGCGCCGATCCGGCATCCTCCTGGACGGAGAAGATCAGAGGCTTGTCCCAAAGATCCTCCGGCCGGATAAAAGGTTTTTCTGCCAGAGGAGTATCCTTCCGCATCAGCACGCCCCAGGGGTCCCTGCAGGGAATTTCGACGGATTCGTATTTCGCCGGATCCACGGGCGTATACAGAAGCCCGAAATCGATCAGGCCCTTTTCCAGCTGCTCCAACACAAAAATGGAATTTCCACTGGAAATATGGAGATGAATTCCGGGATACTTTTCCCGCAGGCAGCGTGCGGTTCTGGCCAGCAGCCGGACAGTCTGTGTTTCGCCGGAACCGATGAAGACATCGCCGGCGATCAGCGCTTCATCGGAAAGGGCGATTTCCTGTTCGGTCCGGTGCACGAGATTCAGAATTTCCTCAGCCCGCTTGCGCAGCAGCATGCCCTCCTCGGTCAGGGTGACTCTCCGGGAGCCTTTTGTGCCGCGGATCAGCAGCTGCTTGCCAAGTTCCTCCTCCATGGCCTTCAGCTGGGTGGAAAGGGTGGGCTGAGACAAATGCAGAGATTCAGCGGCAGCGGAAATGCTCTGTTCCCTTGCCACCGCCAGAAAGTATTGCAGTACGCGCAGTTCCATACAAGAACCTCCGAATCGAAAGTAGTATAGGTATGACTGATAATAGGATGTTGGGGACAAAAGTCCCCAACCAGGATGCCTGTGGATTGTTCCGTGCTGCGCACTCCCACAATCCCCCCAATATTCGCATATCGTGGGATATACATCCCACTTTTATGCTCATATCGGGGCGGGTCCCAAGGCCCTTCACCCACTGATGAGCAAGCTCATGTGGGCTCAGACCTTTTGACCCTGGCATTATAATATTGTATTATAAATAGAGATTTCATATCAAGTACTTTCCGAAAAAGAATATAAAAATACAGGGAAGGACTCCCGATGGACACAAATAAAGCTTGTACCTTTGAAAAAAAGTATTATAATGATGTATGTACCGGAATTATCTGATAAAAAGCAGAATGGAGGGAAGCATATGAGCAAAAAATTAGTAGCTTATTTTTCGGCCAGCGGCGTGACAAAGAAGGCGGCAGAGCTGCTGGCTGCGGCGGCGGAGGCGGATCTGTTTGAGATCCGGCCGGAGGTTCCCTATACGAAGGCAGATCTGAACTGGATGGACAAGAAAAGCCGCAGCACGCTGGAGATGAATGACCCTGCGTCCCGGCCGGCCATAGCGGAAAAGCTGTCTGATATGGATGCCTATGATGTGATTTTCCTGGGATTTCCCATCTGGTGGTATACGGCGCCGTCAATTATCAAAACATTTCTGGAAAGCTACAATTTTGCCGGCAAGAAGATTGTGCTTTTTGCCACGTCCGGAAGCAGCGGACTGGGAGAGACGGACCGGGAGCTGCAGAAGCTCTGTCCGGATGCCAAAATCATCAGCGGGAAGATGCTGAATGGCTCTCAGACACGGGAAGGCCTGGAAGCCTGGGTGAGAGAACTGAATCTGTAAGTCTCCGGCGAGGGCGGATATCCGCCCTCCTTTTTATTTAGAATTCCCCGGTGAATCTGCTTGCCATTTTGCATGGAGAATAGTATAATACAATTAAATACTACAAATGTAGCAGATAGAGAAGGGGGTGTGCACATGGAAGAGTATCTGATTTACGTTTTGAAAAGCAATGTGCTTGCGGCGGCCTGCATTTTGCTTATTCTCCTGCTGGCGCGGGCGCTGAAGAAAAAGTTTTCGGCCCGCTGGCGGTATCTGGCCTGGCTTCTGACGGCGGTATTTCTGATACTTCCCATGCACCTGTTTCAGGGAAGCCCGGTCATTGAGATACAGGTGGCACCGCCCCCGGAGACAGTGCGCACAGAAGCTGCCGCTCCCGGAGAGGCGGGGGAGAGTACCGCGGAGCCGGAGCAGGCGCAGGAGAGGCGGGAGCCCGCCGGGTATTCGGACGGAACGCCTGGGGCAGTTCCTGCGGAACAGGGAAACGCGTCCGCAGCAGAACCCGTCTCCGGTTTCGGCGTGTCCACGGTCCCTGATTCCAGGAATACCGGAAACGCGGGCCTTCAGCTTTCTGCCGGGCCGGTTCTGCATATTCTGGGGATTCTGTGGGCAGCGGGCCTGGTTTTCTGGAGCGTATACCGGATTCTGACATTCCGTCTGTTCCGCTCCAGGATAAAGGAGAACAGCTATCCCGTCAGCGATAAAAAGGTACGCATGCTGTTCCGGGCTGTCTGCCGGGAGCTGGGAATAAAAAAGCCTCCGGCGCTTCTGTACTGGGAGGAGACAGACAGTCCTCTCATGGCAGGCCTTCTAAAGCCGTGCCTGCTTCTGCCCCAGGTATGATACGGGGAGGGGGAACTGCGGCTGATCTTTCTGCATGAACTGTATCATTACAAATACAGAGATTTATGGTATAAGACTTTTCTTTTGGCCGTGGGGACGCTTTACTGGTTTAATCCGCTTCTGTGGGTGATGCAAAGAGCGGCCGATGCGGATCTGGAATACCTCTGTGACAGCCGTGTGGTGAAAGGGATGGAGAGGGAAGAACGTATGCAGTACCAGAGGCTTCTTCTGAAGACAGCGGTTTCCCGGAGCGGACAGCCGGCGGCCGGCCTGCGGGACAGCAAAGAGAGCCTGAAGGAGAGAATCCTGTATATGCTCAGAGCCGGAACCCTGAGAAGCGGCTTCCTCCTGGCTGTTCTGCTTGCGGGAGCCCTGGCCGGGGGAGAGGCAGGCACAGAGGAGAGCGCCTGGTGCCCGGCGGCCCGACCCTTCTGCAGTGTCCTGTACTCTTATATGAGTACGGAGATGACGCCGGAGGAGACAGCGGATCCCTACAGCTGGAAGCACGGATACCCGGAAGGCCTTCACAGCTATCTGTTCCGCACGGTGGACGGGAACACGCTTTCCACTGTGTCCGGGGAGGATTTCCAGTTTTCCGTGCCCGCGTACTTTGATGAATACGTGACGTTTATGGAGGATTCTGAAAACAGGGGAAGTCTTCGGGCTCTGTTTTCCGAGACGGGGCACAGCGTTTTTTTCGTGGGCCACACGGGCGGAAACTACGAAGAATTTTCCCATGGCTTTACCGGCGGCTGGCCTGGCGCCTCGGGAGGAATGACGCTTCTCTGGAGAGGAGAGGGAGACGACCTTGTGCGCTCCGTGGGCGGTGACGGGCTGGCAGCCATCAATTACGAAACGGCGGAAGCGGCCGTGGAAAATCCTCTGGATTCCCTTCATATAATGTATACAATTTTCGATGATTCCGATGTGCTTCTGTACACCTTTGCCTATACAGGAACCGGGGAGGGGACACAGTACCCCCAGTATCCATAACCGGTCCCGGTCGGGCAGAAAACAGAAAAAATCCGTGGAGACGGGACAGCCGTCCCCACGGATTTTTTTTCGCAGATGCGCCCGGGCAGACACGCAGGCTGCCTGCTCGGGCGTATATCCATCCTCCTCCGGGCCGCTCTGCCGGCGTAGAAGATGGTCACATTTTGTTGAATTTTTTTCTCCAATGTGCTAAATTTACTATCAAAATGAACTGGAAAAATATGGTAAGGGAAGAAAAACTTACAAACAGACAGCCTGGGAGAACTTTAAGATGGTACGTGAATATCTGGAACAGGATGTTTATGAAGCTCTGCAGCAGAGGCTTCGGTTTTTATTTGAAGAATTTGATAATATCTATATTTCTTTTTCCGGGGGGAAGGACAGCGGGCTGCTGCTGAATCTGCTTCTGGACTTCCGGAACAAACAGTATCCGGACAGGGAGATCGGTGTGTTCCATCAGGATTTTGAGGCACAGTACACGGTGACAACGGAATATATTGAGCGGACCTTTGAGCGGCTCAGAGATCAGGCAGAGCTCTACTGGGTATGCCTTCCCATGGGCACCAGAACCGCTCTCAGCAGCTATGAAATGTACTGGTATCCCTGGGACGACACGAAAAAGGAGAGCTGGGTGAGGCCCATGCCCGATAAGGAATACGTGATCAATCTGGAAAATAATCCCATGACTACCTACCGGTACCGGATGCACCAGGAGGATCTGGCCAAGCAGTTTGGCCGCTGGTACAGAATTTCCCACGGCAACAGGAAGACGGTCTGTCTGCTGGGGATGCGGGCGGATGAATCGCTGCAGAGATACAGCGGATTCCTGAATAAAAAATACGGCTATAAGGGGGAATGCTGGATCAGCAGGCAGTTTAAGGATGTCTGGTGCGCGTCACCCATTTACGACTGGTCTGTGCAGGATGTCTGGCATGCCAACTATCTTTTCGGATACGATTATAATCAGCTGTACGAGCTGTATTACAAGGCGGGACTGAAGGTGTCCCAGATGCGGGTGGCTTCTCCCTTTAACGACTATTCCAAGGATGCCCTGAACCTTTACCGGGTCATTGATCCGGAAATCTGGGGGAAGCTGGTGGGACGCGTGCAGGGGGCAAATTTTGCCAGCATTTACGGACACACAAAGGCCATGGGATACAGGAATGTGACGCTGCCCGAGGGGCATACCTGGAAATCCTACACTCTGTTTCTGCTGGACACGCTGCCCACGAGGCTTCGGAACAATTATATTAAGAAGTTCAACACCTCCATTCAGTTCTGGCATGAGACGGGGGGAGGGCTGGACGAGGATGCCATCCAGGAACTGACGGAGCACGGCTACCACATTAAACGGAACGGCGTCTCCAATTATACGCTGAACAAAAAGTCGCGGATCATTTTTCAGGGAAGCATACCGGACAATACGGATGATATTAAAACCACAAAGGACATCCCCAGCTGGAAGAGAATGTGTTTCTGCATACTGAAGAACGACCATATCTGCCGGTTTATGGGCTTTGGAATGACACGGCAGCAGCAGAAGAGGATCGACGCGATCCGGAAAAAATACAAAAGTATAGAGGAATTTGATTATGGAGTATAAAAGCCCTGCGTATCAGGTGATTGCAGTACCAGTAGAAAAAATCGTACCGAACTCGTACAATCCCAACGCGGTAGCGCCGCCGGAGATGAAGCTTCTTTATGAAAGTATAAAAGCAGATGGTTACACAATGCCGATTGTATGTTATTATGCTAAGGGAAAGGATCAGTATATTATTGTGGACGGGTTCCACAGGTACCGGATTATGCTGGAGCATGAGGATATTTACGAAAGAGAGAACGGTATGCTGCCGGTGACGGTGATTGATAAGCCGCTGGACCAGCGGATGGCCAGCACGATCCGTCATAACCGGGCCAGGGGCAGCCATGACGTGGATCTGATGAGCAACATTGTGAAGGAGCTCCATGAGTTCGGACGGTCCGATGCCTGGATTGCCAGGCATCTGGGAATGGACAGGGATGAGGTGCTGCGCCTGAAGCAGATCACAGGCATGGCCGCTCTGTTTAAGGATGTGAAATTCGGGAAGGCCTGGCAGCCTGCGGAGGAGGAAACGGATGCCAAGCCGGAACAGTCCGGGAAGACAGAGGAGGGGGAATGATCCGGAAAGGTGAAGAGGTCTGGGGAGATACGGATGAAAAAGGAGAAGAAGAAAAATGGAACAGAAAAAACATGAATCCGATATGACGAGAAAAGAGAAAGCACAGCTGCGGTGGCAGACCATCCGTTCCCTGAAGGGCCGGGAGAGACTTGGATATCTCTGGACTTACTATAAAAGCTGGCTCTTTGTTCTGGCAGTGATTCTGGTTGCCTTCTCCATTGTTGTTACCTGCATCCGGAACGTGACCACCAGAGAACTGATTTCCATGGCCGTGATTGATGTACAGAGCGGCGCCCAGGAAAACGCGGACAGGCTGGAGGCGGATCTTCTGGAGGCGCTGGGGACCGGAAAGGGGAGAGAGCGCATCACGCTGGATGTCTCGGCAGGCAGCGGGGATGATTACGCGATGGGATCCAAGAGGGCTGTGATTTTCGGATCGGGAACGACGGATGTTGTAATCTGCGGATCGGAAACGTACGAGACGTATCAGGAAGCCTTCAAGTCCTGGGAAGAGGTTCTGGGAGACCAGTATGAGACGTACGCCGGATACATAGAGGACGGCAGGCTGGATCTGTCCCGGAGCAGCCGGTGGCAGGAATACGGGCTGACCGATTACAAACCGGCCTACATGGCAGTGATGTATGATACAGAAAGGGATGAAGAGATTATCCGGCTTCTGGATTTTTTCTTCTGAAAAGTTAAAAAAAGTCCGGAGAGAACCGCGGGTACGCGAAGATTCTCCGGACTTTTTTTGCAGGAAGAGAATTATTCTTTTCCGTCCCAGCAGTAGGTGCAGAGACGGCACTTGTCAATGCCCACGGATTCGATCATATCATCCAGCCGGTGGTAGCGGAGAGAAGTGAAATTCAGTTTTTTGCCGATGCAGTCCACCATATCTCTGTATTCCGTACTTTCCGGATCTGAGTATTTCTCAAGATTTTCAGGCTCTTCCGTCCCGGTCATTTCCTTGATAACCCGCCGGGTGATCAGATCCATCACCGAAGTGGAGCGGGAGAAGTTCAGGAACTTGCAGCCGTAGACCAGAGGCGGGCAGGCCGGACGCACATGGACCTCTCTGGCCCCGCTCTGGTAGAGAAATTCCGTGGTTTCCCGGAGCTGAGTGCCGCGGACGATGGAGTCATCAATCAGAAGCAGGCTGCGGTTCTGGATCAGCTCGTGGACGGGAATCAGCTTCATCCTGGCGATCAGATCCCTCTGGGACTGGATCGTGGGCATAAAGGACCGGGGCCAGGTGGGCGTATACTTAATAAAAGGCCGCGAGAAGGGGATGCCGGATTCGTTGGCATAGCCGATGGCATGGGCCGTTCCGGAATCGGGAACGCCTGCCACCGTGTCCGGATGGGCGTCATCCCGCCGGGACAGCATTGCGCCGCAGCGGTAGCGCATCTCCTCTACGCTGATCCCCTCATAGGAAGAGGAGGGATAGCCGTAGTAAACCCACAGGAATGTGCAGATACGCATTTCCTTTCCGGGAGCCGCAAGGGTCTCAATGCCCTCCGGGGTGACCACCGCGATCTCGCCGGGGCCCAGCTCCCGCTCTTCCGTATATCCCAGATTCAGGTAGGCAAAGCTTTCAAAAGAAATACAGAAGGAATCCGGCTTCCGGCCGATCACCACCGGTGTTCGACCAAGCCTGTCCCGGGCCGCGTAGATTCCCCGGGGCGTCAGGATCAGCATGGTCATGGATCCGTCGATAATTTCCTGGGCATACCGGATCCCCTCGATAAGATTCTGCTTCTGGTTAATGATGGAGGCAACCAGCTCTGTGGGATTAATGTCCCCTCCGCTCATCTCAAGAAAATGAGAGTGGCCGGAAGCAAATAATTTATCAACGATTTCCGTGAGATTATTGATTTTTCCTACGGTCACGATGGCATAGGTGCCATGGTGAGAGCGCACGATCAGGGGCTGCGGCTCATAATCTGAAATGCAGCCGATGCCCAGATTCCCCTGCATGGTGGAGAAGTCCTTGTCAAACTTTGTCCGGAAGGGTGCGTTCTCTATGTTGTGGATCGCCCGGTCAAATCCCTTCTTTCTGTCATAGACCGCCAGGCCGGCGCGTCTCGTTCCCAGATGGGAATGGTAGTCTGTTCCGAAAAACAGGTCAAACATGCAGTCTTCCTTTGAAGCAACACCAAAAAATCCGCCCATAATTTCCTCCGTTGTTGAAAGTAAAGTCATCCGAAATCCGGATATTCCGGAAAGGAGCTGACCGCTCCGGAATATCCGGGCCCATCCATTATAGCATATCGGCGCTTCTTCTTCCAGAAGATTTTCCGGAGAAGGATTTATGCCGGAGCGGACGCGGGAGGAGGACGGATTTTTTTCGTGACAGATGCACTTTACCATGGTAGAATAACAGAGAGAACGGCGGCCGGCAGGGCGCCGGTGAAAGGAGAGACAGAAAATGGCGAATAAAGAAATCCCATATAAGATCTATCTGGAAGAAAGTGAGCTTCCGAGACAGTGGTATAATGTGCGGGCCCATATGAAGAACAAACCGGCTCCGCTTCTGAATCCCGCCACTTATAAGCCCATGACGGCAGAGGAACTGGAACCGGTTTTCTGCCGGGAGCTGGTGCAGCAGGAGCTGAACGATACGGACCCATGGATTGATATTCCGGAGGAGATCGTAAATTTCTACAAGATGTACCGCCCGTCACCGCTGGTGCGGGCGTACTGTCTGGAAAAGAAGCTGGGGACGCCGGCGAAGATCTACTACAAGTTCGAGGGAAATAATACCAGCGGAAGCCATAAGCTGAATTCCGCCATCGCTCAGGCCTACTACGCCAAAAAGCAGGGGCTGAAGGGCGTTACCACCGAGACGGGAGCCGGCCAGTGGGGAACCGCCCTGTCCATGGCCTGCGCGTATTTTGATCTGGACTGCAAGGTTTATATGGTAAAGGTTTCCTATGAGCAGAAGCCCTTCCGCCGGGAAGTGATGCGCACCTACGGGGCAACGGTTACCCCTTCGCCCTCCGATACCACGGAGGTGGGAAGAAAGATCCTTGCCGAGCACCCGGGAACCACCGGCAGCCTTGGCTGCGCCATCAGCGAAGCGGTAGAGGCGGCTACCAGCCAGGAAGGGTACCGCTACGTTCTTGGAAGCGTGCTGAACCAGGTGCTACTGCACCAGACCGTGATCGGCCTGGAGACGAAGACGGCCATGGATAAATACGGCATCAAGCCGGACATTATTATCGGATGTGCCGGCGGGGGCTCCAATCTGGGCGGCCTGATCTCACCCTTTATGGGAGAGAAGCTGCAGGGCAAGGCAGATTATCAGTTCATAGCTGTGGAACCGGCCTCCTGCCCCAGCTTTACACGGGGAAAGTTTGCCTATGATTTCTGTGATACGGGCATGATCTGCCCCCTGGCTAAGATGTACACCCTGGGCAGCGGCTTCATACCTTCAGCCAATCACGCGGGAGGTCTCCGCTATCACGGCATGAGTTCCATCCTTTCCCAGCTGTACCATGACGGTCTCATGGAAGCCAGGGCGGTGGAGCAGACCTCTGTCTTCCAGGCGGCCGAGCAGTTCGCGCGGGTGGAGGGCATCCTTCCCGCTCCCGAGAGCAGCCATGCCATCCGGGTAGCTATCGATGAGGCGCTGAAGTGCAAAGAGACGGGAGAGGAAAAGACCATTCTCTTTGGCCTGACAGGAACTGGCTATTTCGATATGGTGGCCTATGAAAAATACAACAATGGGGAGATGTCCGATTACATTCCCACGGACAAGGATCTGGAAGCCGGATTTGCCGGACTTCCAAAGGTCCCGGAAAATCTGTAAAAAACCAGAGAGATACACGGCCAGAAAGGGAGGGAATCCCCCGGAAGTCAGCGATGACCCGGGGGATTCCCTCCCTTTCTGGCATACTTTTCAGTCACAGCAGCGGCCTCTGCCGGCATGTATAGCTTTTTTTGAATACCATGCATACCTCCCTCGAAAAATAATATTATTATTACAATATTTATCTGTATTATAATTTGGGAGAAGATATTTTGTCAATTAATTATATGATATATGCAAGAATTTTAAATGCTATTGACATATAATAATATAAAATTTATAATATTAAGCAGGAAAGGGGGTATCATGGAGTTAATTAGCCGCTACAAAAAAGGATTAACCGATATGCTGATCCTGAAATTGCTGACAGAAGAAGACAATTATCCCTATCAGCTGGCCCAGAAGATCAAAGAGTGTTCTGATGGAAAAATCGTTATCAGGGAATTCGCCCTTTATCCAATTTTATACCGCATGGAAGAAAAGGGGTTTCTTACATCCTACGGGCAAAAGCACGGGCGCATGGAACGGGTGTATTTTCGCATCAGAGAGGCCGGAAGGGAAGAACTGCAGGAGCTTGTGCAGGTATACGAAGAAGTAAAGCAGGGGATAGAAAAAATTCTGTATAACCGGATCGGAGAAGAGAAAACGATCAGAGAGGGATAAGATGGTTCTGAAAAATAAAGAGGCCAAAAAATATTACGAAATTTTGAAAGGCATTTTTCCGAAGGCTACCTATCTGGAAGCAAGGTTTCTGAAAGATATGCAGAGAAGCATAGCGGAATTCTGTATGGAGCATCCGTCCTGTACCTATGAAATGATTTCAGAAGAATTCGGAACACCTCAGGAAGTTCTTGCGGGATATCTGGATGCCCAGGATGAAAATACGACTGTTCATAAACTTCAAAGACTGAAGATAAAAAAATGGATCGGAATTACTATAATAGCGGCAGGTCTGATTTGTGTCGTTATATACAGCATAGTTTACTGGGATATTTGGAACAGATTGAAGAATGCTACGCCTACTAGGATAGAAACAACCATTTATACGGAGGAAACTTATGGAAATGAACCATAAAGCGATCACATCAATGATGTTAATTGCATTTATATCACTTAGATAAACAATTTCTAAAATCGAATATTAAGGTGGATTTAACGGCCAAGAAGGTATTTCTTCTGATGTGACAGAAAAACGTAGTGTTAAATATCCGAATTTCATAAAAACCGGACAGAATATGAGGAGGCTATTCCCGATAGAATTGAGACCATAATTATTCGGGAAGGATAGCATGACGCATGAGAGATGGGTCTGCTTCAGGCGCCGGAAAGGGGGACAAAATGAAGGAGAGAGTGAATGCAAAACAGATTTTTCTGGAGCTGATTGCTATAGTTACAGCGGTCTTATCCATATATGCCGTATACCGGGAGGAGATTCCGCGGATTGTTGGGGATGCTTTCGGCGGCTTTCTGCTTGTAGCCTTGCTTGTAGCAAGCTTTGAGAGATACCCTGTATCGAAACTGACCTATGGGATAGCAGTAATACCCGTCTGTTACAGCTTGATTTATCCATTTCTTGCGCACAATAGGGCCACATTTGCCGTTTCTATCGCATGCACTGTTATAATTGTGGGGATGGCTGTATATGCGAAATATGTGAACTGGAAACCGAAAGATAAAGATTCGCCGCGGTGACAAAAGAAAAGATCAATCCATTTACCGGAGAAAGTGCCATGAGAAAAAACAATATTATCTTTTTTCTGTCACAAATATTCTGGCATATTTTATATCTGCTTAGTCTCACGAGATGGAGGAAGATAACCACAATTCCCGGATTTGAGAAACCGGCTGCCATTCTTGAAAGAGACAGATGGTTTTGGCTGATGGATGCTCCGGATTCCGGGCTTGGTTATACAGAAACAGGAGTGATTTATAATTTGATGGATCTCCTTTTCTGGATCGAAGCAGTCCTTTGTGTGATTTACATTTGCCTGTATTTAAAGAAACACTGGTTGCATGCTTCGGGGAGAACCAGAATTTTCTGCGGGGCGGTTCTCTGTGCGGGGATACTGGTCATCGTACTCTTCCAAATGCAGATGCATCAGAATTTTCTGAATATGACTGAATATTACTATCTTTGGCAAATGGCATTTCCGGCAGAAATTTTGGCGATTATGACTGCGGTGTTGGCAGCAGCCGGACGCATACGTCTGCATAAGCCGGAACGTGAAGGGAAACCGGGAAAAATAAATTTTCACTAAAGGGGGAAACTGTATGAAAAAGTTATCCGCCATATTCACTTCACTGCTATTGCTGTGCGGCATGACGAATCAGGCCCATGCGGAAACGGAACAGAAGGATGACCTGATCGTATTGAGCAAAGAGGATATTGTGAAAACATGCAACGGCCTGTTTCGGGATGAATTAGATGAAGAGATAACGATCCAGGACGTAGATTTTAAGAATGCTGTAAAGATTTATGTCGGCCCGAATATTTTTGATACGGATGCTGACAGCATAGAAGAAATCGAAGCTCTTTTTGACTCAGATGAATATATCTACGAACTGCCCATTTACGTGGACGGCGGTACATTGATTGTTAATATTCAAAAAGGTCAAGAATTAAACTCAAATGCAGACATTACCGAATTAGAGAGACAACAAATTTTGGCAGATGTAGGGAAATGGCAATGCAGCGTCTATTCATTTTATCCAAATGAAACGATTGATTATGCATCTGAAGTTGAAAGTAAAATGGGAGTAATGCCGGAGAATATGATACTTGTAGGCGGGCTTCCGTACTTCAGGTTTGCAGTAGCGCTTATACCAGATGAGACAGGAAAGCTGGAATTGCTGGTTCCGCTGAAAGAGGTTCCGGGAGAGGAAAATATAAGCCAGTTTCGGGCGGGCGGACCGGAAGTTTACGCCTATGACCAAATAAAAGAATTTATAAACCAATTACCGCCGACGAATAAGTATATGGCGTACGGTTTTGAAAATGTTTCTGCAGAAAAAGAAGCCGGAAATCGAAACGTTAAAATTGCGAGCCTATTTTTATGTTATCTTTTTTAGTTTTCTATAGAGCCTGTGAAGAAAAGTCTGTAAATAGGATTCTTCTATGATAAGAACGGGTGAAAGGCTTGAAAAATAAGCTTTTCACCCTTGTTTTATATATACCATCCGTTTGATGGCATGTCAATAACAGGCGGCT
>DVOO01000032.1 GCA_018713515.1 Candidatus Scatomonas pullistercoris
GGTGCTGAAGGTGGGCGCCGGCGTGAAAGAGATACGGATAGACAATATACCGGTGGGTAATTACGATGCGGCCGAAGTACGTGCCGGTGAAACTGTATTTTCTACAGCGGGAAGAACGGCAGATGGAAGCATTCCGGTGGAAGGGATGATACCTGTGGCAGCTGGGACGGTGCTGCAGATTACGGTGTACCGGCAGAACGGGACAGAGGAAAACTGGACCCTGACTGTTCAGACAGATACCGCAGCAGACGCGCAGGCTGTGCTCGAGCAGATAGATCGGCTGCCGGATGCGGCGGATCTGACGCTGGAGGATAAAGACGCGGTAAAAGCGGCCAGAACAGCGTTTGAAGCGCTGAGCGAGGAAGAAAAAAGCCAGGTGACCAATATCGGCAGGCTGGAAGAGCTGGAGGCGCGTTTGGCGGAGCTGGAGACGGCGCAGGAAGAGGAACGTGAGAAGGAACGCCGGGAGCTTCAGGAAAAAATCGAGGCGATTCAGACCCCTGTGCGGATCTCAGACCGGAATCAGGTAAACCAGTATCTTCAGGAACTGGAGGGACTGGGGGAATGGCCGGAAAAGGCAGAGCTGAAAGCCCTGCTGGACAGCTATCTGGCGGAAATTGAAAAAAGACAGATGCTTGTGGATGAACTGGATGCGGACATATGGGAGCAGATAGATCCTTTAAGAATCAGCCAGGAAGATGCGGAAACGGTTGACGGCCTGATGGCCCGTTACGCCGTTCTGCGCCTGGAGGAACAGGAGATGCTGAAGAATGCCCAGAGCCTTCTGGATGCGGCAGATGTGATACAGTCTCTGAAGGACGGGGAGATTCCGGCAGCCGTATTCCGGAATCTCCGGAATACAGGAGAAACCTTTGTATACCAGGGGCTCCTGTCCGGCGGCACTCCATATACACTGACCTATGACGGCGGCAGCCTTCTGTCGTCATCGGCCGTAGATGCCGGGGTACGGCTGTCGGACGGTGAAGACGCCGCGGAAGGGGCGGCGCTCCAGGTAGAATTTGCCCAGAGCGGCAGCATGAACGGGCCGGTGACTCTGGAGACGGCCTGCAGCGCGGCGGACGGGACCTATGACCTGTACTGGCTGAATCCGGATAAGCTTGTCATTCAGAGCGCAGGCACGGCAACTGTAGCTTCCGGAAGACTGAAGATGACAGTTTCCATAGGAGGGCGCTACTGGCTCTCCGGGGACGTTATTTCTCTGGACGGTAATACGGTTTCAGGAGTCCCTGAGGGAATTGCCGGAGGCGGCACAGAAGGAAACGGAAATGCATCCGGGACAGGCGGTACAGGAGCCGGAGGGAACAATGGAAATTCGTCCGGGAATACAAGCCGGAAAAGCAGTTCCGGCACAGTGTCCTCAGCCAGAACGAAACAGGGGGCGCTGACGGCAGAGAAGGAAGGCCTCATGAGCGCGGAAGAGCTGGAGGCGGTCCGTAATACAGACCGGAACCTGCAGGCGTCAGGAAAGGCCGGAGATTCCTACAGCTATACCCTGACCATCAACGGGAGAGATGTGGAGCGGACAGAGGATTTTTCCTATAGTATCCGTGCCAAAGATATGTGCAGTCATGCGGAGGATATCCAGGCGCTGGCTGTAGATCCTCTGATCCTCTGTATGGAGGATATGGAAGCATTTCCAGGAACCCTGCTGGTTTCCCTGCAGACAGATCTTGACGATGGGCAGACGCTGCTGTTCCGTTATGATTCGAAGAACAGACAGGCGGAGTACGTCAAAAAGGTTACTGTGGAGGATGGCACGGCTGCGTTTACCCTGGCGGAGGGCGGCGATTATTTCCTGGCAGAACGGGCTCTGGCAGGTTCTCTGAATGATGCGGGGACAGCGGATGAACAGGCTGTGATCCGCGAGGAAGCCAAAGAAACCGGTGCCGATGTACAGGTGGGAACACCAGAAGAAATTACTGTTCTCGGAACCGGGGATACGGGAGGGATTCCTTTCTGGGCAACATCACTGATCCTTGGTGCCGGAACAGCTGCAGCGGCCGTGATTGCGGCGGTTGCGATTCTGCACAGAAAAAGGAAAGGACAGAAACAATGAAAAAGAAAAAAGGAAGTATCTTGGCCTGTCTGTTTTTGGTTCTGGCTCTGGCGCTATCCGGTTGTCAGACGGAAGCGGTACGGGAAAGTGCGGCAGTTTCGTCTTCTGCGGACAGCATTTCGCAGATTGACTCATCCCCGGAGGTGGGAGTGGAAGAAGCGGATACGGAACCGGCGGAAGAACCGGAATATATCGATGAGGCATATGTGAATGAAAATTATGGGGATCATGCTGAAGAAGATCTAAGTAAGTATAACTCTAACAATGGAGAAAGTTCCGAGAATTCTACGGGACAGAATACGAATGGAGAGACTGGTGCTGAAGGAACCGGCTCCCAAAACGGGATATCTGGCAGCAGCGAAGCAAATGCAGATAATTATTATACGGATCCGGTTCCGGAAGGTAAGCCTCAGCCGGTGGAGCCACAGGACGAGGCGGTGGATACGGATCAGGCTATGACCTGTACCCTGCTGGTGGAATGTTCCACGATCCTGAATAATATGGAAAATTTGACGGAAGGGAAAGAATCCCTGGTACCTTCTGATGGCGTGATTTACGGCCCATCGACGGTAACCTTCTATGAGGGGGAATCCGTTTACGACGTGCTTCTGAGGGAAATGCAAAACAACCGCATTCATATGGAATCCGTATTCACAGCCATGTACAACAGCGCTTATGTGGAAGGTATCAACAACCTGTATGAGTTTGACTGCGGACGCTGGTCCGGCTGGATGTATTGCGTCAATGGCTGGTATCCCAATTACGGCTGCAGCAGGTACCAGGTGCAGGAGGGCGATGTGATCGAGTGGCATTATACCTGTGATCTGGGCCGCGATCTGGGGCGGGATAACTCAGACTGGCAGCAATAGAGGAGAAAAATATGGACACTTTTTCCGGGTATCATCCTCTGATTAATTTTACCTATTTTGTCATTGTGATCGGGATTGCCATGTTTTACATGCACCCGGTGCTGCTGGGGCTGTCCCTGGCAGGGTCGCTGGCCTATTCCATCTATCTGAAGGGCAGGAAAACGGTGAAGGTGTTCCTGTTCGGGATGCTGCCGGCCTGTCTGCTGATGATGGTGATTAATCCTCTGTTCAGCCATGAGGGAGCCACGATGCTGTTCTATCTGAAGGACGGGAACCCGGTCACGCTGGAATCGATCTTATACGGCGTGGGGTCCGGTATTATGCTGGCCTGCGTGGTCTCCTGGTTTTCCGTGTTTCACGCGGTCATGACTTCTGATAAGTTCATGTATCTGTTCGGGAAGGTTATCCCCGCTTTATCCCTGCTGCTTTCCATGTGTCTCCGGTTTGTGCCGCGGTTCACCGGGCAGATTAAAAAGGTGGCGCAGGCGCAGCAGTGCATTGGCAGGAATGTCAACAACGGAAAAGTGTGGGAACGGGCGGCCCATGGCCTGAAAATCCTTTCCATCACCACCACATGGGCCCTGGAAAACTCCGTGGAGACGGCAGATTCCATGAAGTCCAGGGCCTACGGGCTGCGGGGCCGGACAAATTTCTCCATTTATCGCTTTGACAGGCGGGACGCGGGGCTGATGGGATTCCTTGCCGGCGTTTTCGTGCTTCTGATGGCCGGTATCACCAGCCGGCAGATCCATATCCTGTATTTTCCGGTGTTTACCATGAATGCGCTGACACCGGCGGCAGTGCTTGTGTACAGCCTGTACGGCCTTCTGTGCGTACTGCCCTTACTATTGAATATTGCGGAGGACATCAAATGGCGCTCTTTGAGATCAGGGATCTGACATTTACATATCCGGGGCAGCAGAAGCCGGCGCTTCTCCATCTGGATTTTACAGTGGAGAACGGGGAATTTCTGGTGATCTGCGGAAAATCCGGCTGCGGAAAATCCACACTGCTGCGGCATTTCAAGACGGCTATGTCGCCTTTCGGGAAACGGGAAGGTGAGATCCTGTTCGACGGCCGGCAGCTTTCGGAGGTCTCCGTCCGGGAGCAGGGGGCCCGGATCGGCTATGTGCTGCAGAGCCCGGACAACCAGATTGTAACGGACAAGGTCTGGCATGAGCTGGCCTTCGGCCTGGAAAACCTGGGCTACGATACCGGGACCATCCGTCTCCGGGTAGCCGAGATGGCGAGTTTTTTCGGCATCCAGACGTGGTTTATGAAAAATGTCGGGGAACTGTCCGGTGGCCAGAAGCAGCTTCTGAACCTGGCGGCTGTTATGGCGATGCAGCCGGATATCCTGGTCCTGGACGAACCGACGTCCCAGTTGGACCCGCTGGCGGCCGGTGATTTTCTGGCAACCCTCCGCAAGATTAACGCGGAGCTTGGGACCTCCATTGTGCTCATCGAGCACCGGCTGGAGGAGGTGCTTTCCTACGCGGACCGGGTGATGGTGATGGAAGACGGGAAGATCCTGGCGCTTGCGCCGCCACGGAATCTGGCAGAACAGATCCGCGGGAATGACATGTTCCAGGCGATGCCGGTTCCCATGCGGATCTATGATGCCCTTGGCGGCACGGGGGACTGCCCGGTGACGGTCCGGGAAGGCCGCGAGTGGCTGCAGAACATACCCCGTCCGGCAGAGGCTGAGGAAACGGAAGCGGATGCCCGTATGCCTGCGGGGAACAGGAAGGGAAAAAAGGAAGAGGAGTACATAATTGAAGTCCGGGATACCTGGTTCCGCTATGAAAAGGACCTTCCGGATGTAGTCCGGGATCTGAACCTGCAGGTAAAAAAGGGCGAACTGTTCTGCCTGCTCGGGGGAAACGGCACCGGCAAGACGACAACCCTGAACCTGATCGGACGAATCCGGAAGCCGTACCGGGGGAAAATCTTTCTCAAGGGGAAGGATCTCCGGCAGTATAAGGAAGAGGAATTATACGGGCCTCTCCTGGGAATCCTCCCGCAGAATCCCCAGTGCCTGTTCGTAAAGGACACGGTGGAAAAAGACCTCTGGGAAATGACAGGAAGGCACGGCGACCGGGAACGGATGGAAACGGTCATTGACCAGATGGAGATACGCCATCTACTGAAAGCACATCCCTACGACCTGTCCGGCGGCGAGCAGCAGCGGGCCGCCCTGGCGAAGGTGCTGCTGCTGGATCCGGAAGTGATCCTGCTGGATGAGCCGACGAAGGGAATGGATGGCTTTTATAAGAAAAAGCTGGCCGGCATCCTGAAGGAGCTGACAGGCGAGGGGCGCACGATTCTCATGGTGTCCCACGACATTGAATTCTGTGCGGAATTCGGGGATACCTGCGCCATGTTTTTCTATGGAAGCGTGGTGACAAGCAAGCCTGCCCGTGAGTTCTTCCGGGGCAACAGCTTTTATACAACGGCCGCCAACCGGATGGCGCGGAAATGGTGCCCCGATGTGGTGACTGCAAAGGATGTGATTGAACGATGTCGGAAGCAGTAAAGTCCAGACAGAAAAAGGGAGACAAGCCCGTACGGAAGGAAGCGGAAGATTCCCGGCAGGCCAGGGGAATGGATACCCAGGCGATGGTGCCGGTGCTGGCCGCGGTCGCCAGCATCCTGTCCATGCTCTGTTTCCGGTGGGTGTCCGTGCCGGATCTCCGCTATACGCCCTATTCCCATACGGGCTGGCTCTGGAAGCTGGAGGAGGTGGCGGAGGGGATTGCCTGGAATTACGGGACGCCGGAGGCCGTGACAGCGGCGGCGGATCAGACGGCGTTTCTTCTGCGGATTGGCATGGCTGTCAGTGTGGTCCTGGGAATCCTGTTTATCATCCTGGCCTTCCGGCTGAAGGTAAGGGCAGCGGGATTTGGCCGTTTCTACTTTCTCTGGAACGTATTCCTGACAGCCGCAGCCTTTGCCTGGATCACGGATACGAACATGGCGCTGAACATCCTGGAGGGGCGGGAAAACATGTTCCTGACGCTGACGCTTTCCAGCCATGTCCAACTGACCGCGGCCGCGTATCTTCAGGTGCTGCTGGCAATCCTTCTGGTTCCGTTCCTGCGGAAGCTTCTGGATTCCAGAAAAGAATATGCGGCGGAGTTTTATCAGACCAGGACGGAGACGGCGGACCGGGGGATCGGCAAGCGTACGATTCTGGCATTTGTGCTGATACTGACGGCAATACCGGCAGTGATCCTGTTTGGTATTTTCTTTCTGAATGACAGAAGTGATTATTTTATTTCTATCTGCGTGATTATTTTGTCTATGCTGCCGTTTTTTCTGGTATTTGAAAATCGGAGACCACAGGCGCGGGAAATTGTTGTGATTGCGGTGATGGCAGGCCTCGCAGTTGCAGGCCGGGCGGCATTTTTTATGCTTCCGCAGTTTAAACCGACGGCGGCTATCGTTATTATAACGGGAATCAGTCTTGGCGGAGAGGCAGGTTTCCTGACGGGCGCCCTGGCCGGGTTTGTCTCCAATTTTTTCTACGGGCAGGGGCCGTGGACGCCCTGGCAGATGTTCTCCTTTGGCATCATCGGTTTCCTGGCCGGGCTGCTGTTCCGGAGGAAGAGAGGAAAATGGAAGCATTTCCGCGTCTGGGTCTGCCTGTACGGCGGGCTTGCCACCCTGATTATTTATGGCTTCCTGATGGATACTTCCACGGTATTTATGGGAATGGGGGCAGTTCAGGAGACCGCGTTTCTTGCTGCTTACCTTAGTGGATTACCTATGAATATCATACATGGGACCGCGTCCGTGATATTTTTGGCTGTTTTGGGGGAACCCATCATGCGAAAGCTGGATCGTATAAAGAAAAAGTATGGGATACTAGAACCCTGATTTCCAGAAAAAGAAAATAAAGATACAGAGGGGAGAAACTAATGGAATCATATAGGAATGGGACTGTCCCCGGCCGTATGTCCTGTGCGGAGCAAACGTTGCGGAAGCATGGGAAATGTTCGGAAAAGGTAGACAAAGGTTTCCTGGTCGTGAAAGATCCTCGGATCGGAACAGGAAAGTTTAAAAACCAGATAGTCATCCGAAGCGCCGACCTGAAAAATGTAATGGAGATTTCCCAGGAGGCATTTGCAAACTGCGGAAATCTCCGGGAAGTACAGTTTCGGAATGTAAATCTAATCAGTCGGTACAGCTTTTCCCACTGTATCCGGCTGAAAGAACTGAGCTTTCCGGCCGGCCTGGAGCAGATGGGAATGGGGGCGTTTATGGCTAATAAACGCCTGGAAGCAGTTCGGTTTTACAGGGACAGCAACCTGACAGTGCTTCCAAATCTGGCGTTCAGCGACTGTGGGGCTTTAAGGACGGTACTATTTCCGAAAAGGCTGCAGTCTATTGGACGCCGGGCTTTTTACAAGTGTGAGAGCTTATGCCACGCGGAGCTGCCGCTGTCGCTGAAATATATCGGCGCGGAGGCGTTTTATGGGTGCGGCCTGAAAGAACTAGAACTGCCGGAGGGGCTTCTGGAGATCGGGGAAGGGGCTTACCGGAAATGTAGGAACCTGGAGTATGTGTATCTGCCAGATACGCTGAAAAAGATAGGGAAGTGGACCTTTCATGGCTGCACCCAGCTGGCAGTTTTGGAGATTCGGCATGATCCAGAAGAAATCGGAGAATGGATTACGAATAAAGGCTGTGTGATCCGCTGTCCCAGGGGGAGCCGAATGGAGGCATACGCAAAGAATTATGGAATGACGGTGGAATACACAGATACTCTGGTATGAGAAGGCAGTGCTGGTTTTACCGACAGTTATCGCAGCACGTCTGTTCCTTTTTTATTTGTTATGGGAGAGGAGCAGGCCGGAGTTGATGCCAGCGGCATACTGTAATTTGGAAAAAAGAGGTAATTGGTTTTATGAAAATGATGATGAATATGACCGACAGCATATGGGATGAAGAACGGTTTCAAAACGGGAAGGATATGTCTGATTATATAGATGAACTGGGCTTTGACGGCCTGGAGCTTCTTCACTGCGGGGACGGGTGCCCTTCGTTTTTTCTGCCGAAAACCATCAAAGGCGTACATCTGCGTTACTGGAATGACTGGCTGGATCTGTGGAACGGCAGGTGGAACGCACTGCGGGAGGAATATGGATCTCTGGAACAGGCAAAGGAAATTTTTGGGGGACTAAACCGTGACGCCATCCGGAAACCGTTGGAAGAGGATCTGGACATGGCCCGGAAATACGGGGCGATGTATGTGGTTTTTCATGTCTGCGATGTAAAAACGACAGAGTTGTTTACATATCATTTTCTACATTCGGATGAAGAGGTTGTCGACGCGGCGGCGGAACTGATCAATTCGCTGCTGGATGGAAAGAATTATACTTTTGAATTTCTTATGGAGAATCTCTGGTGGCCGGGGCTGACCATGACGCGGCCGGAAATTACAGAACGGCTGTTGTCGCAAGTTCATTATCCCAGAAAGGGTATTATGCTGGATACGGGGCATCTGATGCACACAAATCTGGAACTGGAGACGGAAGAGGAAGCAGTAGATTACATCCTGGGGCAAGTGAAGGCCCATGGGGAACTGACCTCCTATATCAGAGGCATACATCTGAATCAAAGCTTAACAGGCCCTTATGTCCGTGAACTTCTGACAGGGCGGGATGCAATTCCGCGGGATTACCGGGAGAAGGAAGCGGCCTGTTACCGCCATGTGTTTCAAATAGACAGCCACCTCCCCTTTACGACGCCTCGGGTAAAAGAAATTGTGGATGCCGTTCATCCGGAATATTTGACCTTTGAATTTATCACAAGCAGCAGGAAGGAACAGAGGCAGAAACTGCTGACACAGAGGATTGCTTTGGGATGGTAGAAAATGATTCTGGCATTACAGTTCAAAAGATTTTTGTGTCCCGGCATTTTTGCATGAGCATGCGCTGTAATCTGGACCTAAATGACCCGAGACGGACTTTGAATCCGATGAACTAATTTATTATGCTGTGGGGGCGTTGCAAAATAGATGAATAATTCATCCATGGAGCAACGCTCCTTTTTCATGCCTAAAAATAGAAAACGGACTCCGAAGAGTCCGCAATCCATGGTATAATTAATTATGTCCAGTAATTTAAAATA
>DVOO01000033.1 GCA_018713515.1 Candidatus Scatomonas pullistercoris
GCATGGATGCCAGCTGCTCTTTTGCCCCGCGGATCTTCTCCAAATCCTCCGTCACAAAACGGCCGCTGGTCCTCTGCGCATAAATCAGGCCGCCGCTCTCTAATTCGGACAGCGCTTTCTGCATCGTATTCGGATTTACAGCTGCCTGCGCGGCCAGTTCCCGCACGGAGGGCAGACGGCTTCCGGGGGCATAGCGGCCGGTTATAATGTCCAGCTGTACCCTTTCGACAATCTGTACGTAAATCGGCCGCTGCGAATCCAGATTCCATGACATATCCTCCGCTCCTTTCTTGATTGTATTATTTAATTAATACAATAGTACAACGGTGTCTAAATGTCAATTCTTTTTTGAAGATGCGCATGATTATATCTCCCATGGCGGAAAAGGGCGGCGTCCTATCCGGACAGAAGGCAAAAAAAGAGACAGTCCGGCAGAGAATTCAGATCTTAAAAATCCGAATTCTCCGGGATTGCCTCTTCCCTGCATGGCCAGGGTTAACCTTTCGTATTAACCGATACCTCTTTTTTTCTGCTTCCGATGGATTTAAGCCCTTCCCTACAGCACATCTCCCCGGCGGACATAGGCCGGCTCACCGGGCTCTGCTATCACTTCCTTCACATGGACGATATGCGCGTGCTTATCCACCACCAGGTTCTCCAGATGCACGCCTTCCGCCACGGTTACATCCGTCATAATGACACAGTTTTTGATTACCGCGCCTTTTTTGATGACGCAGCCTCTCCCGATTACGGAATTCTCAATGCTTCCCTCTACAAGGCAGCCGTTGGAGACAACAGAATTCTTCACGCTTGCCCCCTCAAAATACTGGGTCGGACAGGAATCATTGGTCCGCGTATAGATCGGCCACTCCGGGTCGAAAAGACTCAGAGCTGTCTTGAAATCGATCAGAGACAGATTGGCATCGTAATAGCTCTTAAAATCCGTAAGTGTGGCAAAAAATCCTCTGTGGGCAACCCCACGCACATCCAGCTCCGGGCAGACAAGGCTGACAATATCCGCCAGGCTGTACATGGAGGATTCCTTGTGCGCGCGGTGCACAAGATCCATAAACAGTTCCTTTTTCATTATATAAGTATCCATAAAGATCGAACGGTTTTTGGCGGTTCCCCGGTTCATTTCCAGGGACAGGACTCCCTTCTGCTTATTCAGATTTACCGTATTGCAGTTAAGGAAATGTTCCTTCGCATCGTCCGTGCTGTGGTACAGCAGCGTAATATCCGCTCCAGACTCAATGTGGGTCTGCAGCAGTTCATTAAAGTCCTGCACATACACCATGTTGCTGGGAACGATCACCACATAAGGGCAGTTGATCTGCTCAATGCATTCCATGTTTTCCAGAAAGGCTGCAATATCATTGTTGTAAATATCGTGATCCATACCGTTTTCCGAAAACAGCACATGGACCCTCCCCCGCTTGGAGTTAATGTTGTAATGACGCCCGGTGCCGATATGCTCAACGAGAGAGCGGGGCTTTCTGCGGATATAGACCTGAATCCGGTCAATCCCGCTGTTGCTGAGGTTTGAAATCGGGAAATCCACGGTACGGTACCTTCCAAGGAATGACATAGCTCCTGAGGGACGGTACTCCTGCATCCCCTCTACCCAGAAACGCCTTCCGCCAAAGTTCACAATGCCAAAAGCCTTATCCATATTATTCAACCCCCTTTACTCGCTTTGCAACCAGCTCAATGTGCTCGCTGTCAGGACTGCCGACCACGGCGCCCCTGCCGATCCTCACGCCGTCGGCCACCAGCGCTCTCTGTACAACGGCGCCCTCTTCAACCTCCACACCATTCATCAGGACGCTGTCAATGATTTTCGCGCCGGGTCCCACCTTCGCACCGGTAAATAATACGGAATTCTTAACAGCTCCCTCAATCATGCAGCCCTGGTTGATAAACGCCTTGTCAATTTCCGCGTCCGGACCTATGTACTGCGGCAGAGTGGTGGCATCTTCTGTATAGATCTTCCAGGAAGCATCGTTGAGATCCAGCTCATTATTCTTATCCAGGAGATCCATGTTTGCCTCCCAGAGAGAATCAACCGTTCCCACATCCTTCCAGTATCCTTTAAATTTAAAGGCAAACACGTTCTTTCCATCCGCAATAAGGGCTGGAATAATATCCTTGCCGAAATCATGGCTGGAATTCGGATCCTTCATATCCGCCGTCAGCATTCTGCGAAGAAGCTTCCAGTCGAAAATATAAATACCCATGGAAGCAAGATTGCTCTTGGGTTTCTCCGGTTTCTCCTCGAATTCCACAATCCGTCCCGTCTCATCCGTATTCATGATGCCGAAACGGCTGGCCTCCTTCATGGGGACCTCGATAACAGCAATAGTTGCGTCCGCGCCGCAGTTCTTGTGGTATTCCAGCATCTTGGCATAATTCATCTTGTAAATGTGGTCACCGGAGAGAATCAGCAGATATTCCGGCGAAAACGTATCCACAAAATCTATATTCTGGGAAATAGCATCCGCGGTTCCCCGGTAAACATTCAGATCTGCGTCCGCTTTCTCCCGGGGAGGAAGCACGTACACACCGCTCTCCTTGGCATCCAGACCCCAGCGCCGGCCGGCCGCCACGTAACTGTTCAGCTGGATTGATTCATACTGGGTCAGTACACCCACCACATCAATGCCGCTGTTGGCACAGTTGCTCAGGGGGAAATCCACAATCTTATACTTGCCTCCATAGGAGACTGCCGGTTTGGCTACTTTGTTGGTCAGCTCGTGCAGCCTGGAGCCGCGGCCGCCGGCCAGAATCATGGCTAACATATTATTATGCTTCATAATATAAGCCCTCCTCTTTCATTATGGCTCTATTATATAATTCCTGGCCGTCAATTTCCACAATTTTTTTGTAAAAAATATAGAAATATTGTGAAATTACAAGCATTTTGACTTTTTTCATCTGTGTGCACATTTTTTCTGTGCAAATCTCTCCGAATTACCTTTCCATTTGCCCGGAAAATCCCAGATAGTCAAGAAGAGGCGCCAGATATTTCCGGTCTGTCCAGTCACACTGCCTTCCTCCGGCACACAGAAGTGCCTCCATCCAGGGCTCTCTTTGGGCGGGATCTTTCTTCTCCACAGATTTCTGCAGGATCCCGCAGAGGGTTCGGTCCAAAAAAGTCATCTTTTTCTGATCCCAGGCCCCGCGTCCGTAAAACACGGGGATTCCGGCCAGTTCTCCTCTCATATTATGTTCCCGGACAGCCCGGAAAGCGTTTTCCTCATAGGGGGAAGCTCCCACGCAGAAAACCGCAAGCTGCTTTCCCCGCAGCTCCTGCCAGTGCTTTCTGAAAAAAGACAGCCCCGCAATCCCTGAAGCATAAATTCCCCCAAACAGAAGAACCGTCCCGCAGTCCTGCATCTGCACCGGATTGGCCCACCTGACCTCAGTTATATCAAAGCCCGTTGCCTCCGCCATCCAGCCCGCGTATTTTTTTGCTGCCCCGTATTTTGAGCGGTAAAGAATCATTCCTTTTTTCATGACGGATCCTCCTTCCTGTGTTTGATCTGCTCCAGAAAAGCCTCATACGCCATTTCCTGACGTTTGTATATCTCGTCCAGAGAGATTCCCGGTTTTGTCATGCAGAAAATTGTGCCGATTCCAATGGTATAAATCAGAAGATTTAAATGCAGCTCCTTCGCGGCCTCATGGCTAATCTGCAGCTGTTCCGAAATAAACGCCGCCGTTTCCGCTCCTGCTTCTCTTCTGTACAGCGCATCCAGAGAATCAATTTCCTGCCTTTCATGAAGAATAAAAATCTTAAACAGATGCGGCTCCTCCCCGGCCAGCTGCACATAGGCCCGTCCGGTGCTGCGGAACAGATCCTTCGGCTGAATCCGCTCTGCCAGAAATTGTTTCATAAAATCCTCTACCCGTCCTGTCACTTCCCGCTTCAGCTCTTCCATGTTTTTGCAGTAGCTGTAGATAGGCTGCACAGAGCACCCGAGTCTTTCTGCGATGTTTTTCACCATCACCTGGTCCATGCCCTCCTTTCTGGCTATCTCAAAGGCCGCATCGACCACCATTTTCTTTGTAATTTTCTGCCTCGGCATGCTGTTCCCTCCAAATATAATCTTTTTATATAAATAGATTATATTTCATCTTCAGTTCTCTGTCAAACAACATCTTTTCACAAAAACTGCCCCGTGCCCCTCATCCCGGTAAAGGTTGCCCGGAAAATCAGAATAAAAGTCCGCTGTTTATGCGGCTTTCCGCCGTTTTTTACCGCAAAAATAACTTTTTCAAAAAAGTTCCGGATTTTAATTTTCCTTTAATCTGCCCGTTCTATACTCTCCTCATAAGATACAGAAACGGCAGTCCTACAGCCGGTCTTCTAAATAAAGAATCGATAAAGGAGGAACTCATATGAAAAAGTTATTTTTATCAGCAGCAGCCGTTCTTTCAGTCGGATTACTGGCCGGATGCGGCGTACAGGGAAATGAAGGATCACAGAGTGCTCTCGCGCAGAGCATTGTACAGGAACAGAACGGACAGACTTCTCAGGACAGCGTGTCCGCCCAGTCTTCCCGGGACACCGCCCAGGCAACCCCCACGTCTGACGCCTCCTCTCAGGCGGACACCGTTCAGAGCGGAGACATTGGAGAAGCCCAGGCCACAGCGATTGCTCTGGCTGACGCAGGGCTCAGCGAAGAGGATGTGCTTTATCTTCGGGCCCATCTGGATCGGGATGACGGCTTCATCTATTACGACGTAGACTTTGCCAGTGCCGAAGGGGTAGAATACGATTATGAAATTCAGGCCTCCGATGGGGCGGTCCTGAAAGCCGAGCGGGACAGGGACGATGATTCCCGCAAATACCAGAATACCCCGGAGGGAAGCAACACCGCCTCTTCTGCATCCGCGGCTATCAGCTTTGAGGAAGCAAAAAACATGGCTCTTGGCCGTGTATCCGGCGCGTCCGAGCAGAATCTGGAAATGGAGCTGGAACATGAAGATAGTATCCTGCAGTACGAAGGAGAAATTCACTACGGCGGAATGGAATATGAATTTGAAATAAATGCGGAAACGGGAGAATTCATAAAATGGCACGAAGACCATGACTGAAAGCTTTCTGCCATGACAGCTAAAAAGGGGAGAAGAGAGCCGGCCGGCTCTCTTCTCCCCTTTTTAAACAGCATTTTTTCGGTCAACGCTCCTGCTTCCTGCCCGTATTTCCGAGGGCATGTTCCAGACAATCTCTGTCTGTCATTCCCAGCCGGTCTGTGATCAGCACCAGCTCTGCCTGAAGGCAGGTGATGCTTACCGCGGTGCCGATAAAATCAAGAACTGAATCCACCGCGGCAGCGGCCGCGACCGCTTCCGCCGGGATCCCAAGCTGCGAAAATAAAACGGTAAAACAGGTCAGCGCACCTCCCGGCACCGGAGGGGACGCAATGGAAAGGAGGGTTGCGGCAATCAGAGCGGTCACCAGCCAGACCGGTGTAATACTGATCTGATATTTTTCCGCCATACAGAGAGCCAGGGCCAGGTACTCTATCGTGCAGGATGGCATAAAAAGAACCTGCCCAAGCGGCACCGCAAAATTTGTGATCTTCGCCGGTATACCAAGTTTTTTCTCACATACATCCAGATTCATGGGAAGTACTGCCGCGGATGAAGCTGTAGTCAGCCCGATCAGGAAACAGGGAAGAAGGACTCGAAGGAACCGCAGCCAGGATACTTTTAGTTTTGCTGCGGATATCATGGTAAAAATCAGCACTGCCGCCAGGCAGGCCCCGGCAGCTAAAACCAGTCCCTTTAGGATACCGTTCATTTCACCAGCTGTATTGGAAGAAATCATCGTATAAAGGCTGAGAAATATGAACAGCGGAATCAGACGCCCTATAAGTTCCATGATATATTTTACTGTCTCATTTAGCTGCTCTACCGCCTGCTTCACCATTGAAACTCTTTCGCCTAAAACCAGCAGCGCGATTCCAAGCACAGCTCCCATAAAAATAATCTGCATGGCGTTGGCTTCCAGAAAAGGGGTAACCAGATCACCGGGCAAAATATCCAGAAACATCTGATAGATTTCCTGAAATCCACCTGCCATTTCCGCTCCTCCTCCGTTCTGCAGTGAAAAGAAGCAGCCTAAAGCCAGCAGAGAGACTGCGGCCACCACAAAGGAGACCCCCAGCATATGCAGCAGCACTTTTTTCCCGATCTTTCCCACGGCCGACAAATCTCCCAGACTCAGGATCCCGCAGCACACAGCCAGAAGAATTAAGGGGGAAGATATGGCTTTTAGCACACCCAGAAAAGCCTGAAAGAGAGGTTCTGCAAAAGCGGTCAGAATATCCCGGATTTCCCGGGGCAGGAGCAGGCTGATTCCTCCCAAAACTGCCCCCAGCACAATGGCCAGAAGAATCTGCGCTCCCTGAGATACGCGTTTTTTCTTTGGCGGATGAATGCTCAGACGGTTTTCCCCGTTTTTATAGATATAAGTGAGCGCAATCCCTGCCTGCGCCATCAGTTTTTCATAGATGAATTCGGAATTTCCTGCCTCCTCAAGGTTTTCCGGATTCAGTTCCGGTCCTTCCACCCGCACTTCCAAAAAAGGCTTGCCAAACCGGACGCCTGAATAAAAAGAACAATTTTTCCCTTCTCCCAGGTGCAAAAGCCAGATAGCCAGAATTTCTTCTAGCGATATTCTCAGGCGAATTATATCTCTCCGATCCACGCCCGCCTCACTCAGTGCCTGGCTGCATGCCTCCGAAAGTCTGTCTATAGTTTCCGCAGACAGCTGATGTTTTTCTGTTCTCTGCTGTATCGTACGCATCTGCATTCTCCTTCTGTGTCTTTTTCGCCCGCTTGTACAAGTATAACATTCTACTTCTTTCTATGGCAACCTCTTTATCGTCAACCTTTTTTTATTTTTGGTTTACATTTCGCCTTCTCTATGCTATGCTAAAAACGCATTAGGAGGTATCCATGAAAACAAAAGAAAAGCTTCTGACATTTTTTGAACAGCACCGGGGCTTCTATTTTTCCGGAGAAGAACTGGCCGGACAGCTTTCAGTTTCCAGAACAGCCGTCTGGAAGGCTGTAAACCGGCTCCGGGAGGATGGATATCAGATAGACGCGGTACAGAACCGCGGATACTGCCTTGCCCCGGATACAGATATCCTTTCTGTCCAGGGTATCCGAAAACATCTGGATTCTGCCTGTTTTTTTCCGGATCTTCAGATACTGTCCCTGGTAGATTCCACTAATTCCCGTCTCCGGGAAGCTGCGGCAGCGGGCGCGCCGGAGGGCACAGCCATCCTGGCCGCATGCCAGAGTGCCGGCCGCGGCCGGTCGGGACGGCGCTTCTATTCTCCGGATCACACGGGTGTGTACATGAGCCTGCTTCTGCGTCCGGAACACGCTTCGCCGGGGGAGGCTGTGCGCTTCACCACCATGGCTGCCGTAGCCGCCTGTGAGGCCATCGAAGAGATTTCCGGGCAGACCGCCGGAATTAAATGGGTCAACGACATCTATATGGACGGACGAAAGGTCAGCGGGATTCTCACGGAAGCCTCCCTGGAAGTGGAAAGCGGTCTTCTGGATTACGCAGTTTTGGGCATCGGCTTTAATCTGTATCCCCCGGAAAACGGATTTCCCGAAGAGCTGTCCTCCGTAGCCGGAGCAATACTTCCCGCTTCCGGCAGTGACGGCAAAAACCGCCTGGCTGCCGGTTTTCTCAACCATTTTATGGCCCGCTACCGCTCCAGGAAGAGCAGCGATTACGCAGCAGATTACCGGCGGCGCAGCCTGGTGATCGGCCAGGATATTCTGGTTCTTACTGCGGAGGGTTCCCAAAAGGCCCGGGCACTGGATGTGGATGAAGACTGCCGTCTGCTTGTCCGGTTTGAAAATGGAAAAACAGAATATTTATCCTCCGGCGAAATCCGTGTCCGTATTCCTGAGAAAGGAGTTTCCCATTGAAAAGATCAAAAACAAGAAGTTTGATTCTCTGCGCCATGTTTGTGGCTTTAATTGCCGTGGGCGCCTTTATACGGATTCCCACCCCCATGGTGCCCATCACGCTGCAGTACCTGTTTACAATGCTGGCGGGACTTTTTCTTGGCGGAAAGCTGGGCTGCCTCTCCGTCTGCATTTATATCGCCCTGGGCCTGCTGGGCCTTCCCGTCTTTACGCAGGGCGGCGGTCCGGGATACATTTTTCAGCCCAGCTTCGGCTATATCATTGGCTTTGCCGCAGGCGCTCTGGCCACCGGCACCGTTGCCGGCAAGAGTCCCCGCCCGGGCTTTCCCCGGCTGCTTGCAGCCAATTTCATTGGTCTTGGAATTGTCTATCTGTTTGGAACGCTTTATTACGGTCTGATCAGTACTTTCTATCTGGGAACTCCCATGGGCCTGCTGCCGCTGCTTTTCTACTGCATTCTTATGACTCTGCCCTGGGATATTCTGCTGTGTGTGGCCGGCGCCGGCCTCGGGAAGCGGCTGATCCCGATTCTGCGTTCAGAAAGGATTTAGAAATATGACAAACTTAGATATACTTGCGGAAAAAGTCATGGAGGGGCACCTTCTTACCCGCCGGGAGGCCATGGAACTTTCCGGCTGCTCCCTGGAGCCGCTGTGCCGGAAGGCCGATGAAATCCGCCGGCATTTCTGTTCCGGCCGCTTCGACCTCTGCACCATTGTCAACGGAAAAAGCGGACGCTGCCCGGAAAACTGCCGTTTCTGCGCCCAGTCTGCCCACAGCCACACAGATGCGGCCATATATCCTCTGCTCTCGGAGGAAGAACTTCTGGCGGACGCGGCCCGCTGCGCCGGACAGGGCGTACACCGCTATTCCATCGTCACCTCCGGCCGGCAGCTGAAAGATCCGGAAATAGAACAGCTGTGCCGGGCCATCCGCAGAATCCGTGAGGAAACGGACCTGTCTGTCTGTGCTTCCTGCGGTCTTCTGACGGAAGAACAGTTCCGCTCTCTGAAAGATGCCGGTGTCTCCCGGATCCATAACAATCTGGAAACCTCCCGCAGATACTTTCCCAGCGTCTGCACCACCCATACCTTTGAGGACAAAATCGCGGCCATCCGCAGAGCCCAGGCAGCCGGCCTGTCCGTCTGCAGCGGCGGAATCATGGGCCTTGGAGAAACCTTTGCCGACCGGGTGGACATGGCGCTCACCCTTCGGGAGCTGAAGGTCAAAAGTATTCCCGTCAATCTTTTAAATCCGATTCCCGGCACCCCCATGGCCGGAAACAGAAAGCTCTCTCCGGAGGAATTCCGCCGTATTCTGGCGGTATACCGTTTTCTTCTTCCGGATGCCTTTATCCGCCTGGCCGGAGGCCGCGGCCTGCTGCCGGATAAAGGGCGAAGCTGCTTTCTCTCCGGGGCAAATGCCGCCATTTCCGGGGATATGCTGACCACCGCCGGAATTACTGTGGAAACAGATCTGGCCATGCTGAAAGAACTGGGATACGAGACGGAGGTCTGTCATGAGTAAAAATCTGTTTGTCACCGGCACCGGAACGGATGTGGGCAAAACCTATGTTTCCGGACTGCTTCTAAAAAAGCTGAGGGAGAACGGCTGCCGCGGGGCTTATTTTAAGGCGGCCATGAGCGGCAACCGGCGGCGGGCGGACGGAAGTCTGATTCCGGGAGACGCGCTGCAGGTCCGCACAGTATCCGGCATCTGCCAGCCTCTGGAAGAAATGTGTCCCTATGTTTACGAACATGCCGTTTCCCCCCACCTGGCATCTCAGATAGAGGGGAACCCGGTGGAGCTGGAGCGCGTCCGCCGTTCTTTTACGGAACTGTGCGGCAGATACGACTATATCACTGTGGAAGGCTCAGGCGGAATTCTCTGCCCCATCACCTGGACGGAAACAGAACATCTGCTTCTTCCGGAGCTGATCCGTGCCCTGGATCTTGGCTGCCTTCTGGTGGCTGACGCGGGGCTTGGCACCATCAACAGCGTGCTGCTCACGGTCCGGTATCTGCAGGCGGAGCAAATCCCTCTGAGGGGAATTGTATTGAATCATTTTGAACCCGGAAATCTGATGCATGAGGATAATCGGAAGATGTGCAGCCAGCTGGCGGGCGCAAAGGTCCTCTGCTGCGTTGAAGACGGGGATCAGGACCTGCGGCTGTCCCCGGAGGAGCTGCTGTCCCTGTATGAATGAGAGGTGAAGTATATGATCTGGTATCCCTATGAGCAGATGAAAACCATGACCCCTCCCTATGAAATCGTGGATGCAGAAGGGGTTTATCTGTATACAAAAGAGCGCAGGCTGATTGACTCCATCTCCTCCTGGTGGAGTGTCATCCACGGTTATAAGCATCCGGTTCTGACAGAGGCTATCCGGTCCCAGGCGGAGCGCTTCTCCCACGTGATGCTGGGAGGCCTGACCCATGAACCGGTTCAGAAGCTTTCCGCAAAACTGGAGGAATGGCTGCCCGGTGATCTGGACTGCTGCTTTTTCTCCGATTCCGGCAGCGTTGCCGTGGAGGTGGCGCTGAAAATAGCTCTTCAGTATTTCATAAACCGCGGCGAAAAGAAACGCACAAAAATTCTGGCTCTGGAACACGCCTACCACGGTGATACCTTCAAGGCCATGGAGGCCGGCGATGATGAAGATTATCATTTCATACTGAAGGCCTGCGCTCCCCGCCGTCAGGTTATGCATATTCCGGCCCGCACAGAGGCTCTGGAGGAGGCCTTCCGGCAATACCATGACCATCTGTGCTGCTTTCTGGCGGAGCCCCTTCTCCAGGGTGCCGGCGGCATGCGCATGTATGATCTTTCCTTTCTTCTGCGGGCCAGGGAGCTGTGCGACCAGTACGGCGTGCTGCTGATTTTTGACGAGGTGGCCACAGGATTCGGACGGACCGGAAACCGATTTGTATCCGATCTGGTTCTTCCGGACATCCTCGTGCTGGGCAAGGCCCTCACCGGCGGCTATATCGGTCATGCTGTCACCGTGGCCAGGCGGAAGGTTTTTGCCGCTTTCTATGATGACTGTCCGGAACACGCGCTGATGCACGGCCCCACATTTATGGGAAATGCCCTGGCCTGCAGCGCGGCTCTGGCTTCCATCCGGCTCTTTGAAGAGGAAGATTATATGAGCAGAATCCGCCGGATTGAAGCGGTCACCCGCCGGGAACTGAAAGGCTTTTCAGATCCCAGGATCCGGGAAATCCGGATTATGGGCGCCTGCGTCTGCATGGAAGTAAATGACAGCGCCGCGCTGAAAGGCTACCAGCGGTTTGCCTTTGAACGCGGCGTATTTTCCCGTCCTTTTCTGAACTATCTGTATGCCATGGTTCCCTACATTATTACAGAAGAGGAACTGGTTCAGGTGCTTGACACCATGAAGGCATGGTTTGCCTGACCGCTCTTACTGCTTTGCGGCATTTTCAATGCAGCGGATGGCGTTCAGGCTTCTCGGATAACCAATGTACGGAAGACACTGGGAGACCACTTTCACCAGAAAAGCCTGATCATTTCCCAGATTCATATTGCCCTTTGCATGGGAGGTCAGCTGGGGCTCACAGCCGCCCTGGGCTGCCAGGAAACAGAAGGTAATCATTTCCCTCTGCTTCAGGTCGAGGCCGGTGCGCGTATAGAAATCGCCAAAGCAGTTGGCGCCCAGCCACCGGTTGATATGGCCTCCCTTCCAGGCTTCCCTCATCTGCTCCCCGAAAATATGTACCTGAATATCTACGCCCTTCTCCAGCCGGTCCTCCATGGTGGTGGTGGCCTGTCCCTCCAGAGGAAGCTTTACGCCCCGTTCTGTCAGAACTTCATTGACAATGTCCAGGAATGAACGTACCCGCCCCATGCCCAGATAGTCTACGGCCTGGTAAACCGTTTCTTTTACCATCACAGGGGTTACCCCGGCATCCAGAGCATCCGGCAGCAGCTCTCTAAATGCATCTGTTCCCTGACAGCCCAGCAGCGTGGCCAGAATGGCCAGATACCGGGTGGAACCATCCAGCTCCTGTCCCTCTTCCTCCGGCACCTCCCGCAGCGCAAAATGCTCAAATCTCTCCATAAATTCCGGGTCTGTCTCCCGCAGGCTCTTTCTGTCAGACATTTTTTCTCCTTTCCGCGGCTGAAAACCGCTCGCACAAGTAAACAGACGGGACACCTGATCTTCTGTGCCCCGCCCCTCCATTATTTCAGCTTGTCATACTCCGCAGCTTCTACAGGCTCCAGCCACTCATTGGAGGCTCCCTCCGCAGGCACCTCAACGGCCAGATGCTGGAACCAGCTGTCCTTCGCCGCACCATGCCAGTGCTTCACCTCCGGCGGAATATTCACCACATCCCCCGGATGGAGCTCCTGCGTCTCTTTGCCCCACTCCTGATACCAGCCGCGGCCGCCTGTCACCAACAGAATCTGGCCGCCTTTATGGTGAATGTGCCAGTTATTCCGGCAGCCCGGCTCAAAAGTCACATTGCCGACTCCCACTCTCTCTGTGGTGAGCATCTTCAGATAACTCTGTCCGGTAAAGTACTGCGCGAACGCCGTATTCGGCTCGCCGATCTCAAATACGTTTCCCCCGCCTAAATCCTGTTTCATTTTTTCTGTATCCATGTGTAACGCCTCCCGTTTGAAAAACAATTCTTTTCTTTTTTGTCTGTATATATTGTATAACTGGTTGCGTCTATGGGCAAATGCTTAGTTTACATGGGGGAGTATGCCTCGGAGGTATTATTTATTCGATCAACCCATAAATCCATTTCATTTTCCGGATACTCTCTGCCTCCTGCTTACTTATCTGTCCCGGCCTCCGTGATTTCGGGTCCGAACAGCCGGTTCAGCTTCTTCATGGCTTTCTCGTCCGCAAAGGCAAGAACAGACTGGCCGGCCCGGATCACTGTCCCGCCGTGGGGGATAATCAGGGTATCATCGTCTTCATAGATGGCGATCAGCACCGCCTGCTCCGGCAGATCCAACTCCGCCACCGACCGGTTAACCGCTGATGAATGATAATCCACATGAACACGGACAATGGAATATTCTCCCTTGGAAAGACGCATGAGCGTCATAATAGAGTGATAATTCATCTCATCGGCAATCATATGGCCAATGATATCTGCCTGGTTGATCCGGACATCCACGCCCATACCGGAGTTAAACAGCCAGACATTTTTTGGGTAATTCACCCGGGCCACGACTTTGGGCACATCGTATTCAAATTTTGCCATCATAGCCACCGTCAGATTTACCTCATCCAATCCCGCCGCGCAGACCAGGGCGCTGCAGGTTCTTACACCGGCCCGTTCCAGAACGGATGCGTCCGTTCCGTCTCCTATCAGGATATGTTCCTCTCCGATTCCGTTTTTTCTCATGGCCGCCAGGGCTCTGTCCTTATATTCAATTACAGTAACCTGATTCCCGTTCTCCAAAAGGAGACCGGCAATATAGCTTCCCACCTGTCCGCCGCCTACAATAATAATTTTCATCGGTGTACTCCTTTCTTCCTACAGCAGCAGCCGTTCTCTCGCCTTTACCAGATAGTCCCGGCTCACGGCCAGATACAGCATGTCATGGGATTCACAGCACAGATCTTTTTCCGGCAGAAGGGCATGTCCCTTTCGCTCCAGCGCCACCGGAGTCATTTTCCCTGCTGCCGTCAGGTCGGACAGCTTTGTCCCTTCCAGAGCCTCCGGCACCCGTACCTTCAGCAGCTGAATTTCTCCGCCGGCCAGTTTCTGCAGCACTCTCCAGCTTCTGTTCTCTTCCAGGTACTCCACCACATTTTCCACGCCCAGACGGGTGATGGAGACCGTATAGATTCCCATGGATTCAAACATTTTCGCTCTTATGGGATCATACATGCGGGCGATGACCGTGGGAACATGAAATATATTTTTAGCAATGTTTGCAATGACTGCATTCATGGAATCGCTGCTGGCGCAGCTGATCAGCGCGTCCGCCGCGTTGATTCCCGCTTCATTTAAAACCTCCCTGTCATACCCGATTCCGCAGACCGTGCGGCCGGTAAATTCTTCACCGAGAGCATGAAACGCATCGCTGCTGCTGTCCACCACTGTTACTTCATGGTTATTTCTGGTCAGATATTCCGACACCCTTACACCAAATTTTCCGCATCCGACAATGATAACTCTCATCTTTTTTCACTCCTTTTTCTCCTGTATCCGCGCAGAAGTTTCTTTCTGAGTTCCTCTATTCCAAATACCGCAAAGGGAATGCAGATCAGGTACAGCCACTCCAGCAGAGAAATGGGGGCTGTATGAAATATTCCGTTCAGGAAGGGTATATACATAACCGCCGCAAGAATCAGAATTTCAATTACAATACCTGCATTGATATAGCGATTGCTGAATAATCCTCTGCGAAGCACAGATTCATTATCCGTACGGTTATTCATAACCATACCGATCTGGGAAAAAACCACGCCGGCCAGCGTCATCGAAGTTGCCCGGGCATATATATCCGTCCCCTCCCCGGCCAGGGGCATCCCCGGCCATCCGCTGAGGAAATTAGCGAGAAAATAACCTCCCAGCGAAAAAACTGTAGCCAGAAAACCGTACCACAAAAAGCCGGTCAACATGACATTTTTATTTAAAAGCCGCTCTCCGGAAGAACGGGGTGGTTTTTCCATGACGCCTTTCTCGGGCGCCTCTGCCCCCAGCCCCAGCGCCGGCACCATATCGGTTCCAATATCGATGGTCAGGATCTGCATAATCGTCAGCGGAAGGGGAATCAGCCCGCCCGACAGCAGATAAAGAGCCGGTGCCGCCGCCTCCGGCGTATTGCTGTCAAAAATATAGCGCAAAAATTTCCGGATATTATTGTAAACGCTGCGGCCTTCCTCAATGGCACGGACAATCGTGGCAAAATTGTCATCACTGAGAATCATGTCCGCCGCCTCTTTCGCCACATCGGTTCCCGTAATTCCCATGGCAATTCCGATATCCGCTTTTTTCAGCGCCGGCGAATCATTTACGCCGTCTCCGGTGACGGCAACGATATTGCCCATTTCCTGCAGAGCGCAGACAATCCGGTATTTCTGTTCCGGCGCCATCCGGGCAAATACCACCTCTCCGCAAAGAACCTCCTTCAGTTCCTTATCCGGCATCTCCGCCAGCTCGCTGCCGGAGATTACTTTTGCGTCCGGGCTCTGGATGATCCCGATTTTCCGGGCAATGCTTTCCGCTGTCAGTCCGTAATCCCCGGTAATCATAATAATTTTAATTCCCGCGCTTCGGCACAGTCTCACCGCTTCCTTCACCTGACTTCTGGGCGGATCCTGCATGGCCACCAGACCCAGAAATACGAGGTTCTTTTCCAATGTCTCCGGCGTGTATTCCCGGAGAGAAGAGGGCAGCGTCTCATCCTCCCGGCGCAGCAGCCGGCAGGCTACAGCCAGAACTCTCAGCCCCTCTCTTGCGTACCGGTCATTGGCCTCCCGGATCCGCTCCCGGTCGCTCTGCTCCATGGCTCTGGATGCATTCCCTTCATAACAGCGGCTGCACAGCTCCAGCACCTCCATGGGGGCTCCCTTCACAAAGGCAATCCGGCTGCTGCCATCCACAGGCTCCCGCAGCTGATGGATCGTTGTCATTCGTTTTCTCACCGAATCAAAGGGAAGCTCCCGGACTCTTGGAAATTCCTGGAACAGACGTTCCAGATCCATTCCGCCTTTCCGGGCCACCACGCCAAGACACGCCTCTGTGGGATCTCCCAGCACCGTATACCGCTTCTTTCCCTCCTCCGGCGGCAGAAGCCTGGCATTGGAGCAGAGGGCACCTCCTGACAGCAGCAGCCTCAGGGCGCTGCTTTTCCGGACAGTTACCACCGTATCCCTGTCCCGGATCTCTCCTTCCGGCCCGTACCCTTCTCCGGTGACAGTCATCTCTCCATGGATCATCCACAGACGGTTCACTGTCATTTCGTTCTGGGTCAGCGTACCGGTCTTATCGGAACAGATCACATTCGTACAGCCCAGAGTCTCCACCGCCGAAAGCTTTTTCACAAGGGCATGTTCCTTTGCCATCTTCTGGACGGCCAGGGCCAGGGAAAGCGTCACGGCCGGAAGCAGACCCTCCGGGATAAAGGCCACCACCATGCCAAGGGCGAACAGGAAGGATTCCATCACCGGATCTTTCACCAGAAACACGGAAATGAGCATAAACAAAACTCCTGCGCTCAGCGCGATAACCGCTATCTGTTTTGTCAGAATATTCAGCTCCTTCTGCAGAGGCGACAGGGTTTTCTCCGCCTGCTGCGTCAAACTGGCAATCTTTCCAAATTCGCTTTCCCGTCCCGTAGATACCGCCACTGCCCTGCAGCTTCCCGCTGCCGCAGAGGTTCCGGAAAACACCATATTTTCCGCCTCCAGATAGCTGCACTGCCGCCGCATGGGATCGCCGCTTTTCCGGATGGGATTGCTTTCACCCGTAAGGGTGGACTGATCCGCCTGAAAATCACTGCTGTGCAGAATTCTGGCATCTGCGCTGATGCGGTCTCCCTCCTCCAGTATCAGGATGTCCCCCGGCACGATCTCAGCCGCCGGGATTTTTATTTCTTCTCCGCCGCGGACAACCCGCGCACTGGCGGGCATCATTTTGCGCAGCGCATCCGTAGCCTTTTCCGCCCGGAATTCCTGAAAAAAAGAAAAGAGACCGTTAATAAGGTTTACGCAGAAAATAGAAATTCCCAGCTGGGGTGACCCGGAGAGAACCGCCATCGCGCCTCCTCCCCACAGCAGCAGGGCCATCAGGCTGGTAAAATTTGCCAGCAGCTTTTTTGGCATACTGTCCTTCTTTTTCTGCTCCAGTTCATTCCTTCCGTACTGTTCCAGCCGCTTTTTTGCTTCCGCCTGGGAAAGTCCCCGCATATCTGAGTCCATCAGCCTGCAGGCTTCCACCGGTGCGGCATACAAAATTTTTTCTTTCAGAGCCACTTGTTCTGTCTCTTTCTTCCCGCTGTTCTCCATAACTCTTTCTCCTGTCAGATTCTTTTTCCTTCATCAGGTACTGGTACCATTTTGTACAAGACGCTATTATAGCACTGCGCAGAAGAGAGTCAATGTTTCTGCCTGTTTCTTTGCCGTATCTTATCCGGATGGTTTTGAAAGGCTAAAGCCTCCAATCTGGGACTTACAGTAGTACTCCTGAAAAAAAATGTACCAGAGCAACCGCCCGGGAAAATATCCCGGCGGATTCTCTGATACATCCATTTTTCTATTCCGCATAAAAGGCGGGAATGGCCCTACAGAATCACCATGGCGTCGCCAAAGCTGAAAAATCTGTACCTCTCTTTTACCGCTTCCCGGTACGCGCCGAGCACCTGCTCCTTTCCGGCAAAGGCCGAGACAAGCATAATCAGAGTAGATTCCGGCAGATGGAAATTGGTAATCAGACCGTCCAGGATCTTAAACCTGTATCCCGGATAGATAAAAATATCCGTCCATCCACTCCCGGCTTTCAGGATTCCCTCCGCGTCCGCCGCAGATTCCAGGGTTCTGCAGCTGGTAGTGCCCACGGCGATGATCCTTCCGCCGTTTTTCCTGGCCTCGTTCACCAGCGCTGCCTGTTCTTCCTCCACCACGTAAAATTCCGAATGCATATGGTGCTCCGTCACATTTTCCACCTTCACCGGGCGAAAAGTTCCAAGACCCACGTGCAGAGTTACATGAGCGATCTTCACGCCCATTTCCCGGATCTCTTCCAGCAGCTCCCTCGTAAAATGCAGGCCGGCCGTAGGGGCGGCCGCGGAGCCCTCATGCCTGGCGTACACCGTCTGGTACCGTTTCCTGTCCTTCAGCTTGTGCGTGATATACGGCGGCAGAGGCATTTCTCCCAGCTGATCCAGGATTTCCTCAAAAATCCCCTCGTACTCAAACTGGATCAGGCGGTTGCCCTCCTCCACCACATCCAGGACGCGGCCTCTTAAAATTCCCTCTCCAAAAGAAATCTCCGCGCCGGGACGGCATTTTTTTCCCGGCTTTACCAGCGTTTCCCAGACATCGTTTTCTCTGCGTTTCAGCAGCAGAATCTCAATCAGGGCATCCGTCCCCACTTTGCGGCCGTAAAGCCGGGCCGGAATCACCTTCGTGTCGTTAATCACCAGGCAGTCCCCCGGCCGCAGATATTCTTTTATATCCCGAAAATGCCGGTGCTCCACCGCCCCTGTCTTCCGGTCCAGGTGCATCAGCCGTGAAGCGCTCCTGTCCTCCAGGGGATCCTGGGCAATCAGTTCCTGGGGGAGTTCGTAATAAAAATCACTTGTTTTCATTGTTGTCCTTCTTTTTAGGAGACTGGAAAAAATTTACGCAGTCTTCCTTACTGTAATAGATCTGGTCCTCTGCCGTCAGGCGGCCTGTTCCATTCGCCACATCCACAATATTTACCGCACAGTTCATGGGCACGCCGCCATGCCAGAAGTCCTGCCTGTTTTCGTAGACATTGTTCAGAAAGGCTCGGCAGGCGCAGCCGTGGGTGGATACCAGCACAGTTTTATCCCGGTATTCTCTGTTGTGTATCAGCTCCTGATAAAAATCCGCGGTTCTGGCACATACATCCCGGATACTCTCTCCTCCCGGAGGGGCGCCGAATTCAAAGGGAGAATCATAAAATTTCTGAAATTTTTCTTCCGGCATCTCCATCCGTCCCGGCGCGCAGCACAGACCCTCCCACTCACCAAAGCTGATTTCCTGGATTCTGGGATCTTCAATGACGGGAATGTTTCTTCCTCTCAAAAGAATTTCCGCCGTATGCCTGGCCCGCAGCAGCGGGCTGGTATAGCAGACGGCAAAGGGAACATCCTTTAATGCCTCCGCCGTAATCTCGGCCAGACGCACTCCTTTTTCATCCAGATCCGCCCCCTTATGGCCCTGCAGCTTTCGCTGCACGTTCCAGGAGGTTTCTCCGTGTCTGATTACATAAATCCGCATACGTATCTTCCTCTCCGAAGGCTTACTGGCGCAGCTGGATTCCCAGGCCGGACAGTCCGTTGAGAATCTTCTTCATGGCCGCTGCTACTTCCTGCTCCTCCAGTGTCTTTTCTCTGGACCTGAATACCACAGAATAGGCCATGGACTTGCAGCCCTCCTGAATCTGCGCACCCTCGTAGATATCGAACAGCTGCACGCTTTCCAGGATTTTTCCGCCTCTCTGAATGATCATATGTTCAATCTGGGCCGCCTGGATTTCTTTCGGCACCACCATGGAAAGATCTCTCGTTACAGCCGGGAATCTGGCAATTCCCTCATATTTTCTGTCAAAGGTGGCATAATCCAGCACTTTAAGAATATCGATCACGGCCACATACGTCCTCTCGCCGATGCCGTACCGGTCCGCAACCTGGGGATGAATCTCGCCCAGATATCCGATCTCTGTTCCCTCGTACAGTATATTTGCCTGGCGTCCCGGGTGCAGGTACGGCCGTCCGGCATTGCCGTCGTATTCGATGCGTTTTTTCATTCCCACCTGATCCAGAAACTCTTCTGCCACGCCTTTCATATCGTAAAAATCTCCCTGACCGTACATTCCCAGGGTAAACAGCATCCTCTCCTCCGGCAGCTCCTGTAGCGGAAGCTCCCGCGGAAGATATACATTGCCCAGCTCATACAGGCGCACGTCCTTATTTCTTCTGTTATAATTGGTGGCCAGAGAGGTCAGCATACCGTTCAGCGGCGTGGTCCGCATAATGGAGAAGTCCTCGCCCAGAGGATTCAGAATCTCCACCGTGCGCCTGAGCACATCTCCCTCGGGAATGCGGAGCTTGTCAAATACCTTGGGGCTCTCGAAGGAATAGCACATACCCTGGGAAAAGCCGCAGTATTCCGCCACATCTCTGGCTTTCTCCTCCACCCGCATCTTGAAGCTCAGTTTTCCCACAGTGGCCTCACCGCTGGGCAGCGTCACCGGAATGTGGTCGTAGCCGTAGAAACGGGCCACTTCTTCAGCAATATCCGCCGTCCTCTCGATATCCTGGCGGAAGGTAGGCGCCACAATCTCATTCGTTTCTTTGTCGTAAGCCAGTTCCAGCGGCTCCAGATAGGAAAGCATCTGCTCCGGAGAGATTTCCGTTCCCAGCAGAGCATTAATTTTTTCCGGCTCAAAGGGTACCCGCACCGGCTCTCTTTTCCGGGGATAAACATCTACCATGCCGCCGATCACCTCGCCGGCTCCCAGCTCTTCCATCAGCTGGCAGGCGCGGTGAATGGCCGCCTCCGCATTGTTGGGATCCAGACCCTTCTCAAACTTTCCCGAGGCATCCGTGCGCAGCCCCACTCTCTTGGCTGAGAGACGAATATTTGTGCCGTCAAAGCAGGCCGCCTCAAAGAGCACGGTGTGAACCTGATCGGTAATCATGGAATTCTCGCCGCCCATGATCCCGGCCAAACCCACTGCCTTTTCTCCGTCGCAGATCATCAGCACATTTTCATCCAGCTTTCTCTCCTGCCCGTCCAGTGTCACGAAGGTTTCTCCCTGGGAAGCCCTGCGCACGATGATCTGACGGCCCGCGATGGTATCCAGATCGTAGGCGTGCATGGGCTGGCCGTACTCCTCCATAACGTAGTTGGTAATATCCACCAGATTGTTGATGGGGCGGATACCGTTGGCCGCCAGACATCTCTGCATCCATTTGGGGGATGGGCCAAGCTTTACATTTTTCACAACCCGGGCACAGTATCTGGGGCAGAGCTCCGGCTCATCCACGCGCACCTGCACATAGTCGGAGGCCTTCTCATCATTTCCCGTCACCTTTACCTCTGGAGGACAGAACTTCTTGCCGAAGGTGGCAGCCGCCTCCCTGGCAATGCCGATCACACTGTAGCAGTCCACCCGGTTGGATGTGATCTCATACTCAAACACCACATCGTCCAGACCCAGGGCCTGAATGGCGTTCCCGCCTACCTGGGCGTCCTCCGGGAAAATATAAATGCCTAGCTCCGGCGCCTCCGGATAGAATTCCCGATCAGAGCCCAGCTCCTCAATGGAGCACATCATGCCGCGGGATTCCACGCCCCGAAGCTTCCCCGCCCGAATGGGAATGCCGCCCGGCGTCATCTTTCCATCGTGATTTCCCGCCACTTTTCCGCCGTCCAGCACCACCGGCACCTTGTCTCCCACTTTTACGTTCGGAGCTCCCGTAACAATCTGCACCGTCTCCGTGCCCACATTGACCTGGCATACGATCAGCTTGTCGGCGTCCGGGTGTTTTTCAATCTTCTCAATCTGTCCGATCACTATTTTATCCAGATCCGCGTCCAGCTTTTCAAAGCCTTCCACCTTCGTTCCGGACAGAGTCATGGCGTCCGTATATTCCTGGGCCGTTACGTCCAGATCCGGCACGTACATTTTAATCCATGATAAGGAAGTATTCATCTCTTCTATCTCCTTCTGTCTTTGTATCACTTATTTTTCGTCTTGGCGTTCCGTCCGCAAAAACACGCGGTCCGGAGGACGTCAAAATTGTTTTAAGAACCGGTAGTCATTTTCGTAGAGAAGGCGCATATCATCGATTTCGTATTTAAGCAGGGCAATACGCTCCAGCCCTACGCCGAAGGCAAAGCCTGTATATTCATCGGGATCGATGCCGCACATCTCCAGCACATGGGGATGTACCATACCGCAGCCCAGGATTTCGATCCAGCCGGAGCCCTTGCAGAACCGGCAGCCGGAGCCGCCGCATTTGAAGCAGCTGACATCCACCTCCGCGCTGGGCTCCGTGAAGGGGAAGTGATGGGGGCGGAATTTTGTTTTCGTATTTTCCCCGAACATTTCCCTGGCGAACTGTTCCAGGGTTCCCTTCAGGTCCGCAAAGGTAATATGCCTGTCCACCACAAGGCCCTCAATCTGATGGAAGGAAGGGGAGTGGGTGGCGTCCACCTCATCGGAGCGGAACACTCGGCCCGGAGCAATCATCCGAATGGGAAGCTTGCCCTGCTCCATCACGCGGGCCTGCACCGGCGAAGTCTGGGTCCGGAGCACAATGTCCTTGTTGATATAGAAGGTATCCTGCTCGTCTTTGGCCGGATGATTGGCCGGAATATTCAGCTTTTCAAAATTATAGAGATCGTATTCCACCTCCGGGCCTTCCACAACCTCGTAGCCCATGCCCACAAAGATCCGCTCCACCTCTTCCAGGGCGATGGTATTGGGATGGCGGTGACCCACGGCCGTCTTTCGGGCGGGAAGCGTCACATCAATCACTTCCTCTTTTAGCTGCTGTTCCAGCTTCGCGGCCTCGAGAGCTTCCTTTACTTTTTCCAGCCGCTGTTCAATCTCGCTCCTGGCATCATTAACCATCTGCCCTACTTTCGGGCGGTCTTCCGGCGCCACATTTTTCATTCCCTTCAAAACAGCCGTCAGCTCTCCTTTTTTCCCCAGAACACTGACTCTTACATCATTCAGCGCATCCAGATTCCCCGCGCTGTCAATGCTGGCCATTGCCCTTGAAACAATGGTGTCCAGTTTTTCTCTCACATTGTTCTCACTCATGCTTGCTCTCCTTTTTCTGCGGTAAGAACCGCTGTACTTCATACTCAGGCACAGAACACGGCAAAAAAGCTCCGTCCCAAAAAGGGACGGAGCATAATCCGCGGTACCACCCTGCTTCCCGGCATGCCGGGCACTCAATACGCTGTAACGTGCGCTCACGTCTTCTCCTACTGAACCCTTCAGAAAAGAAGCTCCGGTGCGAATCTCAGAAACAGCCTGAACTTAAGGGAACTTACAGCCGGTGATTCCCTCTCTCTGAAAGAAAACAGCTTCCTACTGACACCTTCTCCGCCTTTCGTATCTGTTCCTTATTCTATCCGGAAAAAATCCCTCTGTCAAGTGTGAATGTTTGGATCCTCCCGCTTCCCCGGTCCGCGCTTTTCAAAATAATCGTTCAGCTCCGCCCCAAGCAGAATCAGATACATGCAGAAATAGACCCACAGCATCAGCAGGATTACCGTGGTCAGATTCCCATACATTCTGGTTACGCCCGGGAAATACTGAAGGTAAAAGGAAAGCCCCACGGAGAGAACCTGCCAGGATATGGTACAGACCAGAGCTCCGGGAATCTGGCTCTCCAGGGTTGCCTTCCGGTTGGGGACAAACCGGTACAGCAGGGTAAACGCAAACATCAGGGCCACCATGGTAATCCCGGTGCGCAGGCTCATCAGAATGCCGGTAAACTCCGCGGCCGCGGGAAAAACGGCGGACAGCCAGCTCTGAATGCTGCTCCCGAATACCATCAGAACCAGCGTGACCAGCAGCGCCACCATAAAAACCAGGGTAAATCCCATGGATCGGAGCCGGTTGACAAAATAATTTCTTGTTTCCTTTACGTGATAAATCGCATTTAATCCATAGGTCAGGGATGTGACTGCCTTGCCGGCCGACCACAGCGCAATGATGGCGGAGACGGGAAGCACGGCGGAGGACCGCCCGTATATCTCCAGAATGACCGCATTTACCACCCCGTGAAAATCTTTCGGTATCACTGCCGTAACAGCCTCGCTGACTGCCTCCTCGGTCAGCGGCGTATACTGGATCAAATTCAGCAGCAGCAGCATAAACGGAATGAAAGAAAGCAGGGTAAAAAAAGCTCCCTGGGCAGCATATGCCCCCACATGGTCGCCCATAATCCGTTCCGAAAATTCCTTGACAATATGCAATACCTTTTTTCTCTTTCCCTCATTTTTCGGCTTCTGTCGGCTCATACATCTCCAGTTTCATCCTATTGCAGGTATCTCTATTCAATCTGTTCCAGGGTAATATTCTGATAAAAATAATTCAGGATTTCCCGCCAGCCATACCCCTGCTCCGCCAGATGCCTGGCCCCGTTCTGACTCATTCCCACACCGTGGCCGTAACCGCCTCCCAGGAGCAGAAATCCCTCTGTTTTCCCATTTTCAAAGACGCCGCTGCATATAAAATACGCGCTGGGCAGGAGGTTCATTTCCTCCGTCACGCTTCCGTCATTTTTCGTAACCGGAATTCCCTCCACCGATAAAAATTCCCGTATCCGGTATTCATTTTCCAGCACCGCGCTGCCGCCCGTTCCCGTAATCTCCAGTGCCGTCACGGCTCCCCCGCTGCTTCTGCTCAATACCGCCATATCCTGAATTCCGCCTATTCCATAAGCTTCCAGCCGCTGATCCAGTACTTCCGCAGGGATCTCCACGCTCCACCGGTACCAGCCGTCCTCCGACTCATAATCAGAAGCATCCGCACTCTGGATAAAACTGGCAAAGACCTCTTCGCTCTGGACATTTTCCGGGCTGTCGCTTCCCACATAAACGCTCTTCAGATAGGCTTCTCCTCCTTCACCGGTCCACACCTCGTCCGTACTTGTATAGCCGCAGGAGGTTGAGAAAAAATACGCTGTGATAGGTTCCCCCTCAAAGGTCATGATCTGTCCGGCTGTGCTGTCCACCGCAAGATCTGTATTTTCCTGCCGGTCCAGGTTGTTGTACACCTGATAGGAAACACTGTCATCCACCTGAGCCTGGTATTCCTCCAGCGCATAGTTTTCCATGGCCCTTACCGCATAAGTTCTGGCGCAGACAGCCTGCGCCTTCAATGCTTCCTGTGAATAGGAAGCAGGCATCTCGCTGGGCACCACATATTTCAGATACGTCTCAAGATCCAGTTCATTTACCAGATAAAGGCCCTGCTCTGTTTTGTGTATCTCCAGGGTTCCCTCATACACCGGGACTCCCCGGGCCCGGCTTATGGATTCCACCGCGATACCCGCATCCGGACTCTCCGTCTCCAGCACAATTTTCCCATCCATAAATCTGCCGTCCGCGGCGGTGATAACCTCCGTCTGTCCCGGAGGAATCGTCACTCCGGATCCGGCCAGATGAATTGCGCTTTCGCTGCTGACAGCCACCTGCTCATGCATATAGCCCTTCTGTTCACTGTCCGTCAGCAGCACCCGTATAAGCGGAGACACGTAGGAGGAATTCTCATCTGTACCTCCCGCTGTCCCGGCAGAATCAGCAGCCGGTGCTTCTGCTGCCGGCTCCTTTTTTTCCTGGGCAAGCCCCTCCGGCAGATTCGTCCCGCTGTCTTCACCGGGAATATTTTCGCTGAGCCGCAGCGACAGCATCGCGGCAAACAGACAGAGCCAGACACAAAACAACCATTTATTTTCTCGCTGAACATCCATATCCTAGTATATGGAAAAAACGGGGAGTTCATACTTTCTAATGCTGTTTTGACCTCTCCGGGCGGATCCCGCAAAAACAAAACCGGTACGATAATCAGATTACCGCACCGGTTTCTGGGTTCTCAACCCTTTTCTCTTCTGTGAGCCCCGGCATGCCGTTCCTGCCGTTTGACTCCTAGCAAAGCTAGGTGGGCAACCGCAGACGCCGCTTCTGCCTTCCTCTGCGCAATGGAGGCCTGACATCCACACGTCGATATAGGAATCCCTGTTTAAAGAAAATGTAGGTTCAAATTGGCAGGGCCTCGGACACTCCAGGAAACTCATCCGTTCTTTTCCGGCCTCATTCCAGAGAAAAGCCTCTCCTGCTGGAATTCTGACCGGCTATTTAATTTACATAAATTATACTCTAGTCTATGGACTTTTTCAAGGAAAATTCATAAAAAGCGCTGGGAAAGAAATCCTGTCTCTATTTTGGCAGAAAAGAGTGGCCGCAGTGCCTGCAGAACTTGTCCTTTTCCCTTCTCCTGCCTTTGCAGACCGGACAGATATTTTTTTTATGGATCCGCCTTCCGGACAGAATGCCTGCCGCTATATCCGCTCCCAGAAGTATCAGAAACAGGACAACGGCCCACCGATAGGTCACCGCGGCTCTGTGTCCTGCCGCAGCGTTCATTTCAAGAAGATGATAGCCACGCACGCTCCAGTTGGCATATATCATATAAATACCTTCTGCCGCCGTCACTGCCGCCAGAATCAGACGGAACTTTTTCATTTTCGTGACCTCCTTTTTGCACGGATCAGAAGCACAATTTCCGTGGCAGTCAGCCCGGCTGCCAGAATACCCAGGAGAATCCATTTTACAATACCCGCGCTCCAGAAGGGTCGCGTCACCTCCGCAGAATACCGGGCCTCATTTCCGGCCGCGTCTGTAGCCGTCAGAAGGATTTCATTCTTTCCATAAGAGAGCGCCTGCCTGCAGCTGAAATAATTTCCCACCAGCTCCACGGGTTCCCCATTGCAGGTCAGCCGGACTCCCGCCTCCGTATATCCCTCCACATAAACATAGGAATCATCGGTGGTCACCTGGTCGAGATTTCTTCTGACCGAGAGCTGGGGCGGCGAAGTATCCAGAGAAATATCTTTTCTGTATGTGGCCGTGTTTCCTTTTTCGTCTGTAACCAGGAATACAATCGTATTATCGCCTTCTTCCAGATGGATCTCATACTGTCCCTGTGCCGTCTCCCGTTCCATCAGAAGCTCTTCATTTAAAGTGGCGGATACCGTGCAGCTGCCGCTCCAGTTTACCGAGGCGAAAATAACCGGCTGACTGGTGACCGTTTCTTCCGGATAAGTGACGGAAGCTTCCACTGCCTGATCCAGGGACACTGCATAAACATCGAACCTGCCTGTCCGTCCATCCGTATAATCTGCAGCTGCCGCCAGTATCCGGTCATATCCTTCCGGCATGGGCAGTACGCAGGAAGTTTCCTCTGTCTCCCGGGAAGTCAGAAGCAGCTTCGTATCGGGGTCGAAGAGCATGACTCTGTAAGTTCTGTTTTCTTCCCCTTTCCAGCTTACATATACGTCCCTATTCAGAAGCGATGCCTCTGTATTTTCAAGTTTATTCCGGCCGCCGGTATTATCATAGAATAGTGCCGTGTCCCCGTACTGATAATTAAAGATTCCGCCGGTTTCCGTGACCGTCAGATAAAAATAATAGTAGCCGCTGTCCAGCGATGCCATCTGAAAGGAAAGTGTCCCCTCCGGTCCGCTGCCCCCGGAAGCGATAAGCTGCCCGTCATAGCCCCGGTTATCCGTATCCGCATACACAGCAATCTCCGCATTCTCCGGACAATCGGAAATGTTCCAGGAGGCATCGTATCCGCCGCGTCCATTTTCCGCCACTGTAAAGGAAAGAATCTGCATACTCTGGGGAAGTGAGCCGACATTCACTTCCACTTCTCCCAGCTTTTCGCCGGTAATCTCTACCTGCCAGTCCCCGGCCTGCGCTTCGCCAATATAAAAATATGCGCAGCCCTGCATAGCCGTAACGCTGTCCGGCGTTTCCTCTGTACCGTACACTTCGCCGCCCGGAGAAGTGATCCGTATCTGCGCCTGCGCCTCCTCTTCCTCCCAGCGGATTTCAAAGATACATTCCTGCCTGTCCGTGTCCAGCTCTGCCACCACAGTCTCGGCAGCTGCCAGAGTCTCCTGCCCGCCGGCCAGCAGGCAAAAGAAAGCCGCTGTCAAAAAAAATATTATTTTTTTCATCCGCCACCTCCTGCCTGCTGTCAGGAACAATAGATCTTATCTGTCAGGAAAAGCTCGCCATTATCCTGATACCAGAGCCGATGTTCCCTGCCATTTTCTGTGATTCCCACAGAAAACAGCGTTCCGTCAAAGCGCACGCCTGCCTCCAGAACCATGTCTCCCTGACAGTTCAGATTCAGCATACTGCAGTTCAGATATCCGTCCAGTTCCAGGCGCATGTCCATCTGTTCCCGGGAGGATTCCAGATGAAGCGCCGCCTCCCCTCCCAGATCCATGCCCAGCATTTCCAGCTCCAGCTGTGACCGGGCATCTGCTGAAAATCCGAAGGTTCCCAGATCCAGGGAAACATCGGGAAGCTCATTTCCCAGAAGCTCCAGTCCGGTCTCTATTTGGAGTGAGGGCTCACCGCAGTGCAGGGTAGCAGTTCCCTGAAATGCTCCCAGCCTTCCCCAATCCGTCATATTTTCCGAAACCTGCATATTAAGCCCTCCGAACAGATCCACGTTTCCCTCCGCAGCTCCGGTCAGCCAAAAATCCTGCTGCTCCTCCGGTGCAGAAGAACTGTCTGTCTCTTCCTCCAGGGACAGCCCGTTGAGATAAAGCCCCTGGTACAGAGGAATTTCCGGATCCAGCTCTACATCCGCCTCCACTTTGTCAAGCCTCCAGTACCGGGAAGAAATCACTGCCCGCTTTTCCTGGGCTGCGGCCGCTTCCAACTCCGGAAACGCTGAAAAATCCAGCGTCCCTTCCAGTTTCCAGTACTCCTGCTCTTCATCCAGCGTATCCAGCTTCAGCTTCGCGGCGCTCAGTCCAATACGCCCCAGCTTCAGGGCTCCTCCCTCTTCCAGAGACAGTTCCCCCTCTGCAGAAATATTATCCTGACGGATAAGGATCTCCAATCCGGCCCGGGGATCTGCTGTCCAAACGGAAGCCTCCGCGCTCTTTTCCGCTCCGGAAGCAGCAGCACCCCGCCCGACTGCGTCTACCGCAGTCTTTTCTTTCCTGCTTGTCACGGAATGATCCGTTCCCTCCGGCATACTGTCCGCCATATCAGAAAATTTTGCTTCCCTTCCACGGATTTTAATCCCGTCCGTATCGAGAACAGCGGAGGAAGCAGTCACATCTGCAAGCAGCGGCAGACGCAGCGTGAGATTTTCCCCCAGCTCCGTTTCCATTCCCTGAACCGTAAAATCCACCTGTCCTTCCTGTACCACGTAGTCTCTTCCCTCCAGAGCGAGTCCCGCATAATTCGGATCCTCGTCCTCCGCCCGGGGATAGCTGATGTACAGCTTTCCGCTGCCTGAAATTTTCCCCCGGTCTCCCAGATATGTGATTCTTCCGGAATTCAGGGTAAATTTTTCCGGAAGATCCAGGGCCCGGATTTCCAGGCTTCCGCTGAAATGGATAAAGTCATTAATCAGAACATTCCCGGCGGCCGAAAAAACACCCTCCGCCGTCTGGCCGATTCTGTCCGCCCGAATAACTGTCCCTCCAATCCGGACTCCGGTGCTGGTTCCGGCCCTGAATACGCGCAGTCCATCCTCCCGCACTCCGACCCTTCCGTCCGGATACTGGGCACTGACGCGGCAGGCTCCTGTAGAAAGATTTCCCTTCAGAACACCGGTCAGGGTGTTTTCATCCTGAACGGCAACCTCTGAAAGCTCCAGTTCTCCGACATTGACATGCATGCCCTCCTGGAATCCCGTTCCCTTCACAGTCACCGTCAGACCGGAAGCAGCCTCCTCCGCCGAAACGGCTCCGGGAGACACGGACAGCAGCTGCGCATCCTCTTCCCCGGAGGGGCGGATTCCTTTTTCATCTGTATCCGCACTTTCCTCTCCACCGCCGGAGACAGCATAGTCCCGCCGGGCCGATATCTGGCTGTCCGGAACAGAGACCATCAGGTACCGTGAATCCGCTTCTGCATTTTCGGAAACTGTATAGGTCAGAACATAACTGTTGACAATGTATTTCTGAAGCGTCAGACAAATATCTTCCAGTTCCGCAGAGCTGTCCGCCATGATGAATTTTCCTCCGGTCCTGTCCGCGATATCGCGGAGAGACTCTTCCCTGGCATCCCCAAGCCCTACTACATAGACAGCCGTCTGCTCACTGACTGCCCGCGAGACGGCCTCATCGATGGCCTCCTCGTTTCCATCCTGTCCGCCCGCCATAAGAATAAGCGCTTTCGTTCCGCCTCTTCCTCCGGCCAGCGCATCCAGACCCTCCTGCAGGCCTGCGGAAATATTCGTGCCGCCTCCCCGGCTGCTCTGATGGATGCCGTAAATCAGGCTTTCCGGATCATTGGTCCTGGATACCAGGGTCCGGGCTTCGTCGGAATATGTGACCACAGCCATCTGCTGCCGCCCCGTATCCATGTCTTCCGCACAGGCCTGCGCGGCCTTCTCTGCATCTTCCAGCGCTTCCTCGCTCATATTTCCGCTGCAGTCCATGACGAGGGCAATATCCACCCCTGTTTTGCTGGCATCCGCATTCAGTTCGAAATCTTCAATCTTATACTGCGTATCAATAATTTCAAAATCATCTGCATAGAATTCACCCGACATACCCCAGCGGCCTTCCCTTTCCCCGTTCATATTCAGACAGGCCGTAATTTCCGGATAACCGGACGTATCTACGCGGCTGATAAAAATTCCCAGTTTGTCATATTTCAAGACCGAAGCAACAAAATCTGCCATTCTTCCATTAATTGTTCCATCCTGCACCTGAATGATGCCCTGACTCTGCGTCTCCACAAATTCCCGCACAGCGCTTTTAAGAACAGGGCTCTCTGACTCGGAAGAGGTCTGCCTGTAAGCGTCCGCCACATCCATCAGGGCCTCACGCACCGGAGAATCCTCCGACAGAGCGTCCACATGCTCCAGGATAGCATGCACCCGTTTCTTCGCTGCCTCCCTGTCTCCGGCCGCCAGATACAGTTTTGCAATCTGTGTATCGTACAGGCCGCTTCTGTCCCGGAACATGGGCTTCTTCGCTTCCAGAAAATTAATTGCCCTGTATATATCCACATGAGATGCCTCTTCCCGGCGGGCTTCCGCCTCATTCAGCAGACGCTCCCGGCGCTCATCTTCGTCCCCGTAGCGCGCTGCCTGCTCTTCCAGCCGCTCCGCCTCCTGGATCAGTCCTTCTTTTTCCGCATCCCCCCCGCTCTGTACATCGCCCGCATAGGCTCTCTGGGCGATCACATCCGTGTAAATCACGTAATTCTCCGCCGAATCCTCCAGCTCCAGCAGTCTCTTCGCCTTACCCTGTGCCTCGCCGTACTCCTCGCGCTCCGCATAGTATTTCACGGCCAGCTTCAGAATATCCTGGCTAAACGGATATTTTTGGCACAGATTCTCCACGTCCGATGGGTCCACGGCTTCCGCGCCGCCTCCCCGCACCTGACTGTCCAGATAATAGTAATCGTTCAGTTCTTCTGTCTCCTGGATGTTCTCCGTCTCAAAACACTGCCGGATCAGACTGCTGATTTTTTCAGGGACCTGCATGCCTCTTTCCGCTTCCCCCGATACAGAAACAAATTCTGCCGCGGAAGCATCCTGCCTGAGATAGGCCTTCGAAAAAGAGTGCAGCTCTTCCACGCAGTCCTGCTGTTCTGCACTGGAAATCCCCTCCTCCAGGAGTTCTTCCGCTGCAAAGTACAGGGCCGGATAGTTTCCCTCCGCTGCCGACAGAAGAACCTCCAGAAGCCCTCTCTGCTCCCGGCTCAGGCTGCCGTCATTCTCCGCCGCTGCCCGCGCTTTTTCAACATCCCCGCTCTCCAGATATCTGTAGGCCAGATACATACCCGGCCGTACTCCGGCATTTTCCTCCATCAGGCCTCCGAGCCCCCGGACTGCCGACACTGTAAGGCCAACGGCCAAAAGGCATAAGAAAATCCCGTCGGCAAAACCGCGTCTGATTTTCTTATGCCTGCGCAGCAAAATATCAAACAGTAAAACGAGGGCAAAAACTGCCGCCCCTAACAACGGAAAAAGATTATTCATCCCTTTCTCCTATCCCGCAATGATATACAGAGGCATCAGCCTACTCTGTTTCCGCACTCCGAGCAGAAGACCGCATCTTCCTCCAGTTTGGTTCCGCAGTTGGGACATACCTTCTCCGGGGCCGGCTGCGGCGGAACCGCTTCCCGGACAGACTCCTCCTGGGCGACAAATTCCGGTTCCTGATAAATCTCTGTATGATCAAATGTATATTCCGCATGAGACTGTGTTTCCGGTTCCGCCTCCGGGGCCGGCTGGCTTTCCGACGGAGTCCCGGCCAGCAGGCTGGTTCCGCACTCGTTGCAGAAGGCGGCGTCCGGGGCTGCCTGGGTTCCGCAGTTCGGACATACTTTTCCCGCCGGTGCGCCCTGGGGCTGATAATCGCTCTGGAAGGGCGCCGGATTCGGCGCTGCCGGAGCTCCGCAGTTGGTGCAGAAAGCCGCTCCCTCTTCCAGAGGCGCGCCGCATTTTGCACAGACAGGTCCGTTCCAGGCAGGCTGCGCGCTGTTTACCGGCGGCATGCTGTATCCGCAGTTTCCGCAGAACATAACATTGCTGGCCACCTCTGCCCCGCAGTTGGGACACTGGCGGATTCCTTTAATTACCTTAATCTGTTCCTGCAGCTGCACAATCGTCTGATTCAGCATATGGATACGGTCAAAAATCCCCTGATACTCCGGCGGCACATCCGATGTGGTTCTGCTGAAGTAGGCCTGTCCCAACTGGCAGTAGCAGTTATTCAGATCCTTCCTGCATTCATCAATTCTCGCATTCAGAGAAACCGTCTCGGAAAAGTTCTGGGTTCCCCGCATCACTCCTTTTCCGACACCTACAATTTTTTTTCCGATATTTTCAAACATGGTTTACCTCCCTGCTCTGTATTCTCAGTAAAATCTTATTCCTTTCTATATTACTACCATTTTTTCAAGCTGACAATACCCAATCAAGAATAGAAAATTGAGTAGGAGGCGGCGGTAACAGCAGGGATCTGTTTCCCGCCGCTTTCCGAATACAGCCGCCGCAAAGTCAGATAATGATGCAGACCATCCCTCCGCGGCTGTCATTTACAATTTTCTGCATGGATTCCTGCAGCTTCACCTGGCTTTCCTCTGTAATCTGAGCAATTTTGGTCCGTATACCGTCCTCCACCAGCTGTTCCACCGATTTTCCAAAAATATTGGTTTTCCAGATTCCGTCCTCCTGACGCCCGCTCTCGCGAATGTAGGCAATCAGATCCTCCGCCTGCTGCTCTGTTCCCACGATCGGCGCAATCTCCGTCTCAATATTTGCCTTGATCATATGGATGGAGGGGCTGGTAGAACGTATCTTCACCCCGAATTTGCTTCCCTGCCGGATTACCACCGGATCATCCAGGACAATCTCTTCCTTCTCCGGTATTACAACCCCGTAACCGCTTCCCCGCACGGCCTCCATGGCGTTCTGGACCCGCGCGTATTCATTCTTCATGGCCGAAAGCTCCTTCAGCGCCCGCATCAGATCGTATTCCCCCTGGATGGCAACGCCCGTCATCTCGCTGACCATCTGGTAATAATATTTTTCCTTCATCTCAACCTGTACCCTGACAATGCCGCTGGCCAGGTCCACCTGCATCAGAGACGCGTTTTTTACGTATTCACTGTTCAGCTTTACCGTATCTCTCCGCACGTCCCGAATATACTTAAGGCCTTCCGTCAGCTCCCTTACCTTCCCGATCAGTTCTGCCTTCACCGGATGTTCCGGCGGCAGCAGTTCCACCCATTTTGGTATGTAAAATTCCACTTGGCGGATGGGGAATTCATACAGGAGACATTCCAGTATTTTTACCACATCGTCGGCCCGCAGCTGATCGCAGTTTACGGCCAGCGCGGAGGCTCCATATTTTTCGGACAGCTCCCGGGCCAGCTTCTGTGTCTCATCTTTATAAGGCTTTACAGAATTTACCAGGATCAGAAACGGTTTCCCCTGCTTTTTCAGTTCTTCTACCGTTCTGGCTTCCGCTTCCGCAAAATTTTCTCTGGGCAGTTCACCAAAAGATCCGTCTGTGGTGACAAGCAGTCCCAGAGTTGAATGTTCCGCTATTACCTTCCGCGTACCTATTTCTGCGGCCTGATGAAAGGGAATAGCTTCCTCAAACCAGGGAGTTTTTACCATCCTCTCTTTTTCATTTTCCATATTTCCCGTGGCCTCCGGAACAAGAAAGCCGACACAGTCAATGAGCCGCAGCCGGATCAGAATATCTTCCCCCAGCTGGATTTCCACCGCCTCTTTGGGAATGAACTTGGGTTCTACGGTCGTGATCAATGTACCGGATCCGGAGAGGGGCAGCTGATCTCTCATCTCGGCTTTTGTATTTTCCTCCATAGCCGGAAGGGCAAGCACCTCCAGAAACCGCCGGATGAAGGTGGATTTTCCTGTCCTTACCGGCCCCACAACTCCGATCAGAAACTGCCCCCCGGTCCGGGCCTGTATATCTCTGTAAACAGCAAAAGCATCCATATAGATTCCTGTCCTTTCCAATGTACTGTTATACTATATGTAGATTCTTTCGCTATTATGTCCTCCTTTCGCTGAACTCTATTAATAATAAAATTTTATTAGTGCATTCTGTACTATATTAGTCATATCTATCTTCCCTTTCTTGAAGATTTTTCTGTTTGATAGTATAATCTAAGAGAGCGGAAAATTGGCACAATACTGCAGAATTTTAAGAAATGCCAAAATAATATAGCAGGAGGAAGTGTTATGCTTACAAAACGACAGAACGTCATCGAAACCATGAAAGGCGGCAATCCGGACCGCTTCGTAAACCAGTATGAAGCCTTTCAGATTGTTTTCCATCCCTATCTGGCATCCAACCCCATGCCGGAGCCGGGCGGACCGGAGGTTGTCAATCTCTGGGGAATCACCAGTTCCTGGCCGGCCGGATTTCCGGGCGCTTTCCCGGTACATACCCCGGATAAGATCGTAATTAAAGATATTACCCATTGGAAAGATTATGTGAAAAAGCCCAAGGCTACATATTCCGATGCAGAATGGGAGGCTTTCCAGAAACAGGTGGAAGAGATTGACCGCAACGAATACTTTGTGCTCCCCTTCGTTGCCCCCGGTATTTTTGAGATGACGCATTATCTCGGCGAGATCCAGAATACGCTGATGAACTTCTTTGAGGAGCCGGAAGCCATGAAGGATCTGATCAAATACCTGACCGAGTGGGAAGTCGAGCTGGCAGAGGATATCTGCAAGCATATCAAACCGGACGGCGTCTTCCATCACGATGACTGGGGCAGCCAGCGCTCCACCTTCATCTCTCCCGAGATGTTTGAAGAATTTATTCTTCCGGCCTACAAGGACATTTACGGCTGCTACAAGGAAAACGGCGCGGATCTGATCGTGCATCATTCCGATTCCTATGCGGCAACCCTCGTTCCCTATATGATCGATATGGGCATCAGTATCTGGCAGGGTGTTATGACCACAAATGATATCCCGGCGCTCATTAAGAAATACGGCGGCCAGATCACCTTTATGGGCGGCATCGACAGCGCCAAGATTGATTATGAAGGCTGGACCCGTGAGGTCATCGCCAGGGAAGTAAAACGTGCCTGCGATGAGAACGGAAAATATTATTTCATCCCCAGCGCTTCCCAGGGCCTGGCCATGAGCACCTTCCCCGGTGTATATGAGGCTACCTCGGAAGAGATTGACAAATACAGCAAGATTTATTTTGCAGAACATAAGTAATCTGTTCTTCAGAGACAGGAATGCCGGAGGGTTCCCAGAAGGGATCCTCCGGCATTCCTGTCTCTGCCTCGTTATTCTTTATGTTTCCGCAGGGCAGCCTCCACCACATGTCCCACCAGAACGGAGGTGGTCACGCTGCCCACCCCTCCGGGAACGGGGGTAATGGCCTCCACAACAGGCTCCACCTGGCTGTAGTCCACATCACCGCAGAGCTTTCCCGCCTCATTGACATTAATTCCGACATCAATGACCGTCTGCCCCGGCGATACGTAGGATGCATCCACCACGCCTGCTCTTCCTGCAGCTACAATCACGATATCCGCTTCCCGCACCACGGAGGGCATATCTTTTGTCCTGGTGTGGCACACCGTCACCGTAGCGTTCTTCTTCAGCAGCATCATGGCCGCCGGCTTTCCCACCACGAGACTCCGGCCCACCACAACAGCCTTCCTGCCCGTACAGTCAATCTGGTAATGATCCAGAATCTCCATACAGGCCTGGGCCGTACAGGGGGGGAACCCCTGCTCCCGTCCCGTATACACTCCCACCATGGAGCCGTCCGTAATTCCGTCCACATCTTTCTCCGGGTCCAGGGCACGGATCACAGCTTCCTCATCCAGATGCTTCGGCAGCGGGCGGAAGATCAGCACTCCGTGAATGCTGTCATCCTCATTTACTTCACGTACAGCCTCCATCAGTGTCTCCTGCGCCACATCTGCGGGAAGGAGAATCTTCCGGTATGCGACGCCCAGAGTCTCGCAGCGCTTAACCGCTCCTCTTTCATAGGAGAGATCGTCTTCTCTCTCTCCCACCCGGATAATTCCCAGCGTCGGTTCCACTCCTTTTTTCTTCAGAGCTTCCACCTGCATTTTAATCTTTTCATTTAAAGCTGCTGTCACTTCTTTTCCCAGCAGTTGTCTGGCCATCTGTGTCTCCCTCCCTTACTTCAATTTTTTCAGCACATCCTCGAACAGATCCTCCGCTTCCGCGCCATACACAGAAATCATCTCATCACATTTTTGATTCAGTTCTTCTGCGTACTCTCTGTTCTTCATGCTTTTTGTATTAATATAGACATTCAGACTGGCTCCCTTTAAAGCAGCCCGGCAGCACTCGGCGGCAACGCCCGCGTCGCTGACAGCCAGCACCGAACCCTTTGCGGCAAATATTTTAACCAGCCCGATGGCCCGGCAGCAGTTCTCCATAATTTCCATGGGCACACGGCATGCCTCAACCAGACACTGCTCCATGACCCGGGTCTTTTCCGCCTTTTCCTCTTCCGTTCCGGAAGGCAGGCCGTAGGCTTTGGCCAGCGGCGCAAAGCCCTCCGCATCTTCGTCAATCAGCTGAAGAAAACGGTTCTGGATATCTGTCACCTGTTCCATGAGGCCGCGCAGTTCTTCCTCTACTTCCGCGTACTTTTTCTTTCCTACGGTGAGATTCCCCACCATGTTGCAGAGCGCCGCTCCTACTGCTCCTACCAGCGCCGAAGCACCTCCGCCTCCGGGGACCGGAGCCTTCGAGGAGAGTACCTCTACAAACTCATCACATCCCTTTGTTGCGTAACCCATTCTACTTTTCCACCTTTCTACACACATTTTCAGGCTAATAATTTTCGGACTTTCCGTCCGGTAAGTGGCTTTTCCCTGTATCTTATCTGCCGGCCCCGGCTCTCGTCTCTGTCCGCAGAAACATCCTGTTCACATAGGTGGTCAGGGGACTAACATACAGCAGATTCACCAGAATCGAATTCACAATCACCAGTGCCGCTGTCTGAACGGCACGGGTTACAAATAATTCTGCCAGCGGCCTTCCATACATCAGGTGGAGCCCCAGCAGAGTCAGTCCCATGGAGCCTGCCAGCCCATGCAGGGCTACAATCAGAAGAATTTTCCAGTAGCTGATCCGGCCCCGAAATACATATTTTTTCATAATTCCAGGCAGCAGGCCACACAGAACAGCCGCTGCCATAATCAGCGGATTCGGCGCATACCCCTGGAACAGGCTGCCCAGCAGATCTCCTGCAGCTCCGCAGAGACCGCCCACAAGCGGACCAAACCAGAGTCCGGCCAGAAAAATCGGTGTTGTACTGATTGTAATGCGCAGGGTAGGACCGATATTAATGGCAAATACCCTGGATAAAATAATGTTCATAGCCACCAGTACCGCAGCGGCGGCAACTGTCTTAATGCTCATCTGTTGTTTCATTGCACATCCTCCTTTGTCAGCTCATAGCGGCGCAGCAGTTACCGCACCAAAGAGGACCTTGCAAATCATCTCCAATGCAGTAGCGGACGCAATATTGCATCGTGGAATTCCAAGCTTCCTTCGTTCCCAGGCAACTTCCCATCCTCAGGACACTTTACGCGCAATATTTACTCTACTATTGTGACACTATGAAATGAATACTGTTAACTCAAAGCCTTCAGAGCGCCGATGGAGACATCCCCCACCACCGCCATGTCCTCTCCCATAACAAAAGCCACCGGAAAATTATCGGAGAAGAGAATCTGCGCGGAGGGAGGAAACTCCTCGTCCCCCTCCCACAGAAGGAACTGCAGATACAGGCCGTTGAGAAATTCAAACGCATAGCCGGCGTCCCCGTGGGACAGCTGTTTCGCGCCGAGCTTCTCCATGACCTCCCTAAACTTCTGCAATTTATTTCCAAAACCGTATGCCAGCCTGAAAAGGCACCGGCCCTGAAACTGTTTAAAGTACACCTCACCCCAGGGAATTTCCCGGTATGTTAGAAATTTTCCTGAGGCCGGCGCAGCGGCCCCCTCTGTCAGAAAGCGCAGAACCAGTATCCTGGCATTCGGCGCATTTTCCAGGGGATAATACTGAAACTCCTCCCGGTCCAGATGCCGGACCTTGTAGTCCGGCCAGGACACCTGATAGGTTACCCCCATCAGACGGAGCGTAAAAGTCTGTGCCGCAGCATCATACGGAATATTCGTCCTTCTGCTGATATCTTCCGGATTCAGCTGGCGGTAAATCTCCATGTAATGCTCGTAGGGCATTCTCTCTTTACTGTCTTTTTCATAGGGAAAATCCATATTTTCAACTCCTGATCCATTATTTCAGATGTACGCTGGGGAACATCTCGCTGTCTGTGTGGGGCAGGAAACAGGCTCCCACAAATTCATCCATGTAGGAGGAAACGGTAGAAAGTTCCAGATACGTCATATTCCTGGCCACTTCATACACTTTTCTCTCCGCCTGGGTGGACAGCAGCATGGCATACGCTCCCGTCAGCGAAGAGTTCCCGATATAATGGAATTTTTCCTCCGGTATGTCCGGAAACATGCCGATATTTACAGCATTTCGCATATTAATGCCGCTTCCGATCCCTCCGGCCACATACACATCATCAATCATATCCACTGTGAAATCCAGGGATTTCAGCATCGTGCGGATGGCCGAGAAAATAGCTCCCTTCGCGCGGATAAAATTATCAATATCCACCTCGGTGATCTCCACATCCTTGACGCTTCCGGCATCCTTCTCAAATGCCAGTACGTAGCTTCCCATCCCGTATTTATCATGGCGGATTCTTTCACCCTCCCGGACAAATTTTCCTTTTGCGTTAATTATGCCGCAGGTAAAAAGCTCCGCTATAATGTCAATAATTCCGGAGCCGCAGATGCCCACCGGCTTCGTACCTTCTTCCCCGATAACGGAAAAATGTGGCTCCATGGTTTCCTTGTCAATGGTGCAGGCCTCAATCGCGCCGTCTGTCGCCCGCATGCCGCAGCTGATATCTCCGCCCTCAAAGGCCGGACCCGCTGAACAGGCGCAGCTCATCAGAAAATCCGAATTACCGAACACCAGCTCCCCGTTCGTTCCCAGGTCAATAAACAGAGACATCTCCGGACGGTTCCAGATCAGGCTCACAAAGGCTCCTGCCGTAATATCGCCGCCGACATAGCTTCCGATATTGGGCGCCATAATGATATGGGCATCCGGGTGAATATCAACGCCGATATCGGAGGCAAACAGCGAATTTGTCTTAAAGAACGTGGGAATATACGGCTCTGTGCGGATCGGCTCCGCGTCCACGCCCATCAGCAGGTGATTCATGGTTGTGTTCCCGGCTATCGCCATGCGGTAAATGTGCTCCTTGGGGAAATGAATACTTCTGCACATTTCCGAAATCAGCGGATTGATGGTCTCCTCAATCACCGCTTTCTGCAGGCGTTTTCCGCCCCCCGGCTTCTGCGACTCAATAATCCGGTTAATAACATCAGCGCCATAGCGGATCTGCCCGTTTCCGGAAGAAGCCTTGGCCAGAATTTCTCCCGTCTCCATATTCATAAGAATTGCAGATACAGTCGTCGTTCCGATATCCACGGCCAGGCCGCCGATCACCGCCTTCTCGCCGGCCGGAAGAATATCGTAAACAAATACGTCCCTGCTTGTCTTGCGCACAACACACTGCACATGGAAATGATTTTCCCGAAAAACGCGCGCCATCTTATGAAGTACAGAATACGGAATCCGGACATGCTCTATTCCCGTGGCAGCCTCCACCGCCCACTCGAACCGCTCATTATCCGGCATCGTATCATCCAGGGTAGGCGCCTCCATCTGGATCTCCAGGACGCTCATACTGTTTTTCAAAAGGATGCCTGCGTTCTCCACCTGTTTTTTTGTGTTTTCAAAAAGCTCTATTTCCTGCTTTGAACTTAAATCCGCAACTTTCATTCTGCTCCGGTACGCGGAGGCTATGTCCGGCACTTCCACCGTCACATCGCCGATCACCTTGCTGCAGCAGGCCAGACGCCATCCGTCCGCATACTCCTCATCGCTGATATGTCGGGTCTTCTTGGATTCCAGCTCCCCCGCCACCAGCTTCACCCGGCATTTTCCGCACATGCCGTTCCCTGAACAGGGCGCGTCAATGGCCACATTGGACTTCTGGGCCACATTCAGAAGGTTCTCATCTTCCTGGGCAAATGCATCCACCGTGCCCGCCCCTTCCAGCTGAAACGTAACCTTATACATTCGCACTATCCTTTCCTCATCTAACACTTACGCTGGTCCAGCGCAGGACAATGTTGTATTGTTAGATATATAACAAGCTTATCTTAGCATAGTTCCATCTATTTTTCAATGATATTGCGGGAGAAGGCCGGGAGATTCCATGCATAAAATCCCGGACATACGCACTGGCAGGTATCTTGCCTCGAAGATGCAGAACAGCCGCTGTACAGCGGCAGAATCCTCTGCCGTACAGCGGCTGCAAAAGCATAACCATTCTTGTATTTCCCTGATTAGATCTCCAGATAGGAATCCGCGTACAGAGTATTTCCCTTAAATACATCACAGGTCTTGATGGTCTCCATCAGTCTCAGGTCGTTGGGGTTAACGATGGCGGAGGTCAGGCCCTGCATCATGCACATGGCAACCAGAGATGCATCCATGATCGGACGGAGAGTCTTCGGTGCGCCGTTGGAGTTATTGGACAGACCGCCGGTGGAATTCAGTCCCATATCGGAGATCATTTTGATAAACTCCAGAACCTGCATCTGTTTCTCCTGCATACCCTTCACAACAACGAACAGCGGATCAAACCAGATATCCTGATCCTCCATGCCGTGCTCCAGACCTCTCTCAAGCAGAGTAGTCAGATAAGCCATACGCTCATCGTTATCCTTTGCGATTCCCTCACCGTTGCACAGAGCAATGACGATGGCATCATTGGCTGCCGCCAGATCGATGTACTCGATACGTCCGGAAGCATCTGCGGAGTTAACGATGGGTTTGCCCTTGGATCTATTGTATACGGAGATACCAGCCTCGATTGCCTTCTTGTTGGCAGTGTCCAGAGCCAGCGGAACGTTATCAAAATTCTCCTGCAGCAGAGTAACGGCCCATTTCATAATGTCCTCGCCGTTGTTCTCTGCCGGTCCGATATTCACATCCAGATAGGTGGCGCCGGCATCCAGCTGCTGTTTTGCTCTGGTCAGAATCGGCTCCGGATCCTTCTCTGCGAATGCTCTGTTAATAGACGGAGCAGTTACAGAAATTCTTTCTCCAATTACTACAAATTTTGCCATAAGTTTTCTCCTTTTTTCTTATTTAAACGAAGGCAAGTCGAATGGCCTGCCTTCGTTTTCATTCAGCTTTCAGAGCATATGCTCCCGGATTACAGCTGGCCGTTTGCCTGCATATCTTTCAGGAATTTCACAAGCTGTACTGCCTCCAGCGGAGCTACAATGATCTCCCAGCCCGGCAGCTTCGCCTCCAGGTCGCCCTTCAGAACGGCAACTTTTCCGGGGATGATCAGCTTTCTGGATTTCACCTTGCCCTCAACTTCTTCCTTGATGTAGGTAGAAATGGAGGTGGAGGAAAGCTTTCCGGCTGCCCAGGCAGTCAGAACGGAAAGTCCGCCGGCATCGGAAATTACCAGGTTGCAGGGGATGCCGGAACGCTCCAGCTCTCCGGATACCAGGAAGTATGTAAGAGCAAAGTCTACGGTGGTCAGGCAGATGGAATTCTCGTCTGCTCCGTTCAGCGGGTAGATGCCAGGAGCCACTTTCATGGGCTTCTGCGGATCCGTGAACAGGTTCTGTCTCAGGCCGTACAGCGGCAGAGCCATCGCATAATCCATCTCCTCCACAACAACAATGGAGCCGTACTTCATGGTAAACAGTGCGGCCAGAGCCTGCTGCATGGGCTTGTCACCCTGCACAAGGGCTGCCAGGTTCACAATAGAGGGATAGCCGAAGGTTCTGTCCGTATCCTTGACTGCTGCCCGACGTACGGAAACGGCTGCCTCAAAGGTTTCCTTAACGCTTCCCATGGTTACATCCAGAACCAGGTTCTTGTTGCCCAGTTTCTCCAGTGCTGCCGTCGTATCGTACAGCTCGTCCAGATTTGCGCCGGAAACACCCAGAACAACGCCGGCCTCTGTGGCAATCTTGCTCATCTCTTCATAATTGGACGCATCGGCTCCGTTCAGAACCGGCTTTGCGTCTTTGCAGACATCCAGAGCTGCCTTTGCGGTCTCCGGACATTTGCATCCCAGTACCAGCGTTCTTCCGGTAGCTGCAGCCTTCTTAACCAGCTCCACATATTTTGCAGAATCTGTATCCTTTGCGTAGTTTACATATACCAGCTCGGTGTACATTCTCTCACCGATACGCTCGTAGTCAACGGCAGAAACGCTGGCCAGTCTCGCGTCAATGGCTGCATCATCCATGCAGGTGCATACGCTGGCCGCGTATCTGGTCTTGCTCACAAATGTCTTCTCATGTCTGTACAGAACGGTCTCACCGCCCAGGCTGTACTCGTTGTCGCCGGTTCCGACCTTGATGGTCTTCATAGGCGGAGCAGTCGCCTCAGACAGCTGAGCCAGAGCATCCTCTGACATATGCGGACATGCGGAAATATCCATTGCACCCTGAGCCACCTTCATGGAAAACGCCATACAGGTGGGGCATCCGCACTCCTTACAGTTTTTCTTCGGTGTCATTTTAAAAATCTGAATACCTGTTAATGCCATGATTCTTTATCCTCCTCTTTTCTCACATTACATTAATTCTTTAATCATCTTAGAAATTGTTGCAACGGACTGAGGATGTTTCAAAATTACGGCATCGGAGCCGGACACCAGACATGCGGCAGCAGTCTGTACTTCCATGGAGACACCTCTCTCCTCTACAGAACCCCATCCCGGAGCATCTTCTTCAGAAGCCGTGGACTCTTTTACTGACCAGGTCTCAGAAGCAACAGGAGCGATGATCGGCATCTGAAGCATCTTGTCATCCTGGGACAGAGCAGCCGCTCTTACACGGTCCATGGTGGAAATTACATAGTCAAAGCCGTAGCCTACGGCGGCAGTTCCTACGTTCATTACAATGCTCTCCGGAGCGACTCCCAGCTGAGTCAGGACAACGTTCAGCTGCTTGGCCAGGTTGATATCATCGGCAGACTCGGCTCCAACCTTCTGATTGTAAGCCAGGCCGGCTGCGGCACCAATGGCCTTGTAGTCCTCTTCCTTCGCGGACATAAGCAGAACATTCTTTCCCTGCAGAGCCTCTGCGATCTTCGGCAGCAGTTCGCTGTCTTTTTCGACGTTCTTGCAGCCTTCCACTACCAGCGGAGCATCGATGGCATCCGCAACTTCTTTTGCCACTGCTACCAGCTCTTCAATGGATTTGTTGGCTCCGTTCGGATCTCCGCCTTCCAGACGCAGTACAACAAAGTCTCCGCCAGGCATCTCAGCTGCTTTCTTGGCGATCTCAGCCATGGTGGAAGCTCCTGCATAATAAGCTTTCACACCTTCTGAAGCATGCTCAAGACCCATATCAGAGATCTCAACGCCTACCTTGGGAGCATTTCCCTCATCCCCGTCAAAAGTATAGAAGGGGAATACGCTGGCTCCTCCGATCTTGATTGCTTTTTCGCCGCATCCGATTTCTACTTCTTTAATAGATGCGCTGAACTTCTGTGGTTTGCGATTAAACGGCATTTTAAACAAGCCTCCTTACTGTTTTTATCTAACTCATACCTTAAAACATTTTGCGGATTCTGTCAATCCTGAACGCACAAAAACCAGGGGTATTTCCGGCACATTTTCGTGCCGGAAATACGCCTGAAATATTCTTACATCATCGGATCCATGCCCAGAGCCGGATGACCTTTCTCGGTCAGGAAAGCTACCAGTTCTTCCGGATCGGTAGCGATGGTCTCATCACCGATCATATCGGAGAAGTTGTCGATTCCGTAAAGCTCTTTTGCAGTCTTGTCCAGGTTCTCTCTCACCTGCTCCTTCAGCTCCTTGGGCATCCATACGATACGGGCCACACCGCCTTCTGCCTTCATGAACTTCTTGGAAGCGATGAAGTGCTTGCCATGTCCCATGAATCCGGGAGTCTGAACACCGCCGCCGGTCATGGAAGCCAGCTCGGAGAAGGTCATTCCCAGAGGAGTTGCTCCGGCATACTCACGGTTCGCGATACATACGCCGTTGGAGAAGGGCTCAATGCCGCAGATGCACTCGAAACATCCGCAGGAGGTCATGGGCTTCTCCATGATGGAGTACAGGGAAACATCCTCCAGAGCACCCTGAGACAGCTTCTTAACGATCTCATTTACATCTTCGTACTCGCCGATTCTCTCATCGATGCAGCGCTCTTTTGTAACCACCTGGCAGGGGCCGTTGGGCTGAAGCTCATGGGTTGCCTTGGCGTCAAACCAGGAAACGGCTCCGCAGAGACCCAGACGCTCGGGGGTAACCACACATACGTGGCTCGGGGAGAATGCCTGGCACATGATGCAGCTGTAGTAAACCGGTACAGCCTCGTCGGTCATGGATGCCAGTCTCTCATCACGTTTGTCAAAGATCGGGATGGCAACCTCATGGCGCATCTTGGTGCAGTCTTCCGGATTGGTGTAGATCTTCACCTGGCACTTGTCAACAACTGCCTCGAACTCATTCTTAACCTGCGCGTACAGAACCTCTCCCAGATGTTTTGCGCGGAAGCCTGCGTTGAAAGCCTCTTTGCTGATACGGATACGGATCATGTCACGCTGTCCGGTGTGCATAACGCCCTCGATGCAGTTCAGATAGCTGTGGAACTTACGCTCAAATACGGGCTCAAAATCTGCCTGCATGCTCTTGCCGGCCACTTCCACCACATAGGCGATGCTGTGCTTGCTTCCAACCTCGAACTCGTCGATATCGGGTCCGATCAGTTCGATCTTGTGGTCTTCCACCTCGGAAAGCTCCTTCATGGAAACCAGCTCTACACAGTCTACACGGGAACCGTCAAACTCGACCTGCATGTCGCCCTTACGGATGATCTCACCTTCAAAAGCGGAGGCGAAAGCAACCGGAATATCAATATTGGTAATCTTAATCTTGATGTCGCGTGCCTCCAGAGAAGTGGCATTCCATTTGTCCACATCCTTCTGGATAATCAGGCTCTTCGGAATCGGAGGAACGTCCTTGTCATCGTTGGTGATAACCGGGAAACCAAGCGCGATGGCGCCGGCTCCGCAGGCAACGATCACATCATCCAGCGGCTCAAAAGCATTGACAAAGGCCGGTACACGATCTTTCGTATAGGTCATCAGAGCGCCTGCGTCTCCGGGAGTTACATTACCGAAGATCAGAGCTGCACGGATAGCCACGGATACAACGTGGATCACAGAGGTTACATCCTTGCCCAGGGGGATCACACGCACATTGGCGCCGGTCTTGTATCCCATCTCCTGGCACTGATCGATAATACCGCCCACCAGAGTAACCAGAATACCCTGTGCCTGATAGCTCTTAACCAGAGCCACGCCCTGCTCAGCCGTGGGAGCGGAACCCAGGATAACGGCAACGCCAGGGATATCGCCGGTAACCAGCGGAACGCCAAGCTCACGGATTACGGGATCGCCCAGATGTCCGTAGCAGGGCTCCTCATAGGGAGTTGCGCCGTCAATATATTTGATAACCTCGATAAACTCCGCGCAGAGAGCGGTGGCAACGCCGGACATGAACACATCGTTCAGCTCATTCTCTCTGGTCATCAGAGTTTTTACCACACCCAAAGCCTCTTTCAGCTCTTTCAGGTTGGTAACCTTGGTGCCTGTTACTGCGTAGTAGCAGGGAAGGCTGTAGGCAGTGCCGGGAAAGCTTACCGCTTTCTCTTCGCCATACTGCTCAATCGCCTTGTCAATGATGCCTTCGGTCAGACCGTAAACGGCATCATTTCCGCTGAATACTCTCTGAAATAATGTAGCCATTTTTTCCTCCTGTTTACATAATTGTTTTATCAATTTTTTCTTTGATCGCACGGATCTCGCTGGTTGCCTGCTCGCTGAAATCATAGGGGGAACAGCCCTGGCGGTCAGCGTCAATGACCTGTTCATTGTAGTGAACCATTCCCAGAAGGTCCTCGGCCGGAATCTTCTCGCGTATAAAAGCTTCATCCTTCTCATCCCGGACCTTATTGGCCACCACATGGACCTGATGAATTCCCAGCCCTTCGGCCAGACGTTTTACATTCTTGTAGGTCTGCACGCTCCTGGCCCCCGGTTCAATGACAACAACGAAGTAATCCATTCCCTCTGTTGTGCCCCGTCCCAGATGTTCCAGGCCGGCCTCCATATCCAGGATCACCACATCATCCCGGTGAAGCACCAGATTGTTGATGATCCGTTTCAGCATTACATGCTCCGGACATACACAGCCGCTGTTGGCTGTTTCCACAGTTCCGAGAACCAGAAGTTTTACACCATTACAGGTTCTTCCATATTTCTCGGGAATATCATCCACTTTGGGATTCAGCTTGTAAAATCGGTTGTCCGGCGTGGCCTCCGTCCTCTCTTCCACCAGTTTCCGCATCTTGCTGATAGGGACGATGGCATCCAGCTCTTCTTCCGGAAAGCCCAGGGCCAGACCCAGATTGGCATCCGGATCCACATCGGCCGCCAGAACCTTCCTCCCCTCAGCCGCATACAGACGGGCAAGGGTGGCGGCGAAGGTGGTTTTTCCCACCCCGCCTTTGCCAGTTACCGCTATTTTCATGCTAATTCATCTGCCTTCAATTTTAATCAGACACCCAGAGCGGCACGCTTCTCTTCGATGCGGTCTCTCATCTTGATGCCCAGCTGCTCAATATCTTTTTCAACAGTGAACGCAGCCTCCACCCACTGTCTCGTTCCATTGGTCAGAAGCTCAGCCACCTCGCTGGAACCGGATACGTAGGGATCAACACCCAGGAAGGTATCGATACCGGTACCGATTACATAGTTTCCGATGGATACGGCCTTCTCGGACATCCACTCGGGAGCGCAGCCCACAACCGGAAGCTGAGAAATATTTACGCCGCCCACCTTGGCCAGCTCAGATACCAGATTCATCATACGGCTGATATCTACGCAGGAGCCCATGTGCAGTACCGGCGGAATGTCAGCCAGCTCGCAGACTCTCTTCAGACCGGCGCCGCAGAGATCCTTTGCTCTCTTGTCCATCAGACCGGCCTTTGCGGCAGCCTGTGCGGAGCATCCGGACGCAACGATGATGATATCATGTTTCAGGAGGTATTTCATAAGTTCAATGTGAGCGTAGTCGGGACGGACCTTGGGGTTGTTGCAGCCTACCATGGCCACAGCACCGCGGATAACGCCGGCTGCCACGCAGTCCCACAGAGGCTTCAGAGTTCCGGTCTGGTCTACCTGTGTGTTGGTAACGCCGTCCAGAGTCTTTACAATTGCCTCCAGAGAATATCCAACAGTAGCTTTCTGCTTCATATCCGGGATATGTACCAGCTCCGGCTTTCTGTTCTTGAAGTTCTCAACAGCCATCTTCACAATCGCCTTGGCATTCTCGCCGGCGGTCTTAGCGTTGAAGCGGATAAATTCGGAATCCGGCATCTGCGCCACGGGAGAGGTGGTGATGAACTTGGTGTGGAAACATTTACTTAAAGGTCCAAGAGCCGGGAAGATACACTGCACATCCACAACGATGGCCTCGCAGGCTCCGGTCAGAACCACGTTCTCCTGCTGCAGGAAGTTTCCGGCCATGGGGATTCCGCGGCGCATAGCTACCTCGTTGGAGGTACAGCAGACACCGGATACCGTGATGCCCTTTGCGCCCATCTCTTTTGCGTAGGCGATCATCTCCGGATCATCGGCATACTCACAGATCATCTCAGACAGTGACGGATCATGACCGTGCACCACAATGTTTACATTCTCAGCGTTCATAACGCCCAGGTTTGCCTCGGTGTCAACAGGCTTCGGAGTTCCGAACAGCACATCGGAGAGCTCGGTTCCCATCATGGAACCGCCCCAGCCATCGCAGAGTCCCGCACGGATAGACTGTTTGATCAGAGCTTCTGGCAGAGAGGAGCATCCCATATGGGTCATATGCATGGAAGTAGCAACCTCCCGGTCGATGGCTCTGGGAGCCACTTCGTTTTTCTTCCACAGTTCCTTTGTATGCTCCGGAAGTCTCTCCATAAATCTCTGGTATCCGAAGGGCTTGCCGTACTCCATAAGGCCGGTGTAGGCAACTTCATGAGCCAGATCGTAGATATCCTTACCCTCCGTCTCGATATCCCACTCTTTTGCGATGCGGATCAGTTTCTCAGGATCTTTTACCTTATAGTCGCCGTCTGCGGCGGATGCATACAGAGTATGGCAGATCTCGCGGCCATGATCGGAGTGTGTTGCTGCTCCGCCGGCGGTAAATTTCAGGTAGTTTCTTCCTACAATGCCGTGCACATCGCAGCCGCAGATTCCTCTCGGTGCTTTCGGGGTGATACGGCAGGGGCCCATGGCACAGATCCGGCAGCAGACGCCGGTCTCACCAAATTTACAGTGAGGGGTCTGATTTTTTACGCGGTACTGCCACGCATCTGCGCCCACTTTGGCGCCAGTCTCCAGCAGACGGTTGGTCGCTGCTTCCATCTCTTCTACTGTCGTCAGTTTGAATTCACTCATCAATAATCCTCCTTAGATTTGATTACCTCTTTTCCTGCGGGCAT
>DVOO01000002.1 GCA_018713515.1 Candidatus Scatomonas pullistercoris
GGCAACGGCATTTTCACGACAACGCCGACAGAGCGTATAACACACTACACTTTGCTTCGCAAAGTCGTGTGCCAAATGGGGGCGTTGCCCCCTTTGGAAACCCCCACAAGAAAAGGCGGTACGCTACCCCCCTCCACGGGGCGCATACCGCCTTTTCTTGTTATCCAGCCCTCCGGCTGTATCGGTTGAGCAAAAGTCAGCGTGGGAATGGTGTGGTATCTTTATCTAAGTGATACCCCGGTTTCCCATTTGGATACGGCTGCCTTTGAAACACCCAGATAAGAGGCAAGTTCATCCTGCGTAATTCCCATGCGGCGGCGTTGTTCCACCAGCACCTTTCCAAGATTTATATCTTTCATTGTTTTCACCTCATGTTCCTATTGTAAACAGAAGGAAAGGTAAAGGCAAGGGAGACGGAGGCGACTTTTGGCCTAAAAGTCAACCCTTGGGAAACCGGAATCCGAGATCCAGATTTTTTTTTTGCGCGGCGGTACTTTTCCGGAATTTGCTCCGGCAGCAGGGAGTTGACTGCCGCTTCTGTGCCGGCCCGGCAGGCAGTTTCATAATACCAGCATTTATATTCCAGCATGGACAGAGTTTCCTGCAGTTCCCGGAGCTGCTTTTCCACCTCTCTGCGGCGGTTTTGAAAAAGCTCCAGACGCTTTGGAAGGGATGCGTCCCCCTCCGCGGCCATGGTGATATATTCCCTTATCTCCCGGATGGAAAGCCCGGATTTTTTCAGGCATCCGATTACCATCAAGGTGCTGTAATCCGCATCCGTAAACATGCGGATGCCTCCGCGGGACCGTTCCACAAAGGGAAGAAGTCCCTCCCGGTCATAATACCGGAGCGTGGATGATGAGATGCCCAGCAGCTTTGCCATTTCTCCGACTGTATAAAGCATAATTTCCTCCCAAAAACTCTTGACTTAAAGTATACTTACAGATGTATATTTTAGTTAAAGAAATTGTATATGCATATAAACAGATTGTCAATGACAGGAGGTAAAGAAGCATGACGAGTCACAAACCTGTGCCGGGCACCGGCGGCGACCAGTATATTCCCTGTGAGGAGAGAACAGGCGGAGAATCTGCCGTATATTTTACGAGAGACCTTTCTGCGGAGGGGCTCCGGAAAATTTATGAGAGGGTAAACGGAAAGATCACGGGAAAGACGGCGGTTAAGCTCCATACAGGGGAAGCCCACGGCCCCAATATCATACCGCGTCCCTGGGTGCGGTCCCTGCTGGAGAAGGATCTGCCGGAGGCGGTGATCGTGGAGACGAATACTTATTATGAGGGAGACCGGGATACGACAGAAAAACACAGAAAGACCCTGCAGATCAACGGATGGGATTTCTGCCCGGTGGATATTCTGGATGAGGAGGGAACGGTCATGCTCCCCGTAAAGGGCGGAAAATGGTTTACGGAAATGTCCATGGGAAAAAATATCCTGAATTATGATTCCCTTTTTGTCCTGACTCATTTCAAGGGTCATACGAACGGAGGCTTCGGCGGTTCCAACAAGAACATCGGCATCGGCTGCGCGGACGGAAAGATCGGAAAAGCCATGATCCATACAACGCCGGGTTCTTCCGATCCGTGGGATATTGTGACGGAAGAATTTATGGAGCGGATGACGGAATCGGCCAAGGCGGTGGTGGATCATTTTGGTGAACACATCTGCTTTGTCAATGTGATGCGGAACATGTCCGTCTCCTGTGACTGCGAGGGACTGGCGGCAGAGCCGGTGGTGACGCCAAATGTGGGCATCCTGGCTTCTCTGGATATTCTGGCTGTGGACCAGGCCTGCATCGATCTTGTCTATGCCATGAAGGAGGAGGATCACAGGGCTCTGGTGGAGCGGATCGAATCCCGCCACGGGCTTAGGCAGCTTACCTACATGAAGGAGCTTGGCATGGGCCATGACAGGTACCGTCTGATTGATATCGACAACGGGGACCTGGAAATCTCCCTGGAAGAGGCAGTCCGGGACGTGGTTCCCTTCGAAAACGAAAAATAATCAAATTGCGGCCGGCAGACGGGAATGCTATAATTGGAAAAGAAGAATGTATTCAGATTTAGGAAAGAGGTGCTTGAACAATTATGGCTGAAAAAGTAAGAATCGGACTGATCGGAACAGGACGCATCGGAAAACTGCACGGGACGAACATACAGAATCTTGTTCCCAACGCGGAAATTGTGATTGCCGCCGATCCCTTTATGAATGAGGAGACCAGAGAATGGGCGGCCGGGCTTGGCATTCCCAGAACGTCCGCGGATCCGGAGGAGGTTTTCGCGGATCCGGAGGTGGATGCGGTTTTCATCTGCTCCTCCACGGCCACCCACGCGGATTTTATCATCCGGGCAGCCGGAGCCGGAAAACATATTTTCTGTGAAAAGCCGATCCACACGGATATCGGAAAGATTCAGGAAGCCCTGCGGGCGGTGGAAGAGGCGGGTGTAAAGCTGCAGATCGGTTTTGTCCGCAGGTTTGACCGCAGTCACAGAGCTGTCCGCGACGCCGTGGCTTCGGGAAAGCTCGGAGCCCCCTATGTGGTGAAGATCTGTTCCCGTGACCCGGAGGCGCCGTCCATGGAGTATGTAAAGGGTTCCGGCGGGATCTTTATGGACATGACAATCCATGACTTTGATATGGCGCGCTATCTGTCCGGAAGCGAGGTGACGGAGGTATATGCGTCCGGCGCCTGCCTGGTGAATCCGCAGTTTGCCCGGTACGGGGATGTGGATACGGCTATTATCACTCTGAAATTCGCAAACGGAGCGATTGGCGTTATTGATAACTGCCGGCAGGCCCCCTACGGGTACGATCAGAGAGTGGAAGTCCACTGCGAAAAAGGCTGCGTGCAGGATAAGAATTCTCTGGAGAACGGTGCCTTTATCAGCACGGGCGCCGGCGTGGAGTCTGCAAAGCCCACCTGGTTTTTCCTGGAAAGATACAACGATGCCTTTGTGGAAGAGGAAAAAGCTTTTGCGGACGCCGTGCAGAAGGATGAAGATACGCCCGTCACCGGCCGGGACGGCCTGGAACCGGTGCGGATCGCGGCGGCGGCTGAAAAATCTCTGAAAGAGGGCAGACCTGTTAAGCTGTCTGAAATTGAAGCGTAAGTTCTGGTTGCTTTTCTGAAAAAAACGGCGTATAATAGAAAACGCAAAAATACAGATCTTCAGGGCAGGGTGCAAATCCCTACCGGCGGTACAGCCCGCGAGCCGCAAGGCATGATCCGGTGTGATTCCGGGGCCGACAGTATAGTCTGGATGGAAGAAGATAGGAAAAATTTTTTCTGTGGTTGTTTCATTAGCTCTGAAATGGTTTCATTTCAGAGCTTTTCTGTTTTTAGTGTGCAACCGGAAAGAAATGCCCTGGCAGATGCTGCCGCGGCCGGAGAGAGATCCCGGAGCGGCGGAGGTTCTGACGGGGCATTTTATTTTAGACAGGCAGGAGGCAAAACAGTGACAGATCAGGAATGTATGGCCCGGGCCATAGAGCTGGCCAAAAGAGGCCGGGGCTGGACGAATCCCAATCCCCTGGTGGGAGCGGTGATCGCGAAAGAAGGAAGGATTATCGGAGAGGGGTGGCATGCGCGCTGCGGAGAACTTCACGCGGAGCGAAATGCCATCCGCGCGCTGACGGAACGGGCAGAGGGAGCGACTTTGTATGTGACTCTGGAGCCCTGCTGCCATTACGGACGGACGCCGCCGTGTACGGATGCAATCCTGGAACAGAAGATCGCCCGGGTAGTAATCGGCTCCGGAGATCCGAATCCGAAGGTATCCGGGAAAGGAGCGGCCATACTCCGCCGGGCGGGTGTGCAGGTGGAGGAAGGTTTCATGCGGGATGCCTGCGACAGGCTGAATCCTGTGTTTTTTCACTATATCACCACAGGGAACCCCTATGTCATTATGAAATACGCCATGACAGCGGATGGAAAGATTGCCGCGAGAACCGGGGACTCAAAATGGATTACCGGGGAAGCCTCCCGCCGGAGGGTGCAGGAGCTGCGGTGGAACTGCATGGGGATCATGGCCGGAATCGGCACCGTGCTGGCGGATGACCCGCTGCTGACTGTCCGGGAGGAGGGACGAAGAAATCCCATCCGGATCATCTGCGACAGCCGTCTGCGGCTTCCGCCGGATTCCAGACTGTGCAGGAGTGCAGAACAGTATCCGGTCATTGCCGCCTGCTCCGCGGAAATCCTGGAAAGGGAAGATGGCTGCCGGAAAAGAAAGCAGATTCTGGAAGGGCTGGGAGTAAAAGTCCTGCCTGTCCCGGATTCCCCGCGGCATGTGAATCTCCCGGCGCTAATGGAGCTTCTGGGCCGGGAAAAGATTGACAGCATCCTGCTGGAAGGGGGCGGAGATTTAAACAGCAGTGCTCTCCGTTCCGGAATTATACAGGAGATCCGGGAGTTTATCGCTCCCAAAATTTTCGGAGGCGGCTGCAGGACACCGGTGGAAGGAGAGGGTGTGGATCATCCGGGCGAGGCGGTTCTGCTGGAGATGACGGAGACAGAGAAAATAGAACAGGATCTTCTGATTACCTGGAGAGTCAGAAGCTCCGGAAAGGAAAAGGAATGTTTACAGGAATTATAGAGGAAACAGGGAAAATCCGCGGTCTTTCTCTGAATGGGACATCCGGCAGTATTTCGGTGGAAGCGTCCCGGGTGCTGGAGGGCACAAAGATTGGCGACAGCATCGCGGTCAGCGGTATCTGCCTGACTGTGACCGCCCTTCGGCCGGAGGGATTTACCGCGGATGTAATGGCAGAAACCGTAAGGAGAAGCAGCCTTTCCGCATGCCGGCCGGGTGACCTTGTGAATCTGGAGCGGGCCATGGCGGCGGACGGCCGTTTCGGCGGTCACATAGTTTCCGGCCATATAGATGGAACCGGCAGGATTGTGTCCCTGGTCCGGGAGCAAAATGCGGTCTGGGCAGTGGTGCGGGCGGAACCAGAGCTTCTGAAACTGATTGTGAAAAAGGGATCCATCTGTATGGACGGGATCAGCCTGACCGTGGCCTCAGCCGGCCCGGAAGAATTCCGGGTTTCCGTGATTCCCCACACCTGGCAGGCGACCTCTCTGCGTCTGAAACGGCCGGGGGATCCTGTAAACCTGGAAACAGATATAATCGGGAAATACGTTGCGAAACTCCTTGGCTTTCTTCCCGGAACAGAAGAAGAAAAGGATAGGCGTATTTCCAGGGGAATAACCATGGAAATGCTCCGGAAGCTGGAACTGTAAAAAGAAAATAAGAATCAATACAGGAGGTAAACGGCTGTATGGAACAGCAGTATCATACCGTGACGGAGGCCCTTGAGGATCTCCGTCACGGAAAAATAATTTTGGTTACGGATGATCCGGAACGGGAAAATGAGGGGGACATGATCTGTGCCGCAGAATTTGCCACCCGGGAGAATATTAATTTTATGGCCTGCCATGCGAAGGGGCTCATCTGCACGCCCATGAGCGCGGAGGTGGCCGGCCGCCTGGGGCTTTCCCAGATGGTTGCCGAAAATACGGATAACCACAGCACGGCCTTTACGGTTTCCGTGGATCATGTGGATACCAGCACCGGAATTTCGGCGGAAGAGAGGGGATATACCATGCAAAAATGCGCGGATCCCTCCACCCGGCCGGCGGATCTTCGGAGACCGGGCCATGTTTTTCCGCTGGTTTCCCGCAGAGGCGGCGTGCTGGTGCGGAACGGGCACACGGAAGCCACCGTGGATCTGATGCGACTGGCCGGCCTTACGGAATGCGGCGTCTGCTGCGAGGTCATGGAAGAAGATGGGACCATGATGCGAACGCCCAATCTCTGGAAGCTGGCCGGGCGCCATGGCCTGAAATTTATTACCATCAAGGATCTGCAGGATTACTGCCGCATCCATGAAAAACACGTAAGGCGGGAGGCGTGTGCGGATATGCCTACCCGATATGGACATTTCCGGATTTACGGGTATGTCAATGATATTACGGGAGAGCATCATGTGGCTCTGGTCAAGGGAGCGATCGGGGACGGTGAGAACCTTCTGTGCCGTGTACATTCAGAATGTCTGACCGGAGATACCTTCGGTTCCCTCCGCTGCGACTGCGGGAATCAGCTGCAGTCAGCCATGCAGCAGGTGGAGGCGGAGGGCCGCGGCGTTATCCTGTATATGCGGCAGGAGGGCCGCGGCATCGGACTGATCAACAAGCTGAAGGCCTATGAGCTGCAGGAGCAGGGCCTGGACACGGTGGAAGCCAATATCCGCCTGGGCTTTGCGCCGGATCTCCGGGAATACTGGGTGGGCGCGCAGATTTTGTCGGACCTGGGAGTGAAATCGCTGCGGCTGCTTACCAATAATCCCCAGAAGGTCTACGGTCTGGAGGGATTCGGTCTGACCATTACAGAGAGAGTGCCTATTGAGATTGCTCCCCAGAAATATGACAGCTTTTATATGAAAACAAAGCAGGAAAAAATGGGACATATTTTTCAGAAAATTCATTTTTAAGACAGGAGGAAACCATAATGAAACAGATCAGGATTCTGGAAGGAAAAGTAGTTGCGCCGGAGGGCATGAAGGTGGGAATCGTGGCATCCCGGTTCAATGAGATCATCGTCAATAAGCTTCTGTGGGGCGCTGTAGACGGTCTGGTCCGCCATGGCGTGAAGGAAGAAAACATTACGGCCGCCTGGGTGCCTGGAGCTTTTGAAATTCCATCCATTGCGTCGAAAATGGCAGGATCGGGAAAGTATGACGCGGTGATCTGCGTGGGTGCCGTCATCCGCGGAGATACCACCCACTACGACTATGTGTGCAGCGAGGTGTCCAAGGGAATTGCCCAGACGGGGCTGTCCACCGGCGTGCCGGTTCTTTTCGGGGTGATCACCACGGAAAATATTGAGCAGGCTATTGCAAGGGCCGGCAGCAAAGCCGGAAACAAGGGATACGACTGCGCTCTGTCTGCCATCGAGATGGTCAATCTTTCCAGGGAGCTTTAAAATGGCGGAGAAAACAGCGCGTCCGGCTCTGATTTTCGATTATGACGGGACGATTCACGATACTATGCGCATTTACAGGCCGGCGGTCCGCCGGGCTTTTCAGTGGCTCCGGGAGCAGGGCCATACGGTGCCGGAGACTTCTGACCGGCAGATTGCCTCCTGGCTTGGCATGAATACCCGGGATATGTGGAATTCCTTCCTGCCGGGACTTCCGGAGAAAGTTAAGCAGAAGGCGGCCGTCCTGGTGGGAGATGCCATGAAAGCGGCGCTGCGCAAAGGCTGCGGCGCCTGGTATCCGGGAATCCGGGAGACCCTGGATGCGCTGAAGAGAAAAGGATACCGTATGGCCGTCTTAAGCAACTGCCAGGCCTCCTACGGAGCTGCACACTGGCAGGCGTTCCATATGGAACAGTGGTTTGAATATTTCTTCGACTGTGAATCCTTCCAGTCGGCGCCCAAGTCGGAAATCATACGAAAACTGGGAGATTTATATCCTCCGCCCTATATAGTAATCGGAGACCGCTACAGCGATCTGGAAGCGGCAAAAAGCAGCGGCAGCCCCTTTATCGGCTGCCTGTACGGCTTCGGCTCCGAAGCAGAGCTGCGCCAGGCGGACTTTCTGGCCGCCGGCCCGGAGGAAATTCAGAAATATCTGTAAAACAGACATTCAGGCTGGACGGTGCGCGCATATGGAAAAAGCGCCGGGCCGGTTCGGGTTTAAAAAGACATCTTATGCCGGATCATTTCACGTTAAAAAGTTGAATAATAGATGATTCTGTGCAATAATAGAGCCATCCGGAAAAACAGACCTCTTTTACAGAGGTCTGATTTTTCCTGAAATCTTTATTTCTTTTTTGCGTTCAGTGCATATTCGCTGGGAAAAGAATTGTATGAGCGCAAAGAAGATGTACAAAAATCAAAGGAGATGCTATGCGAAAATTAGCATTAAGTGACGAAATACTGCTCAGTATAGAGAAACCTGCCCGCTATATCGGCGGGGAGGTAAACGCGGTGATGAAGGATCCGGATAAAGTGGACATTCGCTTCTGCATGTGCTTCCCGGACGTGTATGAAATCGGCATGTCCCATCTGGGCATTCAGATTCTTTATGATATGTTCAACCGCAGAGAGGATGTGTGGTGCGAGAGAGTGTATTCTCCCTGGCCGGATCTGGATGCCATCCTGCGCAGGGAGAAGATTCCGCTTTTTTCGCTGGAATCCCAGTCGCCGGTCCGGGATTTTGATTTTCTGGGAATCACGATCCAGTATGAGATGTGCTATACCAATATCCTGCAGATTCTGGATCTGGCAGGGATTCCTCTCCACGGAGCGGAGCGCGGAGAGGCGGATCCGGTTGTGATCGGAGGAGGCCCCTGCACCTATAATCCGGAGCCCCTGGCAGAGTTTTTTGACCTTTTCTACATAGGGGAAGGGGAAGTGGTTTACGGAGCGCTGTTTGATGCCTATAAAGAGAACTGCCGGCAGGGCGGAAGCCGGGAGGATTTTCTGAAAAGGGCCGCCCAGATTCCCGGTATCTACGTTCCGTCCCTCTACCGCGCCTCCTATCATGAGGACGGCACCCTGGCCGACTTCCATCCCCTGTGTCCGGAAGCGCCGGAGAGGGTCGAGAAGCAGCTGGTCATGGATTTTGACGGAGCGCCCTATCCGGAGGCGCCGGTGGTTCCCTATCTGAAGGCCACCCAGGACCGGGTGGTGCTGGAGATTCAGAGAGGCTGCATCCGGGGCTGCCGCTTCTGCCAGGCAGGAATGATCTACCGCCCCCTGCGGGAAAAGCAGCTGGAAGGGCTGAAGAAAAAAGCAGAAGCTATCCTGCGCAGCACAGGCTATGAGGAGATCTCTCTCAGTTCCTTAAGCTCCAGCGATTATACAGAACTGCCGGAGCTGCTGGACTTTCTGATCTCCGACTGCCGGCAGCGCCATGTGAATATTTCTCTGCCTTCTCTGCGCATAGATGCCTTTTCTCTGGATGCCATGTCGAAGGTGCAGGATGTAAAAAAAAGCAGCCTGACTTTTGCGCCGGAAGCCGGTTCCCAGCGGATGCGGGATGTAATCAATAAGGGGCTTACGGAGGAGGACATCCTGAACGGGGCGGGACAGGCCTTTGCGGGGGGATGGAATAAGGTAAAGCTGTACTTTATGCTCGGCCTTCCCACGGAGACGGAGGAAGATATCCGGGATATAGCCAGACTCTGCGAAAAGGTGGCGGAGCGGTATTATAATATTCCCAAGGAGCAGCGGAACGGAAAATGTCAGATTACGGCCAGCAGTTCCTTCTTTGTGCCGAAGCCCTTTACGCCCTTCCAGTGGGCGGCAATGAATACGCAGGAAGAGTTTCTGGAGAAGGCCGGAATTCTGAAGGAAGAGATCCGCGCCCAGAAAAATCAGAAGAGCCTGCGCTACAACTACCATGAGGCGGATATCAGTGTCCTGGAGGGAGTGCTGGCCAGGGGGGACCGGCGGGTGGGCGCCGTGATTGAAGGGGCCTACCGCAGAGGAGCGTTTTTTGACGCGTGGTCCGAAGAATTCCGGCCGGAATGCTGGGAGGAAGCCTTCCGGGAGCAGGGCATCGATCCTGCCTTCTATACGGCCAGGGAGAGAGAAATCGATGAATTGTTTCCCTGGGACTTTATTGATACAGGTGTCAGCAGGAAATTTCTGGAGCGGGAATGGAAGAGGGCGCAGGAAGAAGCAGTGACGCCAAACTGCAGGCAGAACTGCGCCGGATGCGGAGCCCGCAAATACGGAGGAGGTGTCTGCTATGCGGCTCAGGATTAAGTTTTCCAAAACGGGTTCCATGAAATTTATCGGGCATCTGGATATTATGCGTTATTTTCAGAAAGCGCTGCGGCGGGCCGGGATCGATGTGGCGTTTTCCGGCGGATTCAGTCCGCATATGCTGATGTCCTTTGCCCAGCCCCTGGGACTGGGAGCCACCAGCAGCGGGGAATATTTTGATCTGGATGTAAACAGCTGCGGAACTACGGCTGAGATACGGGAAAAACTGAATGCGCAGATGGTTCCGGAGATTCAGGTGCTGCAGGTGGTAAAGATACCGGAGGACAGGGCCTCCAAGGGAATGACTCTGGTAGCCGCGGCAGATTATCTGGTAAGGTTCCGGGATCCGTCCCTGCTGCCGGAGCACTGGCGGGAAGAACTGCAGAAATTTCTCGGCCAGGAACAGATTTTTGTGATAAAAAGCGGGAAAAATGGAGAAAAAGAATGGGATATCCGGCCGTTCCTGTATCAGATGGAGGCGCGGGAAGACGGCCTGTTTCTCCGGTTATCTGCCGGCAGCCAGAATAATCTGAAGCCGGAGACGGCTGCAGAGGCCTTTGCCGCTTTTCTGGGAGTGCGGCTGCCGGAGCATGCCCTGATGATCCACCGGGAAGAACTGTACGCAGAGACGGCTGCCGGAGGTTTTATTCCGCTGGGAGAATTGGGGGAAGAACTTGAGTAAAAAGTTTGTGCTGGCATCGCTGCCCACGGTTCGGGAAGACTGTCTGGCCGCAGTTCTGTACGGGGAGCAGCGGGCGGAAGAGCTGCAGCTGCTCCGGGAGGAGTCCGGATCCCTGCTGGGCAGCATCTATGTGGGAAAGGTAGAAAAAATATCGAAAAATATGCAGGCGGCGTTTGTGAGAATCGGTGCGGGACAGAATGTTTATCTGCCGCTGGAGCATATTGCCCAGGCTGTTTTTAAGACCAGAAAAAAGGACGCGGTTCTGCGGGCAGGCGATGAGCTGCTGGTTCAGATTGAGAAAGAGCCCATGAAGGGCAAGCTTCCCAGGGCGGCTGTAAATCTTCACTTTCCGGGAAGATATATGGTTCTCACCACGGCAGAGCATTCTCTGTGCTTTTCCCGGAAACTTTCCGGGGCGGAGAAGCAGAGGCTGCGCGCTGTATTTCCACAGAAGGACATGGATTACGGAGTGATTGTCCGAACCAATGCGCGGGAGGCTTCGGCCGGGGAGCTGGAGGCAGAACTTGGGGAGCTTTCCGGCATACTCCGGCGTGTCCGCGGACAGGGGGCTACCCGGACCTGTTTTTCATGCGTCTGGCAGTCCAAGCCCCTCTGGGTGCAGGAACTGAACCGCATACCCTTTGCGGAGCTTGAAGAAATTGTCACGGATGTGCCTTCTGTATTTGAAAATCTCAGGCAGTATCTGGATGAAAAGAATCTGACAGGAACGGTTTCCCTTCGCCTCTATGAGGACCGCCTGCTTCCCCTGTATAAGCTGTACAGCCTGGAAACCCTGCTGGAGGGCCTGCTGAGAGAAAAAGTCTGGCTGAAATCCGGAGGGTTTCTGATGATTCAGCAGACGGAGGCTTTCGTGGCAGTGGATGTCAATACGGGCCGATATATGGGAAAAAAGGAAGCAGAGGAGGCGTTTTATCTTATGAATCTGGAGGCGGCCCGGGAAATAGCCGCCCAGATCCGGCTGAGACAGCTTTCCGGAATGATTCTGATTGACTTTATTAATATGAAAGATGAGACAAAAAGGACGGCGCTGCTGGAGGAGCTCCGCCGCCTGACCGCCTCCGATCCGGTCAGAACAGTGGTGGTGGATATGACCCCTCTGAATATTGTAGAGATGACGAGAACAAAGGAACGAAAATCTCTGCAGGAACAGGCAGCGGCTTTTCGCGGAGAACAGGAGCAGAGAAATGATACAGACAGAAGCGAAGCAAAACAAAATATCGTATGAAGAACTGAAAAATACGGCGCCGGTGGGTATGGAGCCCCGACGGGGAGGCAGAAAGCCGCTGAACCTGGGTAAAGTGCTCCTGTTTTTTCTGGCTGTCATGGCTGTCTTTCTCGTTTTCGGAAGTCTGGTGCAGTATTATCTGGGGATGGCCGGTGTTGTGATTACGGAGCTCATGTTTCTGGCGGCCTCGCTGCTTTTTGTATATTTCCGGAAAGAAGATTTTAAAAAGGTTTTTCCTCTCCAAATGCCCTCCATCCTGGCGCTGGGAGGAACGGCGGTACTCTGGCTGGGCTCTTTTCTTTCCGTGACGGTTGTCAACCTGATTCTTGCCTACTTTTTTCCGGCCGGCGTCTACGGGGAGAGCGGCGCAACAACTGCGGTGATCCAGAGTATTCCCTGGGCGGTTTCTTTCCTGATAGTGGCGGTGCTCCCTGCGGTCTGTGAGGAGGCGCTGCACCGGGGAGTGATTCAGTATGGGGCGCAGAACAGCATCCGGAGTCCCTGGCTGCTTGTGCTTCTTATGGGCGTCCTGTTTGGATGTTTTCATCTGAGCCTCTGGAAATTTCTCCCCACGGCCATGCTGGGAGCCATGATGTCCTATATTCTGCTGAAAACGGAAAATATGATCTATTCCTGTTTCTTTCATTTTCTGCATAATGGCATGCAGATGCTGATGCTGCTGGCGGTTCCCGGGCTTTTGATCCAGTCCGTCATCCCGGCTTCCGCGGCGGGAAAAGATCTTTTCGATGTCTCAGCTGCCCGGATTCTGCCCCTCTCTATCGGTTTGTATCTCTGCCTTGCAGCGCTGGTTCCCTTTCTTCTGTATCTGGGAAACTGGATGCTTCAGAGGGCCAGGGCCGGAAAAAGAATGGCTTTTTTTCCGGCGGGAAAGGAGAAAAAATATTTCTGGTCTATTTTAATCCCGACTTTCCTTCTTCTGTTGGCCGGTACCCTTGTCCTGCTGTCGGGAGTGCGGGGAATTATGGAATTATACTGAAAAATTAGGCATTGTATGGAAAGTGTACAATTGAGTTGGCAGCGAAATATGGTATACTGATAAAGAATGCCGGGGCAGAAGAGCCGGCAGATGCCTGCCTGGCCGGCCAGGACCTGCCCTGGAGAAATTGTATTGGAGGAGGAACAGGAATGCCCAAAACAGCAATCGTTACGGACAGCAACAGCGGAATCACACAGAGCAGAGCGGAGGAGCTGGGCATAACGGTCATGCCCATGCCATTTTTCGTCAACGGCTCCTGCCACTATGAAGATGTGGATTTGAGTCAGGAGGAGTTTTACCGGCTTCTGTCGGACGATACCATGTCTGTATCGACTTCACAGCCGGCTCCGGGGGAAGTAATAGATTTGTGGAAAAAGCTGCTGAAGGACTACGATGAGATCGTGCACATTCCCATGTCCAGCGGTCTCAGCGCATCCTGCGGAACGGCCCTGTCGCTGGCGGAGGATTTTGACGGGAAGGTGCAGGTGGTGAACAATCACCGCATTTCGGTGACGCAGTATCAGTCCGTGATGGACGCCATCACGCTTGCGGAGGCAGGCTGGGATGCGGCGGCGATCCGCAGCCGTCTGGAGGAGGAAAAACAGGAATCCAGCATCTATATCATGGTGGATTCTTTGAAGTATCTAAAAAAAGGCGGACGCATTACACCGGCGGCGGCCATGATCGGTACGGTGCTGAAATTAAAGCCTGTGCTTCAGATTCAGGGAGAAAAGCTGGATGCCTTCGCAAAATCGAGAGGTGTAAAGGCAGCAAAGAAAACGATGCTGGAAGCGATGCACAAAGATTTTGACACAAGATTTGCCGGCCACATAAAAAACGGCGAGATGTGCCTTCAGATCGCCTACTGCTACGGCATGGAGGCGGAAGTAGAAGAGTGGCGCCGGGAAGTGGAGCAGTCTTTCCCGGGGATGGCGGTGCATGGAGATCTGCTTTCTCTGAGTATTGTGTGCCATACAGGCCCCGGATGCCTGGCCATTGCTTCTGCGAAAAAAGTCACGGTTTAAGGAATGGAACATCTTGACAAAGCCGGAATGCCATGGTAAGATAATTCAGTGTGCCGCACAGAGAGGTTGAAGTGTCCCAGTGACCACCGAATCTGGCGAGTAATGATAATAGGAGGTGCCATATGTACGCAATTATTGCAACAGGTGGTAAACAGTACAAAGTAGCCGAGGGCGATATCATTAAAGTTGAAAAGCTTGGTGTGGAAGCCGGTGAGACTGTAACGTTTGACCAGGTACTTGCAGTAAGAGATGACGCGTCCCTGAAGGTTGGGGAAGAGGCGGCAAATGCTACGGTAACCGCATCTGTGGTTGAGAACGGCAAAGCCCGCAAGGTCATCGTCTACAAGTATAAGAGAAAAACCGGATACCACAAGAAAAATGGTCATAGACAGCAGTATACGGCGGTTAAGATCGAAAAGATCAACGCCTGAGAAATCCGGGTAACTGCATGACAAAGGTAACGTTTTATCAGAATCAGGAAGGACAGTTTACAGGCTTTACAGCCGAGGGGCATTCCGGGTACGCCCGGGCGGGCGAGGATATTGTCTGCGCCGCGGTTTCAGCGCTGGTTATCAACACGGTGAACTCCATTGAGCGGCTGACAGAGGATGCCTGTACAGTGGAATCCGATGAGGAGCGCGGCTTTATAAGCTTCAGACTCCCGGAAGGCTGTTCCCGCGAGACGGAGATTCTGCTCCGCTCACTGGCCCTGGGATTGTCCGAGATTGAATCCGATGAGACAAATCAGGATTACGTTGACATCATTTTCGAGGAGGTGTAGATTCATGTTGAAAATGAACCTTCAGTTTTTTGCTCATAAAAAGGGAGTAGGCTCCACCAAAAACGGCCGTGATTCCGAGTCCAAGAGACTGGGAGCCAAGAGAGCTGACGGACAGTTCGTGAAGGCTGGAAATATCCTTTACAGACAGCGCGGCACCAGGATCCATCCCGGTGAGAACGTTGGAATCGGCAAGGATGATACGCTGTATGCCAAGGCAGACGGTATCGTTCGTTTCCAGAGAAAGGGAAGAGATAAGAAGCAGGTTTCTGTTCTTCCTGTAGCTGAATAAGAAGGCTGGCGGGACTGTTGCATTCGGTGTAGCAGTCCCGTTTTTGCATTTGCAGCATTTTGAATCGGCAGGAGGTAAAAATGTTCGCGGACAGGGCGAAAATCATTATTAAATCAGGAAAAGGCGGAGACGGTCATGTAAGCTTCCGCCGGGAAAAATACGTGGCGGCCGGAGGGCCTGATGGCGGAGACGGAGGCTGCGGCGGGGATGTGATCTTTGAAGTGGATCCCGGCATGAACACGCTAGGGGAATATCGTCATAACCGGAAATATGCCGCGCAGAACGGAGAAGAAGGCGGAAAAAGGCGGTGCCACGGAAAGGATGGGCAGGATGTGGTTTTGAAGGTTCCAGAGGGAACTGTGATCAAGGAGGCTGCCTCCGGGAAGGTCATCGCGGATATGTCCGGCGATAACAGACGGCGGGTGATCCTGAAGGGCGGCCGCGGCGGAAAGGGAAATATGCATTATGCCACAGCCACCATGCAGGTGCCGAAATATGCGCAGCCCGGACAGCCCGCCCAGGAGCTGGAGGTGCAGCTGGAATTAAAGGTAATTGCGGATGTGGGTCTGGTCGGATTCCCCAACGTCGGAAAATCTACGCTCCTGTCCAGGGTCAGCAATGCGGATCCCAAAATTGCCAATTACCATTTTACTACTTTAAGCCCGAATCTGGGGGTGGTAGATCTGGAGGGATGCAGCGGTTTTGTGATTGCGGATATTCCGGGACTGATCGAAGGCGCCTCGGAGGGAGCCGGCCTGGGATTTGAATTCCTCCGGCATATTGAACGCACCAGAATGCTGATTCATCTGGTGGATGCCGCTTCCGTAGAGGGACGCGATCCGGTAGAGGATGTTCATAAAATTAATCAGGAGCTTCAGAGCTATAATGCGGAGATTGCGGAACGGCCCCAGGTAATCGCGGCCAATAAGATGGATGCGCTTTCGGAAGAGGAGGCGCAGAGTGTGATCCGCCGTCTCAAACAGGAATTCGAGCCCCAGGGCATTTCAGTATTCCCCATATCCGCTGTCAGCGGCGCGGGAATCAGAGAGCTGTTCTATTATGTACAGCAGGAACTGGATAAGCTGCCCGGAGATAAAATAATTTTCGAACCGGAATTTTCTGTGGAAGATATGCTGGCCGGTGAAAATCTTCCCTATACCGTTTCCGTCAGTGAGGAAGATCCCCATACTTATATTGTAGAGGGGCCAAAGATAGAGAAAATGCTGGGCTATACGAATCTGGATTCCGAAAAGGGATTTGCCTTTTTCCAGAAATTTCTGGATACATCGGGGATTCTGAAAGATCTGGAGGAGGCCGGTATCCAGGAGGGCGATACGGTCAGAATGTACGGTCTCGCTTTTGATTATTATAAATAATATAATAGGGGAGTGGAAGTATGACAAGCAAACAGCGTTCTTATTTGAAAGGCCTGGCGATGACCACAGAGCCCATTCTGCAGATCGGAAAGTCCAGCGTGACGCCGGAGTTTACCAAATCCGTTTCCGAGGCTCTGGAGGCCAGAGAACTGATAAAAATCAGTGTGCTCCAGAACTGTCTGGACGATCCCCGGGAGATGGCGCAGATGCTGGCTGAGCGTACAGATTCTCAGGTGGTTCAGGTAATCGGAAGAAAAATTGTGCTCTATAAAGAGGGACAGAAGGACAAGAAGAAAATAATTCTGCCGGGGACTTGAAAGAGGTTTTCGAGATGGAAAATAGAAAGAGCCGGATCGGCATTATGGGCGGCACCTTCGATCCCATTCATGTGGGACATCTGATTCTCGGTGAGGCCGCCTATCAGCAGTTTCAGCTTCAGAAGGTATGGTTCCTGCCCTCGGGCAATCCGCCCCATAAGAGGAACCGGGAGGGAAGAGCTACGGATGAGCAGCGGGTAGAGATGGTTCGGAGAGCCATTTCCACAAATCCCCATTTTTCGCTGTCTCTGATAGAAATGTATGAAGATGGCTACAGCTATACGTACCGCACCCTGGAGCAGCTGAAGGAGCAGTATCCGGAAACAGAGTTTTATTTCATTATCGGCGCGGATTCCCTGTTCAGCTTTGACAGCTGGAGAGAACCGCAGCGCATTGCGGATGCCTGTCATCTGGTGGCGGCGGTCAGAAATCAGATTCCCTCGGAAAGGCTGGATGCGGCGCTCCAGTCCATGAGCCGCAGATATCACAGTTCTTTTCTGAAGCTGGATACTCCGAATCTGGATATTTCTTCCGCGCATCTAAGAAAGATGATTCGAAATAAGGAATCTGTAAAGTATTTTTTGCCGGATTCGGTCATTGCGTATATTCAGGAACAGCATATATACGGGAGTTGAAAAAATATGGAATTTTCTTATGAAAAAGCTGAAAAGCGTCTGAGAAAAGAACTGGATCCCGGAAGATACCGCCATACCATGGGTGTATCCTATACGGCGGCCTGCCTGGCCATGGTTCACAGCGGAGATGTGGAGAAGGCGCAGATTGCCGGTCTTCTGCATGACTGCGCAAAGTGTATTTCCAATGACAAGCAGATTATCTGCTGCAGAAAAGCCGGGATTGTCGTTACTGATTTTGAAAGAAAAAATCCATTCCTGCTTCATGCAAAGCTGGGGTCTTATCTGGCCGAAACAGTGTATGGAATCAAGGATTCGGAGATACTGAACGCGATTACCTGGCACACCACGGGAAAACCGCGGATGACTCTGCTGGAAAAGATTATCTATATCGCGGATTATATGGAACCCAACCGGTATAAAGCTCCGAATCTGGCGGAAATCCGCAGGCTGGCTTTTCAGGATCTCGATCAGTGTATGTACCAGATTCTGGAGGATACAGTCGGGTATTTAAAGAAAGACCCGAAGACCATGGATGTTACCACGGAAGCCGCCTATCAGTTTTATAAGCAGAAAGTAAAAAAGGAAGGTTAAGCACAGAGATGTCAGATGCAAAAAAAATGGTAAAATTGTGCGTACACGCACTGGAAGAAAAAAAAGCAGCCGATATCCGTGTACTGGATATTGAAAAGATCACAACCATCGCCGATTATTTTATCATTGCCAGCGGATCCAACCGGAATCAGGTGCAGGCCATGGCAGACAGCGTAGAAGAGGAGATGGGAAGAGCCGGATTCCAGGCCAAGAATGTGGAAGGCTATCGGAACGCGAACTGGATTCTTCTGGATTACGGCGATGTAGTACTGCATATTTTTGACGAGGAAAACCGTCTTTTCTATGATCTGGAACGGATCTGGCGTGATGGGACAGAGGTGGACAAGGATGCCTTCTGATTCCGGAAGCATCCGACAGAACTTGCAGCCATAATCCCTTTGTTTGAAAGAAAAGAAAATCACAGGAGACGCCTGAGAAATCGGGAATCCCTGTGATTTTTTCGCGCAGGGAAAAAGTCAGTTCATAAAACGCAGAACGCCGATGACCTTTCCCAGGATCTTGAGATCGCCTTTTACAATAATGGGATCCATATAGTCGTTTTCCGGCTGCAGACGGTAATAGCCGTCCTCCCGGTAAAAGGTCTTGACCGTTGCGGAGTCCTCCACCAGCGCCACCACCATCTCTCCGTTTCCGGCATTTTCCTTCTGTTCAACCAGAACGTAATCTCCATCCAGTATCCCTGCATTGACCATGCTTTCCCCTTTGACCCGCAGAAGGAATGTGGGGTTATTGGGAAGCTTATCCACCGGGAAGGGAAAATAGGACTCGATCTGTTCCACGGCAAGCAAAGGCTGGCCGGCAGCCACCTGGCCGATGACAGGGATACTGGCCAGTTCCGGCTGAGGATTCTCTGTGCCGGAAATCCTCCGGATCCGCTGTGCCTGAAATTCCTCATCAAGAATCTCTATGGCCCGGGGCTTTGTGGCGTCCTTCTTGATATATCCGTTCTTCTCCAGCGCTTCCAGATGCGCGTGGACGGAAGAGGTCGACTTCAGATGAACCGCCTCGCAGATCTCGCGGACAGAAGGCGGATAACCGCGCTCCAGAATCTCTTTCTTTAAATATTCCAGGATTACTTCCTGCTTTTTGGAAATAGGGCCTCTGGTCATTAAGGAACCTCCTGATGCACACTTGATAATAAAGATATAAGTATAATAGCATACTTTGAAGTGCAATGCAAACATATTTTCCGAACATCTGTTCTCAGAAACAGCTTGACAAACATATGTTTGTATTTTATAATAAATCTCATAAAGAACATACGTTCTAAACATATGTTTGCTTCACAAGGGGGATTTATTCTATGAGGACAGGAAAACACAGTGTGAAAAAGATAAGGGGATTCTGCTTTTTACTTCTGATTCTGGGTATTCTGGGAATTGCCGTGTTTCGCTTTACGGCAGAAACAGCCAGCGCCGGCGGAAACCGGCCGGAGCCGCGGTATAAGTATTACACCAGCATTCAGATTGCCTACGGGGACAGTTTATGGAGCATTGCGGAGGAATACAGAACGGCTGAATATGCGGATATTTACTCGTACATAGAAGAAGTTATGGAGATCAACCATCTGTCCAGCGACCGTCTGCAGGCCGGGGATAAGCTTTGTATTCCGTATTATTCGTCAGAATTTAAAGAATGACAGGCAGAGATAAAAAACAGACAGATACAGGCACGAATTGGGTATCAGACGGTAACAGCCAGGGGAAAGTGAGGGGAACGGGATTTCCGATAAGGGAATGGCGTTCCCCTCATTATTTATCGCTGCAGGAGCTGCTTGACAAAACACGGGAAATTCTGTATTCTGATAAGGTAATCTATTCCAAAAACCTGTGTTTTCCGAATAGATTAGATATTGCAGAAAGGAATGATTCTTATGGATTCCAAACGCGTTACCTACCATGCGCAGACGGATCAGGCCAACACGCTGAAGCTGCGGGAGGTTCTGAGGACTCTTCCGCCCTTTGCGTCAGATTTTTTCCGTGCGGCCGCCAATACGACGGCTGCCAGCACACGCATAAAATATGCTTACGATATACGGATTTTCTTTCAGTTTTTAACCTCCGAAAATCCTGTATTCCGCGGCACTGCCATTGAGGATCTGCAGATCTCCGTACTGGACCGGATTACTGCCATGGATATTGAGGAATATATGGATTATCTGAAGGCGTACCGGGATCCTGACGGCCAGTATATCACAAACGGCGAGAAAGGCCTGAAACGGAAAATGTCTGCCCTCCGCTCTTTTTATGCCTACTACTATAAGCATGAGATGATTCGGACAAACCCTACTCTTCTGGTGGATATGCCGAAACTGCATCAAAAGGCGATTGTGCGTCTGGACGCGGATGAGGTAGCCCGCCTCCTGAACTATATGGAGGAATGCGGACAGTCTCTGACGGGTCAGCAGAAGGTGTACTATGAAAAGACGAAAGAACGAGACATTGCGCTGATTACGCTTCTTCTCGGAACCGGTATCCGTGTTTCCGAGTGCGTGGGACTGGATGTGGAGGATGTGGATTTCCGCAACAACGGCATTAAGGTTACCCGCAAGGGAGGAAACGAAATGATTGTTTACTTCGGCGATGAGGTACGCCGGGCTCTGCTGAATTATCTGGAGGTGCGCCGGGGGATTACCCCTCTGTCCGGCCATGAACACGCACTCTTCTACTCCACACAGAGAAAACGGATTGGTGTAAAGGCGGTGGAAAATCTTGTAAAAAAATACAGCAGTCATATTACCACCACAAAAAAGATTACTCCCCATAAGCTCAGAAGCACTTACGGCACTGCACTGTATCAGGAGACAGGTGATATTTATCTCGTGGCGGATGTTCTGGGGCATAAGGATGTGAACACAACGAAGAAGCATTACGCGGCGCTGGATGATTCCAGGCGGCGCATGGCCGCCAGAGCTGTACATCTTCGGGAAGATTAGAAAACGCAGAAGCTTACATAAATAAATTACGTAAACTTCTGCGCCTGCACAGCCGCTACACATCTTTTTGGGAGCCCGCTCATTTTTTCGGCTTTGTGTCTGTATCTTCTTCCTGTTTCCCGCCTGAGCGGCGGAAGGTAAATGCCTCTTCCTTGCGTATTTCTCTTCCGCGGTTTGTGCGGACCGCCTCATGGCTCTCTTCATCAATGTGATCCAGGCCTTTATAAAACTCCTGTTCTTTTGGCAGCTTTCTGGACTCCAGGCGGCTTTCGATAAAATGGCGTACAATGGTACAGATAACTGCAAACAGGGGAACACCGATCAGCATGCCCGGTATGCCGAAAAGTCCGCCGAATATCATGATGGCAATCAGCACCATAAGGCTGCTCATGCCTGTGGAATCGCCAAGAATGCGGGGCGCGATAAAGTTTCCGTCTATCTGCTGAAGGACAAATATGAAAATTACGAAGTACAGGGCCTGAATGGGATTAACCATAAAGATAAGGACAGCACTGGGAATCGCTCCCAGGTAGGGTCCGAAAAACGGTATAAAATTGGTTGCGCCCACAACAACGCTGATCAGAAGCGCGTAGGGCATTCCCAGAATCAGAAGGCCGATATAGCACCACACGGCAATATTCAGAGAATCCAGGGTCATGCCGATGATATACTTTCCGAAGGTCGCGTCTATATACTGGCAGTCCCGGATGATCTGGTTGGCTCTTTTGGTCCTGCATACCGCGTACAGCCCCTTTTTCGCGTTGGCAATCAGTGATTCCTTGCTGTATAAAACGTATATGGAAACAATAATGCCCAGGATAAAATTTTTAAGGAAATTAATGACTCCCAGCAGTCCGCTGGAAAGATTCCGGAGCAGATTGTTCAGCTGCGGAAGCAGATCCTGATTCATCCACCCTTCAGCTCTGGAAGAAAAATTGGCGATCAGATTGTTTATGGTGTCTTCCATTTCCGGGTTATTCTGGAAGAAGGAAGAAATCCACTCCTGAATATTATCTATATACCGGGGAAAATTTTCCACAATACTGACAATGCTGTTGAACAGCTGTGGGATCAGCAGAGCAAGCAGCAGGTAAATAGCAAAAATAAAAAGAAACAGCGAAATCAGAATGCTGGCCAGGCGAATGGCCTTCTCCCCTTTTCGGGCATACTGGATTTTCAGTTTTTGGAGAAGCTTTAAGAAGAGCTTTGTCTCAATCAGACGTACCAGAGGCCACATAACATAGGCGATCAGCAGGCCGATAATCAGCGGCATCAGAATGGAAATAATCAGGTTAAAACCTCTGCGCAGAGAATCCATGTGAAAAATTACGAAGTAAAACAGAATGGACGCTGCAAGGGCAAGAAACAGGGTCAGTCCCCAGTATAGATATTTTTTGTCAGGTCTAAATTTCATGATTTCAGCTACTCCATTATCTTTGTTGTCTATATTGTACCAATCCTGCCCGGATAATACAATTAAATATTTACAAGGTCTTCGACATCTTATATAATAAAATTCGCTGCTGCCCCCAGAGGCGCAGAGCGGTCGGGAGGTGTTTAAATAATGAAATTACAGCAGCTTCTCAGCCTGACGCGCAAGGCTGTGGATGAATATCAGATGATCGAGGCGGGTGACTGCATCGCTGTGGGGATTTCCGGTGGAAAAGACAGCCTTACGCTGCTTCACGCGCTGCACGGTCTTATGCGTTTTTACCCAAAGCCATTTTCCATTCATGCGGTCACGGTAAATCTTGGCTTTCCGGAGGCGGATTATACGCCGGTGCAGAGACTGTGCGAGGAGCTTCAGGTACCCTATACGGTTGTGGATACGGAAATCGCCCAGATAATTTTTCAGCAGCGGAAGGAAAGCAATCCCTGCTCTCTGTGTGCAAAAATGCGAAAAGGGGCCCTGAACGAGGCGGTAAAAAAAATCGGATGCGGCAAAGTTGCCTATGCGCATCACCGGGATGACCTGGTGGAAACCATGCTGCTCTCTCTCATCTATGAAGGCAGATTCCACTGCTTTTCTCCAAAGACATACCTGGATCGTACAGATCTCTGGGTGATCCGTCCGCTGATGTTTGTGTCCGAAGCGGATGTCATAGGGTTCAGGAATCAGCATCAGCTTCCGGTTGTCCAGAATCCATGTCCCGCCGATGGATACACCAGAAGACAGTATGTCAAGGAACTGCTGGCGGATCTGAACCGGGCGGAACCGGGGGTCAAGGAGCGCATGTTTTCTGCGATTCTGAATGGCCAGATAGCCGGATGGCCGCCGCGGACGCCCCGTGTGCGGTAAATCCACAGGAAAAGCTGCCGTCCGTTTTCCGGTGGCAGCTTTTCCTGTGTATCCAGTGATGGATGCTTACGCGTCCTTATGGGAATCTACTGTAAAGATTGCCCGTTTGTATCCGCTCTCTTTTTTGTTGACGATAGCCTGCAGAAGATCCACCGTTCCGTCAATGCCAAACTGGCCGCTGTCCAGACATACATGGTAGCTCTCCATCTCGCCCCACTTCTTGCAGGTGTAATAATTGTAATAGCTTGCGCGGTTTTTGTCGACTTTTGCAATGATATCTTTGGCTTTGCTGTCGCTGACAGAATTAAGGGCCGCGATTCTGCGCACCCGCTTTCTCAGATCCGCATGGACAAAAACGCTGATGCAGTTTGGAAAAGCTTCCAGCGCATAATCCGCGCACCGTCCAATAAAAACGCAGGGCCCTTCCTTGGCCAGTGTTTTTATTGTGTCAAACTGCGCCAGAAAAACCTTCTGATTCAGGGGCATATCGGAAAGAACATTGGATGAATATCCGTAGGAATATGTATCCATGACCAGTGAGTAGAGAAAGCTGCTGGTATGTCTTTTTTCATTTGCTTCAAAAATCTCTTTGGCGAGGCCGCTGTCTTTGGAGGCCCGTTCCAGCAGTTCTTTGTCATAGCAGGGTATATTCAGAGCCTTGGCCAGTTCCATCCCTATCTCACGTCCTGCGCTGCCGTGCTGGCGGCTGATCGTAATAATTGTATTCATACATGCTCTCCTTTCTGATACAGCTTTCAAAAACTAATATAATTATAATGCAAATTGATTGAAAAGTACATACGATTTACGAAAGAATTTTTAAAAGCCTTTCAAAATAAGGGGGAAGAGGCGCGGTGAATTCCAGGTACTCTCCCGTCCTCGGATGCAGAAAACCCAGAACCATGGCGTGCAGAACCTGTCCCTGAAGGTTGGGCACCGGACATTTTTTTGGACCGTACAGAGAATCTCCGAGGATGGGGTGGCCGATACTGGCCAGATGGGCCCGGATCTGATGCGTGCGTCCCGTTTCCAGACGGCATTCAATATAGGAAAAGCCCCGCAGCCGCTGCAGCACCGTTACGTGTGTGACAGCCGGCTTTCCGTTTTTCACATTCACAGCCATTTTTTTCCGGTCTGTGGGATGCCGGCCGATGTCTCCCCGCACGGTAAAAGCATCCTCTTTAAAATGGCCATGAGCGATAGCTCTGTAGCGCCGGGTGATGCTGTGTACGGCAAGCTGATCTGCCAGAGAGCGGTGGGCGGCATCGTTTTTGCAGATTACCAGCGCACCGGTTGTATCTTTATCGATGCGGTGGACAATTCCCGGGCGGAGTACGCCGTTGATTCCGGACAGACTTCCGCGGCAGTGGTATAAAAGTGCGTTGACCAGTGTGTGCTCATAATGTCCGGCGGCAGGATGGACCACCATATCTTTCGGCTTATTGACCACAAGAATATCCGTATCCTCATATAAAATCTCCAGGGGAATATTCTCCGGAAGAATTTCCGGTTCCTGCTCCGCCGGCACATCTACAAGGATGTTTTCACCGCCGCGGATGCGGTAATTTGCTTTGGCAGGAGTTCCGTCTGCGGTCACCCGGCCCTCCTTCAGCAGTTTCTGCAGATAAGAACGGGAAAATTCCTGCAGGCACTCTGCCAGATACCGGTCAATTCTTTTGCCCGCATCTTCCGCTTCCGCTGTAAATTCTCTTTTCTGCGTCATCTGCAATTCCTCCCGGGCTCAGGCTCTGTCTGATTTTTTTCGCTTCAGGAACTGAAAATCTCCATCTTCATAGTAAAAAAAGATAAGCAGCAGAATTCCGATGAAAGATAGAGTAATATAAATATCTGCCACATTAAAGATTGGAAAATCAATCACAGAAAAATAAATGAAGTCGATGACATACTGATTTACAATACGGTCAATAAAATTTCCGGCTGCCCCGGCCACCAGCACCGTACAGCAGGAAGCCAGAGGGATGTACCGTTTTGTTTTCGGCATACGGATAAAAAACAGCACGGCTGCCGCGAGAAAAAGGGTGGTAAGCACCCAGAAGACAGTCTGCATGCCCTGCAGCGATCCGAAAGCCGCGCCCCGGTTTTCCAGGTACTGCAGTTCCAGCACGCCGGGGATCAGTACAACAGAGGGTCTTCCCTTCAGAGACGCGGCGGCCAGGTGTTTTGTAAACTGATCAAAAAAAATCAGAACGGCCAGAGATAATACGGCGATCAGCGCGAACCGGGCATTTTTCTTCTTTTTCATTTTATGCTTCTCCATTTAGTATATGTATTGCCTCCAGAATTTCCTCATCGCATACCGTTCTGTCGATCACAGCGTTCCCCAGAGGATGCAGCAGAATAAATTTAATCTGTCCTCCCTCCATCTTCTTATCTGTTTTCGTTGCAAGAAGAATTTTTTCAGCGGGAACCTTGCAGAAGGAAACGGGCAGATGAAATGCCCGGAGGCAGGACCGGATGTTCTGATAATCTTCTTCCGGGATAAAACCTCTCCGGTAAGAGATGTAAGCGGCAGCCACAGTGCCCAGAGAGACACATTCCCCGTGCAGAAGCTGGAAATCCATAAGCTTTTCTATGGCGTGGCCGATGGTATGTCCCAGATTCAGTGTGGCGCGAATCCCCTGCTCCTTTGGATCCTCTTCTACAACCATTGCTTTGATCTCACAGCAGCGGCGGATCATGGCATCCAGGCTCTCCGTATCCCGGGCTTCAATCTGCTGCCGGTGAGACAGAATCCACCGGAAAAATTCCGCATCCCGCAGAAGCGCGGTTTTAATAACCTCTGCCATTCCGCTGGCAAACTGCCTGTCCGAAAGTGAAACCAGCGAAGCGGCGTTCATATAAACAAGACGGGGCTGGCAGAAAGCGCCCACCATATTTTTATACTGATCCAGATCCACGCCGGTTTTTCCGCCTATACTGCTGTCTACCTGTGCCAGAAGGGTGGTCGGTACCTGAATAAAATCAATGCCACGCAGGTAAGTGGCTGCCGTAAAGCCGGTCAGATCTCCCGTCACACCTCCGCCGAGGGCAATCAGAAGATCCCGCCGCTCATATTTTTTTTGAATCAGAAATTCATAAAGCTTTTGAACTGTTTCCAGATTTTTGCTGGACTCACCCTCCGGAAAAACAAAGAGATCCACCTGACGAAAATGATCCTTCAGGGCATCGGAAAGTTCCTGGAGATACAGGGAGGCCACCCGGCTGTCTGCCGCAATGCAGGCTTTTTTTGCGGACAGACCAAGCATATCCAGATGGCTGCCTATGGCTTTGAAGCCGTCCTCCCACACAATTGGATAGGAAAACTCTACCGGGTTTCCCTTGCGTTCAATCAGTAAACTCTGCAATTTATTTCACTCCTTTTAGCGTTGCTATATATAACGGTAGAGCCGGATCAGGCTGCGCCCCTTTCTGGTTTTTGCTGTGCATCCGTCAAAGCGGAATTTTCCGCAGCCGCGCACGGAAACCAAGTCCCCGGGATTCAGCGTAAAGCCGCCTGTGGGGATCTGACGTCCATTTACAAAGACCTTCCCCTCACCGATCAGAGGAAGCAGGGAGCTTCTGGAACCGTGAAAGGCGAGGGCGATTACCGCGTCCAGCCGCGGAGACGCCACTGTTCCGGTTATCTCTTCCTCCCGGGGAAGAGGAATTTCCCCGGGATCTGTACAGAGTGAGACAGTAACCGCATTTCTTCCCACAGTGTGCAGCTCTGACTGGAGGAAGGAAACCATGCTGTCTTCACAAAAAAGGAAAGCCTCCCTCTCTCCCGCCAGAATATCTCCGATTACCCGGCGTTCAATTCCCAGGCCGAGAACTGCGCCCAGATAATCTCTGTGGCTCATGGGCAAAGAAAATTTCGGCGCGGAGGCGCTGATTTTTACACAGGTAAAAGGATACTCCCACTCATAAGAAAGAGCATCAGGTAGAAATGCTGCCATCTGACGCTCTGCGGTGTCATAGCCGCCGGAAAGGCACAGAGAAACGCCATGCTCTTTCCAGTTTACGCTATGTATCATATGAATTTCGTACAGATCAAGGAAATCACTGAAACTGACAATGCCGCGCCGATAGGCCAGATCAGCGGTCTCCTTCATTTTTTTTATAAACAGTACTTCGCGTTCCATGTTCTTTAAAATTCAGTGCGGATAGAGGGAATCGCTCCGTTTAAAATATCCTGAATATCGCCGGAAATCTCTACGCTGGCAGGAGTCAGGATAAAAATATAGCTGGAAACCTTCTGCAGACTTCCGCTGATGGAGTAGCAGGCTCCGCAGGCAAAATCAATGATCCGCTGAGCAACTTCCACATCAATCCCCTCCAGATTCAGCACAACCGTGCAATTGGCCAGAAGTGTGTCGGCGATCTCCCGGGTATCTTCCATGGAATTCGGCTTGATTACGCATACTTCCATGCCGCCGCCGGAAGCTTTTCTCCTCATGGGCGTAACCTTCGGGGAAGAAATCCTGGCAGTCCGGGAAGCAGTGGAAACAGTCTGCTGTTTTACAGTCTGCTTTTTAGCCGGACGCGGTTCCTCTTCTTCGTCCCTGTCCTTCATCTTCTGGAAGAACCTCTTTTTGGGCTTTTCGTCCTCTTCCTCAAACTCATCATCCTCTATATCATCATCTTCATCAAAGAATTCATCATCGTCATCGTAATCGTCATTTAAACGGATTGCATTTAAAAACTTGTCCAAAACGCTCATTTTTTCAATCTCCTATTGATTTAATTCTGAATGCTGTAAGACCGCTGCCCAAAGATCCCCGTGCCGACCCGTACCATCGTAGCGCCCTCTTCTATGGCAACTTCGTAATCACCGGTCATACCCATGCTCAAAACACTCATAGTAACATTATTAATGTTTTTCCCGCCGATGTCAACACTTAATTCCCTTAATTTTCGGAAAACGGGACGGTTTTCCTCGGCATTGGAAACATTCGGAGCAATCGTCATAAGCCCCCGGACTGAAATACCGGGCAGCCCCGCGATCTGACGGATCAGTTCTTCCGTTTCCACCGGCGATACACCGAACTTACTTTCCTCTCCCGCAACATTCACCTCGATCAGAACAGGGACGCAGCAGCCGTGCTTTCCGGCTTCCCGGCTGATGGTCTGGGCCAGCTTCAGCGAATCCACAGAATGGATCAGGCAGGCCTTGTCCACAATATATTTTACCTTGTTCGTCTGCAGATGCCCAATCAGATGCCAGCGGATATCCCCGGGAAGAATCCCGTACTTTGCAGTAAGCTCCTGCACCTTATTTTCACCAAAATCCCGATGGCCCAGATCATAGATATCACGGATCATTTCTGCCGGTTTCGTTTTGCTGACGGCAATCAGTGTGACCTCCTCCCGAGCCCGGCCGCTCCGCTTACAGGCCGCGGCAATACGTTCTTCAACTTCTTCAAAATTTTCTTTCAGCATACTCGGCAAGCCTCCCTGTCTCCTAATATAAGATATCATCTTCATTGACACTGCTTCCGTCATAGACGATATAGTCAAACTGCGCAATGCCGTAATCCGTACCTGTCTCCACAATGCAGTATTCATCATTTTGATCAATGATGGAAATCCTGCGGAAAACAGCATAACCTCTGTTAATGCAGTAAACACCCTCCAGAGTCCCTGTCTCACCAACTGTAAAACGGCTGTTGGAATCGGAGCGGACCAGAACAGCGCCCGCCTCCAGGCTGTTTGTGTCTACATAATAATAGCTTTTCTGATCCTCTCCTGTCATTTCCGCATAAATCGTTGTCTCCACAAAGCTGGTGGCTGTTCCGCCGTCAGACGTCTCTGTTTCCACCAGGAAGCCAAGACTGCTGTTTTCACCTCCGGTGACTGCCCATTCGGTGGGAATCAGGTAGAAATCCTTTGTGACAGTGGCGGACAGAGGGATTTTCAGTCCGCTGTACGTATTGGTAACCAGTTCTACCTCCAGAAAACGGTCATTGCAGTAACGGATCATTCCGCTGTTAAAGCTGATTTCCACGTACCGCTGATCACCGATGGAAAAAAGCCGGAGACTTCCCGTCTCACTCTGGTCGTCCTTAAGAAATTTCACACGGATCTGATCGTGGGAAGACAGCTGCACCGTCTGCGCGTCCGTGACCGGAATAACAATAGACCACTCTTCGCTGGTAATCAGACGGTAAATCGGATCTGAAACAGATACCTGTTCGGTTGTGGCAAGCATCTGCGGCTGATAGGACCGGATCTGAAATAGATCCGGAGTCAGAGTGTCCGCGGTCAGAGATTCGTATCCGTCACTGGAATAGGTCACAATTCCATCAGAGGAAGCATTGCAGAGCGTTCCGGACAGGGAAGAGGTGTCCGCCTGTGCCAGCGCTACGCCGTTCAGCTTATATTTAAAGTCATAGACGGAACTGAAATCATTGCTGTCAAATGCTTTGGAATAGACAGAAGCCTGGCTGCGGATCTCACTCAGATCCTGTTCGGACTCCGTGTCGCCGGCCAGAGGAAACCGGTCGGAGCTGATGCTGCAGACCGTGCTGTCTTTGCTGACCTTGGAGCTGTCCTGGATAAAGTAGTTGACATATCCGCTGCTTCCCGCCGAAACAATTTCTTCCGCGCGCAGAGCGATGGCGGTGTGGGTTTCGTTCTGGGACAGAGGCCCGCTCGTTACCTGATAGGAGGTAACATGGCCTGCGGTCAGATAAATCACAACGGTGATAATCAGATACAGAAATATAGCTCCGAATATCACCGTCCCAATATTAAAATTAATATATCTGCCAGGACCGGAGCGGCCGCTGTCCGGCTTCGGTCTTCTGCGCTTTTTATCAGACAAAGAAATCTCTCCTCTTAAATTTTATACTCCGTTTTTTATTCTATCATTTTCACCCCGATTACTCAAGTCCATTTTCAGGCCGACACAGAAAAGTCATAATTGGGTACTGAACAGAAAAAGGGAGCCGCTGCCTTGCAGATGATTTTCATCTGTCCGGCAATGGCTCCGCAGGTTTTATGTATTTATAACGCGAGGATAATCTTCTCCTGAAGCTCCGCGCTCAACTCTTCTTTGTCTAGGGAGACGCTCAGGACGAAATCAGCACCGAATATGCGGCTGATCTCCTCCAACTGCTTTACACAGCCGTCAATTTCATTTTCCCGGCCCTCCAGCCGGGCAAGCCTCAGAAAACTGTCCAGATACATCTGTTCCAGATCGTGATCCTGTGAAAGAATTCCACAGATGAAACCAATAAACTCGTCACTATTTCTTAAAGGAAAAGCAGAAACATCAATCAGACGGATTTTATTATTTAACTCATACATGTGTTTGGAACTTTTATCCAAATATACAATGCTGCCGTGAGCATCCTGGATTGCTGTATTTACCTTGTCAAGAAGGTATTTTGTTTTTCCTTTTCCTTTTTTTCCAACAATTAATTGAACCATAGCAGTTTCCTCCTTAGACCCTAGTTTCGTGATTTGACTAAAAACTTCTGAGTTCATGCTCTAATTATAGTGTATTTGAACAAAAAACACAAGCAGAATTCGCATAATTTATGATTTTTATACGTAAAACGTTCTCAGCCGTCCCTATTGATCTGTGACAAAAGCTGATTCATATCTTCATACAGAACGGAGCTGTTTAAGGCATTCATCACCACTGCCATATAAGGAACACCGTAACGGTTCTGGACAATAACTGCCAGGTTGGATCCGGCTTCCGGGGTTGTTCCCGTTTTTCCACCGAGAACTGTAACATCCTGCGGGGTGCTGCGCAGGCCGGTCATGTACTGATCGGTAGAAGAAAGATACAGGGAACGCGTAACCGTTCCGTCCGCTCCCTTTATATCCAGCTGATAGGAAGGCAGACGGGCAGCCTTCATAAACGCCGGGAGCTGTGAGGCGTAATTCAGCATCAGATAAACATCGTAGGGGGTCGTATAGTGATCGGCCTGATGCAGTCCGTGGGGATTGGAAAAATGCGTACCGGTCATCCCGAGACTAACCGCTTTATCATTCATCATCTGCACGAACTGTTCTACAGTGCCGCCAATCTGCCGGGCGATTGCCATGGCCGCATCGTTGGCTGAATATACCACCAGTGCGTGGTACAGCTGATCCATGGTAACCGTATCCCCCGCAGCCAGCCCGCTCATCTGTGAGCCTTCTTCCAGATTTAAATCTTCCTGGGTAATCACCACGGTATCCTCCATATTCCCCTGCTCTTCAGCGAGAATGGCGGTCATGATCTTCGTGATGCTGGCCGGGTAGGTCTGTTGATAAATATTTTGCGCAAACAGCGCCTCGCGGGTTTCAAGATTGAACAGGAGCGCCCGCTCATCTGCTGCCTGGAGGGAGACTCCCTCCAGGGATACAGTTTCCGGAGAAACGCAGAGATCCGCTCCAAACGCATCCGCACGTCCTGCCAGGCCGGCGCTCCCGGCCCCGCTGCCGGTTTCGGCTGTATAGGCTTCTGTAAGATCCAGCATCCGGTTCCTGCGGACAACCATAAATCCCAGCAGGAGAATAAGAAGAAGGATGCAGACGGTCAGAACCGCCAGGATCCGGTTCCATATGCGGCTGTCTGGCTGTTTATTCTTCTTTTCTGTACGCTTCACGCCAATCCAACTCTCCTCTGTCCATGGATTTTACCAGCATTTCCGCTGTCGCCAGATTGGTGGCCAGCGGAATGGTGTGCATGTCACAGATATACATCAAGTGCTTAATGTTCGGCTCATGCCTTTTGGGGGTCAGAGGATCGCACAGAAAGATCAGCATATCCAGATCGTTCTGCTCAATCTGCGTAGTGATCTGCTGGACACCGCCCACATGGCCGGCCAGATATTTATATACGTTGAGCCCGCAGGCTTCCTCGATCATACGTCCGGTGGTGCCGGTGGCAAAGAGAGAATGCTTGGCAAGGATACCGCGGTAGGCGATACAGAAATTCTGCATCAGGGTCTTTTTTGCGTCATGCGCGATGAAGCCGATGTTCATATGCTTTTTTACCTCCGTAATAGGTTCTGTGCTGCAGCCCTGCATTCAGGACAAAGCCCATGCCGATGTAAAAGCTGAGCAGGGAAGAAAGGCCGTAGCTGACAAAAGGGAGCGGGGTTCCGGTATTGGGAAGAATCCCGGTGGCAACGCCTATATTGATAAAGCTCTGCACTGCCACAAGGGCACCTACGCCGGTACAGATCAGCGCTCCGGACTGATCCTTGGCCCGGCTGCCCGTCCGCATGCATTCAAGAATGATCAGAAACAGAAGCAGAATAATCACAAAGCAGCCCACAAAACCCAGTTCTTCCCCTGCTACGGCGAAAATGAAGTCTGTCTGTATTTCTGCCACGTAATTTCCATTGTTGGCGGTAGAAACCTCGTTATTGTTGAGGCCCTTGCCCGTCAGCTGGCCGGAGCCTATGGCCATGACAGAGTTTTCCTGCTGCATCCGGTCTTCGGAATAGGCATCATCCTCAGAATTGAAGAAGGCTATAATACGGTCACGCTGAAAGTCCTGCACAATGGGAAGATCTGTCTGGGTGATCAGAAACAGAGCCAGAAGCGCCAGGGGGACTGTTACCAGCAGTACGCCGCCAATGATTTTATATTTGAGGCCGGCCGCAAACATCAGCAGGCAGAAAATAATGGTAATGGTAATCGTGTTTTTCAAATCCGGCTGAAGCACAATCAGAATCAGGGGAACGGCAATCAGAAAAACAGCCTTTAAAATGGTTTTCAGCGTATTCAGATCTTCCGCGTGTTTCATCAGATACATGGCGAAGAAAAGAATCAGCAGGATTTTGGCTATTTCCGTGGGCTGGAACTGAAAGCCGTTGTCTCCTCCGATGGTGAGCCAGCGGGTGGCGCCTCCGGCCGTATGGCCGAGAATGGCCACAAGCAGAAGAAGTCCGATGGTGACAGCGTAAATAACCCAGTAAAAATTCAGAATCCAGCTGTAATCCATCAGGGATACGATCACCATCAGGATTATCCCGCAGATCACCCCCATCATCTGCCTGTTCCGCAGAGAAGGCTCCGCCGAATTAACCAGCATAACTCCGATGCCGCTCAGCAGGACAAGAAAAAAAATAAGTCTGAAATTATAGTCTTTTAATTTATAATGTTTAAGCATGTATATCCTCTGTATTCTGCAGGGGTACGCGGATGGTCAGAAGAACCGGAGAATAATCAATCTGCATGGAAACCTTTTCCTCCTCCACATCCAGATACCGTGCAAGCGTCATGATCAAATCGTTTTTCAGCATCTGCATCTCCCTGGGAGAACAGGCCATCCGTTCGGCCGGGAGCAGGCAGTTCAGGCGTTTTCTCGCAATCGTTCCGGAAAATCCTCTTCGCCTGTGAAACAATCCCATACACGCCTCCTATTTTTTGAAAATACGCCGGAAAAAAGGCTTTCTGGCGGAAAGATCCATCAGGGGAACCTCTTCCCCGGTAATACGGCGGCTGATATTCCGGTAGGCTGTGCCGGCCAAAGTGGAAGTCCCGGTTACGGGCTCCCCCTGATTCGTGGCCACCACCACGGATTCATCATCCGGAATTACTCCGAGAAGCGGAACCGCCAGGATTTCCTCCACATCTTCCACGGACATCATTTCGCCCCTGCGGACCATATCCGGGCGTATCCGGTTAATTACAAGAAAAACATTGCGGAGATCCCTTGCCTCCAGAAGACCGATGATGCGGTCCGCATCGCGGATGGAGGATACCTCCGGAGTCGTGACGACGATAGCCCGGTCCGCGCCTGCCACCGCGTTCTGAAAGCCCTGCTCGATACCGGCCGGACAGTCCAGAATTACATAATCGAACTGAAGCTTCAGCTCCTCACAGAGCTTGCACATCTGTTCCGGTGTCACCGCGCTCTTGTCTCTTGTCTGGGCCGAGGGAAGGAGATAGAGCTCCTTCTGCCGCTTGTCCCGGATCAGGGCCTGCTTCAGCCGGCACCTGCCTTCAATCACATCCACAAGATTATAGACGATGCGGTTTTCAAGCCCCAGTACAACATCCAGATTCCGCAGGCCGATATCCGTGTCCACCATGACCACCCGGCTGCCGAGAGCTGCCAGGCCGATGCCGATATTGGCAGCCGTGGTCGTTTTTCCTACTCCTCCCTTTCCGGAAGTTACTACAATAACGTCATTCATACTGGTCCTCCTCTACTCTGTATTTTTCTTCTTTTGTGATTTCCAGTATTAATCGTTATGGTCATTGGAAAGCCCGCTCTGAGTGGAGCCTCCTGTCAGAATCTCTGACGCGTCCTCCAGTTCATAATAATAATTCAGCACATCCCTTACAACGGTGGCCGCGTTGGTGGACGAGTATCCGTAGGCAATGCGGGCGGCAAAGGCAATGTCTTCCTTATTCCCGGAATGGGCATGGCCGATAAAAAGTCCGTGGTCGGGCCGGACATCCGATTCCTGGGCCGTTCCGGATTTTCCGTAAAGCTCAAGGTTCAGGGATGAAAGGACCCCGCTTCCCTGGATCATTTCCCGCATACCCTCATGAATATCCTCCCAGATCCAGTCATCCAGCTGCATCTGGTCTTCAATGACAGGCGAATACTCCTGCTGCACATTGCCGTCGGAGTCGGTCACCTTGTCCAGAAGATTCAGCTGGTAAATCGTCCCGTTGTTGTAGATGGTGGACGCGTAGCGGGCCAGCTGAGAGGTTGTATATGCGTGCGTTCCCTGTCCGATGGCGGAGGGAAGCGGCATGGCGGTGGAGATCTGCGGCGAGGACTCTGTAATCTGAATGCCCGTCTCACGACCCAGCCCGAAAAGCTCCGCATACTCCTGGATTTTTTCCAGAGCCAGGCTCTGGCTGAATTCGCCGTTTTCCTGTCCGAGGAAATAGGCGGTGGTACAGAGAAATACGTTGCAGGAATTTGTAATGGCTCCGATTACATCCAGGTCCCCGTGCCCGGCCAGATACCAGCAGTGCAGCTGGTCGGCCGTATCCACAAGCCCCTCCCCGAACAGGCCGTTGCAGTTGATAATGGTACTGTTGTCAATCACTCCCTCATTCAGGCCGGCCGCGATCGTCACCGGCTTAAAGGTGGAACCCGGAGCAGTAAGCTGCTGCGTTGCCTTATTGTAAAAGGGTGTCGAGAGGTCGTAATAAAGCTGGTAGTAATAATCTGTATCCATCTGGTTGGCGAGACGGTTATTGTCGTAGCCGGGATAAGATACAAGGGCGAGTACCTCGCCGGTATCCGGATCCACCACAACAATGGAGCCGGAGCAGGGATCGAGAGCCAGCTGAGCCGGCGTAATTTCCAGAGAACTGATCTTCTGGATCATCAGGTCGTAGGCGGACAGTGTTCCCGCCTGGAAGGAGGCGTAGGCGTTATCCTCCGTGCTCAGAACTCCCTGGTCGTACAGAAGCTGACAGATATCTTCCCCCGAAAGTATATCGTCCTGCAGCATATATTTATAGTAAATCCGGTAGAACCAGGAATCCTCCGCCATTTCCTGAAGAATATACTCGGTCAGGGCCTGGTACACTTCCGTGGAATCCAGATAGGAATTTTTCTGAGAAAGCCGGGTGACATCCACCCAGTTCTGGCTGGCCGCATAGGACAGGAACGCCTGCAGGGAGATGGAATGCTCAGAATTCCACTGCTGATATACGGAATCAGAGGTATCTATTGTTTCCGAATTCAGAATGCCCGCCTCCGTCAGCATATCGTCCACAATATAGTCTACATATTCCTGCATTTCGCTGCTCAGCTGGCTGTAGGGTACAGAAGTATCGGCGGAAAGCTGAGCGCTGACAGCGCTCTGTACCTCCTCCTGTTTCTGCACAAATGCCTGATATACCCACTGTTCCATGGCGGACGCGCCTGCTTCCGTAAAATGATCCAGATTAATTACACTGTTCTCGATCAGCGCATAATATACATCATATATGGGGATCGGAATGGCGTCCGTTTCCGATGGATCTATGCCGGCGGCCTCCAGGGATTTAATGGGCTGAATATTTGATACAAGGATGCCCGCAATCCGCTGCTCCAGAATCTGATAGCAGGCCTCCTGCAGATCACTGTCAATCGTCAGATAGACATCATTTCCCTGCACAGGCTCCACACGGGATTCCTCGTTGATGGCCTGCACTCTTCCCACGCTGTCCACTGTAACTTCCTCCGAGCCGTCCGTACCCTTCAGAGTGGTCTCCATGTACTGCTCGATTCCGGCCTTTCCGATAACAGACGTACTGTCATAGTCGTCCCGCTCTTCTGACAACTCCTCCAGCTCTTCCTGGGAGGCGCTGCCGGTATAGCCGATAATGGAGGCCATGGACTCGGAGTAATTGTATACCCGGATGGAATCCTCCGCGATAGCTACGCCGGGAAGGCTGTCCTGATTTTCATAGATAGCGGCTACGGTACTATCGCTGACATCCGTTGCGATTGTCACCTGCACATACCGCTGGAAGCTGGTCTGCCAGAGAAGGTAGCGGACGGTTACGATTTTCAGCTGCTCCTCCCGGGTAAATTCCGCGGGAAGGCCGTACTCCGCCAGTTCTTCCTCCGTATACGGATTTTCTTCATTATAAAGCGCGTAGTTGTCGGCGCCGCTTAAATATTCCATGATCTGTTCAGCGGTGGCGCTGCTCTGCTCAGCCGTCAGATTATCGATGCTGGACTGGCCGTAGACATCTGCGCGGAACCTGTTCAGGGAGGTGGTGCCCTCCTCCAGATCAAAGGCAAAATTACCGGAATCATCTACGATAATGTGAAAATCACTGGTTATTGTATCCCCGCAGCTCTCGATCAGGTTGATAAGCCGGTAGATCTCGCTGTTCAGGGAAAGATTCCGTTCCCGCGTGCTGCTGTAACGGCCGCTGTCCTCAAAGGTCACGGAATTAGAAAGCTCATTGTATGCGATCAGGTTGCCGTTTCTGTCGTAAATATTTCCGCGGGTACTTTTAAGCCGGCGCTCACGGGTAGTCATGATAGTGAAATTTTCTGAGTACTCTTCACCCTGGACAATCTGAAGCTGAAACAGACGGACCAGAAGAAAAGAGCTCATAAGCAGAAAAACGATCAGCAGAACCGAAAGACGGTGTGAAAAAAAGCGTTTGAAAAATTTGATTATTTTTTTAGCCAAGGCGATTGCTGTCCCTCCAATTCATATTTCACAAGCCTGCGGTTGATCAGATAAAAAATACGGTACAGAAGAATGCTGATCAGAACGGTAAATACCAGCTCCGGAAGAATCGTATGCACCAGATACGCGGAAAAATCAAACCGCATGCGGAACGCAAACTGAATCGCGTAAAAAACAAGATTGTAGCCGAGATCACTGAGTGCCACCAGGATCATCGGAAACTTGATATCCTCATCAAAGAAGACCTGGTACAGAAGTCCGTTTATATAGCCGATCAGCATATATACGAGCGAATAAAAGCCAAACAGGTTGCTGTAAAACAGATCAATCAGCAGCCCGCAGAAAAAGCCTGTCCAGAGGCCGGTGCGTTTGCCGTGAACAAACCCGAAAGAAACCGTCAGGATCAGAAGCAGGTTCGGTGTCACGGTAAAAAAGGGAAGCGCAGGAAAAACAGTACTTTGAAGAATAAAGGTAACCAGAATGCAGACGGCCGTAACAATTTTCCTGCACATTTAGTTGCCTCCCGTCTCTTTCAGCTGAAGAATCACCAGAACCTCCTGCAGGTGCTGAAAGTCCACGGCCGGGACAATGTATCCTGTTTTGGTCAGGTGGTTCGTATCCTCCGTAACTTCCGAGACATTTCCGATCAGTATGCCGGGCAGATACTTGTCACTGATATTGGAGGTGACGATCTGCTCTCCCACAGCCACTTCATTTTCCGTATTCATCTGGCTAAAGGCCAGCTTTCCCTCGTCCATCAGCCGCAGATCGCCGCTGACAATACAGGTGTCAGAATTGGACACCGTCATGGCGCTGACGCTGCTGGAGTCATCGATAATAGCCCGGACTACAGCCCAGTCGCTGCCGACTTCCGTGACAATTCCCACCAGTCCGCCTCCGCTGATGACATTCATATCCACCTGAATGCCGCTGTCTGTTCCTCGGTTGATGGTGAAAGAACTGTACCAGTTTCCGGGATCCTTGGAGATGACCTGGGCGGCCACCTTATCATACTGGGAATAATTCTGATCCAGCTGGTACAGCTCCTGCAGCCGCTGCAGTTCCTGCTGGCTCTGGAGAAGAAGGCTGTTCTGTTCGGTCAGGCTGTCTACCTGAGCCTGCAGATCCTCATTTTCCTGGGCCAGCTGCTGCACATTCTGGAATCCGCTCTGCAGATCTGTAAGATAGCTGCCCACCGCATTGATTCCGTTCTGAATGGGAACAATCAGCATACCGACCGCGTTCCGTAGCGGAGCGATGGAGATCCGCTCTGTCGCGGTCAGCGCTATTGCGCTGATGCAGGCACAGGTCATAATTGCCAACAGATGTTTACTTTTTATCTTGAATCCTATTTTTTTCTTCATAAAACCTGCCTTTTAACGTGTCTCCCTGCGATTTTTCGGGGTAAAAGCAAAATGCTGCAGCACCGGGTGGAGAATCAGTTCTCGCAGCCCGCATATGGTGCAGAGATCATAGTGCTGTGAAAGCTGGACCGGACAGCCAAGCCTGTCCGAAAAAAAGCGGTCCAGACCGGAAAGCTGTGTGCTTCCCCCCGTAAAATAAATTCCCTCCTGACGGATCTTCTCCTGCACCTGAGGAGGCGTCCGTTCCAGAAACTTCCGTATTTCCAGGGCAATCCGGTTCAGCTGCTCTGTGACGGCTTCCGTTACTGTGTAACAGGAGACATTTCCATCCCTGGGAAGTCCGGTGACGGTATCCACGCCCATAACCCGCCGACCTTCCAGCTTGTCACCCGTGAGATCTGTCAGGGAAAGCTTCAGGCGCTTTGCCGTTTTCAGGCTGATGCGGAAATTATTTTTTCTGCGTATGGCAGCTTCAATAGCCGCATTAAAATGTTTTCCGCCCACGGGCACAGTTTTGCTGATAATGACCCGTCCCTCCGCCAGGGCGGAAATTTCCGTACTCTGAGCGCCGATATTGACGACCAGGGAGCCCTTCGTCTTTGTCAGGGGGATTCCCAGCGCCAGCGCGTCCGCAATGGGCTTTTCCACCAGAAAAACCCGGCATTTCCGCAGCCTTCCCCGGTGTGCGATGGAATAATAGGCCCTTTTTTCCAGCTCTGTCATATCGACGGGAACAGAGAAATAAAGAACCGGACGGTGTCCCATGACGGTATTGCTCTGCTTCAGCAGCGTATGGAGAACGGCTTCCACCAGCATGACATCTCCGATACGGCCGTTGGACATGGGGGTGGTTACCTGAATGTTGGAGGGATTTTTTTCAAACATTTCATAAGCTTCGTTTCCCACGGCAAACAGGGTGTCCTGATTCCTTACGGCAACCATATTCTTTTCTTTTATAATCGTATCTTTCCTGGAATCGTAGATCTTAATGGAACTTGTTCCCAGATCTACGCCATAAACATTATCAAAAAACATCGTCACTCTGTCCCTTCTGCGCAGAAACCGCCCGATAAAAATCCTTCTCTCAGAAGGCTGACATACTGCCGGTCCCCGATAATAATATGATCCAGAAGCATAATACCCAGAAGCTCTCCGGCCCGGGCCACACGTCTTGTCACCGAAAGGTCTTCCCGGCTGGGCGTGGGATCGCCGCTGGGATGGTTGTGGATCAGAATCAGATTCACAGCATGGAAGCGCAGCGCTTCCAGAAAAAGCTCCCTGGGAGAAATCAGGGAGGCATTTACCGTACCCTTGGTGACCGTTGTATCGCCGAGAAAATGGTTCTTTGTGTCCAGCATAATGCAGATCAGATTCTCCTGTTCTTCATGGCGAAGCATCTCCATATAATAGGAGGCGATGGAGTCGGGATCACGGAAATTCAGCTGTCTGCCGGCCGACGCCTGCGCCATCCGCTTGGAAAGCTCCGCAACGCACTTGATCTGTATGGCCTTTACCGGCCCCACGCCGGAGATCTCACGCAGCTGCCGGACCGACAGATGGTAAATCCCCAGCAGGCCTTCCCGAAACCGGCACCGGTTCAGAATTTCCCTGGCCAGCTCTACAGAGGACAGCTCCCTGGAGCCGCAGCGGAGGATAACGGCGAGAAGTTCAGCATCGGACAGGGCCTCCGGCCCCTTCTCCAGACATTTTTCATAGGGGCGTTCTTCCTGCGGAAGTTCTTTTGTTGTGATTTTTTCCTTCATTTTTCTCCTTCTACTCTCTTCCACGGCAGGAGAAAAATACGGCCGAAAATCAAATTTTATTTTAGCACAGAATAAAATTCTTGTACATGGCTTACCGGAAATTCACAAATTTTTTACCAATAGCCTCCGCGACACGGAGCCCGTCCATGGCGGCAGATGTAATCCCTCCGGCATACCCGGCGCCCTCTCCGCAGGGGTAGATGCCCGAAATACTTCCCTCCAGTCCCTGGTCCCGGAGAATCCGCACCGGAGAGGAGGTGCGGCTTTCCACACCGGACAGAAGCGCGTCCGGCATGGAAAATCCCCGGATCTGCCTGTCCATGGCGCGAATGCCCCTTTCGAGAGAATCACCCAGAAATTCCGGAAAAATGGCCCGCACATTGCTCCAGGCAAAATCCCCTTTCATGCAGGGGGCGAAGCTGCCCGGACCGCCCGGCCGGGAAAGACAGAAATCTTCAAATCTCTGCACGGGGATCTTCCCTCCGGCAGCGCGGTACGCCGCCCTTTCCAGATACCGCTGAAAGTCTATGCCTCCCAGGGGATCTGAAGAGTCGCTGGGGCTGTAGGGAAGATAATCCTCCGGGCGTACGGTGACTACAATGGCACTGTTGGCATTGCGGCCGTCCCTGGCGTGATAGCTCATGCCGTTCACTGCCAGGCAGCCCGTCTCAGAAGAAGCGTTTACCACAAATCCGCCGGGACACATGCAGAAGGAATAGACCCCGCGGCCGTCGGGCAGGCTGACTGCCGTCTTATAGCTGGCGGCCCGCAGTTCCCGGGGAACATTTTCTCCGTACTGTGTCCGGGTGATCATTTCCTGGGGATGTTCAATCCGGACGCCCACGGCGAAGGCCTTTGCTTCCATGGAAAGGTTTTTCTCCCAGAGCATCCGGAAGGTATGTCTGGCGCTGTGGCCGACGGCCAGCACAACGGCCTCCGCAGGTATTTCTTCCCCTCCGTTTACAATGACGGAAGCAATTTTTCCCTCCCGGACCTTCAGGTCCGTGACCTGTGTCCGGAACCGGAAGCTACCGCCCATGGAAAGAATCTGATTCCGCAGATTTTCTACTATCCGGATCAGCAGGTCTGTGCCCAGATGCGGCCTGGCATCGAACAGGATTTCCCTGGGAGCCCCGGCCCCGACAAAAATTTCAAGTACCTGACGGTTTCGGTTATTCTTATCCTTTACGCCCGTATTCAGCTTTCCATCGGAAAAGGTACCGGCGCCGCCTTCCCCGAACTGCACATTGGACTGTTCGTCCAGAATGCCAGTTTTCCAGAACTGATCCACTTTCTGTTTCCGGACAGCCGCTGTATCTCCCTGTTCCAGAACCAGGGGACGGTACCCGTGCAGCGCAAGCATGTAAGCGCAGAATAAACCGGCCGGTCCGCAGCCGATAATCACCGGCCGCTGCTGCAGGGGAATGCTTCCCGGCGGAGGAAAATGATAAGCTTCCGGAATGATTGACATAACATTTTTATGTCTGCTTCTTGCGAGAATTTTCTGTTCCCGGGCCGTTTGTACTCGGACCGTATAGACGAACTGCAGGCCCTCCCTTTTCCTCGCGTCTACAGAACGGCGGATGATTTCACAGGCCTGTATTTCTTCTGGTCTTATGCCAAGCGTTTTTGCAACTTTCTCCCGCAGCATCCTTTCATTATGGGAAACGGGAAGCTTCAGCTGGGTAATCTGGATCATTTCTCTTCACCTCCGGAGGCGGACAGACCGGCGGCCGTGCCGCTGGACCATGCCCACTGCAAATTGTATCCGCCGCAGGCTCCGTCCACATCTGCCGCTTCTCCCGTAAAATACAGCCCCGGGACACGGCGGGATTCCAGGCTGTCCGTCAGTTCCCCAAGAGGGACTCCTCCGGAACAGACCTGGGCCTGTCCCAGAGAAAGGGGGCCGGAAACCTCCAGGGAAAATGCCTTTATATTGGAGAGAACTGTATCCGGCTGCGCGTCCGGAGGAGCCAGAACGTCGATCAGCTTTTCCGGCAGCAGTCCCACCATCTGCTGCCGCAGTGTTTTGTAGGGACACTGCTCCCGGCGCACGGACAAATACCTTCCCAGAGCCTCGAAATCAAAGTCAGGCAGAAAGTCGAGAGAAACACTGACGCGGCTGCCCGCCTCCAGTGCCTGTACCGCATAGCGGCTCAGCTGAAAAACGGGAATTCCCGAAATGCCGTATCCCGTCAGCTGCAGCTCTCCCACCTCTCTCTGCACACAGCTGCCATCCAGGTACAGAGAAACGGCCGCTACCGCCCGGACACCGGCCCAGCGGGAAAACCATCCCCCCCGGCACTTCAGAGGCACCAGAGCGGGACGAAAGGGAAGAAAGCTGTGTCCTGCGGACAGGGCCAGCGATTTAGCCGTATCAGATGCTCCTTCAATTTCGGAAGCGGGACTTCCGCAGGCCACAATTACTGCGTCGGCTTCATATTTCCATCCGGCCGTGCGGACAGAAAAACCTCCGCCGGACTCCGCCTCAACGGCGGTAACCGTTTCGCGGGTTTTTATTTTCACTCCGCGGTATGCTGCCTCCATCAGCAGGATCTGCAGAACGGAACCGGCCTGTCCCGTATAGGGATAGATCCAGCCATCCCTGTTCCTGGTATAAACGCCGAGGGAGGAAAAGAAGGCGATGGTTTCCTGTACGCCGAACCGGGAAATGATCCGAAAAGCAGAATCCGGATCGCTTCCCCGGTAACACTGCCTCTCCTGTAGCAGATTCGTCAGATTGCAGCGCCCGTTGCCGGTGGCCAGAAGCTTTCTGCCGGGCCTGTCGTTCCGTTCCAGAATGGTCACAGAAGCGCCGCGGCGCGCGGCCCAAATGGCGGCCATGAGTCCGGAGGCACCGCCCCCGATAATTACAATTTTTTTTGCCATAATTTCTCCTTACTGGGGCAGTGTTACGAGCCCTGCGTCCAGAAGCTTCTGCAGGCTCATCAGTATTCCGAACTTCGCGTGCTCCCAGGTGAGTCCGCCCTGAAAATAGACGGCATAGGGAGGCTTGATGGGCCCGTCGGCGCTGAGTTCAATGGAAGATCCCTGAACAAAGGCGCCGGCAGCCATAATTACATCGCTGTCGTAGCCCGGCATGGCCCAGGGCTCCGGCGCCACATAGCTGTCCACCGGTGCCGCCGCCTGGATTCCCCGGCAGAAGGCAATTACGGCCTCCGGGCTTCCGAGCGTCACGGCCTGGATAATGTCGTGGCGTTCTTCTGTGCCGTCCGGGATGACGGGAAAGCCCAGACGCTCGTAAATATTGGCCGCGAAGATAGCGCCTTTCAGGGCCGAGGCCGTCACCGTGGGAGCCAAAAAGAAGCCCTGGTAGAAGGACTGATTGACGCCCAGGGTTGCGCCCACTTCTTTTCCGAGTCCCGGAGAGGTAAGGCGCACGGCGGCATTTTCCACATATTCCCGTTTTCCGACAATATAGCCGCCGATGGGCGCCAGTCCGCCTCCGGGATTTTTGATGAGAGAGCCCACCATAAGATCCGCGCCGCATTCCGAGGGCTCTCTGGTTTCCACAAATTCTCCGTAACAATTGTCGACCATGCAGATAATATCGGGACGGATTTCTTTCAGAAAATGGATCAGTTCCCCGATCTGATCCACGGACAGTGTGGGGCGGGTCTGATAGCCTTTGGAGCGCTGAATGGTCACCAGACGCGTCCGTGGAGTAACCGCGCGCCGGATTGCCTCATAATCAAAGGTGCCGTCCGCCTTCAGATCCACCTGGCGGTAGGTGACGCCGTATTCGTGCAGGGAGCCCCTGGAAGGCCGGATTCCGATTACCTCCTCCAGCGTATCATAGGGCTTTCCCACCGGGGAAAGCAGTTCGTCCCCGGGGCGCAGATTTCCTGAGAGGGCCACTGCCAGCGCATGGGTGCCGCAGGCAATCTGCGGACGAACCAGGGCATCTTCCGCTCCGAAGGCCGTTGCGTATACCTTTTCCAGGGTATCTCTTCCCAGATCATTATAGCCGTAGCCGCTGGAGGCGTAGAGGCAGGCTTCGCTGACCCGGTTGGCCTGCATGGCGTGGATCACCTTCAGCTGATTATACTCTGCAGTCTGTCCGATCTTCTCAAAACGGTGTGTCAGGGTGCCGAGAATCTCCTCGCCGAATTCCCACACCTCCTTTCGGATCCCCAGTTTTTCATACATGGCGCCCAGTAAAGTTTTCATTTTCCATCTTCCTCTCTTACTTTTTCCTGCCAGACAGAAAGAATATACTTCAGGATTCTGTCCTCATCATAATCAAAGTCCGGTTTGTTTACCCAGACAACATCCGGTTCCCGGCGGAACCAGGTAAGCTGCCGCTTGGCAAAATGTCTCGTATCCCGCTTAATGATCCGGACTGCCTCCTCCAGAGAGATCTCACCCCGGAGATAGGGAAAGAGTTCCTTATATCCCAGACCTTTCATGGAAGTGTTTTCCTCCGTCAGCCCCCGGCCGGCCAGCCGGCGCACTTCCTCCACCAGCCCCTGCCGGATCATGCCGTCAACCCGGAGATCAATCTGACGGTACAGTTTTTCACGGTCGTCATTCAGCACAAAATAGGCGTAGCAGTAAGGAGATTCTCTCTGACGCTCCCGCTGATTGTGGGCGGACATGAGCTGCCCTGTTTCCATACAGAATTCCAGCGCGCGAATGACCCTCTTCCGGTTATGGGGATGGATTGCCGCGGCCGCCTCCGGGTCACGTTCCTGCAGCATGCGGTACAGCCAGCCGTCTCCCTTTTCCGCAGCCAGCCGTGAAAGCTCTGCCCGCAGAGGGGATTCCCCGGAGCTGTCCGAGAAATCAACATTTTTCAAAAGTGCCTGAATATAGAATCCGGTTCCTCCCGTTATAATAGGAATACGTCCCACGGCATATATTTCTCTCATGGCCGCCCGGGCCATTTCCTGAAACCGGGCCACGTGAAACTCTTCTTCCGGCTCCAGCACATCGATGAGATAATGGGGAATACCCTCCATTTCCCAGGGCATGATCTTCGCGGAACCGATGTCCATTCCCTTATAAACCTGCATGGAATCCGCGGAGATCACCGAGCCCTTTACGGCTCTGGAAAGCGCCAGGGACAGCCGTGTCTTGCCCACGGCCGTAGGCCCTGTCAGTATTATGCATGGCTGTTTCAAATCCTCACCTCTTCAGACGATTCGCTTGAACTTTCTGTCCAGCTCATAGCGGGACATGGAAATAATGGTCGGCCGGCCATGGGGACAGTTGTATGGATTCTCCAGGGTCAGCAGCTCATCGATCAGAGCCTCGGCCTCTGCCGGGGACAGATGCTGGTTTCCCTTTACAGCAGCTTTGCAGGACATGGAAGCCAGCCGTTCCTGGATCACCTCGGGAGCCGCGTCACCGCCCTCCTCCAGCTTATCCAGAATTTCTATAAAAAGCTCTTTTTCAGCTACCCGGTACAGGTTGGCCGGGACTGCGGAAATTTTATATTCTCTTCCGCCAAAGGGCTCAATTTCAAAACCGCTTTTTTCAAAGACTTCCCCGTATTTCTGCAGCAGCTCCGCCTCCGCCGCGGACAGACTTAAGACCAGGGGCGGACAGAGCATCTGAGACAGGATCTCTTTCTCCTGAAAATCCCGCATCATCCGCTCATACAGAACCTTCTCATGGGCCGCATGCTGGTCGATGATATACAGGGAATCCTGATATTCCACCAGCCAGTACGTGTCAAACAGCTGGCCCAGGATTCTCCGGGAGGGACGCGCCGCATCCGACAGAAGTTTTCCGCCGAAAAGCTCCATCTGCCCGGGGGTCTGCCGGGAGGCCGTATTGGCCGAGGTCTGTTCCTGCCGGCTGTCTTTCTCCGGCTGCGAAGATTCCTGTCTGCGAGGCAGAGGATGTGCTGCAGGCCGCTCCCGCTGCGGTTTCTGTTCCGGCGGCGGGGCTGCTTTCTGTTCCGCGGGTCCGGCTCCGTATCCGGAGGGACTCTCCGCCAGGATGCTGCGGCGGCGGGACTCAAAAGGCTCCGGAGCAGAGACTTTTTTTCCGGGCGCGGAGGCTGTCTTCTGCTTTTCAGCCTGAAAGGTCACCTCAGGAATCCGTTCCGCCTCCAGAAGGGTGTTCTGGATACAGAGACAGAGCTGATGGTAGATTTCCTCCTGATTGGAGAAACGCAGCTCCATTTTGGAGGGATGCACATTTACATCTACCTTCTGTCCGTCAATTTCCAGATACAGCAGAGTGAATGGATACCGGTGCTGCATCATAAAGCCATGGTAGGCATCCTCAATCCCTCTGGCCAGCAGCCGGCTCTTCACGTACCGTCCGTTGACAAAATAATTTTCAAAATTCCGGTTTCCCCTGGCCAGGGTGGGCTTCCCGATAAATCCTGAAACCCGGAAATACACAGTTTCCGCCTCTATTGGAAGAAGTTCCCGGGTGATGTCTCTTCCGTATATCTGGTAGACAACCTCCTTTGTATTTCCGTTTCCGCTGGTATAGAGCCGATTCTGCCCGTTCTGTATGAATTTAAAGGAAAGCTCCGGATGGGACAGGGCCAGCTGTTCCACCAGCGAGGATACGGCATTGCCCTCCGCGGTGGGGGATTTCAGAAATTTTGCCCTGGCCGGTGTATTGTAGAACAGATGGCGGACCAGAAAGGTGGTGCCGGAAGGGGCGCCGATTTCCTCAAAGGCAGTCTCACGCCCTCCCTCTATACAGTAGCGGGTTCCGGTCAGGCTGTCCGGCGTCTTGGTGATCAGCTCCACCTGGGATACGGCGGCAATGCTGGAGAGGGCCTCCCCTCGAAATCCCAGTGACGCAATGGAATGCAGATCCTCCACCCTGCGGATTTTGCTGGTGGCATAGCGCAGAAAGGCCAGACGTACCTGGCCTGCGGGAATACCGCTTCCGTTGTCCGTAATCCGGATGAAGGAGGTTCCCCCCTCCCGGATCTCCACGGTCACCGCCGTGGCTCCGGCATCGATGGCGTTCTCCACCAGTTCCTTTACCACGGATGCCGGGCGCTCCACCACTTCTCCGGCCGCTATTTTGTCTATGGTCTGCTGATCCAGAACCTGTATTTCTCTCATGGTCTCCTCCTGCGGTTGTTTACCAGCGGTTCTTAATTTTATTCTGCAGCCGGTACAGCGTATTGAGCGCCTCCACCGGCGTCAGATTGGAAATATCCAGCTGATCAATCTCCTCAATGATTGCATCGTTTTTTACGGTATCAAAGAGGGACATCTGAGAAAGATCTACTTCGTCATAATGGGGGGCTTTCGTCCGGCTTTTCTTCGTTCCGGCCAGATCCTTCACCGTCAGAGTGATATCCGCGTCCATCAGCTGGTCTGACAGCTCTCTGGCCCGGGCAAGCACGGCCTCGGGGACGCCGGCCAGACGCGCCACCTGAATTCCGTAGCTTTTATCCGCGCCGCCGGCGACGATTTTACGCAGAAATACAATGTCGTCGCCTTTTTCTTTTACGGCAATGCAGTAATTATGGACGCCGGAGAGCTTCCCTTCCAGCTCCGTCAGCTCATGGTAATGGGTGGCAAAGAGGGTCTTTGCCCCCAGAATCTTTGTATCAGCTATGTATTCAATGACGGCCCAGGCGATGGAAAGGCCGTCGAAGGTGCTGGTCCCCCGCCCGATCTCATCCAGGATCAGCAGGCTGTTGGCGGTGGCATTTCTTAAAATATTGGCCACCTCCGTCATTTCCACCATGAAGGTGCTCTGGCCGCTGGCCAGATCATCCGAGGCACCCACCCGGGTGAAAATCCGGTCCACAATACCGATATTTGCCTTTTCCGCCGGGACAAAGGAACCGATCTGCGCCATCAGGACAATCAGGGCGGTCTGGCGCATATAAGTGGATTTTCCGGCCATATTCGGTCCTGTAATGACAGAGATGCGGTGATCCCCGTTGTCCAGATACGTGTCGTTCGCGATGAACATATCGCCGGGAATCATCTGTTCCACCACGGGGTGGCGGCCCTCGCGGATATCAATGCGTCCCTTCTGGTTCAGCTTCGGCCGCACGTAGCGGTTCTTTTCCGCTGTTACGGACAGGGCGGCGAATACATCCAGGCCGGCGACTGCCCTGGCTGTGCGCTGGATCCGCTCCACCTCCCCGGAAATCGTATCCCTGACTGTGCAGAAGATTTCATATTCCAGAGAAGCCAGCCGGTCCTCGGCTCCGAGAATTGTATCCTCCAGTTCTTTCAGCCGGGTGGTTGTATACCGCTCCGCGTTGGCCAGCGTCTGCTTTCTCACATAGTAGTCGGGCACAAGATCCTTAAAGGAATTCGTGACCTCCAGATAATAACCGAACACCTTGTTAAAGCGGATACGCAGGTTCCGTATCCCCGTTTTTTCCCGCTCCTCGCTCTCCAGCTGGCTAAGCCATTCCTTGCCCTCGTTCTTCGCCCTCCGGTATTCATCCACCCGGGAATTATATCCGTCCTTAATGATGCCCCCTTCCTTCATGGTAAGCGGCGGATCATCCATGACGGCATCTGTGATCAGGCGGCAGAGGTCTTCCAGGGCATCCATATCTTCCTGAATCTGCAGCAGCACCCGGCTGTTTTCAAAGGAGTTCAAAAGCTGTTTTAGAAAGGGCAGCATCTCCAGGGAGCTGCGGAACGCAATCAGATCCCGGGGATTCGCCGACTGGTAGCTGATCCGGCTGGCCAGCCGCTCCATATCGTAGATGGGCTTCAGATATTCCCGGATTTCATCCCGGATCATGGGCTGGCGGGTCAGCGCTTCCACCGCATCCAGACGGCCTTCGATCTCCTCCTGATCAATGAGGGGCTGTTCCAGGAAGCGCCGCAGCATGCGGGCACCCATGGCAGTTTCCGTCTTATCCAGCACCCAGAGCAGAGAACCCCTCTTCTGCTTCTCCCGCAGCGTCTCCGTCAATTCCAGATTCCGTCTGGTGGAGCTGTCCAGAAGCATGTATTTGTCGGCACTGTAGGGCGTAATATGGGTCATCTGCGACAGGTTGGATTTCTGTGTTTCCAGCAGATAGCGGAACAGCGCCCCGGCGGCGATGGTTCCGCAGCCGAAATCGGCCAGCCCGAGCCCGCTTAGGGAGGAGCAGTGAAAATGTTCCTTCAGCGTCTGTTCGCAGGTGCTGTCGTCAAAATACCAGTCATCCAGGGCGGACAGGGCGATGGAAAGCCGTCCCTTCAGATCCTCCACATCCACGCCGCAGACGAGAAAGGCCTGATTGCAGATGATCTCCGCCGGCATGAATTTATTGATCTCATCCAAAAGCTTTCTCTGCAGATCTACTTCCGTCACCAGACATTCCCCGGTGGTGATATCCGCGATGGAAACGCCGAAGCGGTCTTCCGTGCGGACAATGCACATCAGATAATTGTTTTTTGACTCATCCAGGCTCTGACCGTCCAGCATGGTTCCAGGCGTCACTACGCGGATGACCTCGCGCTTCACCATGCCCTTTGCCTTCTTGGGATCCTCCACCTGCTCGCAGATCGCCACTTTGTAGCCCTTTTCGATCAGCCGGCTGATGTAGACGTCGGCGGCGTGGTAGGGCACCCCGCACATAGGGGCCCGTTCTTCCAGGCCGCAGTCTTTTCCCGTCAGGGTCAGCTCAAGCTCCCGGGAAACGGTCTTTGCATCTTCAAAAAACATTTCATAAAAATCGCCCAGCCTGTAAAAGAGTATACAGTCTGGGTATTCTTTTTTCGTAGCAACATAATGCTGCATCATAGGTGATAATGCCACGTTTTTTATCCTTTCTGTGTGAAAGCCATAGTACCCAGATAGTAAAAGCCTCTGCACTCGTCCAGATGTACGGGGACAAGACTGCCGATCAGGGAGGCATCTCCCGGAAAATGCACCAGCAGATTGCTGCCCATGCGGCCCGTCACAAGGGAGGAATCCTGTTCATTGATATTTTCCACCAGAACCTCCTCGGTCCGGCCCTGAAAGCGGGCGCAGCGCTCCCGCGCAATGGCCTGCACCCGATCCAGAAGCCGGTCAAAACGGTCCTTCATGATCTCCTCCGGAATCTGCTCCGCCATGGAAGCGGCGGGCGTCCCTGTCCTGCGGGAATACAGGAAGGTAAAGGCGCTGTCAAAGCCCACCCGCTCCACCACATCCAGAGTTTCCTGAAAATCTTCCTCTGTCTCTCCGGGAAAGCCCACAATAATATCCGTAGTAAGAGAAATATCCGGCACCGCCCGGCGTATCCGGTCTGTCAGCTCCAGATACTGCTCCTTGGTATACCGCCGATTCATTTTCTCCAGGATCCTTGTGCTGCCCGACTGAAGGGGCAGATGCAGATGGGGACAGACCTTCGGCGTCTCCGCCATGGCGCCGATCAGTTCCGGCGAAAGGTCTTTGGGATGGGAGGTCATAAACCGGATCCGCTCGATGCCGGGGATTTCTGCCGTCTTCCGGAGAAGCTCTGCAAAGGTCATGGGTTCCGGAAGGGTCTTTCCGTAGGAGTTTACATTCTGTCCCAGAAGCATCACTTCCTTTACCCCGTCCTCCGCCAGGTTCCGTATTTCTCTCAGGATCTCTTCGGGCCGGCGGCTTCTCTCACGTCCCCGCACGTAGGGCACGATGCAGTAGCTGCAGAAATTGTTGCAGCCAAACATGATGTTCACCCCGGATTTAAAGGGATATTTCCGGTCTACCGGAAGATCCTCCACAATCCTGTCGGTATCCTTCCAGATGTCGATGACCATGGCGTCCGATTCCATGGCCTGCACCAGCAGTTCGGCCAGCTTGTAAATATTATGCGTGCCAAATACAAGATCCACGAACCGGTAGCTTTTACGCAGCTTTTCCACTACCTGAGGCTCCTGCATCATGCATCCGCAGAGACCGATCATCATATGGGGATTTTTTTTCTTCAGGGAATGCAGATAGCCAAGTCTGCCGTAAACACGGAGATTGGCATTCTCCCGCACCGTACAGGTATTGTAGATAACGAGATCCGCTTCTTCGCTTTCAGACTTTATGTAGCCGATTCTTTCCAGAATTCCCCGCAGCTTTTCAGAGTCCCTGGCGTTCATCTGGCACCCGAAGGTAACTACACAAAAGGTCAGGGGCCGTCCGGCTTCCTGTATCTTTTCTTCCAGGAGCTTCCGCGCGCGCTCTATGAAATAATACTGTCTTTCCGGTTCCGCCGCGGGAGGCGGGCAGGCTTTTCCCAACTGATATAAATGCTCCATATATTTCTCATCTTTCTTCTGATTTGGTCGTTTCGGGCAGATATGCCCCTGTTTCGCAACTAAATATTATACCAATCCCCCTGTAAACTTGCAAGCAGAAAGTGCCTCCAGGAATCCCAGGGGAAGAGCCCTGACTTCCCGGTATGCCTCTTCCTGGCTGGATACGGGAGCCGGAAATTCCGTGTCAGCCCCGAGGGTTTCAACAGTAATGGCCGGATTTCCCGTATTTTCAGAATAAAAATGTACAGAGTTTCCGCCGCCGCTCCCGTCTGTCTGCTCTTCTCTTCTGTTTCCCAGAGCGTATCCGCAGAGGGCCTGCAGCTGCCGGGCGTACCTGCGGCAGCGCTGATTATATGTATGCGGCATGGCATTCCGGTAATAGTAGAGTATTTTACCCCGGGAATGAAAATCCAGATAACCGGCTGTTTCATAACTCTGGAAGACCCGCATTAAAGTCTGGGTTTCCAGCTCACTGCCTGGATACTCGCAAAGCTGCTGCCGGACATAGGAGCGGCTGGGAAAATTCCGGTTAATGTCCACGCCCCGGGCGTTCAGCTTCCAGTCCCTGTGGAAAATTCTTCTGGCTCTGGCCATTCGTCTGTAGAGCGGATTGGAAATGGCCGAGAAGCCGGTTCTGGCCACCTCATATCCATCCGGATTCAGGAGCGGAAGAAAAAGGATCGCGTACCGCTTCAGGAGCGCGCGCACTTCAAAGCCCGCGATCCGCCGCTGAAAACGGAAAGCCTGTCCGTACTCCTCAATCATTTTCAGCAGGAGCACCGGGTTGACGGCCTCCCGGCCGTGGATACCTGCTGTGCAGACCAGATTCTGCCGTCCAAGCCCCAGGCGCAGCATAGGGATCCGCCGCCCGTCCTGGCTGCGGCCTGCTGTACGGCAGACGGCAATTTCGCTGTAGCAATCTGCCAGAAGCTGCAGAGACATACAGATATCCAGATAAGTATAGCGCTGACTTAAAGCAATCATAGAATCGATCCTCCCCCGGGCCATGGGCCCTCTCTACTATTCTATGTATAAATCAGCGCTATATGCCTGCGGTTACGGACGGATCTGTCCGTTTCCGTAGATGATATATTTCGTTGTAGTCAGGGCCTGCAGCCCCATGGGACCCCTGACGTGAAGCTTTTGGGTGCTGATGCCGATCTCGGCCCCGAAGCCGAACTCAAAGCCGTCCGTAAAGCGTGTGGAGGCATTGACATATACTGCCGCCGCATCCACCTCCTCCAGGAATTTTCTGGCGTTTTCATAGCTGGAGGTGATAATGGCCTCGGAGTGTTTTGTATTGTACTTGTTTATATGGGCGATTGCCTCATCTACGGAAGAAACGGTTTTTATGGAAAGGATGTAATCCAGATACTCCCTTCCCCAATCCTCCTCTGAAGCGGGAATCCCTCCCTCCACCAGGGGAAGAGCACGGCTGTCAGCCCGCATTTCCACCTGCTTTTCCCGGAGGCGTCTAGAAAGCTCGGGCAGCAGTTTCTCCCGGATTCCGTCATGGACCACCAGGGATTCGCAGGCGTTGCACACACCCACCCGCTGTGTCTTCGCGTTGAGGATAATATTGATGGCCATCTCTATATCCGCGCTTTCATCCACAAAAATATGGCAGTTTCCGGTACCGGTCTCAATGACGGGAATTGTGCTGTTTTCCACCACGGCCCGGATCAGGCCGGCCCCTCCCCGGGGAATCAGTACATCCACGTACTGATTCATTTTCATGAAAGCCTGGGTTGTCTCCCGGCTGGTATCCTCGATCAGCTGAATGGCGTCCTCAGGGATTTTTTCCTCCCGCAGACAGTTCCGAAGACAGCTGACAATGGCCTGGTTTGAATGGATGGCATCGCTGCCGCCCTTGAGGATCACCACATTTCCTGTTTTAAAGCACAGGCCGAAGGCATCGGCCGTCACATTGGGCCTTGCCTCATAGATAATGCCCACCACGCCCAGGGGAACCCGCATCTGACCGATCAGAAGGCCGTTTGGACGTCTTTTCATTCCCAGCACTTCTCCGATGGGATCCTCCAGCGCCGCCAGCTGGCGCAGCCCCTCCGCCATTCCTTCGATCCGCGCATCGGTCAGCTGCAGACGGTCCAGAAGGCCGGAGGACATGCCGTTTTCCCGGCCGCGCTCCATATCCAGAGCATTGGCCTCCAGAATCTCCCGGCTGCCTTTTGTCAGCGCCTCCGCGCATTTCAGGAGCAGTTCATTCTTTCTGTTCGTCCCGAGCTTTCTCATAAAAGGCTCAGCCGCCCGGGCTTTTTTTCCAATCTCCAGTAATTCCATCGCTCCGTCCTCCTATCTGAAAATTCTCTTTTCGGTAATCAGAATTTCCGGCCTTATGTCCGTGGGCTCCGCCGGCAGTTCCTGAAAAATCTGAAACTCAAAAGCAACGGCCACGGTGGTATGGCGCCGGTGCCGGCTCAGATATCTGTCGTAAAAGCCTCCGCCATATCCGATCCGGCGGCGCTGTTCATCGAAAGCGACTCCCGGAACGATCATCAGGGCTTCCGCCGTATCCGCCAAAACGCCGGAAACAGGCTCCGGAATTCCGTAATAACCCTCCTCCAGCTGGTCAAAACTCTCCAGCAGGTAAAAGATCATATCCTGTCCCACCACCCTGGGTACGGCCACGCGCTTTCCCTCCTGCCATGCCCTCTCAATAAATTCCCGGGTCATCACCTCCCGGTTATAATCCATGTAGGCATAAATGACAGAAGCTTCCCGGTATTCCGGCAGCTGCACAACCTGGCTGAATATCCTGCGGCTTCCGTTTCGAATATCCTGTTCCGGGGTTTCGCGGCGCCGGGCAAAAACCTCTTTTCTAATGTGTTTTTTTGCTTCCATATTTTTCTCCAAGATTTGTAATGCTTCCGTCCAGCTCCTGAATATTAATGTTGTCCAGCTGTGATTTCAGATTCATCCGGACGGCCGCTATATATTCTCTGCGGAGCCTGGCCTGCTCCTCTTTTTCCGCAGGGGTCAGCCCGCACTTTTTTTCCTTCCGTGCCAGTTCATTAATCCGGTTAATATCCATACGTTTTATTCCTCTTTCAAATCTGCGAGATAATCGATCAGAAAAAATTCATCCTTTTTGTCTGCCAGGAAGAGTGTTCCGTAAGGAGCTCCCTGGAGAATTTTGTGAATAATGTGAAAATCACTTCCATTGGCGATGACCATGTCGGCTCCCGCGCTGGTGGCCACATGAGCCGCGCTGAGCTTCGTGGCCATGCCGCCTGTCCCGACGCTGCTACCGGTGCTGCCCTTTCCCATGTCCATAAAGGTTCCGTTCAGATGATCCACCTGGCTGATAAAGCGTGCCTCAGAATTTTTGTGGGGGTCATCGGTGTAGAGACCGTCAATATCTGAAAGGAGGATCAGCAGATCCGCATTGATCAGGGCCGCCACCACGGCGGAAAGGGTATCATTGTCACCGAATTCGATTTCATAGGTGGCGATGGTATCATTTTCATTTACAACAGGGATGACACCCAGAGAGAGAAGCTCCTTAAAGGTATTCTGGGCATTTTTCCGGTTCAGGTTATCTACCATGGTATTTTTGGTAATCAGAATCTGGCTGCATATCTGATTGTATTCGGAAAAGAGCTTCTGGTAGATCATCATCAGTTTTGCCTGGCCTACGGACGCGCAGGCCTGCTTTTCCGAGGTGCGCTCCGGCCTGTGGGTAAATCCCAGAGTATTTCTGCCCACCATAATCGCTCCGGAGGAAACCAGCACCACATCCTTTCCCTGATTTTTCAAGTCGCTCAGCTCGCGCACAAGAATTTCCAGCTTGATCAGATCCAGAAGCCCGGTTTCCGGATGCGTCAGAGAAGATGAGCCGATTTTGATTACAATTCTTTTTTTGTCTTTCAGTTTTTCTCGGATGTTCATGAGTTTCTCCTGTTTTCTTTTTCTTTTCCGGGCCTTCAGCTGATCTGCGTATCCTGGGCGTAGGAATCCAGGACGATAAACACCCAGGTTTTTCCCTCGTTCAGAGTGATCTCGCTGCCCTGGCTGTCATAATAATACGTCTGGCCCCAGGGTTCATATTTCTTCCAGGTCACATCGATGGCCTTTCCGTTGGTAATATAAACGCCGCTTCCTCCGGAATCCGGATCAATATTCAGATATCCGTTGGAATCGTAGTAGTCCCACCGGGAATTCTGGATCAGAATGTTTTTGACAGCCAGCTGTTCTCCCGTTTCCTCGTCAATATGGGCCTCTCCAAACTGTGATCGGTAGTAAAGCCCGGTTTCCGGATTGTAGGTAAAAACCGGATCGTTGTAGGTGAAGCCGCCTGGTACGACGGTATTGGCCGTCCGCCCCTCTTCCAGAAGCTCCGGTTCCCCGGCGGAGGCGAACTGATAATAGCCGTCATAATCTTCCGAATAACTGTCGGAATATCCGCAGATGGAGATTCCCTCCCGGATGCCCTGCCCGCTGATATAGGCGTTATGGGGAGGATTCCGGTCGGAAGTCCTGTAAAAAATCTGATCTCCGTAACCGGAAAGACCGCTCAGATTATTTACCTCCGGCAAATCCAGATATGGAACTGCGTAGGCGGATTGTCCATAGTGAACATAGACAGCTTCAAAGCCGGAGGCGTAGAAGATAAAATAATTCCGGCAGCTCCGGACGGACCCGATCCGCTCCACCTGGTCGTAATCTTCAAAGATGGCCATGATCCGGCTGATTCCGCCTTCCACCGGCGCTTCATAGAAAACCCCCGCATGACTGATGCCCCAGTGCGGCAGACATGCCTCAATATTGTTGATCATGACGGCGGCGGGACGCCTTCTGCCGATTTCTTCAGCTACCGGTTCTCCCGTCAGATAACTTCGAACCATGCCTTCAGGAAGCACTTCCGCAGGCTCCGGGGAAACTGTGGGCTCGGGCTCCGGCGATGCGGTGGGGTCGGCCGTTGGCTCCGGCGTCGGCGTTTCGGTGGGCGCTTCCGTGACGACCGCCTCTTCCTCTGCGTTTTTGTTTCCGCTGCATCCGGCCAGAAATACAAGGGCGCAGCAAAGCGCGAGATGCGCAATTTTTTTCAGCTTCATTTTTATACCTCCCTCAGGGTCCGGCGGCCCGGCCGCCGTATCAGCGCGGGATGCCCATGGAACTTAAAACAGCTTCCTGCTTTTGTTCCATCCTCTCCGCCTCTTCGGGTTCCATATGGTCATATCCCAGCAGATGAAGCATGCTGTGGGCGACCAGAAAAGAAAATTCCCGCTTCAGGCCATGCCCGTAGGCTTCCGCCTGTTCTGCAGCTTTTTCTGCGGAAATCACAATGTCTCCCAGCATGAGTTCTCCGCTTTCCGGGTTAAAAGCATCCGCCTCGCCGGAGTCCAGAAGCTCATATCCTGCCGGTCGCTGAAACGGAACCAGCGGAAAAGACAGCACATCCGTTTCCCGGTCGATTCCGCGGAACTCCCGGTTCAGTCTGCGGATGCCCGGATTATCCGTGAGTGTAAGAGAGATTTCCGCTTCGTAGGGACAGTTCTCCATATCCAGGACTTTTTCGGCGATCTGCCGCGCCAGGCCCTCCCAGTCGAAACCCAGCTCCAGCGTCTGTTCATTTACTGCTTCCAGTGTCATGCTTTCGATGTCCTCCGGTTCTTTCCAGTCAGCCTGGCTGCGGCTTTTTCCGCCTTCGCCGACTTTTTCTCATACTCTTCATAGGCCTGTACAATTTTCTGAACCAGAGGATGACGCACGACATCCTTGCTGGTCAGCTCACAGAAGGCAACACCCTCCACCTTTTTCAGCACCTGCATGGCAACGTCCAGGCCGGAACGGGCGCCGGACGGGAGATCCTTCTGGGAAGCATCCCCGGTTACCACCACTTTGGAGCCAAATCCGATCCGGGTCAGAAACATTTTCATCTGCGCCGGTGTGGTATTCTGTGCTTCATCCAGAATAATGTAGGCGTTATCCAGAGTCCGGCCGCGCATGTAGGCCAGGGGCGCTACTTCGATCAGGCCCTTTTCCATGTTTTTCTGAAAACTTTCCGCCCCCATAATCTGATACAGAGCATCGTACAGCGGCCGCAGGTACGGGTCAACCTTGCTCTGAAGATCTCCCGGGAGAAATCCCAGCTTTTCACCGGCTTCAATGGCCGGCCGGGTGAGAATGATGCGGCTCACCTCATCGTTTCGGAAGGCGGTGATAGCCATGGCCATGGCCAGATACGTTTTACCGGTTCCCGCCGGTCCTACGCCGAAGACAATCATCTGATCCCGTATCGCGTCCACGTACTGCTTCTGGCCCAGCGTCTTCGGTTTTACCGGACGCCCGTTTATGGTATGGCAGATCAGATCGCCGTCCAGTTCCGTCAGGGCAGATTCCTTCTCTTCCATAACCAGAGAGATGCAGTAGGTGACATTCTGCTCTGTAATCTCTGTTCCCCGCTGTGACAGGGCCAGCAGCTGCTCCAGAACACGGCGGGCCTGATCCGCCGCATTTTTCGGCCCCAGAATCCGCAGATCCCCGTCACGGGAGATCAGGGTTACATGGAGAGCCCTTTCAATTTTCTTTATATGTTCATCAAACTTCCCGAATATGTTTTTTTCGTGTTCGCCGGGAAGCTGCATAATTTCTTCTATAATGCCGGAATTCATTCAGCTTCTTCCTTTCCTGTATCGGCTTCCGCCGGCGCGGAGGAAGCCTCTTTTACGGATTCCGAGCGCACCGTCAGCGTACCGCTGCTCTGGCAGTTCGTGTCCGATATTTCTATTTTAACATGATTCTCCAGGATTTCTACCCCTGTTTTCTCTAAATTGGCCATATGGGCGGACAGGCGCTCCCGGGCCAGCTCCTCTGCCTCCTCTTCTGAGTACTGCGCCGTCTGATCAGTATAGGGTCTCGCGGTTACTGTGCCGTACCGGATGGGAAGGGCAAAATTTTCAGTCAGAAAAACCTGATTTTCCGCGGAAATATAATCGCAGTTTTCCTCCTCACTGAAAAAGTCCAGCCGCCAGCCGAAGAATTCGATGAAAGGAAGAGTTTTTTCTTCCTCCAGATACGTTCTCCGGGTATACTGCCGTGTGAATTCATCGTAATAATAACTGGTCCAGCGGATCACAATATCCGCGTCAGCCTGTACCGGCTCGTAGCGGATAATTTCCCCGCTGTCATTCTTGATGGGCACCTGGCCGCTGACCAGTACATCCCCGGCCCAGCAGATATCTCCGGGTTCTGCCAGCGGCACGCCGCTGCGGGTAATGATGCTTTCCACAATTCCGTCTTTCCGGGATACAAGATCCCGGGCGCCGCCGGGGGAGACTTCCTCCGCATCCGCGTATCCATCGCTGTTTTCCTTGATTTCAATCAGAAGACGGGTGCCGCGTATTCTGGCGGAAACCCAGATAACATTTGAAAATTCTTCCCGGATGGAAGCGGCAATTTGCGGGCAGTCCACTTTGCTTTTGGAGATTCCGTGAAAAATCCCCTCCGATTCGAGAAAATCCAGGATCGCGCCGGTACTGTTCCGGGAATTTCCCTCCACGTGAATATTCCAGATGTGCCGGGAAAGAAGAAGGATGAGAAACGCGCACAGAAAAATCCCCGAAAAAAAGGCCTTTCTCTTCCTGTGTCTCTGGAAAAAGAAAGGCATGCCGTATTTGCCGAGGATCCGTACGCGGGAGCCGCTTTTTCTGGCTGCCGGCTGCAGATAAAAAAAATCCTTCAGCGAAATGTTCAGCTCATACGCCCCTGCTCTGGGACTCAGATTCCAGAATCGGATCCCCCGGCTGCCGCACAGATTCAAAAAACGTTCCGGTTCCCGCCCGTGAAGGCGCAGCCTTACATAACCTTTCAAAAAACACAGAAACTGTCCCATCCGCCGCCTCCTGTCAGGATAAAGATATTTTCTGTATTTTTCCGGTAATATACATTTCCTCTCCTGTGTAGCTTGAGATGGTAAGCCCCATCCCCGTAATCAGAAGCGTGCCGTTCCTGGTGAGAAGACGGATCTCCGTTTCCAGATACTCCAGGATGCAGCGGTAATTTTCAACATAAAGTTCTCCGGAACCGCACAGGGTCAGAATACAGTCCTTTCTTGACAGATCCGGCGGAATCTGAAGTCTCTCCAGAAACCCCTTCCGAGATTCTCTTCTTTGTCTGCTCACGCTTCCGGCTCCGGTATGATTTATTATCTACTGTATGCGGCGCGGCGGGAGCTTATGTATTCTTATAGAAAATCATGGAAAACCAGAGCAGCAGATGTTCTCCCAGATAATAGTCCATATGCAGCTTTTCCACCAGATTGGCCACCACAATCCCATGGCTTTCAATGCAGGGATGCATTTCTTCCGGATGGCGGCAGAGAGCCTTTGGAAAGGCACACTTGTCGCAGATCGAGCAGGAATCGCTGGAAAGTGTATAAACGGTAAGGCCGGCGTCACGGAGATTCCCTTCAATAATTCCTGTCATTTTTTCGTGGTCGGCCTTCGTCTTAAGGGTCTCATCCATATTGGATATATCTCCTACCTCTGTCACAGAGGAAAAAAACAGAAGCTCCGGAAATTCCATGCAGGCATCCCGGCAGGCATCCACCTTGCCCACGGCCGGGGGACAGGACCAGGAATTGCCGTAGCGGGGGCATTCTTTCTTGCAGATGGCCCGGACTCTCTCGTTGAATTCAAGCTCAGAGGGTTCTGTAAACGCATATTGATAAATGGGAAACTGGGTGATAAACTCTTCTATTTCTTCTCTTGTCACAAATCTTTGCTCCTTTCAGACTGTTGTTCTATTATACTGCATCTTTTTCTGAATTCCAACCCGGCAAAAAGAAAAACCAGGAAAAACCTCTGCTTTCCGCAGCATTGTTTCCCTGGTTCACGGCTCCGTAAAAAATCAGATCTTGATGCGCTCCGCCACATCGCTGCTGATGGCCAGTCTCGCCTGTTCCGTCCCGATGATGAGGCCGCCCGACAGCTTCTGTATTACGCGGATGCAGCTTCCCTGATCTATCTGATAGCTGTGCATAAATTCTACTATTTCCGGAATTCCGAATATCCATTTTACCGTATAGGTTCCGCCGGCTTCGGCATTTGTCAGTGCCTGCATATACGTCCCTCCTTTGCAGTTCATTGTAGCTCTCCCTGCTAATGTTAGTCAATTATAATCTTTCTCCGTATTATTATGATAATTCCGACAATTTCGGAGGGTGCTTGCATTCCCGGCCATAAATGATATGATAGAACAAATATGACAGAATAAAAGGAGGAAATGGCATGGAGCAGCTGTCTCTTTTTGATAATCAAAATCTTTCCGTTCCGCTGGCCAGCCGCATGCGTCCGGATTCTCTGGATGAATTCGCCGGTCAGAAGCATCTGGTAGGGCCCGGCTGCATTCTAAGGCAGCTCATTGAAAAGGATCAGCTTTCTTCTATGATTTTCTGGGGCCCTCCCGGAGTCGGGAAAACAACCCTCGCCCGGATTATCGCGGCCCGCACCCGGGCAGAGTATGTGAATTTCAGCGCAGTCACCAGCGGAATCCGTGAGATAAAAGAAGTTATGGCCCGGGCCGAGCAGAGCCGCAGGTCCGGTGTGCGGACCCTGGTTTTTATCGATGAGATCCACCGGTTTAACAAGGCCCAGCAGGACGCGTTCCTGCCCTATGTGGAAAAAGGAAGTATTATTCTGATCGGTGCCACCACGGAAAACCCTTCTTTTGAAATCAATTCGGCGCTTCTGTCGCGATGCAGGGTCTTTGTGCTGAAGGCTTTGGAGGAGGAAGATCTGCAGGAACTGCTGGAGCGGGCCCTCAGGAGCCCGAAGGGGTTCGGCAGCCAGAATGTGCAGATTACCCGGGAGCAGATCCGCATCATTGCCCGTTTCGCCAACGGGGATGCCCGGACCGCCCTCAATACCCTGGAAATGGCCGTGCTGAACGGAGAACCCGGTCCCGGGACGATTACAGTCACCAAGGAGGATCTGCTGCAGTGTACCAGCCGCCGCTTGCTGCTCTACGACAAAAACGGCGAGGAGCATTATAACCTGATTTCCGCCCTGCATAAATCCATGCGGAACAGCGATCCGGACGCGGCCGTTTACTGGCTGACCCGCATGCTCCAGGGAGGGGAGGATCCTCTTTATATTGCCCGCAGGCTGATACGCTTTGCCAGTGAGGATGTGGGCATGGCCGACAGCCGGGCGCTTCAGGTGGCGGTGGCCGCTTATCAGGCCTGTCACTTTAACGGTATGCCGGAATGCGATGTCAATCTGACCCACGCCGTGGTCTACCTTTCCATGGCGCCGAAATCCAACGCTCTGTATACGGCCTGCGAGGAGGCGAAAAAAGAAGTGCGGCAGGCGCCTGCAGAACCTGTACCCCTGCAGATCCGCAACGCGCCGACCTCCCTGATGCGGGAACTTCATTACGGGGAGGGATACGAATACGCCCACAGCACCGATGAAAAACTGACCTCCATGAAATGTCTGCCCGATTCCCTGGAAGGACATATCTTCTACCGCCCCACGGATCAGGGGGAGGAAACGCAGATCCGGAAACGTCTGGAAGAAATCAAAGCCTGGAAAGAACAGCAGGGATAAAGGCGGCTCCCCTTGCGGTCAGCCGTGCATCTGGAAATAACTGATGACGGTCTTCAGCTCCGGGGAAATCCACTTGTTTCTGTGGTAAAGGAGCTGTTTCCATATTTCCATGCGGATCTCCGGCACGTGCAGGCGGATCAGTTTCCCGCTGTGTACGCCCTGTTCTGTCACATAATCGGGAAGGTAGGAAATGCCCAGGCCCTTTTCCAGCAGACGGCAGATCAGCCCCGTATGCCCCAGTTCCAGAAATGGCTCCAGCGTAATGGAGCGGCTGGCCAGCTGCTGATCCAGAAGACGCCGGTAGCTCATGCCCTTTTCCGTCAGGATAAAGGATTCCCGGGTCAGATCTTCCAGGGACAGGCTCCGGCGGCTTAAGGGGTGTGTAGCAGAGGCGGCAAAATGGCAGGCTACAGGTTCTTCTGCGGCGATGATGTAATTCCGGTCGTAGATATGCTGATCCAGCGTAAAGACCAGATCTGCTTCATTCTGATTCAGCATCCGGAACATTTCCTCTGTGCTGGCTGCTGTCACAGTAAAGGAAATATGAGGAAAACGGCTGTGAAAACGGGTAAAATCTTCCTGGAACAGCGTATGAGAAAGGGATTCCGCCATGGCAATGCGGATATGGCCGCTAGGTATCCGGGGCTGTTCCGCCTGCTTCTTCATTTCCTCTGCCGTCCGGACGATCTGCTGCGCCAGTGCCAGCATCTCGATGCCGCTGGATGTCAGCTTCACAGTATGATTGATTCGTTCAAAAAGCTGTGTTCCCAGCTCTTCCTCCAGCTGACGGATTCGCAGGGAGATAGAGGACTGGGTATAGCCCAGCTTTTCGGCGGCCCGGGTAAAACTGCCCAGCTCAGCCGCCTGAATAAAACTTTCCAGATTTCTGATTTCCATAGGTTCACCATTGAAATAATTAATGCTGTCTATAGATACTATTAATTTTACAAATTATCTTTCCCAGTATATACTATCCCCTGTGATCATGCAAGTACGGAATAGATGAGGGAGAGACTATGGACGGTATCATTTCTGCAGTTTACAATTTTCTATGGGGAGACTGGATAGCGATTCCGCTGCCGGGCGGCGGACATCTGCCGCTGTCGCTGCTGGTTCTGATCCTGATTCCCACCGGTATTTATTTTACGATACGGACCAGATGTTTGCCGGTGCGGCTGTTTCCGCACATGATCCGGTCACTTTTCGGAAACAAAGGAGAAAAAGGCAGCGCGCTGTCCGTGCTGCAGACCCTGATCGTGTCCACAGCTACCCGGGTTGGTATGGGAAATCTGGTTGGGGTGGTGGCGGCTGTTTCCCTGGGCGGTGCAGGCGCCGTGTTCTGGATGTGGGTCACCGCTCTGATTGGAGCTTCCACAGCCTTTGCGGAAGCAGTTCTGGCACAGAAATATAAGGAAAAAGATCCCCTGTACGGAGGCTACAGAGGAGGTCCGGCGTATTACATTCATCGTTTTGTGGAAAGGCTGCGCGGCGGAAAGCCCAGGAAAAAGGTGCTGCTGTCGGTACTGTTCGCCGTATCCGGTCTGATCTGCTGGTGCGGCATCAGCCAGGTAGTCAGCAATTCTGTCACATCGGCATTTCAGAATGCCTTCCATATACCGCCCATTTATACAACCATTGTTCTGGTAATCGCGGCGGCCTTTATTGTATTGCGGAAAAACGCCACGGTGCGGGTGCTGGACATCATGGTGCCGGTTATGGCTGTGTTCTATCTGGTGATCACCCTTGTGCTGATTGCCGCGAATATCCCGCAGCTTCCCGGCGTATTTGGCAGGATTTTTTCCGAGGCCTTCGGGCTGCGGCAAGCGGTCGCGGGGGGATTTGGAGCAGTCCTGATGAACGGTGTGAAGCGGGGACTCTTCTCCAATGAAGCGGGTTCCGGCTCCGCACCCTGCGCCGCCGCCGCCGCGGAAGCGGATCATCCCGCCAAGGTTGGTCTGGCGCAGGCTCTGGGCGTGCTGATTGATACTGTGGTCATCTGCAGCTGTACGGCGATGATTATGCTGCTGACGCCGGAAAGTCTCACCGCAGACTTAAGCGGCATGGATCTGCTGCAGTGCGCCATGGAATATCATCTGGGTGAGTTCGGCGTGGTGTTCATAGCGGTGATTCTGTTTCTGTTCAGTTTTTCCACCTTTATCGGCATTCTCTTCTACGCCCGTTCCAATGTGGCCTACCTGTTCGGCGACCGCTGGCTTCCGCAGACGGTATATAAGCTTCTGGCTTTGGCCATGCTGTTCATCGGCGGCCTGGCGGCCTATACGACGGTCTGGGATCTGGGAGATGTGGGAGTGGGGTTGATGACAATTTTTAATGTAATTGTTCTCTGGCCCATGTCCGGCCAGGCGATAGCCTGCCTGAAGGATTACGAAAGGCTGAACAGAAAGCGTAAGGATTAACCGGCCATGGAGGATCCGGAATTCTCCATTGTGGATTTTGAAACAATTCAAACCTTTATCCTGGTCGGCCTGGAGCATCCGCTCGCCGCCAGAAATACTCTGGACGAGGAGGATCTTCTTCACGAAAAAATCTATTTGCCTGCCCCGCTGGGCGGTTATTCTTATGAGCACGGAAATTTTGTGGGATTCTGGGTAGATAAAAACAATATTATTGAAGTGGACAATATCTCCACGGCGCTGGTCAATGTCCGCTTCGGCAACGGAGTGACCATAGCCAATGACCACATGAGTGTGATCAGTCAGACGGATCGTTATAAGGCCTTCCCGGCTCTCGACAACAGCCGCAATCCGCGGATGAGTATTATCACAAGAAAAAACATCACAAATCCGGCGGTTCCTTTTTTATTGACATGGTTAAGAAGCGGCATATCTGAATCTCCCGAATTTCAACATTTTTTCAATACTGCTATACCCCATCCGGAGTGTACTTTTAAATGCACAGTCTTCCCGCCGGAAAGTGTGTCATTCATTTTGAGAAAGTCGATCTGCAGCATGCAAAAAACACTCTCGGAAAAGACAACTGCATTACGGCAAATTTTCCGATCTATCTTCTGGAATACGGCACCAAAGAGCAGGTCATTGAAGAAGCAAAACGGCAGATTGATATCGGCGCGCCCGGCGGCGGATTTATTTTTGAAACCAACGCTTCTATCCAGAATGTAAAACGTGAAAATTTCGAAGCTCTGTATGATACAGTACGTACCTATGGAGCCAGGCATTGAGAAAAGAGTCTGAACAGTAAAAAAATAAGCGGGAGAAATCTGGAACAATTCCGTTTTTAAGCTTTCCAGCCTGTGCGCCTCCGGAATCCTTTCGGCAGTGATTGCGGATACTTCCTGTTTCCAGCTTTTTGCAACGGTTTTCCCACGGCCGTCCCCCCTGCAGCCCTAATAGCTGTATCCAGTTTTCCGGCAAGTGCGAAGCCCTTACTATTGTAATTCCACATTGAAAAATGAACGCCCGATTTTTCCGGCGTTCATCATAAAATATCAGGATTTTCTGCAGTTGTCTACGCGTTTTCAATTCTCTGATTTCCGACAGACCAGACATGCTGCCCTTTGGCAGCTTCCGGCGTATTCTGAGCCATGACGCCCACCAGCCTGTGGGGAACGTAAGGCTCTTCCAGGTATGCTCTTTCGTCCTCCGTCAGCTTTACTTTCACGGCATCGGCTGCGCCCTCTATATGGTGCATCCTGGTGGCGCCGACCACAGGCGCTGTCACCTTTGTCAGAAGCCAAGCAAGGGAGATCTCCGTCATGGTAACTCTGTGCCGGTCTGCAAGTTCTGCCACTCTCCCGATGATTACGTTATCCTGCTCTTCCGTAGCGTCATATTTAAGCTTTGCGTAGCTGTCCTCTTCCAGACGTCTGGAGGTTTCTCCCGGATGCCTGGAAAGCCGCCCGCTGGCCAGCGAACTGTACGGTGTCATCGCAATATTATCTTCCGCGCACAGCCGGGCCATTTCCCGCTCTTCCTCCCGGAAGATCAGATTATAGTGCCCCTGAACGGAGATAAATTTGGCAAATCCTTCTCGCTCTGCCAGTGCGTTGGCTTTGGCAAGCTGATAGGCAAAACAGTTGGAAATGCCGATGTAACGAACCTTTCCCTCCTGCACCACACGGTTCAGCCCGTCCATAATATCATAAAGGGGCGTCTCATAGTCCCACATATGATAAATATAAAGGTCTACATAATCAAGCCCCAGATTCTTCAGACTGGTATTGATCATCTGTTCAATGTGCTGCTGTCCGGTGACACCGGCAGCGATTTCATCCTGGGTACGGGGCAGAAACTTTGTTGCCACCACCATATCTTCCCGCCTGGCGAAATCTCTCAGCGCACGGCCAAGATACTGTTCGCTGGTGCCGCTCTGATATCCGATGGCTGTATCGAAAAAGTTCACTCCCAGCTCCAGCCCCCGCCGGATCACCGCCCGGGAATGTTCTTCATCCAATGTCCAGCTGTGCTGGCCATTTCCGGGATCTCCAAAGCCCATGCATCCCATGCAGATGCGGGAAACTGTAAGATCCGAATTGCCTAATTTTGCATATTCCATAAGTATTTCCTCCTTATACTGCCCAGCGTCTCAGCAGTGCTTCAGCCGGTATAGCTAAAGCTATCTTTCATCAGTCCGTTTTTCTCAAGCCAGTTTTGCAGAACCGCTGTCAGATTCTGATGGTTATCATTGATTATCCCCAGTGCTTCCCGCACATCTGCCCGTGGGCACAGCCTGGCTATATCTCCCTGAAAGTTTCCCTTTACCCCGCCGCAGTGAGAATAAAAGGGCAGAATTATTTTTCCGGACAGATCGTTCTGATACAGCCAGGAAGCCAGCGGCGGCGCGATGGTTCCGCACCAGTCCGGAGATCCGGCGAAGACAACCGGATAAAGCTGCGGCGGCCGGGCGCCGGGCAGGAGGCGGGGATGATACCGGGAGCGGATCTCCTGCTTTACCTGCTTCAGCAGCTCGGGGAAAGCCATGGGATATGGCTGCCAGGGATGGATTTCACACCAGTCGCCGCCAGTGATCTTCTGAAGTTCCTGGGCAATCCGATGGGTATTGCCTGAATAGGAGTAGGAAATGATCAACGGACGGTATGTTTTCACTGTCTCTTTAAACATTGCTCAGCCTTTCTGTTCCTTTTCAAAGGACATCGGATTCCGGTTTCTCCGCAGGTTCAGAGGAGCTGACGGATCCTGTTTCCGAAGCGGCCGCCGGGGATCTGTTTTCTGAGCCTTCGGAAACATCATCTTCCTGATTTTCCGGCGCGCTGCATGCCGCAAGAGAGAAAATCACAGCTGCTGTCATAAAGAGAGAAAGTATTTTTTTCACTAATTTTGCCTCCTCTTTTTTTTTCAAATCTTACCAGTAACATTTTCAGGAATAATCCCCTCCCTGCGGAACACTTTTATTATAAAATGCTGTTTTCTCACTGTCTAATACCCTTTGCTCATCCTTTTCCATGCGTTTTTTCTATGGATACAGGAAACAGGACTTCCAGCTGTTTATTTTCCGGAAGTCCTGCTGCAAAAGGATTATTCTATTTTTGCCCGGAGCATGTTGATTTCCTGAATGAACAGGGAGGTCGCGGAGGAAAATAAATGATTTTTCTTCCACATCAGTATGCTGTGTGTGGTGTGCTCCGGATAAATCGGAATAAAACGCAGATGCGGACTGCTGCGGATGGCCAGCGCTCCGTCCAGGCAAAATGCGCATCCCATGCCCTCTTCTACAAGCAGCGCCGCATTGGAAAGCAGCGTATAGCTGACGGGAATATTCAGATCTTTTTCCTCCCGCTTCATCCAGTCTATGATCTCCCTGCGGGGTCGCTCGCGCAGAGGAAGAATCAGCGGATATTCCGCAATATCCTCCGGTGTGATGGAAGTATTCCCGGCCAGAGGATGATCGTCCCGCATAAGGACGCCCCAGGTTTCCTTTTGAGAAAGACGCACAAAATCATATTTCGCGGTGTCAATCGGCTCCAAAAGCAGGCCTACATCGATCAGTCCTTTGTCTATACTGTCTTTGATGTAATCCGCCATTTCATTGTACAGTTTAAACTTTATCTGCGGGTATTTATTTGAAAATTCCCGGATCAGCCTGGCAAAAAGGCGGCTCCCGACGGCCTCCGTAGCTCCAATAGAAATGACCCCGCTGACATATGTATTGCGTTCTGCGAAAGCCTGCTCCAGGCGGTCTGCCAGCTCGATAATCTCCTCGGTGCGCTGCTTTAAAAAGAGCCCGTCCCCGGTCAGAGTTAATCCGCTTTTTCCGCGGATCATTAATGTCGTACCCAGCTCTTTCTCTAAATCCATCATCTGACGGCTTAAAGTGGGCTGCGTTATATGCAGGATATCCGCTGCGTGCGTAATATTTTCTTCTTCGGCAACCGTTAAAAAATATCGCAGTGTACGCAGTTCCATGCCAGGCTTCTCCTTTTAAAAATATTATTTTAGACTTTCCTTCAGAATCTGTATGATTTCATCCCGGGATAAAACCTTGTACCCGCCGTTCATAACCAGAGTGGCATCGGCAAGGCCCTCCAGCATATCTTCCGAAGCGCCCAGCTCCGAAATATTCATCGTAAGGCCCAGCTCCCTCATCCAGGCTTCCATGGCCGCGAGCCCTTCCCGGGCCACCTGCTCATCCGTCTTCCCTGCGGGGTCCACATCCCACACATTTAGGGCAAAACGTTTAAATTTCTGCAGTCCGTAGGGCAGAATGTAACGGTAATAAGGAAGAGAAACCGCAGCCAGCGTCATGCCGTGGGTGGCATTGGTGTAGGCACCTACAGCCTGACCCAGCATATGCACCATCCAGTCTGTGGATTTGCCCTTCGCAACCAGGGTATTCAGCGCCCAGGTTGCCGTCCACATAATGTTGCTGCAGGCTTCATAATTCTGGGGATCCCTGTTGGCAATCCGGCTGGAATGGAGCAGGGAGCGCATCAGTCCTTCGCTGATATAATCGCTGGTATTGTCATCCTCTCCGGAGAAATACTGCTCACAGATGTGATTGAAGATATCATAGATACCGGCAACCATTTGATAGTGAGGCAGCGTCAGGGTGTATTTCGGATTTAAAACGGCAAACCTGGGCATGATCTTCTCATCCGCGAAGACATGGCCGATCTTCTGTTTTGTTTCCGGATTGGTAATGACGGCTCCGGCATTCATCTCCGATCCGGTGCCAACCATGGTCAGTACGCAGCCCACAGGCAGTGTTTCACAGTCCGGCTCTATTCAGGTATTTCAGAGAATCTTCCCCGAAATAGAGTTTCGTCGGATTGCAGTAAGAAAAATTGCCAAGCATACTTCTTTCCTCCTTCATAATATAAAAAGTTTTACGGATTTGTTTGCGTCTGTTTTACGGTTCACGCGCAGGCACAGGCTGCGTCTTTCCTTTTTCCTGTCATCACAACATCCCCTTCGGCTCCGGGGATGTCCCGGATAACCTCGCCGACGGCCGGCACAAGGATTTTTCCGGACAATGGATTCTTGATGCTTATCACAGGTGCTGTAAGAACCGCCTGTACTTCAGAGCGCTCAAAGGCCAGATCACAGTCTGTCAGTTCGCAGTTGACCAGTTTGAGCCCTCTGCAGTAGCAAAGAGGCTGGGTTCCGATGATTCTGCAGTTTTCAAAGGTGACATTTTCGCAGTACCAGGCCAGATACTCACCTTTTACAATACTGTTGCGGACCGTAACATTCTTCGCGTGCCAAAAAGCATCCTTTGTATCAAAGGTACAGTTTTCAAAGACGGAGTCTTCGATGTACTGGAAGGAATATTTGCCCTTCAGCCGCACGTTCCTGAAGCGCAGGCCATCGGAGCGCATCATGAAGTATTCGCTCTGCGCATCACAGTCGGCCATTTCCATACGGTGAACGGACCAGCCGAACTCAGGGGAAACCACATCACAGCCGGTCATTTTCACATCCGCACACTCCCGCAGCGCCTTGATGCCGTGAAGCTTCGTTTTCTCAATGGTGATATGATCGGAATACCACAGCGCCGCGCGGCAAAGTTCGGTCATCTCTGAATCTCTGACGGAAAGACCATGGTCATGCCAGAAGGGATAACGCAGATTGAAAAAGCTGTGGTCCACCTGGATATTTGCACTCTCTTTCAATGCACTTTCCCCGTCGGCCGGTCCGTCAAAGGCGCAGTTTTTCACAAGAATATCGCTGCTGCCGTAGAGGGCACGCTCCGCATCAAACGTCTGATTCTGAATTGTTTTCATAAATAAGCCTCCATTCCTCAAAACCTATTCATCCACAGATTCTTTTTTCTGCAGCCGGTAAACCAGATAATCCAGGCAGTTAATCCGCTTTTCTTCCAGATGAATCCGGTCCAGCAGCCGGTGTCTGTGAATATCCAGCAGCTTAAGCTTTTCTCCGGTATTTCCCTCCGCTCCGAGTTCCAGGAAGCGCTGAACCATTTTCCTGTCACAGCCCGCGTCTTTCAGATTTTGTATAACCGCCTGCTCAGAAGTATAAACAATCATACGCTTCTTTGTTCACCCCTCGATTTCTTTGATTTGCTATTAGTATAGCTTCCGGCCTTAGATATAGCAAATATTTATTCACTATATTAATATATAGCTTGTTTCTATGCGTATGGAGCCAGCCGCCAGCCTGCTTACAAGGATGTTCCCTGTACATGCGCGTCCGCGTAAACGGCTATTTTAGTTTGACTCTTTCCATATGGCACGACCTCCTGTATTCAAATTAACAGGGAATGGGTGAAACAGTCCGCCTGCCTCACCCATTCCTTTACTTTTATGCATTTGTCACTCAACAGCCTGCGGTAATCCTTTCTTACTTCAACCGGTTTCCCAGATTGTACGCCTGCTGGGGGAACTCGGAGTGCTCTGTCATGGAAGGCGTGCCGCAGCCAGTGCCCAGCACCATCCCCATATCCGTAAGATTCAGATACCGAACCAGCGTCTTATAGTGGGCTTCCAGGGCCTCAAAGGTCCAGTCATCGCTGTTCCAGGCAACAGTCAGCAGGGCGGACTTCATGTGTTTGCGCTGAATGGAGCTGTTGAAGGCGCAGAAACGGTCAATCATGATTTTCAGCTGCGCGGACATGCCGTAGTAATACAGAGGCGTGGCGAACACCATCATATCGGCATCCAGAATCTTCTTCCGGATGGATTCCACATCATCCTTCTGCACACAGGGACCTTCGTACCCGCAGTGAATACATCCGGTGCAGGGATGAATATCGGCGTGGGCCACATGGATCATCTCTACGGTGTGTCCCGCTCCCTCTGCCCCCTGGCGGAAACAATCCGCCAGAATGTGGGTAGAACCTTTTCTGTTTGGACTGCCCTCTAATACAATAATTTTCATTTGCTGCGCCTCCTTACTTATTTTATGTTCTGTGCGTTCTTGTAAGTGGTATTGATTCTGGGACGAGAACCTTTTCGAATTTCCGCTTTTATTATAGGACGTTTCTGTTTTCATGTATAATACCTGTTCTTTATCTTTTTCAATGCATTTTTCGTATGGATAAAATGAGGCGCACCGCACCCGCTGCTGCCTGCGGGTATGATGCACCTTCCGCCATATATTCTAAATGTATTTTTCAAACAGCTCCTTCACATCTGCCACTTGTGCAGGTCGACTCTGTCAGCAGTTACCTGGATTCCCTCCGCTTCCAGCAGGTATTTCTGAGTCCCTGGTTTTCCAAAGGTGCCCTCCGGGGCCAGCCTGCCGCTGCCGGAAATAACACGGTGGCAGGGACAGTTCCATTCCGGCGGACAGTTCCGCATCAGGCTTCCCACCGCCCGGGCGGCTCCCGGCCGTCCGGCCAGCCGGGCAATCTGTCCGTAGGTGGCAACTCTTCCCTGGGGGATTTTTTTAACTTCCCGATAGACGGCTTTCGCAAAGTCCGAAGGCCCGGCCTTCCCTCCGGCGCCGGATACCAGATCATAGCTTTCCGCGATCATCCGGCGGATATCCGCGTCGGGAACGGTTCCATCCAGGATAATACTGTTCCAGTATTCTTTATTCATGTGGTAGGCGGGAACCACAGAGGAAAAGGAACTCCGCCAGAGATCCCGCCACTTTGGATCCGTCTTAACATTTACCCAGATCCGCCCGTCCTTAGAAAAAATCAGGGCAAAGATCTTTTTGCTTTTTTCCAGCCGGACGGCATCCCAGCTGGGATCGTGAAAGGGCTGATCCCGGCAGACAGACGGAAAACTCAGGCAGAAATTTAAAATTTCCTCCCGTGTCTGCATATTCAGGCTGTCCAAATACATTCCCTCCTTATTTGCGGTATTTCAATTCCATGCTTTAATTTTTTCACAGGCTCATCCCCCTTTTAAAGCAGCCAGCCAATTTTTCTTCATTATACCATCCGTTTATTTCCCTGTCATTTTTTCTTGCCTATCGTTATCAGCCATTTTTCCGGAGATGTTAAGATGCGTTGCTTGTGGCAACGGGCAATTCCGGCTACAATAATGGTAATGAAGGAGAGAAAGGAGGTTGCCGGATGCTCAGCGAAAACATAAAGGCAATCAGAAAATCAAAAGGACTTTCGCAGCAGGAGCTGGCTGTCAAGCTGAATGTGGTGCGTCAGACAGTTTCTAAATGGGAGCAGGGGGTATCACTTAGATAAAGATACCACACCATTCCCACGCTGACTTTTGCTCAACCGATACAGCCGGAGGGCTGGATAACAATCATAACCACCAGTGAAAACTGGTGGTTTGCTCTGTCCCTGTAAGGGACGATTGCCGACTTGGACCTCAAAGGTCCCACGAAATAAAGGCCCCAACCGCACCTTATTCCCGGCTATCCCTTACAAGGGATTATTTTTTTTGCCTTTTATTACTGGCTCACCCGTAAACGGGTCTATAAATTCTTTTAAACTTAGCTGATCATATGCTATATCATCCTGTAATTGATTTTTAATATATTCTTCTATCTTCTTTGCATTTTTTCCTACTGTATCTACATAATATCCTCTGCACCAAAATTTCCTGTTTCCATATTTGTATTTCAAATTCGCATGCCTATCGAATATCATCAGCGAACTTTTTCCTTTTAAGTATCCCATAAAAGAAGAGACACTTTGATTTGGTGGTATTCTTACCAGCATATGTATATGATCTCTGCAACATTCTGCCTCTATAATTTCTACTCCTCTTCTTTTGCACAGCGTACTTAATATATTGGCTACATCTGCTTTTATATTTCCGTAAATAATTTGTCTCCTATATTTTGGTGCAAAAATGATATGATATTTACATTCCCAAGTTGTATGTGTTAAAGTATTTCTGTCCATACTGGACACCTCCTTTGTTATTTTAGTGCGGTTTAGGACCCACACTTATTATAACAAAGGAGGTCTCTTTATCTAGGGCTTAAAGCCGGCTTGGGATCCACTTGCATAGCAAGTGGTTTATTTGGATTTCTATCCAAGAAAAGGCGGTATGCGCCCCGTGGAGGGGGGTAGCGTACCGCCACCAAGGATGAAGTTTATAAAAGAGTCCGGGTACAGCCGGCAGTCTACACAGTTGAAGAGCACCATGTGGCCGTGTATGCCGGAAAGGACAACCAGACGATCGTGAAGGCAGACCGGCCGAAGGAATTGCTCCGAAACAGCATCCTGACCCCCTCCCTGGCTGCAA
>DVOO01000003.1 GCA_018713515.1 Candidatus Scatomonas pullistercoris
AATGTATCTGCCTTCTGCCTCTGGCATAGCAGCGCCAAAAACAAAAGGCTATGGACAAAACATTGTCCATAGCCTCATACACATTATAACTGCATGGAAAGCCACTTTCTCAAAATGGGTATAAAATCCCCCTTATGGCTTCCCGATGAAATCGAAATGCGTCATTTATACGCTATACTCTGCACAATGTTTCATCGGTATGGATTGTACAGAGCTGATTTTCTTTTTACGCTGATCGGTTAAATGAAAATTCATAATCATGCCTTTATCTCCTTTTGAGAGGTATAACTCTTGTTTCTAATAATACTATGGAGAGCCTGGTTTGTCAATCACTATATCTTTTATGCTGGGTCAGAACAGCATAAACAGCATAAATACAACCTCTTGTCTGCACATTTAGAGGAATAAAATCTGATGAACATCAAGGGATTTCGGTAGTAGTTGACAGGGTGATAATTGGAATTATCCAATCCCCGCCAGAATAGGCTTTTAAATGTGTATAGGAAACCGGGGAAATGTTCGATCTGTTCAACGAGGATTTTTATGAGGACAAGTGAGTCTCCCTGCCATCACTGTATCGCAAGACGGAGGGCACAGAGCACATGGCTGGTACAGTATCAACGAGATACAGAATGCCAGTAGCGAGAAATCAATCTCCGCGCCGAGTACCTTGCCCCCAACTTCAAGCTGCCAACCATACTCCTGCATGAGCTGGCGGATCACTACAATCAGATGTATAGCATTCAAGATATAACTACCAAATTAAATATTTCCGTAATAACCCTTCTTGACCATCATCTTTTATCTTCTTTACCACATAGTTCAGCCATTCATCTGGTGTTGGCACATCTCCAGCACAGGGAATTTTTCTCCATTGCTCCCGTTTGACCGGATCTTTATCATTCCACCCCTTGCCAATTCTATCGGAAATTATCGCCCGCATTTCCTCAACTGAAATGTTTCTCTCCCGCGCCATTCTTTCAAAGATATGCTCCTGCATTATTCTACCTCCAGTCTTTTGCGAATAGCATTTCCATCATCTACAATACTATAACTGTATAAACCCCTTTTAGGAAATATGATAGCTACCGATTGTGACTATTATACCACCATTCTGGGACTTAGAATAGATACAGATAGGTAGGTGATGATATGGATACACAGAAACGGATTAGACAACTGATGGAGGAACGGAACTGGACGGACTATCGGCTGGCAAAGGAGGCAAACCTTTCCCATTCCACCGTTACAAATATGTTCAACAGAAATAACGCACCAACGCTGCCAACTCTGGAGGCAGTATGCAGGGCATTTGGTATCACACTGGCTCAGTTCTTTGCCGAGGGTGAAGAAGCGCAATTGACCGAAGAACAACAGAAACTCTTTTCAAAATGGAGTAGCCTGACAGATAGGCAAAAGCAAATCCTTCTTGAACTGATGGATGCCATCTGAAGCACATCACTCCCACACCGGGAAAGATGTGCTTTTCTTTTGCCATAAAAAAAGCCCCTGCCAATTGCAGGAGCAAAAGCAAGAACTTTATATGTAAATTTGAAATGCACCCTTTCACGCAAGTTGGGTGCATTGTATCAATTTATGGTACGCAAGCCAGTTGGGATATCCCAGAAGAACCGTATCATACTGCTCCGGATTTTCCAGCTGCGCGGAAAGCTCCGGGCGGGCATCCGCATCCTGCTCCTCCGCCGCCTGATCCACCAGCGATTCGTGATCCAGCGGATAGGCTTCCACCGTCTCAATCCGGAAAAGATCACCTCCTGTAGCCTCCTGGATAATCCCGGCCATGTACTCCAGATTTCCCAGCACCTGTCCATTCCGGACCACAACGCTGGCGCCGGCATCCGCATCGATTCCCTCTGTGTCAATATCCTCCGGAACCGAAAAATAGACGATCAGGATATTCGAGCTGCCGGCGGCCGGAGTGCTATCCTCCTGCGCGGCTTCCGGTTCTTCCGAAACCGATGTGGACGAAGTGTCCTCCCGGGAATCTGTGTCTGCCGTCTCCTCCACGCTGCTGCCGGCGGCCGTACTCCCGGCATTGGGAGCTGAACCGCAGGCTGTCAGTCCGGCAGCCATAAGAACCGCCGCCAGGGAAATCATCTTTCTCTTCATTGATTGTCCTCCTTGATATTCAGTTCCCCCCTTTTACTGCCATTATTATAAAGGGAATTCCGCCGGGATTGAAGAAACAATCTGTTTGGGAGTATTTACCTGAAAGTTTTCAGCTGCCGAAGGACCCGAAGAATTTGTCCTGCAAAAGGCCCGTCCGCTCCGCACAAACTCCATCTTTGTATGGTATACTACATCCGGAGGTACAGAAAATGGCGAAAATGATTTTGATTATAGAGGATGAGGTGTCCATTCAGAATATTATCCGGGCGTTTCTGGAAAATGCGGGTTATACGGTTATTCTGGCCGATAACGGCCTGGAGGGAATTGAGCGGTTCCGGGCCAGCGAAGCCCCGGTGATCCTGGCGGACGAACCCACCGGCAATCTGGATGAGGACACTGCCCGGGACATCACCGGAATTCTGAAGGAAAGCGCTCACAGGATGAACCGTTGTGTGGTGGTGGTTACCCACTCCGGGGAGCTGGCCCGGCAGGCGGATGTAGTGCTGCGGCTGAAGAAAGGGGTGCTGGTGAGGGAACAGTAATAGCGCGGAAAAAATCCCGGCAGAAAGAATGCATTCTACCAACGGTAGGGTGCATTTCTTTCTGCCCTCATGCTATAATGGCTGCAGAGGGAGGGGCCGTATGGTGGATTTAAAAAGAATTGGAGCATTTATCGCTGCGTGCCGCAGGGAAAAGAAGCTGACACAGAAGCAGCTGGGAGAGAAACTGAACGTGACGGACCGGGCAGTATCCAAATGGGAAACCGGCCGGTCAATGCCGGATGTAAGCCTGCTGGAAAGTCTGTGCCGGGAGCTGGACATCAGCGTCAGCGAACTGCTGGCCGGAAAGAGAATCGAGCCTGCACAATATCAGAAAGAGACAGAGAACATACTTCTTGCGTCAGTCGGGCGTGCCCAGCTTCGCGGGTTTCAGATCGTCATTTACATAATCGGGTTTGCGGCGCTGGTGGCATTTAATATCCCATTTCTCAATAACCGGGAGACGGAAAGTTACTGGCCTCCCATTAACGCGGCAACCGTACTATGCTGGATTCTGACTGCGGCGCTGCTGGGCTGTGTGTATTATCTCAGCGTAAAACTGCCCGAACGGAGATACAGGGAATCCAGCGCCACACTGGCGGGAATCGTATGCGGCCTTTTGATTTTCATACCGCATGGTCTCGTCCGTTTCCTTGAGACCGGTGACTGGGAAATTTTTGTCGCTGCTTCCATAGTGGCGGTGCTGACTGCATTCAGGGGATACTCCAAACAGAAACAGCGGAATGAAATGGATGGAGAAGAGTAATGCGCTTTTTTCCCCCATATTCCGTGCAAAAATCCCTCATTCGTTCATTCCCATTTGGTCTGTACTCCACCATTCGGGAGTTAAAGATTTCAGGTGTATCACCTTTTTCGTTTCATAGTCGCACAAAATTTCTATTTCGCCTGCTGTTTTATTCAACTGCATCATAAATTCCCGGCAAGCTCCACACGGCATACCTGCTTTTCCATCCGCCATGACAGCGACTATTTTTATGATTTGGCTTTCCCCGTTTGTTATCATATTCGCAATCGCATTTCTTTCCGCACATATTCCCAATGAACAGGCCGTATCAATGCAAACCCCGGTATAGATATTTCCTTTTGCCGAAAGAATTGCGGCTGAAACACCTCCAGCTTCAATCAGTGGCGAGAGTTTTCTTTCGTTCTGCACTTTCCTTGCGGCAATATACAGTTTATCCCATGTCCCGTCGTATTGTGCAAGCGCACAGTTTTCCATCTCACGAACAAAATTTTCTTTCCCATCACAATATCCATCTATATCATAGGGAAACTTTTGTGCAAGGTCTTTCTTGATTTTTGCATATTGGTTCCGCTCTTTTTCATGGGTACGCATATAGTCACGGAATGCAAGGTGCCGTCCGATATTGTTCCAATCGTCTGCTTGAAAAATATGAATTTGATGGGTTCGTTCATCACCGCCTTTGCGAAGATAACGCCTGCCCGCTATTCCAAATTCACCGAGATATTCATAACCTATGTCTGAAAACTTTTCTGCAACGGTATCTACCCTCTCAAGACTTCTGACGCCCACCATAATATCGATAATTGGTTTGGCGGCCAGGCCCGGAACGGATGTACTTCCAATATGGTAGACAGAAATGCAATTATCTTTCAGTATTTCAGTAATATAGTCCCGTTCTTGTACATATTTTGACGGCCATTCCGGATCATAATTTACAACGGTTATGTGCTGTGACATAATAAAGCACTCCTTATCCAGTTCTTGTAAGTTATTTTCTTCCTGTCTGCACAATCCCTTTCCTTATTAGATTAGCTGTTAAAACAGACCAGCAGTTTCTTCATCCATAGGTACAAGCTGTCTGATCTGTCCGGCATCCATAGCCGCTACATCGTCAATGGAAAGAGGGAAGTGTAAACTTCAGCAAAATGCAATTCTCGCAAAATTCCGGGGATTCCCTTAAAGGCTTTCCGATTTTGCCCCATACACTACGTAGGCAGTGTGAGCGGTGCAAAGGTAGATAAGTCCGCTGTTTTTGAATATGAAATGGGAACGGCCGGGTCCCCGATCATCAAAAAGTCTCCGCTGGCCATCGAGTGTACAGTCGTGGATATTTCCAACACAAAGGGCTTTGAGAGCTTCATCTGCACCATTGACAGCACTCTCGTGGAAGAAACCTGTCTGAATGAGGATGGAAAGATTGTCGTTTAAAAAATGGGCAGGATGCCATACACCCTGCCCACATTTCTGCATATTCTATTTCTAACAATTACAGTCCCAGTCCGTTCACCCATTCCTGCACTTCTGTCTCGTCAACACTGGAGGAGAATCTCATACCTTCCTGCCAGTCTCCGGTTCCTGCCATCTCCGCCAGAAGCTGGCCGCTCTCGCCAAGCCCGGAGGAAGCGGAAGTCGCAAAGGGAATGACCCTTTTTCCCGTGAAGTCATTGTTCTCCACAAACGTATCCACCGGCCATGCCGCGATGCCCCACCAGATCGGGTAACCGATAAAGACCGTATCGTAGGAATCCCAGTTTTCTACCGTCGTTGTGACCAGCTCCACATCTCTCTGGTCCTCATTTTCATGCTCCACGGAAACACGGCTGTTTTCATCTCCGTAGTTCAGGTCTTCTTCTGTGTACGGTTCCACCGGCTCCAGCTCAAAAAGATCCGCTCCCACAGCATCGGCGATGGCGTTTGCCGCCTTCTCCGTATTTCCGGTTGCGGAATAGTAGACCACCAGGATGCCGGAAGCATCCCCGGAAGAAGTCCCGGCGCTGCTGCTGTTCTCCGTTGAACTGTCAGCCGTTCCGGTGCCGGAATCCGCCTCTGTGCCCCTGCTGCCTGCGCTGTCCGTGACGGTTTCAGAGGTGCTCTGCTGCACCACGGCCCCGGACCCTCCGTTTTCTGATCCGCAGCCGGCCAGGAGGCCTAAGGCTGCCGCCCCCACAAGAAACATGGAAATTACTTTTTTTGCTTTCATGTAGTTCATACTCCTTTTTACTGCCTTTACAGGTTAAGTAGCTTTCTCTGTTTACAGTTTTATTATAGACGCAGCCATGCTCCGGCAGAAGACTCCGTTAGTTTTTCTGTATGAACCTGCAGGTAAAAAGGAAAACCATGGCAGTACATGATTGCGGCATGCAGAAAATCCCTGCTGTCAGCGGATAAAATTTGTATTGATTCTCTCCTCCTGCTCCGGATGGGAAATCCCCTTTTCTTTTCCCGCCTGCATGCACCGGAGAAGCCAGGCCATGTTTTTTCCGGCCACGCGCATGATCTGCACGCCTTCTTTATCTTCCAGCACCTCCTCCGGGGTCTGCCCGTGAACCATATTCCAGTAGCGTGAAGACACCACCGGCATCTGGGCATACAGAAGATATTTATTCATCTGGTCCAGGGTGGCCGTGGTTCCCGCCCGTCTCGCGGACACGACCACGGCTCCCGGCTTAAAGGAAAACAAATTCAGTCCCGCGCAGTGATCCACGAAAAATTATCCGTGCATCCGTGTTCATGGGGACTTCCGTTTACCAGCAGTACTTTCATTTCCAGCTTCCTCCTTTTCCCCGTCTATTATAAACTGTTCTCTGTCCTGTCTCATAAAAATTTCCCTGTCCGGCTCTGCGGCGCATGGATGATCTCACTGCATGTGCCGGATGCCACAATCCGGCCTCCCTCCCCGCCGCCGCCCGGGCCCATATCAATGATGTAATCCGCGTTCCGGATCACATCCAGATCATGCTCGATCACAATCACCGTGGCTCCGTGCCCGATCAGTGTCTGAAAGACTCCCAGAAGCGTCTGCACATCCAGCGGATGCAGGCCGATGGTGGGCTCGTCAAAAACGAATACCGAATCATCCTGGGTCTTGCCCATCTCACTGGCCAGCTTCAGCCTCTGGGCCTCCCCGCCGGAAAGGCTCGGCGTCTCCTCGCCCAGGGTCAGATAACCGAGGCCGAGATCTTCCAGGATCTGCAGCCTCTGATGCACGGTTTTCAGGTTTTCGCAGGCTTTCAGCGCCCTGCGGATATCCATGGACATCAGTTCCGGAAGCGTGTAGGTCTGGCCCTGTTTATTCCGGTACCGTATTTTTCCGGCCTCCCTGGCATACCGGGATCCATGGCATTCCGGACAGGTAATCTGCACATCCGGGAGGAACTGCACATCCAGGCTGATTATCCCTGTCCCATCGCAGACCGGGCAGCGAAGCTTTCCGGTGTTGTAGGAAAAATCTCCCGCCCGGTATCCCTTTTCTTTTGCGTCCGGCGTTCTCGCGAAAATCTTCCTCAGTTCATCGTGGACATTGGCGTAGGTGGCCACCGTGGAACGGACATTGATGCCTATGGGGGTGGCGTCGATCAGCTTCACCTGGCGGATGCCCTCCGCTTCGGCAGAGCGGACATGCTCCGGCAGCTTCTTTCCCTGGATGACTGCCTCCAGGGCAGGGACAAGGCTCTCCAGGATCAGTGTCGTCTTTCCGGATCCGGATACACCGGTCACAGCCGTCAGACGCCCCTTGGGAATCTCTGTCTCCAGGGGCTGAACGGTATGGATGGCTCCCGTGGAGAGACGGATTCTTCCGGCCCTGAACATTTCCTCCCCGGAAACCTCCGGCCTGATCCGCATTTTCTTTCCTTCCATAAGGAAAGGCCCGATCTGTGAGCTTCCGTTTTCCGCCAGAGACTTCGGGCTTCCCTGGGCAATTACCTGCCCGCCGGCATTGCCCGCGCCCGGCCCCATTTCAATGATCCAGTCAGCCTTCGACAGGATCTGCGCGTCATGGTCCACCAGAACCACGGAATTGCCGTCATCAACCAGATCCTGCATCACGCCTGTCAGTCCGGCAATGTTGGAGGGGTGGAGGCCGATGGAGGGTTCGTCCAGAACGTACAGCACGCCGGTGGTTCTGTTCCGGACGGCCCGGGCCAGCTGCATCCGCTGCCGTTCGCCGGTGGAAAGGGTGGAAGCCGCCCGGTCGAGGCTTAAATATCCGAGACCCAGGTCCAGCAGACGCTTTGCGGCGGGTCGGAAGGATTCACAGATGCTCTCCGCCATGGGTCTCATCTCCTCCGGAAGGGAGGCCGGCACCCGGCCCACCCATTCGCTGATCTCCGAGAGAGTCATCCGGCAGGCCTCGTCCAGAGAAATTCCCAGAAGCTTCGGCGCTCTGGCATTTTCAGAGAGACGGGTGCCTGCGCAGTCCGGACAGGTATCCTGCTTCAGGAATTTTTCCACCCGCTTCATTCCCTTTTCATCCTTTACCTTAGCCAGCGCGTTTTCCACTGTATAGACCGCATTAAAATAAGTAAAGTCCAGTTCTCCTGCCTGATTCGTATTCTTGGAATGGTAGAGAATATGCTTTTTCTCCGGCGGACCGCTGTAGACGATCTCCTTTTCCCGGTCCGTCAGATCCCGGAAGGGAACGTCCGTGCGGACCCCCATGGCCCGGCAGACATCCGTCATCAGAGACCACATCAGAGAATTCCAGGGCGCCACTGCTCCCTGATCGATGGTCAGAGACTCATCCGGCACCAGAGAGGCTCTGTCCACCCTCCGCACGATTCCCGTTCCATTGCAGGTACGGCAGGCTCCCTGGCTGTTGAAGGCCAGCTCCTCCGCCGAGGGCGCATAAAATCCGGTGCCGCACACCGGGCAGCAAAGCTCCTGTCCGGCAGCCACCGCCAGAATTGGCTCCAGATAATGCCCATTGGGGCACCGGTGGCTGGCAAGCCTGGAAAACATCAGCCGGAGGCTGTTCAGCAGTTCCGTGCCCGTCCCGAAGGTACTCCGGATACCCGGGACACCGGGACGCTGGTGCAGGGCCAGCGCCGCCGGTACGTACAGCACCTCATCCACCTGGGCTTTGGCCGCCTGGGTCATCCGCCTTCTCGTATACGTGGAAAGGGCATCCAGATATCTTCTGGAGCCCTCCGCATAAAGTACCCCCAGGGCCAGAGAGGACTTTCCGGAGCCGGACAGCCCCGCGATCCCCACAATCTGGTTCAGGGGTACATCTACATCAATATTTTTCAGATTATGGACCCGCGCGCCGCGGATCTTTATATGCTCAATTTTCCGTTTCATACAGCTCCCTGCCGTCCCCGAAAGCCGCCGCGGCTATCCGGTGCATCCTTTCTGTTTTTCTGCGCGTCTGCCCGTTTTCCATCTGTATGCTTCCTCAATTTTCCCTGACAGTCACACGGGCCACCGCATCCAGAAACTGCCGCACATGGCTGCTTGGCTCCGGAGCGTACAGAAGCCCGAAGGGGATGGTATAATTCCACTCCACCGGCAGAATCTTCAGCAGCGGATGCACGTACCGCCAGTTTTCAATGGCCATCAGCACGCAGTTATTATTTTCACACTGATTAAAGGCCGCCACATCATAAAAATCGAAATCCACAATATGGATCTGCGGGTGATTTTTCCAGAGATCATCCCGGAGCAGATCCACATAATGGCTCCAGTCCCTGCGCATAAGCATCAGGTCTTCCCCGTACAGGTCCTGGACCGTAAGCGTTTTCTTTTCCGCCAGGCGGTGATGAATCGACACCGCGCAGCAGATGGGCTCCCGGGAAATCTCAAGCCCTGCGCACTGGCGCAGGTTCAGCATGGTCTCGTCAAAGACTCCCGCCACCACATCGATATTCTGCCCCAGATTGCCCAGGATTTCACGGGCATTTTCCGGAGTATTGTCAAAAGGGATCAGCTGAAACTTAATGTTGGGGCAGTATTTCTGCACCTTCGGCCAGAGATCCACCAGCACCTGGGCCGGCGTCATGGGCGAGGTTCCGATGCGGATTACACTGTCGCTCTCCTGCATGGCATTTCTGGCTCTCGTCACCGAGTCCCTGCAGTACTGGATAATATATTTCGTATCCTGATACAGGGACTGTCCCGCCTTGGTCAGCGTAAGGCCCCGGTGGGTGCGCACAAACAGCTGCAGATCCAGGCTTTCTTCCAGAAGGTTAATCTGCTTGATAACCGCCGGAGGTGATATATACAGTTTTTCAGCCGCTTTGTTAAAGCTTCCTGAATCTGCCACGCAGAGGAATGTTTCAAGCTGCGGATTATACATAAACAGGACCGTCCTCCCTTTTCGATCAGATTCTTGCGGCCATCAGGAAAACTCCCCCGATCCCCCTGCGGCCTATGTATAATTATATTGGCTTCTGCATATTTTTTCAAGATGCAGGAGCTTTTCTGTGGGAAAGAATCCACTGCAGGATCGAGTCATCCTCAAACAGAATATTGGCTCCTCCGTGGTAATTTCCCGTAATTCCTCTCTGGCTGAAATAGTCGTTGTCCGGTATTTCCACCTGGAGGACTCCTTCGATCTCCTCCTCGCTCCAGCCCGCATTCTGATAAGCGGCGCGCAGTCCGTCATAGGCGGCTCTGGCCCGTTCCGAGCCGTAATATTCATCGTTCTCCGCCATAAAAATATATACGGCGACGCCGTTTTCCGCGATGGGCGCATATTCCCCTCCTGATAGGCCTTTTCCATCTGCCGGTACCCGGCGGAATAATTTCCGGCCGGCTGATGGATCAGGAGCAGATCGATATAATCTGTGCCCAGACGCTCCAGCGTTCTGTCCACTGCATCCTCCTGCTCATAGAAAGAGGGCCACAATTTGGTCTCCAGAAAAATTTCCTCTCTGGGCAGGCCCGACTTTCTCATGGCCCGTCCCACAGCCTTTTCATTCACATAGGCGTTGGCCGTATCAATCAGGCGGCAGCCTCACTGCAGCGCCGCCAGCACGGAGACTTCCGCCTCATCGGGAGACAGCAGAAAGGTGCCGATCCCGGCCATAGGCATTTTGACTTCATTGTTTAATACTTTGTATTCCATTACTTTTCATCCTTTCTCATTTTTTATATGGCTGTACATTCCGGAAGGAACCGGAAGCATCCTTTTTTCATTCGTAGCACTCATTGAGGATCTCCAGGATTTCCTCATGGGTCATTTTTTTGTAGCTTCCCGCGGAAATTCCGCAGGAATCCGCGATTTCCTTCAGCTGGCTCCTTTCTGAGACTCCCACTTCCCGCAGGGTGGCGGGCAGGCCGATCTCCTGGACGAATTCCTCCAGGGCCTCTACCCCGGCCAGGGCCAGCTCCTCATCCGTTCTTCCTCTGCGGGAAATGCCCCAGACATTTTCCGCGAAACGGACAAACTTCGGAAGCCCATATTTATAAATATGCCGGTAATATGCCGGCTGGATCACGGCCAGACCGCTGCCGTGGCTGCAGTTTGTGTATGCGCCCAGCTGGTGTTCCATATTATGGCACTCAAAATCACAGAGCTTTCCCATCTTGATCACACGGTTCTCCGCCATGGCGGCGTCCCACATCAGATTGCTGCGGGCCGTGTAATCCTCCGGATTGCGGATGGCCGCCCGAAGATTGCGGATCACATTTTTCATCAGCGCTTCCATAATATCGTCCGATACATTATCTTCATTGGGCGCGCTGAAATACGTTTCCATGATATGGCTTAGGGTGTCGTACGATCCTGAAACCATCTGGCGGACGGGCACACTGTAGGTATAAGTGGGATCCATCAGGGCAAACTGCGGATTCAGCTTGGGATAATCCCGGCCCGTCTTGATTTTCTTCTCCTCATTGGTGATCACCGCGCCCCCGTTGCACTCGCTGCCCGTTCCGGCTGCCGTAACAATCACCCCCAGGGGCAGCGGGGTATTTTCGATCACGCCGGGATGCGCCCAGAAATCCTCCCAGATGTCTCCCCGGTAGACTGCGGCCAGAGATACTGCCTTGCAGCAGTCCATCACGGAGCCGCCTCCCACAGCCAGGATCATGTCCACCTGCCTTTCTCTGGCCAGAGACGCCCCCTCCTGCACCTTGGCGTAGGTGGGATTGGGCAGGATGCCGGAAAACTCCACAATATTCTTTCCGGCTTCTTCCAGTATGCCTCTTACTTCCCGGTAGATACCGTTCTTCTTGACGGAGCCGCCTCCATAGGCCAGCATAACCGTTGCAAAGGGCTTCACCATACAGGCCAGATATTCCTTCACACAGCCCTGTCCGAAAAAGACCTTGGTAGAATTTTGAAAGATAAAGTTATTCATTTTTATTTTCCTTCCTCTTTATTGTTACATCTGGGCCTCCCAGAATGCTGCCGCCTGATTGATCCAGCCCTCCGCCGCCGTACCGGTTCCCAGCCCGAATCCGTGGCGCAGACCCGGGTAATGATGGAATTCAGTGGGAATTCCAAGGGAAGCCAGGGCATCCATTCTCTGCTGCATGGTTCTCCAGCTGGCAATGCCGTCGCTCTCCCCCACACAGGCGAAGGTGGGCGGATCGTTTTCTGTGTAATCCGAATGTCCCGTATACTGCATAATGACAGCCCCCGGCCTTGGAAGATCCGCTCCTCCAAAAGCGGCAGGGCCGTAGGAGCCGAGCCAGGCTGCCATCCGCCCGCCGGCGGAGCCTCCCCACAGAGAGTAGCAGTCCGTGCTGACCTGCAGCTCTTCGGCGTGGTCAAATATAAATGTGATGGCCCTGGCCAGATCTTCGCAGGCCGTCTGGGCGCCGGGGCGGTAGATCAGGGCGAAGGCATTATATCCCATTCTGGAAAGCTCCAGGGCATGGGGAAAGCTGTCCTGCATGGCCCCCACATAGGCAAAGCCTCCGCCGGCATTGCACACGGCAAAACGGCTGCCCGGTTCTCCCCGGAAAAAGAACAGGCCTGTATCCTCCTTCTCCGGGTCCTCCGCTTTTTCCTCTTCCGTGTAAATATCATAAAACACCGTATTGCCTGCCTCCGCCTGGTCTTTCAGATAATTTACAATATCCACCGTTTTATTGGGATCTATGTTGCTGTACCAGGTCAGCTGCAGACTTCCCAGCGTATCTCCGCTGTAATAACTGCTGTCCACGGGAAAGATCAGACGGCCGAAATCTCCAAATGCAGGATCATGGATCACCTGGTCGATCGGCGTATCCAACTAAAAATCCTCCCCTCCATCCGCGGCTGTGCCATCCGCGTCCTTCTTTTCTCCTTCTTCCCTCTGCTGCTCCTCTGCCGCCCCTGCCGTCCCGGCGCTGCCGGAAGCGGGGGTTTCCGTCTCCGCCTGGGCGCATCCCGCCAGAAACAGAGTCAGGCAGAGGGCTGCCGTCAGAAACAACCGGCTGCTCATCGTTTTCTCACCATCCTTCTTCTGATAGGATTATTGTAAAAAAAAAGAGACCTCCGCAGAAGTCTCCTTTTGTTATGGAGTAATTACCGAAAGGTTTTCATGCCCGGTACGGTTATTCTTGTCACCTCTCATACGATCCATATACAATATCTGAATTTTCTGAAGACCGGCGGATCCATCCGGAAGCCCAGTCGAGAAGAAGCGCCGACAGTTCCTCCAGCTCCTCCGCGGATATCTCTCCCTCCTGTTTCAGCCTCTGCCCGGTCTCCAAAACATTTCTCTGCGGCCTTCCGGTAGTCTTCCATCCATCTGTCGATTGAAAACATTTTTTCTCCTCCGTTTTTAAATCCTGCTTCGCCTGATGGGCAATGACATTTTGTACCCGGAAATTATCATAACATAACAGGCGGCAGAAAAATACGGTATAAAGGACGAGACGATTCCGCAGGGAATTCGGGCTTAAAAAGCCTGCATTCTGCGGGATCGTCTCATCCCTGTTTCTCAGAAGCTGAAAATCGGTATTAACCGGCAGCCCCTCTTCAAATCCCGGCCTGCTTCAGCAGCTCCGGTACCTTGTCCTCCCAGCCGAGGGCCATAATGTGTACGCCCTGGCAGTAGGGTCTGCATTCTTTAATAATCCGCGCGGCAATCTCCACACCGGTGATGCCCGCCTTCGTTTTTTCCTTGTCTTTCTTCAGTTCCTCGATCATCTCATCGGGGACATGGATGCCGGCCACGTTGTTGTTCATAAACTTCGCCATTCCCGCGGATTTGGGAATGATGATTCCCACCTGCACCGGCTTGCCGAACTGTTTCGCCTTTTCCATAAATTTAATAAATTTCTCCGGCTCGAAAACCGCCTGGGTCTGGAAATATTCCGCCCCGGCCCGGACCTTCCGCTCCATCTTCGCAAGCTGCGCGTCCACGGAATCGCTGCAGGGAGATACCACCGCGCCCTTGGCAAACTTCGGCGGCTCGCCCACCAGCTCGTTTCCTCCCAGATCTCTGCCTGATTCCAGCTGCTTCACCGCATGAATCAGGGAAACTGAGTCAAGATCAAAGACGGGCTTTGCCTGGGGATGATCGCCCAGCTTCGTGTGGTCCCCCGTCAGAAGCAGCAGGTTCTCAATGCCGAACATGGCCGCGCTTAACAGGTCAGACTGCAGGGCAATCCGGTTTCTGTCACGGCAGGTCAGCTGATAGATCGGCGTCATTCCCTGATCCAGCAGCGCCTTGCTCACGGCCAGGGAGCCCAGGCGCATCACGGAGGACTGGTTGTCCGTCACATTCACCGCCGTCACGCCGCTCAGATACTTTTTCGCGTCCACCAGCATATGCTCCACATGAAAACCCTTGGGCGGGCCCACTTCCGCAGATACAACAAATTCACCACGTTCAAATAACTCCGTAATCTTCATGATCGATTGCTCCTAATCCTTATAATATTTGCCGTTTCTCTATTTTGAAACTTCATCATCCGTTGCAAAATTCCGCACCTGCGTGGGACACTTCAGCACATCCAGGCGCCCGATCTGCGCAAGTCTCCGGTAAATGCGCTCCCATCCGCACTCCATGTCGCCGTCCACCTCGCATTTTCCGTTCTTCGCGCCGCCGCACTGGCCGTTGACCAGGCTCTTGGAGCAGGCCGTAATGGGGCAGATCCCGCCGGTCAGATTCAGATAGCACTCCCCGCACTGGCCGCACTGGTATTCCAGAGGCGTCACGCCCTGGAAACCCGGCAGGGGATACGTATCGCAGGCCGCGTACACCGGCTTTTCTTCCAGATAGCCCGCGATGGTCTGCACGCCCACGCCGCAGGACAGAACCAGCACTGCGTCCGCTTCTTCGATCTCGCCTTTATGCTTTTCCAGACGCAGCTTCATATTGTCCGGATTACATATGTAATCTGTCGTGATGCTTCCCGTCACCATGCCCTTGGCCGCCAGATCTTTTTCAAATTCCTCCGCCTCTTTTTCCGGAAAATGGACTTCCGCGCATCCCCGGCAGTTGATGATGAAAACTTTCTTTCCCTCCGTCAGGGAGACAATCGTTTCTCTGGATTTTAATTCTGTGATCAGCATATTACTTCATCCCCCTTACTGCGGTTTTTCCGGCTTTAATCTTCGCCACCAACGGGATCTTGGAGGAACAGATATACTCGCAGCACCTGCACTCGATGCAGTCCATCACGTTTTTCTCCTTCATGCCCTGCCAGTTCTGCTCATCCGCGAACTTCGCGAAATACAGGGGTGAAAGCTCCATGGGGCACACATCCGCGCAGCGGCCGCATTTGATGCAGGGCTGCTCCGCCGTGTGGTCGGTATCGATGGCAATGATTCCGTTGGAGCCCTTCATAATCGGCACATTCAGATCCGAAAGGTCGAATCCCATCATGGGACCTCCGGCCTTGAACAGAACCTCCCCCTCTCCGGATACGCCGCCGCAGTAATCGATGAGTTCCCTGGTGTTCGTGCCGATTTTTACGAGAAAGTTGCCCGGGTGTTTCAGCCGCTCACCGGTGACCGTCACCACACGCTCCACCAGGGGCATACCCTTCCGTATCGCGTCGGCAATGGCCTTCGTTGTGCTGATGTTGCTGACGATGCAGCCCACATCCGCGGGAAGCCCGCCGCTTGGCACCTTCCGGCCCGTCACGCGCCTGATCAGCATTTTCTCAGCGCCCTGGGGATACTTGGTCTTTGCCTCCACAACCTCCATATTGCTGTACCCGGCCGTTTTCTCCCGCATCAGGGCGATGGCGTCCGGTTTGTTGTCCTCAATGACGATCACGCCCTTCTCCGCGTTCACCGCCTTGATAATGGCCTGCAGGCCAAAAATCACATCATCCGCAAATTCCAGAAGTACCCGGTGATCCGCCGTCAGCAACGGTTCGCACTCACATCCGTTCAGCAGGATTGTATCCACCGGCTTGGCGGGCTTCAGCTTGACGGAGGTGGGAAAGCCCGCGCCGCCCATGCCGACGATTCCGGCTTCCTGCACGATCTCCACAATCTCCTCCGGCGTCAGGCTGTCCAGATCCCCCCGGGGCTTCACGGATTCATCCAGGGTATTTTTTCCGTCAGAACGGATCACCACAGACAGGCATTCGCCTCTGGTGGCATGTTTCCGGTTTTCAATGGCGGTTACGGTTCCGCTGACACTGGAGTGGATATTGCTGCTGATAAAAGCTGCCGCCTCTCCGATCTTCTGTCCGACCTTCACGGTATCTCCCACCTGCACTGTGGGATTCGCCGGGGCGCCCGCGTGCATGGACAGAGGAATGACTACCTCCGCCGGCTCCGGAAATCTTTGCAGCGCCAGGTGCTCTGTGCGCTCTTTGCGCTCGGAGGGATGAACGCCGCCGTAATAACCCTCCAGCCGGTTCTCCCGGATGGATTTCACATAATCATTGACAAATTTGAAATTTACTTTTGAATAATCCCGCAGCTGAACCGGCTGGCTCAAAAATTCTTCCAGACGTCCCTGTTTTTCCAGTCTCCGGTAGATCTTTTCCCAGGCGCAGTCTTTGCTGCTGTCCACTTCACACTTTCCGTCCCTGGCCCCGCCGCACTGGCCGTTGACCAGACTTTTGGAGCAGTCCACAATGGGGCAGATCCCGCCGGTGATATTCAGATAGCACTGGGCGCAGGCGTCACATTTCCGCTCCGTCAGGGCCATGCCGTGGAATCCCCGGTAATTCAGTGAATCGCCGGCCGCGTATACCGGCAGTCCCGCCAGATCCGCCACCGTCTGGATTCCCAGACCGCAGGCGGCCACCAGGATATTTTCCGTGCCCTCCGGAATCATATCCTGCAGCTTTTTCTCCGTCTGTGTTTTATTGCACAGAAAATCGACCCCGGCACTGCCTGTAACGGTCTTTCCGTTTTCGGCGGCCAGAGCCTCCAGCTCGCCGCGCTCCGGCTCCTCAGCCGTTTTAAATTCTTTGAAGCACTTGTTGCAGGAAATAATAAACAGGTGATCCCTGCCCTCCAGCAGAGAGACCAGCTCATCCTTTCCCTTTAACCGATATTTGGTATAATCTTCCAATTGCTCACCTTCCTTACAAATCAATTTTTTTCACCTCACTCACACCTGTCTCCGCCGGCCGGACGGGTCAGATGCAGATACAACCCATACAGGATAAGAATAGCACAGATCCACTAAATTATCCAGTCCGCGGTGTACATTTTTCAGTGCAAAGGCCTCTGACGGGGCCGGACAGACGGACAGCGCCGGATCCTGTTTCCGGCGCTGCCTGCAGCTTAAAATTCTTTCTTTTTTACAATGGAAATGCTGATTCTCATGGACAGCAGCCACAGAACCAGGGAGACCAAAAGAGCGGCGGCGATCAGAAGGCCCATGTTCAGGGGCGGAAGGCTGTCCAGAACTGCCGCCAGGTCGATTCCGGCCGCTTCCGCTCCTTTCACGGCCAGGACGCCGAGAAGGACAAGCAGCCCCAGCGCCCCCAGAATGGCAATACGGCCCCGCTCGCTGCCGAATTTCAGGTCAAAGGGAAGGACCAGCGCCTGCATCAGCAGTATAAGGGGAAGGAGCATCAGAGAAGACAGCAGTATATCCAGGGGAAGCGCTGCCCTTTTGTACACATTCACGCACAGGACAAACAGGGTGGCCGCCAGCCAGGCCCCGGTGCCCAGGAGAAGGCCGAAGCAGTATTTTTCCGCCGCGTACAGAGCGCGGCTGATGGGAAGACAGAAGAGAAAGGCGTTCCCATTGTCCATCTCGTCGTAGCTGATGGAACTCAGGCTGAACATGGAAGCGACCAGAGCCAGAAAACCCACCGCGAAGGTGGTATCCTCCGTAAACAGCGTCATGCCGGCCGCAATAACGATCAGCGCCCCAAAGAATGTTTTCTGTCCTCCCAGCAGCCGGAGATCCTTAATCAATAATCCCTTCATACTTCTGCCCCCTTTACCATCATGGTGATCACTTCGTCAATGCTTCCCTTTTCCACAACGATCTCCGGATAATTTTCCAGATAAAACTGTTTCTGATCCGTAAGGCAGCTGTACCCGTAGCTCTCCCTTTTGACCCGCAGAAGGAACTGCTGATCCAGACGCCTGTACTGTTCCGGACTCACCTTCAGCAGACCGTAGCTGTCAAGCAGGACGTCTGTCTCCTCATGGAGAAGGATTCTTCCCTCATGGATCATGTAAAGATCATCGCAGATGCTTTCCAGATCGCTGGAGATATGGGAGCTGATCAAGATCGCCCGCTCCTCGTCGCTGTCCATATAATCCTTCAGCAGCTCCAGCAGCTCATCCCGGGCCATGACATCCAGTCCGGCCGTGGGCTCATCCAGGATCAGCAGCCTGGCATTGTGGGAGACTGCCGCCAGTACCTTCAGCTTTGCCTTCATGCCGGTGGAAAATTCTTTGATCTTTTTGTCCATGGGAAGCTGGAATTTCCTGGCCTGTTCCTCAAAAAACTCCTGATCAAATTTTTTGTACAGACTTCTGAGAATGGGGATCACATCCCGGACGGCCAGATAGCCGCAAAATCCCGAATCCGCCAGGACGACACCCAGCGCCTCCCGGTCCCTGGCCGTAAATTCTCTCTCCGGTTTGCCGAGGATCGTGATTTCCCCGCCGTCCCGGGAGATCAGGCCCAGAACCGCCTTGAAGGTGGTGCTTTTTCCGGCTCCGTTCTGTCCTACCAGGCCCGTAATGCAGCCTGGCCTTACCTCCAGGGAACAGTCCAGGCGGAAACTGCCGTACTGCTTTTGCAAATGATCGATTTTTAACATCTGTCAGCCCTCCAGAATCAATTCAAACAGACTTTTGATTTCCTCATCACTGATCCCGTACCGCCGCCCCTTCTGGATGGCCAGCTCCAGATCCGCCTCCAGCTCCTTCTTCTGCTCTTCCAGAAGAAGCTCCTGGTTGGCCGCCGCCACGTAGGTACCCTTTCCGTGCACGGTAACCGCAAACCCCTCGCTTTCCAGGCTGTCGTACGCCTTCTTGACTGTCAGGGCACTGATCTTCAGCTCCTTCGACAGTGTGCGCACCGACGGCAGAACGTCGTTTTCCTTCAGCTCCCCCCTGCGGATCAGAGCTTTGACCTGGTCAACGATCTGCTCATAGATGGGAACCATACTGGAATTGTTTATGATGATTTTCATATGGTAAATTTCCTCCCTAGGTTGTAAACAGTATATAACAGTATTAAACTGTTGTCAAGTGTTATATACTGTTTATTAAAAATTTCCGCAAACACAAAAACACCCTGGCCATTCCGGTCAGGGCGGATCCTGATACGTTTTATGCACCGACATATACCTGCACTTCATAGTTCCAGTGCAAAATGCCGGATACGACAATCATCTGGATTGTAAATTCCGGTTCAGCACCGTATTCTGTCCGGGCCCTGCCCACTGTCCCCCTTAATACCTGTTCACGGTTTTCTTCGGTGCATTCCGCGCACAGGTATTTTCCTCCGGGCAGTACCTTTAATCCGTCTATATCCGTATAACGGACGCAGACAGCGAAGAGCTTTTGGGAGTCTGATGCATCTGCAGTTTTCTTTCATAGTCTGCCTTGGCCAGCCGGATTTTCGTTTTGCTGTACTGAAGCGCTTTTATCTTTGCATCTGCCTTTTTTTCTGCCTGGGCCAAAAAGTCCACAATTTTTTCAAGATCGTCATATTCCAGGACCTTTTTTATCTCCTGCAGGGGCAGATCCATAAGCTGTAAAGCCCGCACCGTATTCAGCCGGACAATGTCCGCCTCGGTATAGTAGCGGTAATTCGTCCATTCGTCTTTTTTTCCCGGCTTCACCAATCCGATACGGTGGCCGGAGGTTATGATGATTTTTCCATTCGCTCCAGCATCAAAAAAGGGGACAGCAATCTGCCGGAGCAGAAAGATGGCGGCGAAAAAACTCTGGATGTGTCGTGCAATAACGGTGATATCCATATTGAGCTGGTAAACGAATGATTCTATTTTAAAACCGTTATTTCGTCCGGCTGCACCGCAATTCTTAACATCTGGATACCCCCAGGAGCTTTTGATAAATGCGCAGATCCGCATCCTTAAACACATTGAAAATAACCCGGATATCCGGCTTCTGTGTATTTAAAAAGGATGTCACCGTTTGAACCGCAATCTCAGCGGCCCTTTCATTGGGAAAATGAAATTCTCCGGTGGAAATACAGCAAAAAGCAATGCTCCGGCAGTCATTTTCCACGGCCAGTTTCAGGCAGGAACGGTAACAGGAGGCCAGAGCCTCACAATCCTGTTCTCCCACCGGCCCATAGATAATCGGCCCTACGGTGTGCAGGATATATTTGCTGGGCAAATTGAAAGCAGGTGTGATCTTTGCTCGTCCCGTAGGTTCTTCATGGCCCTGCCTGTTCATAATATCATAACAGCAGAGCCGCAACTGGATTCCGCTCCTCGTGCCAATGATGTTATCAATACAGGAGTGGAGAGGCTGAAAACAGCCCAACATTCCGCTGTTTGCGGCATTCACAATTGCGTCCGCCTTTAAGGTCGTAATATCTCCCTGCCACAATACCAGCCGGGAATCTCCGGGGATGGAGGGAAGCTTCGCTCCGTCCGTAATGCCACGTTTGTCCCGCTCATACTGCAGGTATTCGTCCTGTACTTTGAGAAAGTCACGGCTGATCGGCCGCGGCATCCGCACGTTCATCAAACTGCGCAGCAAATCCTTCTGTTCCTGCTCATCGGAGGGAATAGAAATACTCTGATATCTTGCATCTTCGGCCAGTAACTCTTTTATCAAATAAATTCTCTGTTCACTGTGCGTCATAGCCGTACACTCCTTTCCTTTTGCTGTTATCATACCGCTTCGGCTGCCGGCCGTAAAGTACGCACCTTTTTATAACCGGGGAATTCCCTTTTAGAGCTTATTTTTCCAGCAGCTCCTCCGTCAGGCGCAGAATCTCCGGCGCCAGCTTCTCCCGCTGCCGCCGGGTAATTTTCTGAAAGACCTGGGGCGCCGCGGCCATGCCGGCGATTCCCGCCGCTCCAATGAGAATGCCGGGGACAAACAGAGTGTCTGCCCAGACCAGGGTGCAGGACATGTTCTCTGTTCTGCGTTCATTTTTTTACCTCCACAATTTTCCGGTCTTTTTCAGACCTGTTTTCGTTTTCTGCTGTTACTATACCGGGACTGCATTTCCGTTTTGTATCTATTCTGTTTTTGTTTTGTTAACTTTCGGAATTTTGCCCGGTCTGCCTGCTTTTATGATATACTGAAAGGCAGAAAAAAGGCGCCGGGCGCCGGGGAGGTAAGTATATGTACTATAAGACAATGATCCATTCACCTGTGGGTCCTCTTACTCTGGCCAGTGACGGGGAACATCTGGCCGGCCTGTGGATCCAGGGGCAGAAATATTTTGGAGATTCCGTAAAAGAAGAAATGCAACAGAAGGATGACCTGCCTGTTTTTCTGGAAGCGAAAAAATGGCTGGACCGGTATTTCGCGGGAGAGCGCCCCGATATCCGGGAACTGCCCCTCCGCCCCTCCGGCAGCCCCTTCCGCAGGGAAGTTTGGAAGCTTCTGTGTGATATCCCCTACGGGGAAACTACTACTTACGGGGCTCTGGCCGAAAAAATCGCCCGGAAGCTGGACCGCCCCTCCATGTCCGCCCAGGCGGTGGGGAACGCGGTGGGACACAATCCTATCTCCATCATCATCCCCTGCCACCGGGTACTGGGCGCTGACGGCAGTCTTACCGGCTATGCCGCCGGTGTCGAAATCAAACAGAAGCTGCTGGAACATGAGGGAGCCCGCTAAGCTGCCGGCTTTTTGCGGCTCTTCCATCTGTGAACCAGCAGACCGGCCGCCAGTCCCAAAAGAGCCGGTAACGCCCATCCAAACCCCTGCCGCAGCAGAGGAACAGCGCGTCCTGCGCCGGCAAGAAACGGATCCAGGTGCAGAGCTGTCCGGATGTCCTGGGGAAGCGTCCGAAGCAGATCAAGAACGGAGGCCGCAGCCGTAAAGCCAATGGTCCACTGCAGAACTGTTCTGTCATTTCCGAAAAGCTTTCCGGCCAGTGTCAAAAGGATCAGCACAATCGCCAGCGGGTACAGGAACATCAGCACCGGCAGCGAAAAGTCAATGATTGTGTTCAGTCCCAGATTCGCGATGGCAAAGGACAGTACACAGAAGCCGGCAGCCCAGATCCGATAGGAGGGTCCGCCCGGAAATATCCGTACAAAAGTCTCTCCGCAGCTGGTAATCAGACCCACCGCCGTTTTCAGGCAGGCCACCGTTACGGTCACGGCCAGGATCACAGCTCCCCCTGGCCCGAAATAGTGCTCCGCAATCTTCGCCAGCACTTCCCCTCCGTTTTCGGAGACTGCAAACAATCCCCGGCTCTGGGCGCCGATCACCGTTACCAGTACATAAATCAGGGCCATCAGGATGGAACTGAAGATTCCGGCACGCACCGTCTGCTTTGCCACCTCTCCCGGCTCCTTCACCCCCAGATTGCGGATGGCCCGCACAACAAGAATGCCGAAAGCCAGGCCGGCCAGCGCGTCCATGGTATTATATCCCTCCAGAAGTCCTGTGGAAAATGCTGCCGTCACATAGGTCCCGGAGGGCTCTATCTCCGGAATACTTCCCATGGGCGTAAGCAGCGCGCGGATCACCAGAACCGCCAGCAAAACGAGAAACAACGGATTCAGAACTTTTCCAATCCAGGTAAGGATTTGTCCCGGCTTCAGGGAAAAGAACAGCACTGCCGCAAAAAACAGCAGGGAGAACACTGCCAGGGCCGCGGTCTGACCGCCCCCGGGCAGCAGGCGTTCCACCCCCACTGTATAGGAAACGGAGGCGCATCTGGGTATGGCAAAGAAGGGACCGATCGTCAGATAAAGGGCGCAGGTGAAAAACAGGCCGTATTTTCTTCCCGCTCCGCTGGCCAGCTCCAGCAGACCCTCTTTGCGGCTGAGTCCCAGCGCCGCCACGCCCAGCAGCGGCAGGCCCACACCTGTAATCAGAAAACCCGCGGCTGCCATCCAGATATGATTTCCGGACATCTGCCCCATGGAGGCGGGAAAAATCAGATTGCCCGCGCCGAAAAACATGCCGAACAGCATACTGGCTACGAATATCGTTTCTTTCCATGTCAGCTTTTTCATTTTCATTCCGCCTCCATCTCTTTTCTTCTCAGATCCAGCAGGATCACGGTGCCTGTTTCCGGATCGGAATTCGCCCGCACGGAATGGCCCAGGTTCTCACAGATCCTGCGGCAGAGATACAGGCCCAGGCCGCTGGCCTTTTTATCCTTCCGCCCGTTGTAGCCGGTGTAGCCCTTATCAAAGATCCGCGGAAGATCTTCCGCCGCAATGCCGATGCCTGTATCCTGGATCGCCAGAATTCCCGGGGGATCCATGGCGATCGTGATCGTTCCGCCGGGTTTCGTATATTTCAGGGCATTGGAAAGGATCTGTTCCACCACGAACAGCAGCCATTTTTCGTCCGTCACCACCGAATACTGCACCGGCTGATACAAAAGGCGGATCTTTTTGCGGATGAACTGGCTGGAAAAACGGTGAATGGCCTGCCGGAGGATGGAATCCAGTTCATACCGCGCCAGCACGTAATCTGTAGAATTTCCGTCCAGCCGCAGCACCACCAGAGCCATCTCCACGTACTGTTCAATCCGCAGCACTTCTTCCAGAATTTCCCTGCTTAAATTGGTATCTTCTCCGGAAAGTTTCAGCCGCATGGCCGCAATGGGCGTCTTGATCTGATGGGCCCAGACCGTATAGGCATCCACCAGATCCGCATACCGCTCCTCCATCTGATTTTCCAGATCTTTCCCGTTCTCCAGAAGGCCGCGGATGATCTCCTGATACTTCTCCTCCAGCTCCCCGGAGGGCTCCGGAAATTCCGGTTCTGCCTCCGGATGCTCTGCCGCCAGCCGGAGCATCCGGCATTTTTTTCTGTATCTTCGGAAACCGGACAGAAAACACAGAAGGCCCAGCGTTCCGGACAGGGCGGCTCCGTATCCCACCGCCCCCAGAGGCAGATGATACAGACGGAAGGTCAGCAAGAAAACAGCACAGACCGCCGCCCACAACAGGACAGTTCCTCTGTGCCGTTTCAAATAAGCTGTCAGCATACCCATGATCTCTCCTTTGCTACTCGATCAGATAGCCCATACCGATCTTGGTGGTGATAAATCCCTCCAGCCCCGCGCCGTCCAGTTTTTTCCGGCGACGGTTCACATTGACGCTTAAAGTGTTCTCATCCACATAGCTGTCCGTCTCCCAGAGCCGCTCCATCAGGCGCTCGCGGCTCACCACCTTTCCCTTGCTCTCCAGCAGCGTCCGCAGGATCCGGTATTCATTCTTGGTAAGCTCCACCACCCTGTCCCGGTACCGCAGCGTGGCGTCCCCGGTGTTTAATACCGCGCCGTCGTGTTCCAGCATTTCCGTCTGGGTCCCGTAATCATAGGTCCGGCGCAGCAGAGCCTGGATCTTGGCAATGAGAATCCCCATATCGAAGGGCTTGGCCACAAAATCATCTCCGCCCTGATTTACCGCCATAATCACATTCATATTATCGGAAGCGGAGGAGAGAAAAAGCACCGGAACCCGGGAAATTTTCCGGATCTCCCCGCACCAGTAATAGCCATTGTAGAAAGGCAGTCCGATGTCCATCAGAACCAGATGGGGGCTGCAGGCGGAAAATTCCTCTGTCACCCTTCGGAAATCTTCCGCGCACCGGGCCTCAAATCCCCAGGCTTCCAGCTGCCTGCAGATTTCCCCGGCAATCCCCGGATCATCCTCCACAATAAAAATCCTGTACTGTTTACCGTTCATTGTTGATCATATACAGCAGGGCATTGACGATGCAGGCCGCAATATTGCTGCCGCCCTTCCTTCCCTTTGCCACAATGCAGGGAACGTCTGTCCCCATAATCAGTTCCTTGGACTGCACCACATTTACAAATCCCACCGGCGCCCCGATGATCAGCTGCGGGCGGAAGCCGTCCTGGATCAGCTCATAGAGCCGCACCAGAGCGGTGGGAGCGTTTCCGATGGCAAAAATCAGATTTGTGTCCATCTTTGCCGCCTTTCCCATGCTCACGGAGGCCCGGGTTGTTCCCAGCTCCCTGGCCTTTTCCGCCACGTCTTCATCGGAGATAAAGCAGTACACTTCCCCGCCGTACCTGGCCAGGGCCTTCTTATTGATGCCCGCTCTGGCCATCTGGGTGTCCGTTACGATGCAGGCGCCGCTTTTGATGGCTTCCAGCGCCTTCTCCACCGCGCCCTCGGAAAAGTACAGGTTGTCTGCATAATCAAAATCCGCGCTGGTATGAATACAGCGTTTTACAATCAGCTCTGTGCCGGGAGCCAGCTTTTTGTCTCCCAGCTCCTCCGTAATGATCTCAAAGCTGCGCTTCTCTATATCCATGGGTTTTACGTTTTCCAGTTCAATATGCGCCATGTCTCATACCCCCTGCTCTAAAATCGCGTAAATCTGTTTCATGTCCATATGTTCCCGGAGAGCAGCCGCCAGAATATCGTACTGGCTCTCCTTGAAGGTCTGGTAATCCACGCCGGTCATCTCCGACGTATCAATGCCCTTCGCCTCTCCCAGGGCCTCCACAATTCTTTCCGCCACCTGCTCCTTATCGAAAATGCTGTGTACATAGGAGCCGTAGACATTTCCCTTCTGATTTCCGTCCAGCTTGGCAGCCGCGGAATCCTGATTGGTGTCCTGAATCTTTGTCAGAGGTTCTGCGCCTTCCGCGGCGGTGCTGACGCCCATATGAATCTCGTATCCTTCCAGGGCTGTGCCGGACAGTTTTTCAAGAATACCTCCTATCTGCCCGAAGGAGCCTTCTACACGGGTTCTGGTTTTGTTTCCGGCAAAGACGGTGTCCATGGGCAGAAGTCCCATACCCTTGATGCTGCCGCCGCTTTCCACACCCATGGGATCGCTTAAGCTGTTTCCCAGCATCTGGTAGCCGCCGCAGACACCGAAGATCACCGTTCCGGCCGCCGCCGCCTTTAAAATCTCGGCTTCCAGGCCGTTCTGGCGCATCCACAGCAGATCCTCCATGGTATTCTTCGTTCCTGGCAGAATGATCATATCCGGGTTCTTCAGCTCTGAGACGCGCTGCACATACCGGAGGGATACGCCGGGCATGCTCTCAAAGGGATTAAAATCCGTAAAGTTGGAGATCCGGGGCAGACGGATTACCGCGATATCGATCAGGCCCACTTCCTGGCGGTCCTCAAACCGCTCTGTCAGACTGTCCTCATCCTCCACCTCGATGTTCAGATAAGGGGCTATCCCCACCACGGGGATGCCGGCTTTTTCCTCCAGCATCTTTACCCCGGGATCCAGGATCGTCTTGTCTCCCCGGAATTTGTTGATGATCAGCCCCTTCACCATAGCGCGCTCGTCGGGATCCAGAAGATCCACCGTGCCGATAAGCTGTGCAAAGACGCCCCCGCGGTCGATGTCTCCCACCAGAAGCACCGGCGCCCGGGCGATCTTTGCCATACCCATGTTTACAAAAATATCATCGTCCTTCAGGTTGATCTCCGCGGGACTTCCCGCTCCCTCGATCACAATGATGTCGTTCTCCGCGGCCAGGGTCTCGTACGCCTGCCGCACGGCGGGGATCAGGTTCTTCTTGTAGGCGAAATACTCTCTGGCATCCATATTGCCCAGCACTTCCCCATTTACGATCACCTGGGAGCCCGTATCGTTGGTGGGCTTGAGCAGGATCGGGTTCATCAGCACGGAAGGGGCGATCCCCGCAGCCTCCGCCTGCATGACCTGCGCTCTTCCCATCTCCAGCCCTTCCCGGGTGATGAAAGAATTCAGGGCCATGTTCTGGGCCTTAAAAGGCGCCACCCGGTATCCGTCCTGTTTAAAAATCCGGCACAGGCCAGCCGCCAGCAGGCTCTTGCCCGCGTTGGACATGGTGCCCTGCACCATAATCGCTTTTGCCATCTGTCTCGTCCTCCCGTGTCATTTCAAAGCTTCCAGAAGCTTCAGATTTTCTTCATGCGTCTTCACTGCTGCCCGGTAATATCCCTCTTCCAGACCCCGGTAATTTCCGCAGTTCCGGATCAGCACACCTCTTTCCAGTGCTTTTTTATCCAGCCCTTCCGGTCCGCGGAAAAACAGATAATTGGCCCTGGAGTCGTAGACCTTAAGGCCCAGGGCAGCCAGCTGTTCCCGCAGGAACTCCCGCTCTTTTTTCACCACTTCGCGGGCCCTGGCCACGTAGGCCTCCTCCTTCAGGGCTGCCGTGCCGGCAGCCTGAGCCGGTATCGACACATTCCAGGGCTGCACGCAGTCCCGCATGACCTCCAGCAGCGCCTGGTCGGAACAGATCCCGTAGCCCAGACGGATCCCGGCCATGGCGTACCGCTTCGTGAAAGCCTTCAGCAGAAACAGATTTTTACAATCCCCAAGTCTTGCCTTGGCCGTATACCGGTCCGGCTCATCAATAAAATCCTGAAAGCATTCATCAATGGCCAGAAAAGTCCCCGTCTCCCGGCAGCGTTCCAGGATCTCCGCCGTCAGTTCCGGCGGGATCAGCGTGCCTGTGGGATTATTGGGATTACAGAGCATGAGAAAATCCGTCTCCGGCGTGATCTCCTGCAGAATACGCCCGGTTACCCGGAAACCCTCCTCTTCCCGCAGCACGCAGTAGGAAATTTCCGTGCCGGCCAGGCGCAGGGCCTGCTCATATTCCGCGAAGGTGGGAGCCGGCAGCAGGGCGCGCCTGGGCCGCAGAGCCAGGGCCAGCATAAAGATCACCTCCGCCGCTCCGTTTCCGCAGATCAGCCACTCGGCCGGAACCTGCTCATACCGGGACAGGCTCTCCCGCAGAGCCTCCATACGGATATCCGGATAATTGTGTATTTCTTTCAGACTTTCCGCCGCCGCCCGGATCACGCGCTCCGGCGTTCCCAGCGGATTCATATTAGCTGAAAAATCCAGCGCATTCCGATGGCGGTAGACATCTCCGCCGTGTATTTTGTCTTTCATTGTCTGTCTCCTTACTCCCCGTCCTTCACAGGCCGGACATCAGAACCGGCCAGACATACCCGTACAGCCCCAGACACGCAAGCCGCAGCAGAGCCGCCAGGATCAGCGTCACCAGGGCCGCCGCATACATGAGCCGGTTGGCCCTCCGGATATCCTCCGCCTCCACAGGCCGGAGCGGATCTCCCAGCGTTGGCTTTTTATGCAGCTTTCCAAAGTACCAGGCGTCCCCGGCCAGCTGAATATCAAGGGCACCGGCCATAACCGCCTCCGTGTGGGCGGAATTGGGGCTGGCATGCTTCTTCCTGTCTCTCCGGTAAATTTTCAGGGCATTCTTCCTGTCCATGCCGCAGAGACCGGCCGCGAAAATCATCAGCCGGCCGGCCAGCCTTGCGGGAATAAAATTCACCACATCATCCAGTCTCGCGGCAAATGTACCGAAGTAACGGTATCTGTCATTTTTATAGCCCACCATGGAATCCATGGTGTTAATGGATTTATAAAAGAATCCGCCGGCAGCGCCGCCGATCATCAGGAACAGCAGCGGGGCCACTACGCCGTCGGAGGCGTTCTCCGCCACGGTCTCCACCGCCGCTTTCGTCACTCCCTCAAAGTCTAAATTCTGTGTGTCTCTTCCCACAATCATGGAAACGGCCCTGCGGGATTTTTCAAGATCTCCCGACTGCACCGCCGTCTGGACCCGCATGCTCTCCACCTTCAGAGCCTTCGTAGCCAGAAGCTGGTAGCACCAGAAGGTTTCCAGGGCAAACCCCGCCCACACGTGCAGGCCGTACAGCAGGCGCAGCAGAAGCAGCGGCACCGCCGTACTGATCCCGGTGACACAGATCACCAGGAAGACGCCCGCTGTCCGTTCCCCCGCTTTTGTATTTGGAAAAACGGCCCGCAGAATTTTTTCAAAAAAGGTAATGAGCTTTCCAATAATCCGTACAGGGTGGTACAGCCATACCGGATCGCCAAAAAGCAGGTCCAGCAGAAACCCAAGAATCACTGCCGGAAGAATGTAATCTAACATGGGCCCTTCCTTTCCCTGCAGGCATCCAGAAAGGCCAGAGGCAGTTTTGTGTTGGCATAATAATAAAGATGCGGAAAACCGGCAAAAAGATTTTCCCGGCTGTGGATGCACCGCCAGCTTCTGTTTCCGGAGGGCTTTTCCGCCAGAAAATCCGATCCCGGGTCCTCTGTGTCAAAATAGTGGAACTCATGGGAGCGGATCTTCCCCACATCCCGGCCGAATACCCGGCCTCCTGTCAGCGTAATATATCCGAATCGGGTCAGCTTCCCGGTGTTCCAGGCTTTTCCCCTCATGACTCCCGCCATGGGGTACTCCTTCCCCTCCATATCCGTCATGGTTTCATGAAGGTACAGAAATCCCCCGCACTCGGCCATGCAGGGCAGCCCTCCCTCCAGGGACCTGCGGATGGATTCCCGCATGGAAGCATTTTCGCTGAGTTCTTTTACGTGCAGCTCCGGATAACCGCCGTGGAGCAGAAGCCCCGACAGCCCCTGCGGAAGCTCCGCATCGTGAAGGGGTGAAAATTCCACCAGCTCCGCCCCCTGTTCCCGCAGGAAGTTTAAATTGTCCTCATAGAAAAAGCAGAATGCCTCATCCCGGGCCAGGCCGATGCGCAGGCCGCATCCTGCCCCGCTCCCCTGTGCCCCGGACACCTCGGGCAGCTCCCCGGCCTCCGATGCGATCTTTAAAATCAGATCCAGGTCCAGAGTCTCCAGAAGGCGGCTGCTTAAGATTTCCATCTTCTCCTTCAGCGAATCCACCTCCTCCGGGAGCATCAGTCCCAGATGACGGCTTTCCAGCACACAGTCCTTCAGAACCGGAACGTATCCGGCCACCTTTACCGGAAGCTCCTCCTCGATGACCGCCTTCATCCTGGGATACAGCATGGGAGAGATGCGGTTGAGGATTACGCCCCGGATCAGGGGAACCTGCTGAAAATCCAGAAAGCCCTTGATCAGGGCCAGGAGCGAACGGCTGGACGCCGATGCGTCCACCACCAGAAGCACCGGTGTTTCCGTCACGGCGGCCAGATCGCTGGCTCCTGCCCGGGAAGACCTTTCGCTGAGTCCGTCATAATAGCCCATGACGCCCTCCATCACCGCTATTTCACAGTCTCTTCCGTTTTTGGCCAGCAGCATGCGGGTGGTCTCCCGGTCCGTAAAGAACGTGTCCAGATTCCGGCTCTTTGCGCCCAGCACGCGGCTGTGGAACATGGGATCAATAAAATCCGGCCCGCATTTAAAGGAAGCCGTCCGCATTCCCCTCTTTTTCAGAATACCGAGAAGGCCGCAGGTCACAAGAGTCTTTCCGCTGCCGCTCTTTGGCGCGGTAATCAGTATACGGTCAAGCTTCATGCCGCCCACCTCCCGATGCCGAAATAATGTAGACGGGATTCTGTCCCATCATCATGTGATAACGGCCCAGTTCTTTGGACCTGGCCGCTGTCACGGAAACAATATCTGTATCTTCCAGCTCCAGCTTCTTCAGAACCTCCAGGACTTCCGCCACCGTCTCCAGGGTGATGGCGTTGATTACCAGGCGGATGCGGGGGTTCTTTTTCAGGAGCAGTTCCACAATCTCCTGCAGGTTGCCCGAGGATCCGCCGATAAAGGCGTGGGTGGGTGGTGGCAGCTCTTCCAGAGCCTCCGGAGCCAGCCCCTCCACCACGGTAAGGTTGTCTGCCCGGAACTTCTGCCGGTTCCTTTTCAGAAGCTCCACGGCCGCCGGATTCTTCTCCACGGCCCAGACATGGCCGCAGAGAGCCATGCGTGCCATCTCCACCGACACGGAGCCGCTTCCCGCGCCCACATCGTAGATCCGGGAGTCTTCCCGGAGGTGGAGCTTGCTTAAAGATACCTCCCGGACCTCTTCCTTCGTCATAGGCACCTTATCTCGCAGAAATTCCTCGTCCGGAATCCCGTGGGTAACCACCGTCTCCGGCTTCGGATTTTCCACCAGCACGGTGCTTAAGGACTGCCCTTCATATTCCAGAAACTGCTCCGGCGGACCGCTCTCGATCCGCTCTTCCGGGTAGGTAAAGCACTCGCCCACGTGAACGGTTACCTCTGTCATGCCGTACCCGGTAAGTTTCCGGCACAGTTCCCGCACATCCTCCGCTTTTCCCAGCAGAGCGAAAACCTTCCGGTTCCGGCCGATGAGACCGATGAGATTGCTCTCCCGCCCGTGACGGCTGGTAATTTTCACATCCTCCCAGGACATCCCCAGCTTGCTGCAGAAGTACACCAGGGAAGAGATTCCCGGTATCAGCCTCACATCCCCCGGCAGAACCTCCAGCAGCTTTTTGGCGCCGCTGTAAAAGCCCACATCTCCCGACAGCAGAACAGCCGTCCGGCGGTATTCCGGATGCTCCCGGAGATACGCCGCGATCTCTCCCGGACGGTACTCCTTCAGCACTGTCCGGCCCTCATGGGGCACGCTCTCCAGCATGCGCCCGGCCCCGATCAGAAGATCCGCGGAAGCGCAGAAGGCCCTGGCCTCCTCCGTCATGGTGCGGCCGTCTCCGCCGCCCATGCCGATGCCCACCAGGGCGGTTTCCCGCGGCTTTCTTACCGCCTCCGCCGGCGGCCTGCCTTCCCCGAAGGTCTCTCCCAGATACCGAAGACATTCCTCCAGACTGATACCCTCTTCCTGCAGCGGGCGGCCGATAATCACCAGCCGGCAGCCGGCAGCCTCCGCCGCGGATACCTTCTCGGGAAATCCCCCCGCCGCTCCCGTATCTTTCGTCACCAGATACCGGGCCTGCGTCTGCCGCAGCATTGCTTCATTGATCTCCCGGGAAAAAGGCCCCTGCATGCAGATCAGGTGTTTTCCCTGAAAGCCCAGCCCGCTGCAGCTTTTCACCACCTCGGGAAGGGGAAGTACGCGGGCAAAAATTCTCTCCTGATAATCCGGCACACGGCAGAAGGCGGGGAGCTCCTTGCTTCCGGTGGTCAGAAAAATATTTCCCTCTGTCCCGGAAAGGAACTCCGCGGCTTCCTCGGGGCTTTCCACGTAGACAGCCTCCTCATGGCCGGTCAGGGTACTGTCCCGCAGTACCCGAAGATACCGCCTCCCCGTTTTTTCACAGGCCGCGCGGATATTTTCCGTCACAGCGGCGGCATAGGGGTGGGTGGCATCAATCACCAGGGCATCCTCCCCGGCAAAGAATTTCTCCATCTCCCCCTCATCCATTCTCTTCCCGGAAACGGTCAGGCTTCCGCCTTCCCGCAGAAGGCTCTGGCCGTATTCCGTGGCTGCGGAGGCGAAGGCCGGAACCCCCAGCTCTTTCAGATATTCCGCTATTTTTCTTCCTTCTGCCGTTCCGGCAAAAAGCAGTACCTTATACATCTCTGTATCCTCTGGGGGTCACCATTTTCCCGTTGATCTCCCGGGTCTGGGAATTGCCCACAAACACCGTGGTGAACATATCCACCTGCGTATCCCGAAGCTCCTGCAGGCTCATAACCCGGCACGCTTCCCCTTCTCTTCCGATATTGGCCACAATGCCGCAGACGGTATCCCCGGACTTATAGCGCATCATCAGGTCGCAGGCCCTGGCCAGATAGTCATGGCGCTTTTTGCTGGAGGGATTGTACAGGCAGACCACAAAATCCGCCTCCGCCGCAGCCAGCAGCCGCTTCTCGATCTTTTCCCAGGGGGTCAGAAGATCGCTTAAGCTGATCAGGCAGAAATCATGGATCAGGGGCGCTCCCAGCACGGCAGCTCCTCCGGTGGCGGCCGTCACGCCCGGAAGGATCGTAAGCTCCACCTCCGGGTACTTTTCCCCCACCTCGTACATAAGCCCTGCCATGCCGTAGACCCCGGCGTCTCCGCTGCAGATCATGGACACCACATGGCCCTTCTTCGCCTCCTCAAAGGCAAGAACACAGCGGTCCACCTCCTTTGTCATGGGAGTGGTCAGAAACCGCTTGTCCGCAAAATGTTCCTTCACCAGATCCACATATACCGTATATCCGATAATGGTATCACTGTCCTTCAGGGCCTCCGCAGCCTCAACCGTCATCTTTTCATAGGCCCCCGGCCCAATTCCTACTACGTATATTTTGCTCAAAATTCTACACTCCTGTTTTCCAGGGCAACCGCGCAGGTCACGCCGCCGCCGCTTACTTTTTTTATGATCAGAGCTCCCTTGCCGCAGAGAACGGCGCTGCGCTCACACACATTGTCTACGCCGGTTACATCCGACACGAAGCCGGAAGAGGTAAACGTTCCGGGTACCGCCCGGAGCTCCTCCGCTGAATAGGTGCGCAGCGGAAGCTCCCGGTTCCTGCAGAATTCCAGCAGCCCCGGCTCATCCTTTTTCAGATCAATGGTCGCCACCTGCAGCAGCGCCTCCGGATAGAGACTGTAGCTGCGCAGCGTATCCTCCACCAGCTTCTCAATCTGCCGCGCGCTCACCCCTCTCCGGCATCCGATCCCCAGCGTCAGGCATCTGGGTATCAGCCAGAGGGTATGCTTAAAATACGCTCTCTGATAGGAGGGGCTGATGTAAATTCCAAGGGAAGTCTCCTCCGCCGTCCGCTCCTGATCCTGATCCCGGTAAAACTCCGAGCTCCAGACCAGCCCCTCCGGCAGCTCTCCCTTTACCGGAAAATGGGTATAGAATCCCACCTGGTCTCCGGCCAGCAGCGCCGCCGACACTTCCTTGGCGTAGGTCATATTGGAAATAATCATATTATTTTTCTTTGCGTACACATCCACGGCAAACTTCTGGTTTACGTCCGTGGCTGTGGTCAGCACGGCCCGGCAGCCGAGCTCCCGCTCCATCCACAGAGCCGCCTCGTTGGCCCCGCCGATGTGGCCGGAAAGCAGGGGAATGCAGAACTGCCCCCTCTCATCCAGCACCAGCACCGCCGGATCCATCCGCTTATCCTTTACGTAGGGAGCAATGGCCCGGACCGCGATCCCGGCCGCTCCCACAAAGATCAGCACATCCCTGTCAAGAAAGCGTTTTGCCGCCCAGCTCTGAAGTCCCTCCGTCACCGGAAGAAAGGCGGGATGCGCCGCAAGATCCAGTTTTTTCCCCTTGCAGTACCAGGATACCTCCGCCTTCTCCCCGGGAAGTGTCCCAAAAAGCTCTATGATTCTTTCAGAGAGCTCCATGCCCGCATTTGTAAAACATATCCCCGCAACTTTCATTTCAGCTGCCCCCTTACCTGCTACGCTTGCTTTGTTCCCTGACGGAACTCCGTGGTGAATTCCGGATGATACAGCTTGGAGCGGTCATAATGGCTGTGGGTCACCGCGTCCCCGATGATCATCAGGGCTGTTTTCGTGATATTCTCCCTCCTGGCTGTCTCCGCCAGGGTGCCCACGGTGCAGACGCAGGCCTTCTCGTCCTCCCAGGTGGCCTTGTAAACGATGGCGGCCGGCGTATCCTCCCGGTATCCGCCCTCGATCAGCCGGCGGCTGAGCTCCTCCAGCATTCCTGTGCTTAAGAACACCACCATGGTAGCCTGGTGGGCGGCGAAGGACTCAATGCTTTCCTTCTCCGGCACCGGCGTCCGGCCGGCCATCCGGGTGATGATCACGCTCTGGGAAACCTCCGGGAGCGTGTACTCCAGATTCAGCGCCGCGGCTGCTCCGCAGAAGGAGCTGACACCGGGACAGTAATCATAAGCAATCCCCTTTTCATCCAGCACATCCATCTGCTCCCGGATAGCTCCGTAGAGACAGGGATCTCCCGTATGCAGCCGCACAGTGGTCAGGCCCTGGTTCTCGGCATCCTCCATCACCTTCAGCACTTCCTCCAGGGTCATCTTTGCCGAGTTATAGACACGGCATCCTTCTTTTTTATAGTCCAGAAGCTGCGGATTCACCAGCGAACCGGCATAGATGATCACATCCGCCTCCTCCAAAAATTTCTTTCCCCGCAGGGTAATCAGATCCGGGGCTCCGGCTCCTGCTCCAACAAAATGTATCATGGCTTCTCCTTTACAATAATCAAAGAATAATATCCGGCATCCTCCGGGATCTCCTCCACGGAGCGGTAAATCTTCTCATCCGGCATCCCGCAGTTCTCGATCATGGCCACCGGCAGCTCCTGCGCCTTAAGTATCCGCTTCACATCCGCCATCTTCTTTCCGGCCTTCATCAGCACCTTGGTGCCGGGCAGCTTCAGGGCCTCTTCAATCTGATAGGAGGCCGGAATCACATGGAGAGGCTCCGCCTTCTCCACCAGCCCCATGTTCAGGCGGGCCGCCACCGCGCAGAAGGATGTAATTCCGCTTACAATCTCCGTCTCATAGCCTGCGGCTTCCACACGCTTATGTACGTAGAGATACGTGGAATAAACCGTTGGATCCCCCAGGGTCAGAAATGCCACCTGCTCTCCCCGGTCCAGATACTCCATAACCTTTGCGGCCCCCTCATCGTGGGAGGCCGCAAGCCTCGCCGGATCCTTTGTCATGGGCATATCCACCGCCAGCAGTTCTTTTTCCTCTATTTCCGGGCATGCTCCCTGAACAATCTTATAGGCCACCGTATCCTTCGGCTCCCGTCCGGGCAGCGCCAGCACCTGGCTCTCCCGGATAACCCGCAGGGCCTTCAGCGTCAGCAGCTCCGGGTCTCCGGGGCCGATGCCCACTCCGTATAGTTTTCCCTTCATAAATGTATCCTCTCTTTTTGTCCGTTTATCTTCCGGATCAGATCCGGTACCGTCTCTGTCTCTCCCAGTTTTCCCCTCACAGAGGAAAAAAGCACAGCCCCCGTCTCCAGGCTTCCCCTGGTATGCTGATCCAGATAGAACTGCACTTTTGTACAGATTTCTTCCATGGTCCTGCCATACAGCTCCCCGTCTCCCTCCGCCAGGAGATCCAGCGCCTCCTCGGTGGTTCCCGTATCCAGGATTCCACGGGCCAGGGATGCGTCCGCCCCGGCCCGGAGAGCCGCAGCTGCCATGAGCTCCGCCCTGGCATCCGCGTTCCGGGAATGGGTATTCATAATTCCCCCGGACACCTTGATAAATTTTCCGATATGGGCGATAAACAGGATTCCCTTTACTCCCAGCTCTTCCGCCAGATCCAGGGTCTCCCCCACATAGTTGCTGCATTTCATCTCGCAGGTGAGATCGATTCCCTTCTGCTCTCCCGCGAAGGCCTCCCCGTAATTTCCCGGGGTGATCACAAGATATTCCGCCCCGGCTGCGGTCAGCATCCGCATCTCCGCCTCAATACTCCGGATCAGCGCCTCCTCGCTCATGGGCATGACAATGCCGCTGGTTCCCAGCACGGACAGGCCGCCCTGGATTCCAAGCCTGGGATTGAAGGTTTTCCGCGCGATCTCCTCTCCTCCCGGAATGGAGATCACCACGGACAGGCCGCCTGTGTAGCCCTGCTCCCGGCAGACCTGCTCCGTCTCCTTCCGGATCATTTCCCTGGGCGTACTGTTGATGGCCGCACTGCCCGCCGGCTGATTCAGGCCGGGCCTGGTTACCCGGCCCACGCCCTCTCCTCCGTCGATAAAGATTCCCTGCTCCTGCCTCCTGGATACTTCCGCATATACCAGAAGCCCGTGGGTGGCATCGGGGTCATCCCCTCCATCTTTCCGCACCGCGCAGCGCACCCGTTCCGGATACGGGCCGGTGCCCGGCTTCATCTCAATTTCCTCGATCAGCAGATGAAGCAGGATCCCCTTCGGCGTCTCCAGGGCAATCTCTTCCACCGGCGCCCCCCTCAGCAGCATCACTGCCGCCGCTTTCGCCGCGGCAGCCGCGCAGGAGCCCGTTGTATAGCCGCACCGAAGCTTTTTATGGCCCTTCAGGACGAAAGAATCCTCCAGGCCGGTTTTATGTTCTGTCATTTCTGTCCCCTTTCGCGGACTCCCTTTTATTCTCTGGCAAAGCCTTCCAGTCTCCGCTGGCCCTCCTCAAGATCCGGGACGAGCCTCTCATCCTCCGGAAAAATTTCCCGGAAAGCCTGGTATTCCTGCAAAATTCCGGAACCGTGTCCCACCATGCAGGCTCCCGCGTCGCTTCCCAGAGCCATGGGCACCCCCAGAGCTCTGGCCGCCCGCATCTGTGTTCCGATCCGCTTCCAGATCCTTTCCAGTATCCGGTCAGAATATCTTCCGCAGCCTATGAGATTTTTTACAGTCACCACCGTGGGCACCCAGAGAGTTCCGCACTCGGCCAGCACACGCAGGCTTTGCTCGTCCTGGAAATTTCCGTGTTCCAGAGAATCCACGCCGGCCGCCGCCGCGATCTCGCAGCTTCGGGCCCCGTTGGTATGGCTCATGACCCGAAATCCTTCCTCATGGGCAATCCGGACCATTTCAAAAACCTCGTCCTCCGAAAGAGCACGGCTGGTCAGAGTATGATCTGTGCGGAAGTCCATGATCCCCGTGGTCATGATCTTAATAAAGTCAGCCCCCTGCCGTTTTCTCTCCCGGACCAGAGAGGCGTACTCCCTCAGATTTTCAAATGGTTCCCCGGCTACCCGGCCGTAATGCCCTTTTTTATAAAGGGCCGCCCCGGGCGTCCGGTAGGTGATCCCATACTCCGGCGCCAGTTCTCTCGCAAGAAAAGAAGCGCCGAAGTGATCGCCCCCGTCCCGGACAAACGAGATCCCTCTTTGCTGATACTCGGCCAGGTGGGCACGGATCCGCCTTTCATCCGGACCGTTTCTGTGGGCCTCCACGGAAGCATGGTAATCCGCTCCGTCCATAAAAATATGGGCGTGTCCCTCACCGAACATTACCGGCTCAGTCATGGCCGCCGCCCCGGACGATCTTCCCGTCCACAACCAGCTGGCGTCCGCCGGCCAGAAAGCTGTCCGGGAACAGGCGTACCCGGTAGCCCTCGGCGTTATCCACATGCCACTGATAGTAATCCTGATGCGGGAAACCGTAGGTTTCCAGAATACTCATGATGGTTCCCCCATGAACAATCAGCGCCACTTCCTCCCACTGATTTTCACAGGCCTCCCGCACCACGCGTTCCAGTCCGGCAATGCAGCGGGCCCGGAATTCCCCGCGGCTCTCGCCCCCCGGAAATTCCATGGTTCCGCCGCTGTCCACCCATTTCTGGTAATTCGGATTGCCGCTCAGTTCCTGATAGTTTTTATTTTCAAACTCGCCAAAATCACATTCGGCAAATTCATCCACCACTGTGATCTCCTGCCCCGGAAACAGAATCTCCGCCGTCTCCAGACATCTCTTTCTGGGGCTTGCGTAAACCCGGTCCACCGAGCCCAGACTGTATTTCTGCAGGTCTGCGGCTTCCTCGGGAAGCAGAGGCTCATCCGTGGTCCCGATATACCGGCCCAGGGTGTTTCCGTAGGTTTTCCCGTGCCGGATCATGTACATTTTCAGCATCCGCCCCTTCTCCTTTCCCCCGGGCTTTTCATGCGTCTTTCCCCTTGATTACCTGGCCGATCCCGCAGACCACCCGGTGCACTTCCTCCGAAAAAGCTGCCAGTTTTTCACAGGTCCGGCCCACAGCCTCCCTGTATTTCCGGTCAAACGGATCCACCGGCACCACGCCGTACCCCAGCTCATTGGAAAGGATCACAACATCCGGATTTTTTTCTTCCAGCTCTTCGGCCAGGCCGTCCACGCTCCTGCCGGCTTTCAGTTCTCTCTTTATAAAATCATGAAAATGAACGATCCCCCGGGCCCGGAACAGCTCGTCTCTGGAACAGGTATTCCCGTCCAGCCACTCCTCCAGACCGAAAGTTTTTTTCGCGTAATTCAGTTTACCCTGAAACGAACCGCCTATTACAAGCTTCATCCTGTTATCATCCCCGCAATCTTATTTCCTATTACAACCGTCAGTATCATGGCCAGCTCACTGACACATACATAAAATCCCGCCAGATCTCCCGTAATTCCTCCGAAATACTTCATGGCCATGTGATGGTAAAAAGCAAAACAGAGCGCTGCGGCCGCCATCAGCAGCACGCCCAGCAGGGGATCCAGCAGCACCCCGCCCCCTGTCAGAAGAATCAGGTATACAGCCAGGGCGGCGTTAACCTTCCGCTTCAGAGAATTCTTTCCGAAGGCCGCCGCCGTCCCCTTTGGATTGGCATTGGGAAAGTTCTCCACGGACAGGGCGGAAAAGGTTCTCGACACAGAGAAGGCCAGGCAGATGACCGGAAGACATGCTTCCGTCACCTCCCCCGCCGCTCCCAGATACAGGACGAAATAGCTGATGCCGGAGATCACGGCAAAGGCCCCCGCATGGGAATCCTTCAGAATCTCCAGCCGCTTTTCCCTCTCTCTCCAGGAACTCATGGCGTCAGAAGTATCCAGAAAGCCATCCAGATGAATCCCTCCCGTCACCAGTACCGGGATCAGCACAAAACCGGCGCCGGAGAGAAGTATATGAAAGTCCAGCAGCCTCGCCAGATAAAACCAGCCGTATTCCAGAGCCCCCACAGCCAGGCCCACCCAGGGGAAAAAGCACATGGAGTACTTCATATTCTCCCTGGTCCAGTCCGCCCTGGGCATGGGAATCTTGGAATACATGGAAAAGGCCACCACAAAGCTGTTCCAGAGGCTCTTCATGCCCTTTTTCCCCCTTTCAGCGAAATGGGAATTCCATATACAACTTCCGTGACCCTGTCCGCCCAGAGCGCCACTTCCTGATTGATGGTGCCCAGATATTCCTGGTAAAGGCGGGTGGAATTTCCGTACTCCGTCCCGTCCGAAAAAATTTCATTGGTAACGATCACCAGATTTTCCGCCTGCTCCCTCAGATGCCAGATTCCCTTCAGAACGGCTTCCACCGTGTGGATGCCCGCTCCCTCCGGCCGGAACATTTCATTGGCAACCAGATTTGACATACACTCCAGCAGGATATTGGCCCCTTCCGGAAACTCCCTGCTGGACAGGGATTCATAGCATTCCACCGTCTCAAAATTCTTTTCCGCGCGCATGGCCCGGTGCCTGTCGATCCTCCGGAGGCTTTCCTCGTCATAGGGATACATGGTGGCGACATAGATTCTGCGCCCCGGCCCAAGCTTCAGGATCTGTTCCTCCGCGTAACGGGATTTTCCGCTGCCGGATCCGCCTGTAATCAAATGCAGCATACTGTCTCTCCTAACTTAACGGGACGTAAGTCTCGATCTCATTTTCCTCGAAGGTTGCCATCTTATTGTACACCTCCAGCCCCATATCCAGGAGCGGGAACAGCATGATGGCTCCGCTCCCCTCTCCCAGACACATATCGCAGGTAAGGAAAGCCTCTTTGCCGATGGCCGCCAGAAGCATCTCCGCCGCCGGCTCCCTGGAAACATGGGATGCCATCATATAGTCCGCCGCCTGGGGACAGATGCGCATGGCTGTCAGCGCCGCCACACAGGAGATAAATCCGTCAATGACAACGGGCATATGCATGGCCGCGCCTCCCAGGAATACACCGGCCATTCCGGCGATATCGAATCCGCCCACCTTGGCCAGCACATCCACCGGATCCTCCGGATCCGGCCGGTTCAGGGCAACGGCCTTTTTTATCGCCTGAATTTTCCGGTTCAGTCCCTCGCTGGACAGTCCGGCTCCTCTTCCGGTCAGCTCCTCCGCAGGTCTTCCCAGAAATACAGAAGCCATGGCGCTGCTGGTGGTGGTATTGCCGATTCCCATCTCGCCGGTGGCGAGGATCCGGTATCCCTCCTCCTTCTTTTCCATGGCCAGGCGGATTCCCGTCTCCAGCCCCTGCAGCGCCTGCTCCCGGCTCATGGCCGGTCCCTTTGTCATATTCTGCGTGCCGTAGGCGATCTTGCAGTTCCGTATGGTGGTATCCCGGTAAATTCCCATATCCACCGGGAATATATCCGCCCCTGTTGTTCTGCAGAGGATCCCGGCCGTAGCCTTCTCCTGCAGAAAATTCTCCGCCACCTGGGCCGTCACTTCCTGGCCTGTCTGAGTTACTCCTTCCTCCACAACGCCGTTGTCGGCGCAGAGCACCAGCAAAGCCTTTTTCGCAATATCCACCTGGGAAGTTCCCTGGATCCCCGCCATCTGTACTACCGCTTTTTCCAGCTTGCCGAGGCTCCGGAGAGGTTTTGCGATGGAATCCCAGTGCCGCCATGCCGCATCCATGGCTGACTGGTCCAGAGGAACAATTTCCGCGATTGTTTTCTCCAGTAACATATCTTTCGTCCTTTCCGTCCGCACATTTGTCTGCGCCGCATTGCCGCGCCGCAGTACACCTCTGCTATTGTACCATAAAACCCCCCGGGGTACAACCTCCTTAATTTCCATGGGATGCTGATAAACGACTTTTGCGGCAGGTACATAAAAGGGAGCCGCCGCCCCGCAGATCTTACATTCTCTGCAGGGCAGCGGCTCCTCTTTCCGCTGTCTGTTTCAGTTCAGGCCCAGGATCTTCCGGACCGCCGCTTCCATGCCGTCCACGTCGGCCACCGCATCATGGCGCACCGGAGCGCTGCGGATCTCTTCAATGGCTCCGGGAACTTCCACGCCGGATACTTCCTTCAGAGCGTCAATCTGCTCCAGATCCGTCATGCCGTCGAATCTTTTTCCGTCAATGGCATGCAGGACGCTTCTGGCGAACTTGTAGGGGCTGGCGGTGGAGGCAAGAACTGTCTTTGTCCCGTCCCCGGTTTCTCTCCTGTATTTCTCCAGCACACAGGCCGCCACCGCCGTGTGGGTATCGATTACATAATGGTCTTCTTTATAAAGCTTTGCGATGGTCTCCGACACTTCTTCTTCCGAGGCATAGTTCCCGTAGAAGTCTGTCAGCTTCTGCTTCATATCCTCCGTGATCTCGTAGACACCCTTACCGGACAGCGACTCCATCAGTCCTCTGGTCTTCGCCGCGTCCTCCCCGGCGATCCGGTAGATCAGTCTCTCCAGATTGCTGGACACAAGAATATCCATGGAGGGAGAAGAGGTCAGGATAAACTCCCGGTTTTTATCGTAGACACCGGTGCGGAAGAAATCGTACAGCACTTTGTTGTCATTGGAGGCGCAGATCAGCTTTCCGATGGGAAGTCCCATCTGTTTCGCGTAATAGGCCGCCAGAATATTCCCAAAGTTGCCTGTGGGCACCGTCACGTTGATGGTCTCTCCCCGGGAAATTTCTCCCTGCTTTACAAGCTGCGCGTAAGCGTATACGTAGTAGGCGACCTGGGGCACCAGCCTTCCGATATTGATGGAGTTGGCGGAACTAAACTGATATCCGGCCCGGTCCAGATCCCGCTCCAGCCCCGCGTCGCCGAACATCTTCTTCACCCCGGTCTGGGCATCATCAAAATTTCCCCGGATGGCCACCACATATGTATTTTCGCCTTTCTGGGTCACCATCTGCCGCTCCTGCACCGGGCTGACCCCGTCCTTGGGGTAGAAGACGATGATCTTTGTCCCGGGAACGTCCGCGAATCCGGCCATGGCCGCTTTTCCCGTGTCGCCGGAGGTGGCCGTCAGAATTACGATCTCGTTCTTCACCTGGTTTTTCTTCGCCGCTGTGGTCATCAGGTGGGGCAGAATGGACAGCGCCATATCCTTGAAGGCAATGGTGGCTCCGTGGAACAGCTCCAGAAAATAGGCGCCGCCCGCCTTTCTTAAAGGAGCAATCGCCGGCGTATCAAATTTTTCATCGTAAGCCCTGGCAATGCAGCCTCTCAGCTCCTCTTCCGTATAATCCGTCAGGAAACGGCTCATAACTTCATACGCCAGATCCTGATAGCTCATTCCGGCCAGCTTCTCCATGGGCACATCCAGCACCGGCAGCTTCTCCGGCACGAACAGCCCGCCGTCACAGGCCAGGCCCTCCAGAACAGCTCTGGAAGCCGGAACCCCCGACTCCCCGCCCCGGGTACTCTTATATAAAATCTCCATCTGTTCTCATCCTTCCATATACATTTTCGGGAACATTATAGCACAGGGCAAAAGCCGGGGGCAAGTACGAAACAGGGGTTTGCAGAGAATTCTTTCCAGCCGGACATTTTCCTCTCAGCTTCTGAATCCTGCATGTCTCTTCCGGATCACCGCCAGCAGAAGGATGCCCACCAGCGCCGCCGGCAGCAGCACAGCCGCGCTTCCGTAACCCATATCTCCCGTCGCGGCCGGCTTGACAGTGGTCTGGGAGTTCCTGGAGGGACTCTTCGTAACAGTCGTCTCCGTCCCTGTGGGCTGCTGGGTAACGGCCGGTGTCCCCGTGGGTTCCTGGGTGGGCTCTGTGGGTTCCGGCGTCGGTTCCTCCGTGGGCTCCGGAACCGGATCGCAGCTGCCGTCCGCCAGGAAGGTCAGCGCCGGGAATTCTCTCAGCGCATCCTCCTGAAGTCCCAGACCGGAATAATTGCTGACGTAAACCTCCTGCTGGGAATCCGCCAGCCGGATTCCGTGGGCTCCTTCCGTCAGCTCTATCTTCAGAAGGCCCTCCGCGTCTGTCACGCCGTTGACGCGCTCTCCGCCGTCCACCCGATAGGAGAGGGCCTGCCCGGCCAGCGGACTGCCGGATTCATCCTGAATCCGGAGAGTAACTGTATAAGTACCTCCCTGGTAGGCATTTCCCCGCATCAGGATGCGTCCCTGGGTACCCGCGTATCTCTCCATGGTCCCGTCAGCCAGGCACTGCTGCAGGTAGGACTCAATCGCCTCCAGCTCCCCGCCGGCCTCTCCGTACTTCGGAAGGCTGCCCAGCATGGTATAGCTGTTGCCGCCGTTCATAATATAGTTGTTGCTGACCATCAGGATCTGGGTACTTGTATCATTCCGGTCCAGGGGCTCGCTCTGGCCGTCCAGCGTAATGGAAGTTACGCGGTTCCCCTGCTCCGCGTCCGGATTAAACACCACCCGGAAGCCGGAAATCTGCAGGAAGCCTCCGGATATGCTCTGCTGCAGCATCATGCCCGTCTCCGGATCCTGGCCGTCCAGGGAAGAGCCGGACACCTCCATGGCCTGGTACAGGATCTGCGGCGTCACCACTTTCATATATAAAGTGTTGGAGAAGGGGAAGGTGGCAATCAGATCCCCTTTCGTCACCGTCCCGTTGTATACCGCTTCCCGGATTCCTCCGCCGTTCTCCACGGCAACCACCGGCATGTCTCCCCCGGCGCTGCTCTGAAAGCTTTCTGCCGCGCTCTTCAGGGCATCTGCCGCGAAGTTTCCATAGTTTGTTTCCTCAAGCCTTACAGGGGCGATATTTCCGATCCAGCCGGCCCAGAGTGTGGTGCCGATCTGGCCCAGCTCCTCCTCCAGAAGCTCCGCCTGGGAAGCCTCGATCTCCGCCAGCTTCGCGGTCACCTCCGGATCTGCCTGCACGCCTGCCTCCGCAAGATCCGCGGCCGTCAGAAGTTCCTCCGCAGCCGTGACATCTTCTCCGCTTACATCCAGGGTCAGTTTTCCCACGGCGGCCATATTGCATCCGGTCTGCACAATGGTAATCCCGTTGACCTCCTCGTTCTCCACTGTATGGCTGTGGCCGTCTATGATCACATCCACCTTGTCCTGATAATCTCCGGTCAGGGCGCCGGCCAGTTCTTCACTGGTACAGGGAGCATCGGCATCCCCCAGATGGCAGACAGCAATGATCACATCAGCCCCCGCCGCTTCCAGCTCATCAATCTCCTTCTTTGCCGTCTCCACCTCATCCTGGAATTCCAGTCCCCGGATTCCCTCCGGATTGGTGGCGGTGGCTGTCTGCACCGTAGTCAGGCCAAAGAAGCCGATCCGGATCCCGTTTCTCTCAATAACCGTATGGCAGCCGTTATTTCCCTCCGGTACACCTGCCAGCAGGGGACTGCCGTCCCGGTAAACATTGGCCGCCAGTACCGGAAACTCCGCCAGCGACGCATTGTACAGGAACTGCTCGGTTCCAAAATCAAATTCATGGTTTCCCGCCGTCATAAGATCGTATCCCGCCAGATTCATCAGCTCAATCACATCAGAGCCCTGGGTCAGTGAGGCCAGCGGCAGGCCCTGGGTGGCGTCTCCCGCGTCCACCAGGATGGATTCCGGATCCGCATTCTTAAGGCCGGCTACCTGATCGATCCCCACAACCGAATCACTGCCCGACAGATAGCCGTGGCTGTCGTTCGTATGATAGATCACTATCTGGCCCTCTGCCCCTTCTGTGTCTCCGGCGCCGGCTTCTGTCTCTGTCTGTTCCTCCGCTTCCGCGGCAGCCGTGTCTGCCGGTTCCTCAGCAAATACGGATCCGGCGCTTCCGAAAGTCAGAACTGCCGCCAGCAGTACAGCAATGTTTCTTCTTTTCATATACCTGTTCTTCCTCCCTTTTCCTGAAGTCATTTTCTGCATTTTCTATTACTTTACCATCAGACCCGTGAACATTCAAGAACCACTGATCCCGGGGATCTGCCATTTAGAACAAAAAAATCCCCGAAAGGCATATCCGGCTGTACAAAACCTGGATAGTTTCCTTTCGGGGCTGCCGGGTAAACCCGTATTTTTTGTCAGCGGCTGCCCTGCCCGTAGTAGGCATTGGCGCCATGCTTTCTGTAATAATGCTTGTCCTGCAGGCACTGGGGAGCCGGCGCTACCCGGGGATTAATCATCTCGCAGCGCGCTGCCATCCTGGCCACCTCTTCCAGCACGACGGAATTATGTACCGCCTCCGCGGCATCCTTTCCCCACGCAAAGGGACCGTGATTTTTACAGAGACAGCAGGGAACCGCCGTTACATCTGCCTTCTGAAAATGCTCCACAATCAGCTTCCCGGTGTTCACCTCGTAATCCTGAAGCTCTTCTTCTGTAAGATTCCGAAGGCAGGGTACCTCCCCGTAAATATAATCTGCATGGGTCGTTCCGTAGCAGGGGATGGACCGCCCGGCCTGGGCCCAGCTGGTGGCCCAGGAAGAATGGGTATGGACAATCCCTCCAATTTCCGGAAATGCCTTATACAGCTCACAGTGGGTGGCTGTATCGGAAGAGGGATTCAGCTCCCCCTCAATCCTGTTCATCTGCAGATCCATGACCACCATATCTTCCGGCCGCAGCTTCTCGTAGTCCACGCCGCTGGGCTTGATCACAAAATATCCGCTTTCCCGGTCAATGGCGCTGGCATTGCCCCAGGTAAAGGTAACCAGGCCGTACCGGGGCAGATCCATATTGGCCTCATAAACTTTTTTCTTTAATTCTTCCAGCATCTGCTTATTCCATCCTCTCTTTATTTCAGATTGTCCACCGCGGCTCTCTCCGCCGCCAGGCAGGCCTTATAGCTCTCAATGAACGCATCTATGGCCGCCTCGTCCTTCGGATCCGGCGCCACAGTCTCTCCCTTCTGACCGGCAAAGACCCGGTTCTCCAGATAATCCGCCAGGCTTTCCCCTTCCGCCCGGTCCTTCCGGTAGGCGGCCAGCAGGGCAATTCCCCAGGCTCCGCCTTCCCCGGCCGTTTCCATAACTGTCACGGGCGTATGGAGCGCCGCTGCCATCAGATTCTGTCCCACGCCCTTCGTTTTAAAGAAGCCGCCGTGACCGGTCAGCCGGTCCACTTCCACTTTCTCATCCTTCAGCAGAATATCCACGCCGATCTTCAGTGTCGCCAGGGCAGAGTATATGTGAACCCGCATGAAGTTTGCCAGATGAAAGGCACTGTCCGGCTTCCGCAGAAACAGGGGGCGGCCCTCCTCCATTTTGGTAATGGGCTCGCCGGAAAAGTAGTTAAAGGCCATGAGACCGCCGCAGTCTCCGTCCCCTTCCATAGCTTTTCTGAACATTTTCACAAACAGATCTCCCGTATCCACAGTCATCCCCAGGGTTTCGGCAACCTCTTTAAATAATCCCATCCAGGCATTCAGATCGGATGTACAGTTGTTGCAGTGGGCCATGGCCACCTGGCTCCTGTCCGGTCCCACTACCAGCTCCACCTCCGGCCGGGTGCTCCGAAGCTCACGGTCCAGAACCAGCATGGCAAAAATACTGGTTCCCGCCGATACATTTCCGGTTCGCTGCGCCACGCTGTTGGTGGCCACCATGCCTGTGCCCACATCGCCTTCCGGCGGGCACAGGGGGATTCCCGCCTGCAGCTTTCCGGAGACATCCAGCAGGGCGGCGCCCCCGACCGTCAGCGAACCCGCATCCTCGCCGGCCGTCAGCACCTCCGGCAGAATATCCAGGAGCTTCCAGGGATACCGGCCCCCGGTCAGCCCGTCAAACTTCTCCACCATGTCCGCGTAATAGGTACCCGTAGCGGAATCAATGGGAAACATGCCGGAGGCATCTCCCACGCCCAGCACCTTCCGGCCTGTCAGCTTCCAGTGAACATAGCCGGCCAGAGTTGTCATAAAATCCATATCCTTTACGTGCTCCGCCCCTTCCAGAATACATTGGTACAGGTGGGCAATACTCCATCTCTGGGGGATCGTAAACTGAAACAGCTCCGTCAGCTTTTCGGAAGCTTCCTCCGTAATGGTATTTCTCCAGGTACGGAAGGGCGCCAGAAGTTTTCCTTCTTTATTAAATACCATATAGCCGTGCATCATGGCGCTGATGCCGATGGCGCCGACACTTGTCAGCTCCTGGCCGAACTTTTCCCGCACATCCGCCGCCAGGCTGCTGTAGCAGTCCTGCAGACCGCTCCAGATATCCTCCAGCGTGTAGGTCCAGATTCCATTCTCCAGCCTGTTCTCCCAGTCGTGGGCGCCGGAGGCGATGGGCGCGTAATCCTCCCCTGTCAGCACAGCCTTGATCCTGGTAGAGCCAAACTCTATGCCCAGATACGTTCTTCCCTCTGCTATTTCCTGTCTTCTTTTCGCGGTATCCATTCCTTTTCTTTTTCCCCCTTTACCGGTAATAAACAGAATTCCACTTCAGCTCATTTCTGAGGCCGCGGATGGTGGTATTCTGATCAATCACAACGCTTTCAATGCCCATGGCATCGGCCCAGTCAGTCATCTGCTCTGCCGTCAGATCATAGGAAAAAGCTGTATGATGGGCACCGCCGGCATAGATCCATGCTTCCGCTCCCGTCTGCAGGTCCGGCTGGGGCGTCCAGAAAGCCGTGGCCACCGGCAGCTTCGGCATGGGCTTTTCCGTCTTTTTGCAGTCCACCTCATTGATGATCAGACGGAAACGGTTCCCGAGATCTATCAGCGAAGTGGCAATCCCCCGTCCCTCCTTGGCGGTAAATACCAGGCGGGCCGGATCTTCTCTGTCGCCCATGCTGAGCGGCTGCACCTTAATGCCGATGGGACCGCCGGCAATAGACGGACAGATTTCCAGCATATGCGCTTCCAGGATCCCTTCTTTTCCGGGAACAAGATTGTACGTATAATCTTCCAGCATGGAAGTGCCCTTTGCCCCGGGCATACCGGCGGTCATAATCTTCATCAGCCGCACCATGGCAGCCGTCTTCCAGTCTCCTTCTGCCCCGAAGCCGTATCCCTTCTCCATCAGCCTCTGGATGGCCAGGCCGGGAAGCTGCTTCAGCGCCCCCAGGTCACCGAAGTGCGTAACGATGGCCTGATAGTTCTTCTCCTCCAGAAATCTCTCGAATCCGATCTCTATGGCCGCCTGTACGGCTACGTGTTCCCGGAATTCGGCGGGATCTCTTCCTTCCAGCAGAATTTCATATTTATCGTAATACTCTTCCACCAGCGCTTCTATATCTCCCCTGGAAACCTGCGCCACCGCCTCGGCAATCTCATTCACCGGATAAGCGTCTACTTCCCATCCAAATTGAATCTGGGCTTCCACCTTGTCGCCCTCTGTAACGGCGACATTTCTCATATTATCCGCGATCCGCATGACGCGGATGTGGCTGCTCTCCACGATACCCACTGCTGTCCGCATCCAGGAGGCGATCCTTTTCTGTACAGCTTCATCTTTCCAGAAGCCGGCGATAACCTTCCGCTCAATTCCCATGCGGCTCACAATATGGCCGTATTCTCTGCCTCCGTGGGCAGACTGATTTTCATTCATAAAATCCATGTCTATGGTATCATAGGGGATTTCCTGATTAAACTGCGTATGCAGATGCAGCAGGGGCTTTCTGTATTCCTGAAGTCCCAGAATCCAGGATTTGGCCGGGGAAAAGGTATGCATCCAGGTAATTACGCCGGCGCAGTCCTCATCGGCGTCTGCCTCGTGAAAGGTTTTCCGGATCATCTCATTGGTCAGAAGGGTCGGCTTTAAAACCACCTCATAGGGAAGCCTTCCGCTCTGATTTAAATGTTCCACAATGACGGCGGAATGTTCCGCCACATGCCGCAGGCATTCGTCCCCGTAGAGATCCTGGGATCCGGTACAAAACCAGAACTTATAGTTTCTGCCAGTTTTCATTTTTTACATCCTCCCATACATAATTGTTTATATCTGCATTCTTCCGGTCCGCTAAAGGCGGCTCCGGCAGGAATTACCAGGGATCAGTTCCGGCTCGATCAGCCGTTTCACGCGGCTTTCACCCTCCGGCACATGCCGGATCTGCTCCAGCAGCAGCTCCGCAGCCATCTCTCCCAGCTTCTCCTGGGGATGGGCAATGGTGGTCAGTTTTATCTCCCCCCGGGCGTAAAGAGAATTGTCGTAGCCGGTGAGGGATATATCTTCCGGTATCCGGATTCCCAGCTCCCGCAGTTTATGGTATACGCCCATGGCGATCTGGTCGTTGTAGCAGACCACCGCGTCCAGGGGTACCCGCCTGGAAATGAATTTTTCAACAGCCATGGCCGGCTTGGTTTTCCGGTCCTCCGTATGGAACCAGATAACCAGATCCGGGTCGTAGGGCAGACCGGCCTCCTGCAGGGCCCGCACGTATCCCTTATGACGCTCTCTTCCCTGAAAATCATCTACTTTAAACACTCCGGCTATACGGCGGTGCCCCAGCTCCAGCAGATGTCTGGTCACAAGATAACCGCCCCGGCAGTCGTCCATGAGAATATGAGGCTTATCCTCCATCTGCTCGTAAATACCCTGAATAAAAATATAGGGAATCTCATACTCGTCCAGCATCCGGTACAGATGCTCATGCCTGCACACAAGCTGGCTCTTGCTGGGCTCAATGATCAGCCCGTCCACATCCTTTTTCAGAATATCCTCCAGCGCCCGGGCTTCCAGCTTCCGGCTGTTGCCCGTGCTTTTCAGAATGATGCTGTAGCCGTTGGCCGACAGAACGTGATCCATCCCCTGGATCAGTCTGGGGAAAATATAATCCGTAATATAGGTAATTACCACCGCGATATTATGGGACCGCTTCATATGGCGGAGCCGTTCGGAGCAGAAGGTCCCCCTTCCCTGCTCCGAATAGATATAGCCGTCTGCAGCCAGCAGATTCAAAGCCTTTCTTACCGTATGGCGGCTGAGCCCGTACTCTGCCGCCAGCTGATTCTCACTGTGCAGCTTTTCTCCCGGCGAAAGCCTTCCCGCCTGAATCGCCTCCTTCAGCTCCATCATCAGATTATAATATTTCGCGTTTCCCTCTGTTCCCGCCATATCTTTTCTCCTTTCTTTAAATCTTACAACTTGTATGCTCGTATGGACAAGTTGTTTTTTTAAATTTCAGCATTCTCTGCTGCATTCTTCCCATATTCCTGTTTTGCAAATTATTATTTTATATTTGCTCAGTTTTATTGACATTCCCTTCCGGGACCTCTATAATAAAACTGTCCAGAAATGGACACTCTGACATGGCGGCTTCCCCAGCCGCAATGCAATCACACATTTTTGTGTACGGAAAACGGACTCTTCGGAGTCCGTTTTCTGCGCGAAGAAGCCATTGCCTTCCGGAATTATCTTCCATCAGCAATGGCTTCTTTTTTATTCTGACAGGAGGATTCTGTCATTATCCAGCTCCCGGCCAGCCCCCGCCCGGAACCGCTCCAGCAGATCCTCCACCGTCATTCCTGCCCTCTCTTCCCCGGCAACATCCAGCACAACGGATCCGTCCGCCATCATAAGCGTCCGGTTTCCCAGCTCCAGCGCCTGGTGCATATTGTGCGTAACCATCAGACAGGTAATCTTGTTTTCATCAATAACCGCCCTTGTCAGCTCCAGCACCTTCTCCGCCGTGGCCGGATCCAGAGCGGCCGTATGTTCATCCAGCAGAAGCAGCTCCGGCGGCTCCAGGGTAGCCATCAGAAGGGTCAGCGCCTGTCTCTGGCCGCCGCTTAAGAGCCCTACGGGCTGCCGCATCCGGTCCTCCAGCCCCATTCCCAGAAGACTCAGCTTTTCCCTGAAAAACTCCTTGTCCTTTCGGGAGATCCGGCTGAAGGCGGCTCCTTTCGCCGTTCTCTGGTAGGCAAGAGCCAGATTCTCCTCAATGGTCATGTGAGGAGCCGTCCCCCGCAGCGGATCCTGGAAAAGACGGCCGATGGAACGGCTCCTTTTATATTCCGGCAGAAAAGTTATATCCCTGCCTCCCAGAGAAATATACCCCTCATCCACGTAGAAGCTGCCGGCAACCGCATTGAACAGCGTGGATTTTCCGGCTCCGTTGGAACCCACGATGGTAACGAACTCGCCCTTTTCCAGATGCAGATCCAGTCCGTCCAGGGCTTTTTTTTCATTTACCGTTCCCGGATTGAACGTTTTTGATACGTGTTCCAGCGTCAGCATGTCACTGTCCTCCTTTCCGTCTGGAAGCAGCCATTTTACGCTTCTGAAAAGCAAAATATTTTTTCAGGGAAGGCATGGCGATGGCCAGCGCCACAATCACCGCTGTTACAAGCTTCAGACAGTCGATGGGAACAATGCCCGTCCTGAGCACCACCGCATAGATAAAACGGTAGATGATGCTGCCCACAATCACCGCCAGCACACCGCGCCATACAGCCCCCCGGCCGACCACCGTTTCTCCTATAATCAGGCAGGCCAGGCCGATAACCACGATACCGGTTCCGCCGTTGATATCCGCCGTTTTCTGCATCTGCCCCACAACGGCTCCGGAGAGAGCGGTCAGCGCATTGGCTATGCAGAGTCCCAGCGTAATGGTAAAGGTGGGATTAATGGAAGAGGCTTTCACCATATCCCGGTTATCTCCTGTTGCACGGATAGAAAGTCCCGTTTTCGTTCCCAGAAACCATATCAGCAGCACCCCGGCCAGCACGGTAATTGCCCCGGCCAGCACCAGTTCGTACCAGCTGCCGCCGATTCCGGTTGTACGGAACATGGTGAACACCGTCTCCTGTCGGAGCAGGCTGACATTGGATGACCAGCCCATGGCCATCAGATTGATGGTATACAGTCCGGTATTGGTAATGATTCCGGCCAGAATCGAAGGGACGCCCAGCCTGGTCTGAAGAAACGCGGTCACAAAACCGGCTCCGGCTCCGGCAGCCATGGCTGCCGGAAAGGCCAGAATTGGATGCCCGGCAGCGGCCATGGAAACGGATACAGCCAGTCCCAGCACAAACGTACCGTCCGTGGTCAGATCCGCGATATCCAGGATCCGGTAGCTCAGATATAAGGCCATGGATACCAGCGCGTACATAACTCCCAGCTCCAGCGCTGTCTGCACAATGAACAGCATATGATTCTCTCCTCCTCAGCTTCTGTCTTATTTTCCGTTTCTTGTCCGGAATCAGTCTTCGGTGGTGGTCACTTCCACCAGTTCGCCCATTCCCTCAAATATGGAAGGATCAATCCCCAGAGTCCCGGCCGTCTCTGTATTCACAGTGATTACGCCCCCCGCCACTCTGTAGAAATCATCCATGCCGTCCATTCCTTCTGTGACAGCCTGATAAGCCAGATCGGCGGTCTCGGTGCCCAGATCCGTATAATTTACCCCGCAGGTAGCAAAAGCTCCGTTTCTCACAAAGGAATCCGCCCCTGTGTAATGGGGAACCCCCGCATCTGCCAGCGTCTCGGCAATAGCCAGTTCCGCAGCCATTACAATATTATCCGTCGGAGTAAAGATTGCGTCCACCCCGTCCGAGATCAGCACACTGGCCGCGGCGATCACTTCATCGTTGGTATTGCCGGTGGCCTCCGTGTACGCGATCCCCTGGGCATCCAGATATTCCTTAGCTTCCTCTATGGGGGCGGCAGAGTTGGCTTCCGACAGCGAATACAGCAGCCCCACCTTATCCAGCTCCGGATTCTGCGTCCGCATCATTTCCATGATCGAGTTCGTATCCAGCGCATCGCTGGTACCCGTCACATAATCAATCCCCGTCAGCTCTGCAGCCTCCGGATCCGAAATAGCCGCATAGATAACCGGAGTCTGGGTCTCCTCCGCGCAGACGGCCATCACCTGGGCCGCCAGGGTAGCCACCGGAATAATGGCGTCCACCCCGTCCGCAATGGCCTGATCGCCAATCTGCTTCAGTACTGACTGATCGCCCTGGCCGGAATACACCTCATATTGAATGGTAATATTGTTTTCCGCCGCGATCGCATCCAGCTCCGCCGTGATGGCATCGGCAATTTCATCGAGAGACGCGTGATCCATCTGCTTTACAACCGCTATCTCGTAAGTTTTTCCTTCTCCCTGCTCTGTTTCCGTGAAAGAAGCGTTCTCTCCGGAAGAACCGGAGACGCTGCCGGATGCCGCTGAAGAAGAACCGATTGCGGAGCTGCTGCCGCAGGCAGTCAGGGAAAATCCCATTGCGGACGCAGCCGCCAGTGCCAGAATTCTTTTTGCCATTGTCTGATTTTTCATACTGTTGTCCTCCTGAACTTTTTTCTGTCCATGAGAAATTCCGAAGCAGATACCCTTAAAAATCGTGCATTGCCGCCGCGTTTCTGTCAAAACAAAAACCGTCTCAGGCATATGCCTGAGACGGTAATAAACTAATATTATCGCGGTACCACTCAACTTGACCATCGGTCCACTCTCTTCACGTACCCTCATACGTGCCGGCTTGATAACGGGTCCGGTTCCCGGCAGCGCCTACTCTGAACCATTTCGGACTGCCCTCGAAAGTCCATTCCACAGACCGTTCCATACGGCAATTCCACCATCTGCCGCTCTCTGAGATTTCCCGTCCTGCGTACTACTCTTTCTCATCGGTTTCTCATGTCTGAAATCCATTATAGCACCTGAAATGCATTTGTCAAGTCCCCGATTGGGGGCTCCCTCTGTCAGATATGTATGGACTCGCTCCAGTCATCCTCATCGAAGGAAATATCATTGGTGGCCGCTATGTTCTGCACCATTTCTCCGCTGATCATGGAGCGGTACTGCTCCTCCAGGGTAAAGCCCTCATCCTCATCGTCCGGCATGGGGCTCTCCGTCAGCGTGCTGCCCAGCCTCTTAAGCGGCGCCCACCAGTTGGTGGTCAGCTGCTGGTCGGCCGGCACATCCCGGCGTCTTGTCTGTACCAGATAGTCCTTCATCTCCGGGTATGCCGCAATCGCAGCCATATCCTCGTAAAAGTGCTTGCCCACATATTCAAAGCAGAGGAGCAGCACATCGTTCAGAGCATAAAAGCACTGATTTCGGATCCCGTGGATCCACAGGATCTGCGCTACTCTCTCCGAGGGATTCAGATGCGCATTCATGTACGCCTCCCTCTCCTCCGGAACTACATAGATTACTTCTGCAACTCGTCTCATATGATATTGCCTCCCTGTATAATTTTTGCCACCCAATTCACATGAAATCCCCTCTTAAATTACCGGAATTTCTGTTTCCGGTGCCCTTAAACACTCCTATATTATACTGGAAAATGCCGATAATATCAATACTCCGCTCTGAATTGTCAAAATTAATTCTGCTGATTAATGTAGTTGATCAATCCTTCCGCATGGATGATTTTCTGCATAAATTCCGGAAAGGCCTGCCCCTTATACTGGGTGCCCTTTGTCCGGTCATAGATCATGCCGGAATCAAAATCAATTTCTACCTCATCGCCGTCCGCAATGTCTCTGGCTGCTTCCGGACACTCGATAATCGGCAGACCGATATTGATGGCATTCCGGTAAAAAATCCGGGCAAAAGTCTCCGCAATCACGCAGCTCACGCCGGATGCCTTAATGGCAATGGGGGCATGTTCACGGGAGGAGCCGCAGCCGAAATTCTTATTGGCCACGATCATATCGCCTTTCTGCACTTTTTTCACAAAATCTTTATCAATATCTTCCATGCAGTGTGTTGCCAGCTCCGCCGGATCTGAAGAGTTCAGATAGCGGGCCGGAATGATTACATCCGTATCCACGTTGTCGCCGTACTTAAACACTCTTCCCTTTGCCTGCATTTCTCTACCTCCTTACGCTTCCAGCTCTTCCGGAGAGCTGATTTTTCCGGTTACCGCGCTGGCCGCCGCAACAGCCGGGCTGGCCAGATATACTTCCGAATCCACATGTCCCATCCGTCCCACAAAATTCCGGTTTGTGGTGGAGATACAGCGTTCTCCGGCTGCCAGAATACCCATATATCCACCCAGGCAGGGACCGCAGGTGGGCGTGCTGACCACAGCTCCGGCTTCGATAAAGATCTTCAGCAGCCCCTCTTCCATGGCCTGCAGATAGATGGCCTGCGTAGCGGGGATCACAATGCAGCGGACTCCCTTCTTCACCTTCCGGCCCTGCAGAATCCGGGCTGCGGCCCGCAGATCTTCCATGCGCCCGTTGGTACAGGAGCCGATAACGGACTGATCAATCTTCACATCCTCTGTGATCTCATCCATGGTCTTTGTATTTTCCGGCAGATGGGGGAAGGCCACTGTGGGCTTCAGCTCACTTAAGTTGATGGTATACTCTTTCTCGTAAACAGCGTCCGGATCTGCTTCGTAGATTTTATACTTCCGGATGGAATGCTCCTTCATATAGGCTTCTGTCTTTTCATCCACCGGGAAAATACCGTTCTTTCCCCCTGCCTCAATGGCCATATTGGCAATCGTAAAGCGGTCATCCATGGAAAGGCTGGCGATTCCGTCTCCCGTAAATTCCATGGATTTGTAGAGAGCTCCGTCCACTCCGATCATGCCGATGATGTGAAGAATCACATCTTTTCCGCTGACCCATTTGGGCAGGCTGCCCGTCAGATGGAACTTCAGGGCGGCCGGAACCTTGAACCAGGCTTTGCCCGTGGCCATACCCGCAGCCATATCCGTGCTGCCCACACCGGTGGAAAAGGCTCCCAGTGCCCCATACGTGCAGGTATGGGAATCCGCGCCGATCACCACATCCCCGGCCACAACCAGTCCCTTTTCCGGAAGGAGCGCGTGCTCAATGCCCATCTCTCCCACATCAAAATAATTGGTGATCTCGTGCGCGCAGGCAAACTCCCGGACACATTTGCAGTGCTCCGCGGACTTTATATCCTTGTTGGGGATAAAGTGATCCATCACCAGCGCGATTTTATCCTTGTCGAAAACCTCCTGCCTGTTGAATTTCTCCATCTCGTGGATTGCCACCGGAGAAGTAATATCATTTCCGAGAACCAGATCCAGCTTTGCCTCAATGAGCTGGCCGGCCTCCACACGCTCCAGCCCGGCAGCCGCAGCCAGGATCTTCTGCGTCATTGTCATACCCATCTGTTCCGTCCTCCTTATTTCTTTTTCTGATTGCCATTCTATCACAGAACGAGATATAATACTAATATATATTTAGAATATTAATTATGAATTAAAGTTATGGAGGGTCTATGAATCAAGCTCTGTCTCAATACTATATTTTTTATGTTGCCGCCCGCTGCGGCAATATCTCCAGGGCCTCCCGGGAACTGTTCATCAGTCAGCCTGCGGTCAGCAAATCCATCCGAAAGCTGGAACAGTCCCTGCATACCGTCCTGTTCCGCCGGGGGCCCCGGGGCGTACTCCTGACAGAAGACGGCGAGCTGCTGTACCGCCATGTCTCCGAGGCTTTTGCCTCTCTGGAAACGGCGGAGCAGTCTCTGGAGCGGAAGCACGCCCTGGGGATCTCTCACCTGCGCATCGGCGCCAGCACAACCCTGTGCAAATACGTGCTTCTTCCGTATCTGCAGCGGTTCATCCAGCTTCATCCCCATGTAAAAATCACCATTACCTGCCAGTCCACTTACCGTACCCTGGCCCTGCTGCAGGAGGAAAAAATTGACGTCGGCCTGGTAGGGCGGCCCGCCTCTCTGAAGGGCTGCGAATTCCGGCCCCTGCAGTCCATCCAGGATACTTTCGTGGCCACTGCGGCCTATCTTTCCAACCTCTCCCTCCGGGAAGCGGGCAGTTCTCTCTTCCACACAGCCACCTTTATGATGCTGGATGAGGAAAATATCACCCGCCAGTTCATCAACAACTATTTCCAGGAGCAGGGCATTGAGCTTCGGAATATCCTGGAGATTTCCACCATGGATCTGCTGATCGAATTTGCCCGGATTGGCATGGGCGCAGCCTGTGTAATCCGGGAATTCGTCCAGGCCGATCTGGACGGGGGCAATCTGGTGGAGGTGCCGCTGGGTATCCGCTTCCCCGCCCGGGAGATCGGCTTTGCCTGGACAAAAGAATCCCGGGAGCTCGCTCCGGTGAGGGAGTTTCTCGAGCTTCCGGGATGACTCTTCTTACAGTCCGCCGTATCAGTTGTTGATCAGCTTATCCTCATCGCTCCAGCTGTACAGCTTGCGCACTTCTTCGCCGACAGTCTCTGAGGGATGCTCTGCAGCTTTTTTCCTCATGGCGCGGAAGTGAGCCTGGCCGCCGGCCGGGGACATATCCAGCAGGAAATCCTTGGCAAAGGTTCCGTCCTGGATGTCGGACAGGATCTTCTTCATGGCCTTCTTGGTATCTTCGGTGATGATCTTCGGTCCGGTGATGTAATCACCGTACTCAGCCGTATTGGAGATAGAATATCTCATGCCTGAGAATCCTGACTGATAGATCAGGTCAACGATCAGCTTCATCTCATGGATGCACTCAAAGTATGCGTTTCTCGGATCATAGCCGGCCTCCACCAGCGTTTCAAATCCGGCCTGCATCAGGGCACATACACCGCCGCAGAGCACTGCCTGCTCACCGAACAGGTCTGTCTCCGTCTCGGTGCGGAAGGTGGTCTCCAGAACGCCTGCCCGGGCGCCGCCAATGCCCAGCGCGTACGCCAGGGCCATATCCTGCGCCTTGCCGGTATAATCCTGCTGCACCGCAACCAGGCAGGGAACGCCCTTGCCCGCTTCGTACTCGCTTCTTACGGTATGGCCCGGTCCCTTGGGGGCAACCATGGTCACATCCACATAGGGCGGCGGCACAATCTGTCCGAAATGAATGGCAAAGCCGTGGGCAAACATCAGCATGTTACCCTCTTCCAGATTCGGCTCGATATCCTTCTTGTACATGGCCGCCTGTTTCTCATCGTTGATCAGAATCATGATGATGTCGGCCTGCTTCGCTGCCTCTGCAGCCGTATACACCTGAAATCCCTGCGCTTCTGCTTTCGCCCAGGATTTGCTTCCCTCATAAAGGCCAATGATAACATCACAGCCGGAATCCTTCAGATTCAGCGCATGTGCGTGTCCCTGGCTGCCATAACCGATGATGGCTATTTTTTTGCCTTCCAGTAAAGAAAGGTTACAGTCTTCCTGATAAAAAATCCTTGCTGCCATTTTGCATTTCCTCCACTTTGTCTTGAAATCTATTGTTAAAAGGCTTTGCCTTTTAGCAAGCATTGTCCGTACGGCTTCTTACAGATACCGCACATCCTCCTTGCCCCTGGAAAGACCGGTGATACCGGTTCTGGCCAGCTCCAGAATCTCATAATCCTCCAGAAGCTTCAGGAAAGCATCCAGCTTGCTCTTCGCTCCTGTCAGCTCGATGATCAGCGATTCCACGCCCACATCTACTATCTTTGCCCTGAAAATCCCGGCTATGGAAATAATGTTCTGACGCTCTTCCGCATTGGCCCCGATCTTCACCATGATCAGCTCACGGGTAACTCTTTCCTCCGGCTTCAGCACCTTAATATCGATCACATCCACCAGCTTGGACAGCTGCTTCGTAATCTGCTCCAGCACCTGGTCGTCCCCGCTGGCCACAACGGTCATTCTGGAATACCGGGGATCCGCTGTTACACCAACCGTCAGGCTGTCAATATTATAGCCTCTGCGGCTGAACAGACCGGATACTCGGCTCAGAACACCGGAGGTGTTATCTACCAGAAGCGATAAAATTCTCTGTTTCATATACATACCAACTTTCCTGATACCTGCGTATCAATTCATTCGCACAGACCCCGCCTTTAAAGGCGGCTGACTCTTTTCTCATTCTACTCTGTAAAAATTTGTTTGTCAATGAAAAACCGGCCTGCCTACAGGCGGCAGACCGGTTCTTGCCTCTTTCCTATCCGTCTGATTTAAGCTGTATTATACCGCAATTTTTGCAGCCGAAAAAGAGCTAAATCAGAAATTTTTTCGGATGATTCAGTTTTTTTTTGTTATTTTTGCATAAACAGGCCGCTTGCTCACATTTCTCCCGGCATTTTCCAGGCATGGTGATCCGTGTGCAGCAGATGGTGGGCCCGCTCGCTTAAGGGTTCGCCCAGGAAGTCCGCATAGCACTGCTTGATAGACGGATTTTCATGGGAGAAACGGATCTCGCTGCGGCGGTCCAGCTTATAGAGGACGTTGATCCGGTCCGCCGCCATCTCATAGCCATCGTGAATGGGCTGTCCGCCGCCTCCCGCGCAGCCGCCCGGGCAGGCCATCACTTCCACGAAATCGTAGGAAACCTTTCCTCTCTTCAGCCTTTTCAACAGCTTTCTGGCATTGCCGAGGCCATTGACCACGGCCACCCTAAGGGTCTGGCCCGCCAGGTCAAATTCCGCCTCTCTCCACCCCTGCATGCCGCGCACCTGGCGGAAGGCATCCGGATCCGGATTCTTTCCTGTCACCATGTAGCTGGCTGTCCGGAGTGCCGCCTCCATCACGCCGCCGGTGGCGCCGAAAATAACGCCCGCCCCGCTTCCGAGTCCAAGAGGCATATCCAGCTCTTCTTCCTTCAGACCCATGGGAACGATCTGGGCGGCTTTGATCATCCGGTCTACTTCCCGGGTCGTCAGAACCACATCCACATCCTGGCCAGCTCCCGCATCATTCATAACCGGAAGGGCGCACTCCTGCTTCTTGGAAATGCAGGGCATAATGGAAACACTGAAAATTCTGTCCGGATCCACATTCAGGATCTTGGCGTAATAGGTCTTGGCAATGGCTCCAAACATCTGCTGCGGAGACTTTGCCGTGGAGAGCTGATCTGTATACTCCGGGAAATACCCCTTTACGAAACGCACCCAGCCGGGGCAGCAGGAAGTAAACATGGGGAACTTCTCATTTTCTTTATTTTTCAGCTTCTCCAGAAATTCACTGGCCTCCTCCATGATCGTCAGATCCGCGGAAAAATCTGTATCAAAAATGTAATTGAAGCCAATCTGACGGAGCGCCGCGGCCAGCCGCTTGACAGTGGCAAATTCCGGCTTCAGGCCCAGATCCTCTCCCCAGGCGGCCCGGACAGCGGGCGCGATCTGCACAATCACGATCTTTTCCGGATCATCCAGCGCATCCCAGACCTTCCCCGTGTCATCTCTCTCTGTGAGCGCCCCCACCGGACAGTGGGTCAGGCACTGACCGCAGATGGTACAGTTGGAATCTTCCAGCCGCAGTACATCCTTCACATCCACGGTTACTCTTGATCCCGTATTGACCACATCCCAGATGCTGCAGGTCTGAACCTTGTCGCAGACCTGGATACACCGCATACATTTAATACACTTTGTGTAGTCCCGGATCAGCGGGAATTTCTTGCTTCCCTTCTGGAAGGGGATCTGTTTTTCAAAGGGCACGGCGCGAATGTTCAGGTCGCTGGCTATCTGCTGCAGGGAACAGTTTCCGTTCCTCACGCAGAGGGCGCAGTTTACATCGTGCTGGGACAGCAGAAGCTGAACATTGTTTCTGCGTACGTTCCATACCTTCCGTGAATTGCTATGAACTACCATGCCTTCTTTTACGGGATTATTGCAGGCCGTAAACAGCTTTTCATATCCTTCAATCTCCACCATACAGACACGGCAGGCCCCGATCTCATTCAGATTTTTCAGGAAACAGAGGGTGGGGATTTTAATTCCCACGCTGGCCGCTGCCTCCAGAATCGTTGTATTTTCCGGTACTCTCGCTTCTTTTCCATCTATTGTCAGTTTTACCATTCCTGTACCCTGCCTCCTTTAAACACTCCATAGCCAAAGTGGTCGCACCGCAGGCAGCGCCCGGATTCCTGAAGGGCCTCTTCCTCCGTCATGCCACATTCCATCAGTTTAAAGTCTTTCTTCCGCTCAGCTGCCTCGCGCTCCTTCAGATTGATGCGGCCGCAGCTGTGCCGGTCAGACAGGCGCACCGGCGGAATCTCCACATCGTTGCGCACTTTGTGCTGGTAACCCAGATATTCATCGATATTTGCCGCCGCCACCTTGCCCGCGGCAATCGCGCGGATAACCGTGGCCGGCCCCGTCACGCAGTCTCCTCCTGCAAAGACGCCTTCCGTATTCTTGACGCCGCTCCAGTCCAGAGCCTCAATGGCTCCCCTGCGGATGGGGATTCCGTATTCGCCGAATTTCAGGGAATCAATTCCCTGTCCGATGGCCACAAGAACAATCTCACAGGGCACCCGCAGTTCCGGCTCCGAAGAGTTCACCGGCTTGGGCCTTCCATCCTGGATGGGGCCCACGATCTGCGGCTGCACCCACAGAGCCGCCACACGGCCCTCCGCATCCTTCTCAATCCGCAGAGGCGCATGGAGATCCAGCACCTCGCAGCCCTCTGCGATGGCGCCCTCCACTTCCTCCGGAAGGGCGGTCATGTCCACCTTTCTTCTCCGGTAGGCAATCGTCACAGACTCCGCGCCCAGACGGACAGCAGATCTCGCCACATCCATAGCCACATTGCCGCCGCCGACTACCACAACCCGTTTTCCGCTGAAATCGGGCATATCATAATCACCGATCCGGCGGAGCATTTCCACGGCCGAGAGAACTCCCTTGGCGTCCTCTCCCTCGATGCCGATCTTCCGGTCCACATGGGCTCCGATGGCCACATACATGGCGTCGCAGTTCTCCCGCAGCTCCTTGATGGAAATATCATCTCCCACCCGGGTATCTGTAACCGTCTTGATCCCCACAGAGAGCAACGTCTCAATTTCTTTATTCAAAGTTTCCCTGGGAAGCCGGTAGCTGGGAATTCCATAGCGGAGCATTCCCCCCAGCTGCTTTCTCTGCTCATAGATAGTTACCTCATGGCCCATCAGCGCCAGATAATAGGCAGCGCTTAAACCTCCCGGTCCTCCTCCGATCACCGTAACCTTTTTGCCCGTAGGCTTCAGGCACTTGGGCACGGAAACATCTCCTGCGTGCTCCACCGCAAACCGTTTCAGCCCCCGGATATTAATGGGATCATCCACCATAGTGCGGCGGCAGCGCACTTCACAGGGATGCTCACAGATCAGTCCGCAGGTGGCGGGAAGCGGATTATCCTTCCGGATCAGGCGGACGGCATCGTAATACCTTCCCTCATGAATCAGCGCTATGTAGCCGGGGATGTCCACGCCGGCCGGACATTCCGCCACGCAGGGAACCGGCTGGCTTACAACGCCGGAACAGCGCCCGTGCTTGATATGCTCCTCAAAATCTCCCCGGAATCCCTTTACACCCTTCAGCACCATTCTGGCTGCCTCATAGCCGATGGCACAGTCTGCGGAATAAAAAATACTTTCCGCTGTCTTCTCAATAACATCGATGGTCTTAAGCTGCGCCTTTCCATCCAGCACAGATTCCATCAGCGCTTCCAGCTGTCCAAGCCCTACACGGCAGGGAACGCATTTTCCGCAGGACTGCGCGTGGCACATCCGCAAAAAAGAAGTTGCCAGGTCCACCGGACATAATCCAGGCGGGCTCGCAACCACCCTGCGTTCCAGATCTTTGTAAAGCCTTTCCACTGTCTTCTGCGCTTCGTTTTGTGTGACAATACTAAGTCTGCTCATCCTAACCTCCGCATTGTTTCATAGAAATACCCTTTTGTTTCTTGTGTAAACCCATCACATATACATTGATTATAATTTAACATACTCTTCTTTTTTAGTCAATCCGTCAATGTTTTTATTTTATATTTTATTTTTCTTTTGCATTTTATACAAAAAAAGAAGAGGATATCGGGAAGTATTACAACATGACGTATGCTGTCTTTGAGGATGAGCATTGTTACATCTGCCATGATGGGAGGGAGCTGCGCCATATCCGTACGGAAAGCAAAGAGCTGGACGGCTATACCCAGACGGTGGAAGTATACAGCTGTGCGGACTGCAGCGGCTGTGAGCATAAATCCAAATGTCTTTACAGATACAATGCGGAAAAGAATCCAGACCGCAATAAAGTCATGAAGATCAACGAACGGTGGGAAGCGCTGCGAGAGGAATCCAACGCTAATATCCAGAGTGAAGAAGGAATCCTGAAACGGCAGACACGGTCGATCCAGACGGAAGGGCACTTTGGAGATATCAAAGAGAATGAAAAATTCCGGCGTTTTAATTACCGTTCAGAGGAAAAAGTGTATAAAGAGTTCATGCTGTATGCAATCGGCCGGAACATCCTAAAATACCACCGGTTCTTGCATCATGAGATCGAGAAATACGAAGGAAAAAAGGAGCAGAAAGCCGCTTAACGGATGGAGCGCCCCTTGCAATCCAGAAGAGGGGGCATTTGCGCCCTAAAATACGAGGTATAAAAAGAAAGAGACAGTCCGACAGAGAATTCGGTTCCTAAAAAAATCCGAATTCTCTGGGATTGTCTCTTTCCTACGTGTCAGGGGTTAAAATTCGGTATTAACCGACTTCCCCCCCATTTATGAAGAAAGTTTAGTCAGCAGCCGATCCCATCACTTCTTTATAGTTTTCCGGCGTTACCACCTCCGCGCTTACTGCGGTTTCCATGGGCGGTTCCTCCCCGTTGATGAGCTGCATCAGCACATCTATGGAACCTTCACCCACCTGGGTCTCCGAAAAATATGTGGATGCCTTCATGCAGGTTCCATCAGCACCCTTGTCATTCCACTCATCCTTTGCCATATAGGCGCCAAGTCCTACCACGCAGGCTTCCGCATCCAGCCCGGCGCTCTCCAGCGCGCGCACAGCTCCGATGCAGCACTCTTCATTCGCGCCTGTTACCATCCATTTTTTAATTTCCGGATGAGCGGTGATTACCGCAGTTGCCGCGGTATTTCCTTTATCGGTGGTTCCGTCGTTATCCGCCCGGAAGATCCGGCTTTCATCAAAGTTCGGCACCAGCTCCGTAAACTTCTCCAGCTCTCCGTCAATACGGGGCACACAGCTGGATACGGTGTCAATCGTCATAAGCAGCAGACCCACCTCCGGATCTTCCGCCAGGTTATTTTCATTCACATAATTTGCCAGCCACTCGCCGTTGGCCTGGCCGATGGAATACCCATCGATACATACCCAGGGAGCCAGCTTTTCCCCGTCATCCGTCTCCAGAGGATCATCGCAGGCCACAACCGGGATTCCCGCTTCATTACACTTATCGACCACAGCCTGAGAAGTTGTCTGCTCAGGTGTACAGGTTACGATGCCATCCGCCTGATTCGCAATGGCGTTGTCAATGGCAGTCAGATACTTGTTGGAATCCAGCGCCACATCCACATAGATAAAGGTACCGCCCAGCTTTTCCACTGCTGCCTGAGCCGCCGCTCCTTCATTCAAAAACCAGGTCTGATCGCCGGATTTATAAATGCCGTAAATCAGAAGATCGCCGTCTTCTCCGGTCCCCGTTTCGGAGCTTCCGGATCCGGATGACGAGGTCTCTGCCCCGGATCCGGAAGAGGCGGAGTTGGATGAGGCGTCCGTTCCGCCGGATCCGCATCCAGCCAGCAGGCTGGCTCCCATAGCTGCCGTCAAAAACATAGCTACTACTTTTCTTTTCATTTTCTTCCTCCTTAACTTAAATTGTATTTTTCAAATGTGCTGCCACATTTGTATACTCATGGAAGGGGATGAAGGTTTGCTCCCCACGCCTTTTCCAGCCGGTAAAATTCTGTTTCCACGTGATAATTTTCTGTAATTTTTACCACCGCGGCTTCTGACAGGGCAAGCACCTGATGCCAGATTCCTTTTTTCAGTGATACTGCCTGATCCAGAAGAAAACAGCGGAAATCTTCCGGTGCCTCCCCGGATGCGACCAGCAGCAGCGCCGTGCCCTGCAGGGGCTCAAAGGTTTCCTTTGTGTTGGGATGCCGCTCCAGTACATCTGTCTTTTTGTCGGAGAAACGGAAAAGCGCTGTTCTCCAGGGAGACTCTTCATCCTGATCCACAATATAAAAGGCTTCTCTGCTGTCCCCGGGAAAGGCAAAGATAACTCCGTAATTCTGAAAGGTATCTTCACGGATCGTTTCTATTTTCATCTGCTTTCATTCTCCCTTTGCTATCTTCAGGGCCGTCCTGGCATAGGCCTCCACATTTTCCATGGGGGTCCCGTATTCCAGGAAATCTACGTTCTGCATAATAAAGCTCTTGAATTTTTTCCCCTTCTCCATGGTTTCCGCGGTGACCCGCTCCACTTCCTCCACCGTTCCCTGCTGCAGCACATGCACCTGATCCACGCCGCTGGTCACGGAAAATTCCCCGTTCAGAATGGAACTTAATTCATTTAAATCTGTATTGCCCAGCGGTTTCGGAGAAAAGGGCTCAATATTCATGGCGCCCATTTTTTTGTAGGCCGGAATCAGCTCCATGGCTCTTCCGCAGTTGTGGTAAATAACGGGATTTCCCTTCCTCTGGCAGTAGGCTATATACTCTTTTTCGTAGGGCAGGATATACTGCTCAAACATGTTGTTGCCCAGGAAGCCTCCGGCCACATTGCCGGCCACACAGAGGGCGTCCACGCCGGAATCCAGCAGGGCGTCCGTATAATCGTACACGCGTTTTCTGGCGAACTCCATCAGCTTCCCGTAAAACTCCGGATCCGTCAGAAACAGGGCGTACAGCTCCGTCTGATCAATCAGCGCTGACACATTATTAAACAGGCCGCCGTTTCCCCAGGCGGAAATAATGCCGTCTTCTCCCAGATACTCCCGGATTATCTGAACATTTTTCTTCATTTTTTCCTTTATTTCCGGCGCGTAGGGTGGCTCGTACTTCATAGCCAGCTCCAGATCCCTCTCCGTTTTAATCGGAGGTTTTGTACAGGCATACATAAAAATTCCCGGACGCTCTTCATTGATACTGAACGTTTCCTCCAGATCGCCTTCCGGCGTATGGATCGTATAGTTGAAGCAGCGGCTGGAACCGTTCTGTACTTCTTCTTTCTCAACTTTCCATGTGTCTGTCTCGGTCTGGAAATTCAGCAGATCAAAATGCGCGTAAACCGGCTCATAGGGATTAAAGAACAGCATTCTCACATGTACATCCAGCCCCAGGCTCCGCTGATAATCAATGATGCTTTTCTGGGTTTTTTCAAAATTCCAGGGATCATATTCCGGATCCAGCTGCACTGCGAAATGTCCCTGGGACTGTATAAACAAAGTAACCGGAATCCGGTCTGTCTCTTCCCCCTTCAGCGCCTTCAGCAGTCTTTCCCTTCCTGTCATCCTCTTTTCCCTCCTTATTATTTATCTGTATTTCTCACTCAGGCTCAAGGCCGTATCCGCATAAACCTTTATGTTTTCCATGGGAGTCCCGTATTCCAGAAAATCCACATTCTGCATAATGAAGCTCTGGAAGTCTTTTCCCTGTTCCATCACTTTTTCCACCGCCTTCGCCGTCATTTCCGGCGTTCCGCTCTGCAGGATGTGTATCTGATCCACTCCGCTGGTCACCGAAAATTCCCGGGCAAGCATGCCCTTCAGCTGCCGCAGGTCTCCATTTCCCAGAGGTGCCGGAGAAAACGGCTCGATATTCTTTGCGCCCATCTTCAGGTAGGAAGGCACAAGCTCCATGACGCGGCCGCAGTTGTGGTAAATAACCGGGTTCCCTTTCCGCTGGCAGTAGGCTATATATTTCTGTTCATAGGGAAGCACGTATTTCTCAAACATCGGGTTTCCCAGGAACCCTCCGGCGGCATTGCCGCTGAGGCATATGGCGTCCACGCCCGCCTCCAGAAGTATATCCGTATAATCGTAAACCCGCTTCTTGGCAAAGCTCATCAGCCGGTCATAGAATTCCGGGTCTGTCAGGAACAGCGCGTACAGCTCTGTCTGATCAATCAGGGAAGAAATATTGTTGAACAGGCTTCCGTTGCTCCAGGCTGACACAATTCCGTCTTCTCCCACATAGTCCTTGATGATTTTTACCTGCTCCGCCATCTTTCTTCTGACGCTCTGACTGCAGAAGGGTTCATATTTTTCCGCCAGCTCCAGATCTTTCCGGGTCCGGATCGGCGCCTCCGTACAGGCGTACATAAAGGTTCCCTTCTGAATCTCGTTCACGGTAAATGTCTGGTGAAGGTTTCCCTCCGGCGTATGGATGGTCTGGCGGTATCTGCGGCTGTATCCATCCTCTTCTTTTTCCACGGTCACTTTCCAGCACTCTGTCTCCGTCTGCGCATTCAGTCCCTGAAACACTGTAAGAACCGGCTCATAGGGATTAAAGAACAGCATCCTGGCATGTACGTCCAGGCCTAGGCTCCGCTGATAATCAATGATGCTTTTCTGGGTTTTTTCAAAATTCCAGGGATCGTACTCCTCATCCAGCTGCTTCGCGAAATGCCCCTGAGACTGTATAAACAATGTTACCGGTATCCTGTCCGCTCCGCGCCCGTTCAGGGTATTCAGAAGCCTTTCTCTTCCATTCATATCATACCTTTCCCCCGTCACCTGATTATTCTGTCTGCTCCGTTCCTTCTCTGTACTTCCTGCGGAATTCTCCGGGAGATATCCCGGCAAATCTGCGGAAGACATTCCCAAAATACTGGGAACTGCTGTAGCCCACCGCAAAAGCTATTTCTGTAATGCTTTTCTTTGTCCTCCACAGCATCTGCTTCGCCTTTTCCATCCGGAGCATGGTGATATAGTCCGTACAGCTCATCCCCACATGCTCTGCGAAAAACTTGCGGATATACCGGGAACTGACGCCGAAGCTTTCTGCGAGACTTTCTATATTGATCTTTGTATCATAGTTCTGATTGATATACTGCAGCAGTCCTGCGTCCTTTTTCGGTTCATTCTGACGCATGGACTTCTGAACTTCCCCCGGCTTTGAACCGCGCTCTTCCCCTCTCTCCTGCAGTACGCTGGCCAACACCCAGTACAGCTGCGCAAAACCCAGCTCCAAAAATGTCTTCCGGCAGGCCTGCTGTACTTTTTCATGGTAGCTGTGGTAAAGAGTTTCAATGGTTCCCCGGATCATGCCGCAGCTTCTGATCTGTTCAAACCTGTGTTTTCCCTGCAAAAACTGAAAGGAAGCCGGTATCTTCTGCGGCAGTCCCATGTCATATTCCAGCTGTGTGATATCACATCCCCGCTGAAATTCCATCATAAATGAATGGGAGACACCCGGAGAAACAATTATGCAGTCCCCCTGGCACAGAGAAATAAAACTTCCCTCTATTTCCATCACACAGAGTCCAAAATTTATGTAATTCAGCTCATAGCCTCTGTGACAGTGCAGCTCACTTTCATACCTGTTCCCGCTTCGAACCTGAAATTTACACGCTTCTGTAATTGTAATGTCAAATTCCAGATCATTCCAAATATCCAGCAATTCTTTTTTGAGTTGCTCCTTCATGATAGGTATTTTACCCCTGAAACATGGTGTTGTCTGTCAACATTTGAAGAATTCCCACTTATTTTTTTGTAAAATTCGGAACCGAATATTAACAAATTTTTTAGTATGATTTTAGTATTAATGCCTAGAATTTTTTCACTGTTTATCCCTTTTCAGTAAAAAAGAGCCATGCCCGGCTAAAAACTTTCGGGCACAGCTCTTTACTTTTATTCTTATATTTTAGTTCAGCTCTATTTCTCTCAAATCCTCCGGAGGAAGCTGCCGGAGGGAGGCTTCTTTAAATTTTTTCAGAGCCGCCTGGGCATTTTTTACCGGAATGTTCGTGCCGGCTCCCGCCACGCAGCCTCCCGGGCATCCCATCCCCTCGATCAGACAGCCCTTCATCTTTCCCGCCTTGGCCAGGGTCAGAACTTTTCTGCACTCAGCCAGGCCCTCCGCATGTTCAATGCGCACCGGCACATCCGGATAATAAGCCTTCAGGCATTTTTCCACTGCTTCCGCCACGCCTCCGGACACCGCATAGCCCCGTCCGGCTGCCGTGGCGTCCTGAAAATCGGATGCCTCCCCGCACTGCTCCGGATCGATCTCCCTGGCGTCAAACATTCCCTGCAGTTCCTCAAAAGTAATGACAAAATCCACATCGCTGCGCACTGTCCTCCGGGAGGCTTCCAGTTTTTTGGAGGCGCAGGGCCCGATAAATACCACATGGGCATCCGGATGCTCTTTTTTAATGCTTCTGGCGGTAGCTACCATGGGCGTCAGCTCCCGGGACACACTGTCCACCAAATCCGGAAAATAAACCTTTGCCAGCATGGACCAGGAGGGGCAGCAGGAAGTAAGCAGAAAGGGCAGTTCTCCTGTGGCAACCTTCTCCGCATAGTGATGAGCCTCCGCCACCGCTCCGATATCCGCTCCCAGAGCCACCTCATAAACATCTTCAAATCCCAGTTCCAGAAGTGCTGCTTTGAACTTCTGCGGAGTAACCTTCGGACCAAACTGGCCGATAAAGGCCGGCGCCACTTCCGCAATGATTTTCTGCCCCTCCCGCAGGGCCCGGGAAAGCTGAAAAATCTGAGATTTATCAGAGATAGCTCCAAAGGGGCAGCTGACCATGCACATCCCGCAGGATACGCATTTTTCCGGATTAATCACAGCCCTGCCCTGCCCGTCGCTCTCAATGGCGTTTACACCGCAGGCCCGGGCGCAGGGCCGCTCCATGTGAGAAATGGCGTCATAGGGGCAGACCGATTTGCACTTGCCGCAGCGGATGCATTTTTCCTGATCAATAATGGATTTCCCTTTTTTGATGGTGATGGCCCCCTTGGGACAGACCTGCCTGCAGGGATGCGCCACACAGCCCCGGCACATGTCGCTGACCATGTACATGTTCGGTTCGCACGCATCACAGGCAGAGGGAATCACCTGCATCAGCGGCGGCTCATAATACTTTTCATCGATGTTGCTGGCCTCCATGCCGGCGGTAATATGGACCGCCTTGTTTTCCGGACGCAGGGACATTCCCATGGCCAGACGCACTCTCTCGCTGGCCACCGCCCGCTCCCGGTAAATACTTTCCCGGTAGGTGGCGCGTTCCCGGACAATCTCGTAGGGGATCGCCTCAATCCTGTCCTGAAAATTCTCCTCGGTTGACTCAAAGGCCACCTTTGAAATTTCCTTAAATACTTCTCTCCTGATTTTCTTAACCGGTGTGTCAACGCCTCTCATACTCTTGTAACCCATTCCTTTCTTCTCTATACAGATGCCAGTGTCAAAAGCCCCCCAGCCGGGATGCCTGCGGATTGTTCCGTGCCGCGCACTCCCACAATCCTATATATGAAAAAAGGGCGGAAGGAACCATGTCCTCCGCTCTTTTCCCATTTTCTCTTTATTTTTTTCTGCCCAGCCTGCCCATGATCCACACGCAGACTACGATGATCGCGATGGTCACGAAAATTCCGCCCATTCCCTGACCCATCATCTCAAAAGCATGTTCAATATTCTCTATTCTGTCCATAGTACCTCCTTACAGGAACTGGCTGACCAGATTGATGACAAGGCCGCCGGCGATAACGGAAGCAATCTGTCCGGATACGTTGGCCCCCGCCGCGTGCATCAGAATAATATTGCTGGGATCCTCCTTCATGGCCATCTTCTGGATAACCCGGGATGACATGGGGAATGCCGAAATACCGGCCCCGCCGACCATGGGATTGATCTTCTTCTTCAGGAACAGATTCAGGAACTTGGCCAGCAGCACGCCGCCGATGGTATCCATGATAAAGGCAAACAGGCCGATGGCCATAATCATCAGCGTAGCCGGCTGTACAAACTTGTCCGCCACCATGCTGAAGGAGATGGTGATTCCCAGCAGCAGGGTGATCAGGTTGGCCAGATTATTCTGGGCCGTATCCGAAAGCGTCTGCAGAACCCCGCACTCCCGGATCAGATTTCCGAACATCAGGAAGCCCACCAGCGCCACTGACTGGGGCGCCACAAAGCCGACGATAATCGTAACCACAATGGGGAAGGCGATCCGCATGGGCTTTGATACAGACTGGGGATTGTACTCCATATGAATTCTGCGCTCTTTCTTGGTGGTAACCAGCTTGATGGCAAAGGGCTGCACAATGGGCACCAGCGCCATGTACGAGTAGGCCGCCACGGCAATCGCTCCCACGTACTGGGAACCAAGCATCTGGGACACCAGGATAGATGTGGGGCCATCCGCCGCGCCGATGATGCCGATGGAAGCCGCGTCCCGCAGATCGAAGCCCAGGGCAGCCGCCAGGACAATGGCCGCGAAAATGCCGAACTGAGCGCCGGCTCCGAACAGGAACATGATCGGGTTGGACAGCAGCGGCCCAAAGTCAATCATGGCTCCAATTCCGATAAACAGAAGAATCGGCATCACCTCGGACGCCTCAATCCCCACATTATACAGCCACTCAATAATGCCGGGAGTATTTCCCACGCCCTCCAAAACCTGGTCAATCACGCCGGAAAGCGGCAGATTTACCAGAATTGCTCCGAAGCCCATGGGCAGCAGCAGGGAAGGCTCATATTCCTTCTTGATAGCAAGCCAGATCAGCGCAATGCCAATCACGTACATGACTCCCTGCTGCCAGGTTACATTCCGGAACCCGTCAATCAAAAAATCCATTTACTTTTCCTCCAGGGTATTTTCTTTTTCTTTCCTTCCGCGTAAGCCGCAGATGCGTTCTGATTATACGTCATAGTCCGGCCCTGTGTCAAGGCCGGCCCGTCAATCCAGAAGAATCAGCGCCATAAATACAAGATCTGTCTCACCGGTATTGGCCAGTCCATGGCTGTGGCCGCTGGGGGTCACTGTCACATCCCCCTGTTTTACCGGGCGTTTTGCGCCGTCATCGTCATATTCTCCCTGTCCCTTCAGAATATAGTAGGTTTCACATTCTCCCCTGTGCTCATGAACTCCCAGGGAACAGCCCGGCTCCAGGGTCACCTCCGCATACATCCTGCATTTTTCTCCCAGCTGCTCCTGCTCCAGGATATCCCGGATCACCACATGGCCTTTTCCTCCGGCCATATTTTCCACTCTTCTTACCTTCATTTTCTCTTCTCCTTTTCCTCTTTCACGTGTCCCGGCCCAATCCCGCCAGATCCCGGATCACCTGTCCGGCCAGAAGAAGGCCTGCTGCCGAGGGCACAAAAGCCGTGCTGCCCGGCACAGGCTTCCCGCCCCTCTCCGGGCCGCCCCGAGGCTTCAGGGGCGCTTCTTCCGAATAGACCACCTTGACGCCGGTAATCCCAAGTTTCTTAAGCTCTCTGCGCATTACGCGCGCCAGGGGACAGACAGAGGTCTTCTCAATTTCCGCGATCCGGAACAGCTCCGGATGCAGCTTATTGCCCGCGCCCATGGCGCTGATCACCGGAACACCCGCCTCTCTGGACCTGCGTATGATCAGCAGCTTCGCTGTCACATTATCCACCGCGTCCACCACATACTGATACTGGCTGAAATCGAATTCCTTTTCATTTTCCGGCAGGAAGAAACATCTTCTTGCCTCCACCCGCACCCGGGGATTGATCTCCAGTGCTCTCGCTCTCATCACATCCACCTTGTACTGTCCCAGCGTTCTGTGGGTAGCGATAATCTGACGGTTGATATTTGACAGGGACACCGTATCGTAGTCCACAAAAACAAGGGAACCAACCCCGCTCCGGACCAGTGCCTCCGCGGCATGGCCTCCCACGCCTCCGATCCCGAAAACCGCCACTTTTGCTCCGGCCAGGCGTTCCATGGCCTCCGCTCCCAGCAGCATCTCTGTTCTGGAAAATTCTTCTCTCATGCGGTATATCCCCTTCCCATATCTTTTATATCATAACACAGGCCCGGCGGCATGGCAACCGACAGAAAGCAGGAGATTTTTTATCGAATTTGAACTGTCACTTTGCATTTTCTGGATTTAAAACAGTTTCTTTTTTTTAGAAAATGTATTATGATAATAAGTATTATTGATACGCACAGGCGGAGGTTTTTATGGATAGAAAGCGCCAGCAAGCACTTCGTATGCTTGGCATTACCATTTCTTATTACAGGCGGGCAAAAGGCTATACGCAGGCGCAGCTCGCCAAAGAGATCCATGTCAGCCGGACGCATATCAGCAATATCGAAGCACCTAATGCCAAGACTTCTGTCTCTATTACCCTCCTGATGGATATTGCGGACGCCCTCGACATCCCTCTTACATATTTATTTGATTTTCACGACCAGATTCCAGATTGATGCAGAAAAAATGTGAGGACTGAAGAATGGAAGCCAGAATTGATTTACATGTTCACTCAAACTGTTCCGATGGTACCTATACGCCGGAAGAGCTGGTTCTTTACGCCCTGCGGAAGGGCCTTTCGGCCTTTGCCCTCACCGATCACGATACTGTGGACGGTGTCAGGAGGGCGCAGCAGGCTGCCAGCGGTACCTCGCTTACCGTTATCCCCGGCGTAGAGCTGTCTTCGGACTATAAAGGCCGCGATATCCATGTGCTGGGGCTCGGGGTCCGCATGGAGGATCCCGGTTTTTCCGCTTATCTGGAGCAGTTCCGCCGGGCCAGGGATGTGCGCAACCAGAAGATGCTGCAGAAGCTCCGGGACAGGGGCATCTCCATTTCCGAAGAACAGATGCTTTCGGAATTCCCCGGCTGCGTCTGGACCCGGGCCCACTTCGCCCGCTTTCTGAAGGATCACGGCTATGTACAGGATATGCAGGAAGCTTTTAAAAAATATGTGGGAGACCATGCTCCCTGCTTTGTTCCCAAAGAACAGATCTCTCCCTTCGAGGCCGTCCGTCTTCTCCTGGATAATGGCGCCCATCCGGTTCTGGCCCACCCGCTGCTCTATCATCTCGGGCCGTCCGAACTGGAGAACCTGGTGGACCAGCTCTGCGTATGCGGCCTCCAGGGGCTGGAGGCTGTCTATTCCACCAACCGTTTCTCCGATGAATCCGCCATGAAGCAGCTGGCTCTCCGCCACGGTCTGTGCGTCACGGGCGGGTCGGATTTTCACGGTTCCAACAAGCCGGACATTGATCTCGGCACAGGGCACGGCAATCTGAATATTCCCTGTTCCCTGTGGGAAAAGTTAAGAGGATGCAGCTGAGAACTTCAGCGCATCCTCTTTATTCTTCTTATTCTGAAACCGGTTCGGCCGGAACGAATACCCGCCGGTCCAGCGCAGCCTTCTTGCCGGAAGCCCTTTCCGTTGCCTCCTGACAGAAATAATCCTGGGCGCAGACAGGCACTTTCCCCCTGCGGTCCGGTTTCACATACGTTCCGTCCGGCTGCAGCACGTGAGCCTTCATGTTGTCCTCCAGCTGGATCTTCAGGATATTCATCACTTCTTTTTTTATGTCCGGATCCTCCACCGGGAACACGATCTCCACCCGCTTGTCAAGATTTCTCGGCATCCAGTCCGCACTTCCCATATACACCTCTTCATTTCCGTTGCTGTAGAAATAGAAGATTCTGGCATGCTCCAGGAAATTTCCCACAATGGAGCGCACGGTAATGTTCTCGCTGATCCCCGGGATACCGGTGATCAGGCAGCAGATTCCGCGCACAACCAGATCGATCTTTACACCTGCGGCGGAGGCGCTGTACAGGGCCGCTATGATCTCCTGGTCACAGAGAGAATTGATCTTGGCCACGATTCTTGCCTCCTGGCCGTTTCTTGCATGTTCCTCCTCCATGCGGATCATGTGCAGGAAACGGTTCCGCATCCAGATCGGCGCCACCACCAGCTTATTCCAGGTACTGGGCTCCGAATATCCGGACAGCATGTTGAACACGGCTGTGGCGTCCTCGCCGATTTTGGCGTCGCAGGTGAGGATGCCGCAGTCTGTATACTGCTTGGCCGTAGAATCATTGTAATTTCCGGTACCCAGATGCACATACCGGCGTATGCCTTCCTCCTCTCTGCGGACCACCAGCGTGATCTTGCTGTGAACCTTCAGGCCCAGCAGTCCGTAGATCACATGGCAGCCGGCCTTCTCCAGCATCTTCGCCCAGACAATGTTGTTTTCCTCATCGAACCTGGCCTTCAGCTCCACCAGAACGGACACCTGCTTTCCATTTTCCGCCGCCTGGGCCAGCGCCGCGATAATGGGGGAATTGCCGCTTACCCGGTACAGCGTCTGCTTGATAGCAAGAACCTGGGGATCCTTTGCCGCCTGCCGGACAAAATCCACTACCGGGTCAAAGCTCATGTAGGGATGGTGCAGCAAAATATCTTTTTTCCGGATATTCGCAAAAATATCATCCTCGTTCTGCAGGGCGGGAACGGGGGCCGGGGTATATTTGGGAACCTTGTAGGCTGCATATCCCTCCAGGCCGTACATCTTCATCAGGAATGTCAGATCCAGAGGTCCCGGAATGAAAAACAGGTCTTCGTCCTTGATGTTAAATTCCGTCTTCAGTATCTTCAGCAGGCGCTTATCCATCTTATCCTCCACCTCCAGGCGGATGACTTCGCCCCACTGGCGTTTCTTCAGCTGCTTCTGGATCTCGATCAGAAGATCCGCGGCCTCATCCTCGTCGATGGTCAGATCCGCATTCCGCATAATCCGGTAGGGATGGGCGCAGACCACATCGTAGCTTAAGAAAAGCTTTCCGATGTTCCGTTCAATGATCTCTTCCAGAAGGATCAGAGAATGACTTCCATCCTCCCCGGCCGGAAGCTGCACAAACCGCGGGAGCACCGCCGGAACCTGCACCGTGGCAAATTCCAGATTCTCTTTTCCCTTCTTGCCATCTTTCTGCTTCTTCTCATCCTTTTTGGAAATCAGGGCGCCGATATTCAGCGTCTTGTTCCGGATCAGCGGGAAGGGCCGGGAGGAATCCATGGCCATGGGTGTCAGGACAGGATATACATTTTCCTCAAAATATTCGTCCACATAGGCGGCCTGCTCCCTGGTAAGCTCCTCATGGGAACTTACAATATGCAGGTTGATATGCTTCAGGGCAGGTATCAGGGAACGGTTGTACGTTCTGTACTGCTGTGCCACCAGCTCATGAGTGCTGGCAGAGATGGCCTTCAGCTGATCCCTGGGAGTCATCCCGGCAATATCCGGCTTGTTGTACTGGGTATGCACCATATCCTTCAGAGAAGCCACCCGGATCATATAGAATTCATCCAGATTTGACGCGGTAATGCTCAGGAATTTCAGCCGCTCAAACAGAGGGATATTCTTATCCCTGGCTTCGCTTAAAACTCTCTCATCAAAACTGATCCAGGAAAGCTCCCGGTTTCTGTAATATTCTGGTTTCATGTAAGCGGAATAATCCATGCTCTGCCACCTCCTATATCTGTCTTTTGATTTTGATCACAGGCTTTACGCTGAAAACCTCATAGAAAAACGCAGCTTTATCCTCCAAAAGTCCCTGTTCCAGTGTAAAATCCCGGTTCACCTCCAGGGAGAGCCTCAGCTCCTGCTCCCGGAGAGCCGCGCGCACGGCCTGGATCTTCTGCATATGGCTCCGGTCCAGAGCATTGGCATACCTGACAATGGCCGTCAGCTCCGCCACCAGCAGATACTGACGCTCGTCAATGCTGATATCCTGAACCAGCTCTTCAAAGGAAGGCAGCTCCTTCGTATTGTATCGGGCAATCAGCGCGATCGTCTCTCTTTCTTCGTGGGAGAGGCCGATGATCTCATTGCTCATAATGATATTGTAGGAACACTCGGCTACGGCGTTCATGCTGATATACTTGCCCACATCGTGAAGCATGACCGCGATACGGAGCAGCAGCCGCTCCCTTTCCCCCAATCCGTAAACCCGCCGCATGGCGTCAAAGATGGCCATGGAGGTCATCTCCATATTCTGTATATGGGGACGATTGACCGCATATCTCTTCCCTATATTTTTTGCCGCCATGATAATATCATTTTCAAAATCATGTTTTACCTTCAGGAGCTTTTTCTGCTCCGCATACTCATAAGCCAGTCCCCGGGCCAGATGCGTACCCGGCGTCCAGATCATGGCCGCGTCCATTTCCTCAATCAGCCGGTGATAGATAATCGCCGAGGGACGGAGGAGGGAGGCGTACTCCACGGGCACATCCAGGCTGACAGCCAGCTCCATGGTAGAATGGCCCACGATATTCTGATACCAGGCCTCAAAATCCTTCCGGGATATGGTGCGGCTGGCTCTGTCTTCCGTATTCCGGAATATGGTGTCTGTAAGGAAATCGCCGATCAGCATAATATTTTCAATTTTCCTGTCCTTCAGATACATCCGCTTAAAGCTGATGATCTCGTTCTGCAGCAGTTCCTCCGCCAGCCGCTCATAGTTGGCTGTATTATTTTTCAGCGGCTGCAGCCGCTCACGGATCCGCAGATTTCCCATGCGGATATTCTGGGTTGTCACCAGAGCATCCTTGTCAAAAAGTGAGATCTGAATACTTCCGCCGTCCACATCCACTACAGCCGTTCCCTTTTCTATCATCTTGTTAAAACGGCTTTCAATAGAAGCGATCGCCTTGTAGCTCAGAAAACGCTGTTCGGAATTGCTTAAAACCTCCACGTGCAGCCCGGTGGCCTGACGGATCTTGCCCAGAACGAACAGAGCATTTTCCGCCTCCCGCAGAGCGCTGGTGGCAATGGCCCGGTAATTTTCCACCTTGTAGCCGTCCATAATCCTGACAAAGTCCTTAAGCACCAGACAAAGCTCTTCCTCCATGGACGGCCCCAGTTTTCCGTTGGCGTAGGTGTCCGTACCCAGTTCCAGACGGTGGCGGACTGTGTCAATGCTCTTGATTCCGGATTTTCTCGATATTTCAAATATTTCCAGTGTGACATCGTACGTTCCGATGTCGATGGTCGCAAATGTTGCTGGCTGCATACCTGCCTCCTTCCTGTCTTTCTTTTCCGGATTCTCTCCTGTTTCTGTTCAGTAGCTGCCCAGAAAACGCAGAGAAACAGCCTCCGCCGCAATTCCTCTCAGGGCATTGCGCACCGCGGGTTCCTGCAGATTTCCGGAAAAATCTATAAAAAACCGATACTCCCAGGGCCGGTCCGGGATGGGCCTGGACTCGATTTTCGTCATATTCAGATCATTGTAGTCAAAATGCGCGAGAATGTTGTGGAGGCTTCCGCACTGATGGGGAAGCTCCAGGCAGATACTGATCTTGCCCGCTGAAGCGGCAAAGCGTTTCTGCCTGGAAAGGATCACAAAACGCGTGGAATTACAGTCCATGGAGAGTCCGTTCTCCTCCAGGAGCTGCAGGCCGAAATGCTCTGCCGCATAACGGCTGGCAATGGCTGCCTGGCTTCTGTCCCTGTCCGCAGCCACTTTTTCTGCCGCCATGGCTGTATTGGGCATCTTTACCTGCTTCCATTCCGGATGTGCCTCCAGATAACGCCGGCACTGGGACAGGGCCTGGGGATGGGAGTAAACGGTGCGTATTTCAGAAAGATCTGTGCCCGGAATGGCCATAAGGGTATGCCGTATTTCCAGAATTTCCTCTCCCACAATGTAATTCGGATACTCCAGCATCAGATCATAAATATCCAAAACGCTTCCCGCCGTGGTATTTTCTATCGGGAGCACCGCGTAATCGGCACTTCCCTCCGCCACCTGCTCCATGGCTTCCTTCCAGGTCTCCACGTGGGTGCTGCTGATGGCGTCCCCGAAAAACTGCTTCATGGCCGCAAAACTGTAGGCCCCCTCCACGCCCTGAAACACTACCCGGGCTCCGTCTGTGGGAAGCTTTTCAATTGTAGCATAATCCTCCAGCACATCGGCAATCCCCCGTCCGGCCATCAGCTGATACTGACGCATTCTGCTGATGGCCATAATGTGCCGGAACAGCTCTTCCACTCCGTGGGCGTTGAAGGAACCGGTGGCCGCCTCCCGGAGCACCTTCAGCTTTTCCTCCTCCCGTTTTCTGTCAAATACGGGCTTTCCCGCCCCGATCTTGTAGGCGGCCACCTGTTCCGACAGATGCATTCTCTCCTCAAACAGCCGCAGAATTTCCGCGTCCCTCTGATCAATCTCCTTCCGTATCTCTGTCAAATCCATCATCTGTTCTTCTCCCTGTATTCTGAAACCAGCCTGGTCAGCTCCCCCAAAAAGGACAGCGATCCAAAAGCCAGTATTACATCCCCTTTTCCGGCTGTTTTCTCCGCTTTTTCAACCGCTTCCCCGATGCTCCTGCATGGATGGACATGGGGGTTAAAGCCGCGGATCACCCGGGCCAGCTCCCCGGCCGGCAGCGCCCGGTCATTGCCGGGCGTCTCAATGGTAAAAATCACATCCGCCAGGGGGGCCGTCTCCGCCGCCACGCTTCGGTAATCTTTATCCTTTAATACGCCGTTTATAAAAATCAGCCGCCTGCCGGCGAAATATTTTTGAATGGAAGCCCGCAGCTTTCTGGCCGCATCCGGATTGTGCGCGCCGTCCACGTAAAAAAGCGGCTGCTCCTGAATGCGCGTAAAGCGTCCGCTCCAGGTCGCTTCCCGCATTCCCTCCAGGATCTGCCGGTCTGTGATCTGCCATCCCCGGTCCCGGAGAGCCCGGAGCGCTTCAAAGGCCGTCACCGCATTTTCCTTCTGGCAGCTTCCCGCCATGGAAATTTCCAGTCGGCTGCCGTGATACAGAAACGTCTGGCCCTCCAGACTGTCCCGCAGCGTTTCCGCATCCTCCGGCCTGCCCTGAATCAGCGGTATATTTTTCTCCCGGCATACCCTCTCCAGCACCTTCCCGGCCGCCGGATCCTGGGTGCCTGTCACGGCCCATGCGCCTTCCTTCAGAATGCCGGCCTTGACCGACGCGATCTCTTCCAGAGTATTTCCCAGAAACTGCGTATGATCCAGGCTGATGGACGCAAACACGCACAGCTCCGGAGCCGGGATCACATTCGTTGCGTCGTCTCTGCCGCCCATTCCGCATTCCAGCACCACGATATCGCACTTCTGCTCCAGAAAATACAGAAAACAGAGGGCCGTCTCCAGTTCAAAGGGCGTGGGCTTATATCCGCCCCCGGCTTCCAGCGTTTCCACAGCCCCGCGGATTCTCTCCACCATGCGGATATAAGCCTCCCTGGAAATAATTTTCCCATTGATCTGAAACCGTTCCCGGTAATAGTACAGCGTAGGAGAAATATAACGCCCCACCCTGTAGCCGGCACGGGTCAGGGACGCAGACAGATAGGCCAGAATACTTCCCTTTCCATTCGTCCCCGCAATATGGATAAACCGGAGCTTTCGCTCCGGATTTCCAAGTATTTTAAGCAGTGCCTGCAGCTTTTCGAGGCCCATATCCTGGCCGTACCGCTGCTGGTCTTCCATATACGCTCTCGCTTCTCTATAGTCCATGATACCTGCTGCTCCTCACAGAGTAAAGTAAAATCTATGTAAAATCTCCGGGTTTAATACGTTTGAACCCGCTTTTAAAGCTTTTGCTGTCCCTGCAGATACGTAATAAACTGCTGGGCCGTCCTTCCGGAAATTCCCCCGTGACTCAGCTCCCACTGGTTGGCTTCCCGGCGGAGCTGCTCTGCCTCCATGGTGATTCCCGCCTTTTTGGCCAGCTCCTCCACAATGTGAAAATACTCTTTCTGACTTGGCTTCGCATAGCAGATGGTGACGCCGAAACGGTTTACCAGAGACAGCTTTTCCTCCATGGTATCCGAACGGTGAATACCCGCTCCCGTCTCCATATCATCCCGATCGCTCCAGTTCTCCTTGATCAGATGCCTGCGGTTGGAGGTGGCATAGATCAGCACATTCTCCGGCTTCGTCTCCACTCCGCCCTCGATGACTGCCTTCAGGAACTTATATTCAATTTCAAACTCCTCAAAGGACAGATCATCCATATAGATAATAAATTTGTAATTCCGGTTCTTAATCTGCGCGATCACATTGGACAGGTCCTGGAACTGATGCTTGTAAATCTCAATCATCCGCAGGCCCTGGGGATAGAATTCATTGACAATCGCCTTAATGCTGGTAGATTTTCCCGTGCCGGAATCGCCGAACAGAAGACAATTGTTGGCCTTGCGTCCCTCCACGAAGGCTCTGGTGTTATCCACCAGCTTTTTCTTCTGGATTTCATATCCCACCAGATCCGAAAGCATCACCCGGTCCATATTGTTGATGGCGTGGAAGACAACCCGGCCTCCTTCTGAGGAAGCGATCCGGAAGGCTTTGTTCAGACCGAACATGCCCACGCCGAAATCCCTGTAAAAGCCGGTCACGCAGTCAAAAAAGCTTTCCTCATCCAGGGCGGCATCCAGCTTTTCGCTGAGGGCCCGCACCTTTTCACTGACATTTCTGTTATACATAAGCTCCGGCTTGCCAATGGCCTTATAATGTGTAAGCCGGCTGAAGCAGTCCACGGAGAGTTCCTCCTCCAGCCAGCGGAAGTCGTAGTGAAACAGCTCCCGGAATGCGTTGAAATCCTGCTTGGCAAAATAGTTCACGCTCCCCTCCTGGGCTCCTGTCTTCTCACAAGTCAGGCTGAAGGGATTTTCATCCGTCATCAGCAGAAAGGTCAGATAATTCTGCCAGAGATTCCTGTCAAAGCCATAGTCCGTGGCAACCACAAGAATTCTTTTTACCTGCCGGAAAACGCGGGCGATCAGTTCATCTTTGCTCTGGGTATGTTCTCTCGCCTGCCTGCAGATGTCCCCCATCTGCATCAGGATGCTGTCCTCCGGAAGATCTCCGTAGATCAGCAGTTTCGATATAATATGGTCCATGTTTTTGCTTCGGCCTGCGGCCGGCTTCCTTTCTGTTCTATTTTTTGCGGCTGCCGTGATATTTTTCTTCACAGTATTTGCAGCGGTAAACTTCATTTTCCGGATCGGTCAGCACAAACACCTGATCCAGCTCCTGTTCGATGGAGGTAATGCAGCGGGGGTTCTTGCAGCGGATCACATTCACCACCTGCTTCGGAAGCATCAGCTTCTTTTTCTCCACAATTTCTCCATGCTCGATCACATTGACGGTAATATTATGGTCAATGAAGCCCAGAATATCCAGATCCATGGTATCCACCGGGCACTCCACTTTAATAATATCTTTTTTCCCCATCTTGTTGCTTCTGGCGTTTTTTATGATGGCCACACAGCAGTCCAGCTTGTCCAGCTTCAGATCATGGTAGATCGTCATGGCCTTTCCAGCCTTAATATGATCCAGAACGAATCCCTCTTCCAGTGCTCCTACATTTAACATACCTTCACCTCCAGCAGTGTCAGAATCAGCGCCATCCGGATATAAACCCCATACTGAACCTGTTTAAAATAGGCGGCCCTGGGATCGCTGTCCACCTCCACGGAAATTTCATTGACCCGGGGCAGCGGGTGCAGCACATACATATCCGGTCTGGCCAGCTCCATTTTGGCTTTGTCCAGGATATAGAAATCCTTCATCCTTACGTAATCTTCCTCATTAAAAAAGCGCTCCTTCTGCACTCTGGTCATATACAGGATATCCAGCTTCGGCAGGGCATCCTCCAGGCGGATCACCTCTTCGTACTCTGTGTGGCTCGCGTCCAGCACATCCTCCCGGATATAGGAGGGCACCCGCAGCTCTTCCGGGGAAATCAGGACAAATTTAACGCCGGTATAGCGGACCAGCGCGCTGATCAGAGAATGCACCGTGCGGCCGAACTTCAGATCGCCGCAGAGGCCAATGGTCAGATGATCCAGACGGCCCTTCAGGGAACGGATTGTCAGAAGATCCGTCAGGGTCTGGGTGGGATGCTGGTGTCCGCCGTCCCCGGCATTAATCACAGGAATGGAAGAAGCCTGGGAAGCAACGAGAGGCGCCCCCTCCTTCGGATGTCTCATGGCACAGATATCGGCAAAGCAGCTGATTACCCGTATGGTATCAGAAACACTTTCTCCCTTGGCCGCGGAGCTGGAATCCGCAGAGGCAAAACCGATGACAGAACCTCCAAGATTCAGCATGGCTGTCTCAAAGCTTAAGCGTGTCCTGGTGCTAGGCTCATAAAATAAAGTAGCAATTTTTTTGCCGTCGCAGGCATGTGCGTATTTTTCCGGATGTTTTTCGATGTCTCCGGCCAGATTCATCATCTGATCCAGCTCTTCCACGGAAAAATCCAGAGGGCTCATGATGTGTCGCATAAATTACCTCCCGTTGTCTTCAATTTTTCTGAGTATCATCATATACCAAAAAAGAGCAGATTGCAAGGGTGACCGCTTGTGCAGGCACAGCGGTCACCCTCCGGGCGCACCGCGCGAAAAAAAATGCCGGGATCTTGTGTCCCGGCACCTTTCTTCCCAGCCTTATTCTCCTCCGGTCATGGCTTTCAGCCTGCCGGTCTGGGCCTCGATGGCATCCGCCTCCGCGTCCGTCATCTTTTCTGCTTTTTTCCCTCTCAGCATTTTCTGGAGAGCTGCTGTTTCCTCCTTAATATTCTTCTTTTGTTCCTTGCTCAGCGTCTTTTTGTTCTGCGCCAGATACTGCTCCGCCTTCACTGTCTGATTCTGGGCCTGATTCAGTACGTCCCAGCGGTGCTTGCGGCTGGTGTCCTCCCCCGCGAACGCCTCCGCGTCCCGGATGGCCTGTTCGATCTCATCCTCGGACAGCTTGGAGCGCGCCGTGATGGTGATCTGTTTCTGTTTTCCCGTCCCCAGATCCTTCGCCGAAACATTGACAATACCGTTGGCATCAATGTCAAAGGTAACCTCAATCTGCGGAACGCCGGCCGGCGCCCTCTTGATGCCGCCCAGACGGAAGGTTCCCAGAAGGGTATTGTCTTTGGCAAACTGCCGCTCTCCCTGAAGAACCTTGATCTCCACAGAGGTCTGGAAATTGGCCGCCGTGGAAAACACCTGGCTGTGCCGGGTGGGAATGGTCGTATTCCTGTCGATGATCTTGGTGGCGATCCCGCCCACCGTCTCGATGGCCAGGGACAGCGGCGTTACGTCCATCAGAATAATCTCCGCAGCATTGCCGGTGGTAATCTCTCCGCCCAGCTTTCCGCCCTGAACAGCGGCTCCCAGAGCCACGCATTCGTCCGGATTCAGACTGTGGGAAGGCTCTTTTCCGGTAAGCTGGCGCACCTTCTCCTGCACAGCCGGTATTCTGGTGGAACCGCCCACCAGCAGCACCATTCCCAGTTCGGAAATGCTGACGCCTCCGTCATTTAACACCTTCCGCACCGGGGCTTCTGTCCGGTCCACCAGATCTCTGGTCAGTTCATCAAATTTACTCCTGGTAATCTCCATCTCCAGATGGACCGGATCCCCTTTCACAGTAGCCACAAATGGGAGATTGATGTTGGTAACGCTCTGGGAGGACAGAGCCTTCTTTGCCTCCTCCGCCGCTTCCCGGATCCGCTGCATGGCCACTGGATCCTTGGCAAGATTGATCCGGTTTGTGCGGATATATTCCTGTACAATATATTCTGTCAGCCTGGCATCGAAATCATCGCCGCCCAGACGGTTGTCTCCGGCGGTGGCCAGCACCTCGATCAGATTGTCACCGATTTCAATCAGAGAGACATCGAAGGTGCCTCCGCCCAGGTCATACACCATGATTTTCTGGGGCGCCCCGTGATCCAGGCCATAGGCCAGAGCCGCCGAGGTGGGCTCGTTGATGATCCGGAGCACATTCAGCCCTGCGATCCGTCCCGCATCCTTGGTAGCCTGCCTCTGGGCGTCATTAAAATAGGCAGGAACCGTGATCACCGCCTCGCTGACCTGCTCTCCCAGATAATCCTCTGCATCCTTCTTCAGCTTTCTCAAAATAAAAGCGGAGATCTCCTGGGGCGAAAAGTTCTTTCCATCTATCTTAATCCGGGTATCCGTTCCCATCTCTCTTTTAATGGATGAGATGGTGCGGTTCACATTGGTGGCTGCCTGCCGCTTGGCCACATCTCCCACCAGAAGATCGCCGCTCTTTGCGAAAGCCACCACGGAGGGAGTGGTCCGCATTCCCTCCGCGCTGGGGATCACCACCGGCTCGCCGCCCTCCAGTACGGCCACACAGCTGTTGGTTGTCCCCAAATCAATTCCTATTACTTTGCTCATTTCTGTTTATTTTCCTCCATCTACGACTGTTTCCGGCATCTGTCTCTGCCTCTTTTTCACTATACAGCCGCAAAAACGGCCAGTCAATACGACCGGCCGTTTTTTAATTCTTTCTTTAGAAAAATCAGCTGTGTTTTCTTACAGCTCTTTCAATGGCAGCCACATAATCGGCGCCGCAGATAAAGCTGTTCCGGTTCAGGATACAGTCCTTGGCGAAGGACACAACGATGCGCTCCGCCCGGGTCCTCTTTCCGACGTCTTCTATGGACGTAATATCCTTTACATTCGCCATTCCGTGAATTCTCCGAAGCCCTTCGGTTCCGGCATACCCTGCCGTATCCGCCAGGATTCCCGACAGATACCAGGACTTAAATCCCGGCATTTTCGCCATGGGTTCTGTCACATACGCATCGAAAACACGATCATATTTCTGCACAAACAGATCCACCGTATCCGCGATGGTATCCATGCACCAGTCCAGAAAGTCTTCCCTCTTCCGTCCCTCTTCCATTTCGGCCTCCCCATTGCACCAGGCAAAGAAAAGGTTCATAACCATATTTCCAATATCATACCCCATGGGCCCGAAGAAAGCAAATTCGGGGTCAAACACAAAGGTGTGTTCCTGATTGATGAATATGGAGCCTGTATGGAGATCTCCGTGGATCAGGGCCTGGGGATTGTTCATAAAGTTAAATTTCAGTTTTGCCGCCTCCAGGCAGAGCGCCTGATCCCCGTAAACCTCTTTCTGTATAAACTCCTCGTTGGGAGGATAGACATGATTCCTGTGAAAGCAGTCGGTGTACGGCTCCATGAGGACCAGATCTTCTGTAATCCCGCAGAGATCCGGATTGGTAAAAGCCTTCACCAGCTCTTTTTTCTCCTTGTGGTCCATGACCAGATCCGAGGTGCGGATCAGACAGCCTGCCATAAAGGTGGTAATATCCTCCGCGAACTCCGGATACGTCTCGTGCTGCAGAAGCCCGGTCCGCATCATGGTGTGGCCCACCATATCTTCCATAATCATCGCGCACATAACTTCATCGTACAGATAAATCTCCGGAACCAGTCCCGGCGCGAAGTTGCTCTGCAGCTTCAGGATCTCCGCCTCAATCCTTCCCCGGTCCCGGGACACTCCCAGATCCGGCTCGATCCTGGTGGTCGGCCCGGCCTGTTTTACAATAATGGATTTTCCGCTGTCCCGGTCCGCAACCCGGAATACGTAATTGATATTCCCATCGCCGATCTCCTGTCCGGAAAGCTTCGCCCCCTCCGGAAAAAAGTGCAGTTTTGCCTGCACATAGTCCGGCACCTCTTCCGGCTTCATCAGAAAATAGCTGCTGTAATCCCCCATAGCTTCCTACCTCCTTTTTCATCTGTGCTCATCATCTATTTCTCTGGCATGGCCTTCAATCATCCGGTCCGTATTGTACCTTTTCTTCAGAGAAACCACCCGCAGCGCCAGATACAGTTCGGAAATTCCGTCCAGAACAAGGAAGATCCCCGCAATCCGCATCATCAGCGCCGCGCTGTCAAAGGGAAGGAGCAGGACGACCAGACCCATGAGAAAGGTGACTGCGGCACAGAGAAGACTGACCCACCAGCGGCTGTAGCCCATCTGTTTTAAGGTAATCATCTCCCGCAGATCTCCGATGCCATGTACAAACAGAACCACCGCGAACAGGACGCCGGCAAATCCCACCACCACGCCGGGGCGGAATACAATAAACAGCCCCAGAGCCAGCAGGATAATCCCCAGCACGGTGAGGAAAATATCCAGTCCGTTTCCCCTCTCCACCCCCTGCCGGTTATTCAGGGACATCAAAAGAAGCACCAGCCCGGTAATGCCCAGAATGACGCCTGAGAGCCGGCAGACCAGAAGAACCGCTTCTCCGGGATTTACAAGCAGCAGAATACCCAGGACAATCATCAGAACGGCAACCAGTTCTGTCATCAGCTTTGTGCGCTCCAGAAAATCTTTCATACTGTTTCCTCTCTCAAATACCGTTATTTTTTCTGTAAATCAGAGCCATACCTCGAAGCAGAAGGCCATCATCTCTTATAATCCTCCTCCTGCAGTAAGGAATCACTTTCTCCGCCAGTCCCCCGGTGGCCAGAACGGTGGTCTTCTGCCCCAGTGCTTCCTCCAGACGGTCTATAATCCCGTCCACGGCGGCAGCATTGCTGTAGATGATCCCGCTCTGCATGGCTTCCGCCGTATTTTTCCCGAAAATATTCTCCGGTGCCTCCAGATTTACCGCTCCCAGCTGGGCCGCCCGGGCCGTCAGGGAATCCAGCGCCACCTGCAGTCCGGGATAAATCATTCTTCCCTGAAATCTCTTTTTTTCATCCACAATGGAAACGGTGGTGGCAGTCCCAAAATCAAAGATCAGCAGAGGCGCCGGATAATCTGCCACGGCAGCCACTGCGGCCACCACGAGATCGCTGCCCAGCTGCGTCGGGTTGTCCACCTGAATATCCAGCCCGGTTTTTATCCCGGCCCCCACTACAAGAACATCCTTCTTGATGATTTTTTCCGTGGCCCTCTTCACCGTTCTGGTTACCTGGGGCACCACCGAGGCCAGTATGCCTCCCTCAATCTCTTTTCTGGAAATTCCGTACATGGCCAGGGCGTTCCGGAAATCCACCGCGTACTCCAGCTCCGTCTTTCTCAGGTCTGTGGACAGGCGTTCCTCAAAAACGCAAGTATCTCCGTCTGTGCAGCCTATCACAATGTTCGTGTTTCCTATATCAATCGCCAGTATCATTTCGCTACTCCCAGATTTTTTTTCATCCGTCCTCTCAGCAGCACCTTGCCCAGGGCCAGAGTCAGAACTCCTGCCACAATAGCCTCCGGGACTCCGTTCGTGCCGATTACCGTCAGGATAAATCCGTACACGGCCCGAACCGTCACCTCATTGGCCGCCGCGTAGGCTTCCCGGAAAAACACAAAAATAAGATTCATCACCAGAAGCGTGTTGGTCAGGGAGCCTCCAATCCCCGCCAGAATCAGCCCAGCTCCCGAGGTCCCCTCTTTTTTGCTGCATTTCTTTACAAGCTTGTAAATGCACCAGGGAATGACTCCCACCAAGATTCTGGGCACAAAGCAGATCAGAAGACTGGCCGGCCCTCCGCTGAACTCTCCCAGACTGTAGAAGGGTGAAAAGACAAAGGACGTAGCTGTGGGATTGACCGTATTATTGATAAAACTGGTCAGCCCGAAAATCCCTCCCAGCAGGGCTCCCTTTCCCGGCCCCAGCATCAGTGAGCCCAGGATCACCGGAATGTGAATGGTGGTGACCCTGGTAAATCCCAGGGGTATATACCCGAGAAAAGGCGTAAATGCCATAATAAAAATGACGGCGGCAAACAGCGCTGTCTGCACCATTCCTCTGACCTTCGCGCCTGCGGCGCTTCTTTCCGTTCTCTTATTCTCTTTTTTCATTTCCCTGTCTCCTTGTTATTATTCTCCTGCGAGATACAATACATTCTGACATGCAATTCTGTACTTACATTCTTTTCACGATTTCATCCAGAATTCTTCCGGCTGTTTCCTCTTTCGTCATTTTCCCGAGTGAAACTTCCCCATCCCCGGTGATAATCGTTACTACATTGGTATCTCCGGCAAAGCCGGCGCCCTCCACCTTCAGATTGTTGGCCACGATCATATCCGCGTTCTTGGCCTGCAGCTTCTTTCTGGAATTTTCCAGAAGGTTTTCCGTTTCCATGGAAAATCCGCACAGAAACTGGTTTCTTCTTTTATGAGCGCCCAGATACTTCAGGATATCTTCCGTGCGCTCCAGCGCAAGCTCCAGCCCTCCTTCCTTTTTCTTAATTTTTTCTCCGCTTACGGTCCGCGGCCGGTAATCCGCCACGGCCGCCGCTTTTATGATAATGTCCTGCTCCGGCGCCCGCCGCGTCACCTCCCGGAACATATCCTCCGCGCTGACGACCGGGATCAGCCGGACACCGGCCGGGGGCTCAAGCGCCACAGGACCGCTGACCAGCGTCACGTCGGCGCCTCTTCTGGCGCCCGCCGCGGCCAGGGCATATCCCATCTTTCCGCTGGAATGGTTTGTGATAAAGCGGACCGGATCCACCGCTTCCCGGGTCGGCCCCGCCGTCACCAGCATCCTCTTTCCCGCCAGATCCTTCCTGCAGGCCAGGCGCAGCAGAATCACCTGCAGCAGATAATCCGGCTCCGGCATCTTGCCGGCCCCCGTGTCCCCGCAGGCCAGATACCCTTCTTCCGGCTCCAGAATCTCGCACCCATACCCGGCAAGCTTCCGAAGATTGTCCTGCAGAACAGGATTCTCGTACATTCTCGTGTTCATGGCCGGCGCCAGCAGCTTCCCGCAGGTACATGCCATGAAGGTCGTCGTCAGCATATCATCCGCTATCCCATTGGCCAGCTTGCCGATTACATCCGCGCTGGCCGGGGCCACCAGAAAAAGGTCCGCTCTCTTGGCCAGAGACACATGCTCCACCTGAAACTCAAAATTCCTGTCAAAGGTATCCACCAGGCACTTGTTTCCTGTCAGGGTTTCAAAAGTAATGGGATTGATAAAATATTCGGCATTGCGCGTCATCAGCACGTGAACATCCGCATGCTGCTTCTTCAGCGCGCTGGCCAGATATGCCGCCTTGTATGCCGCAATGCTCCCCGTCACTCCCAGCAGGACCGTTTTTCCCTTCAGCACAGGCGCAGCGCCTCCTCTCCAAACATATTCTTCATTTCCTGGTAAACCCGCGCCACCGGCAGGCCTACCACATTATTGTAATCTCCGTCAATTTTCCGCACAAACCTGGCAAATTTTCCCTGGATGCCGTAAGCGCCCGCCTTATCCATGGGTTCTCCGGAACGCACGTAGGCTTCCAGTTCCTCTTCCGTCAGCGCATACAGGGAAACGTGGGTTTCCTCAAAAAATGTTTTCTGCCGCAGCAGCGCTCCCTCTGCCGTCTCCGCCAGTGTCACCCCCGTCAGCACCCGGTGTTCCCGTCCGGAAAGCATACGCAGCATTTCCCTGGCTCTCTCTTCTGTTCCAGGCTTTCCAAGCACCGCGTTTTCCAGGGCCACCACCGTGTCGGCTCCCAGCACCAGGCAATGCTCCCGGAGCCTTCCCGCCGCCGCCAGGGCCTTTCTGCGGGAGAGCTCCTCCACCAGCCTGTCCGGTAAAGTTTCGTCCATAGTTTCATCGGCCTCACTGGGAAAGACCTCAAAAGGCAGCTCGATCTGCCTCAGGAGTTCTCGCCTTCTCGGTGAAGCCGATGCAAGTATCCATCTCATATTCCGTTTCCTCTCATCTGATCTGCGAGCAGAGCGATAAGCCGGGTTATGTCGTGTGCGGCCATCTATCTAGGGCTGCCGTTACCGGCAGCCTCAAGCAACCTACCTGAGAGCGTGACGGGCAGTCACATAGCTCTGCATTTGGTCTTGCTCCGGATGGGGTTTACATATGCCTGTTCTGTTACCAGCACAGCGGTAGTCTCTTGCACTGCCTTTCCACCCTTACCCGCAGAGAGCGGGCGGTTTATTTCTGTTGCACTGTCCCTGGAGTCGCCTCCGCCGGACGTTATCCGGCATCCTGCCCTGTGGAGCCCGGACTTTCCTCGCCTGGCCCCTTTCGGTCCTGCCAGCCGCGGCCGCATACTCTGCTCGCACTGTTCACTATACCATGTTTCGCCTCTGTTCGTCAATCCGCCTCTCAGAAGCAGCTTCCTCCAATAAACTCCCGGAGGATAGAATTCTGGGGAACCGTGTCCGAGGGCATGCCGATAAAATAATCCAGAAATTTCAGAAGTCTCCGCGCCTCCGGATATTCCGGCGCGTCCTCCGGCACCTGAAACAGAACCGGTTCCGCGTACAGCTTCAAAACGGCAAATTCGTAGATCAGGGCAGAGTTAAACAGGGCATCCGCCTGATCCTGGAAGGGAAAGATATACTTCTGTTCTCCCCTCCGCACCGAGGGCCACATGGCAATGGTCTCCCGGGCAGAGGTGCTTCTTGTCAGATAATCCCGGACAATCCGGCGGATCAGGCGTCCGTCTGTGGTGGGAATCCGGTTGTGCTCATCTATGTTCAGCTGGGTCAGCGCGCTGATATAGATCTTGAACTTGCTCCCGGCAGGCAGCATAAAGCTCAGCTGATCATTCAGGCCGTGTATTCCCTCCAGAATCAGAATATCCCCCGGCCCCAGTTTCAGATAGTCTCCGCGAAACTCCCGCCTTTTCGTGTGAAAATTAAAGCAGGGAAGTTCTACCCGCTTTCCCTTAAGCAGAGACTCCATCTGCTGCTGAAACAGGGCAATATCCAGGGCTTCCACGCATTCAAAATCATAATTTCCATTTTCGTCCCTGGGGGAATCCGCGCGGTTCAGGTAATAATTATCGAGACTGACCGTATGCGGACGCAGGCCTCTCGCCGTCAGCTGGATAGCCAGACGTCGGGAAAAAGTGGTTTTTCCGGAGGAGGAGGGGCCGGCAATCATCACGAATTTTGTTTCCGGGCGCCCGGCGATCTCCGAAGCGATCTCCGAGATCCGGCTTTCCTGCAGCGCTTCCGCCACCAGCATCATGCGGCCGTTTTCTCCCCGGCTGATGCATGCGTTCAGATCACCCACCCCGTCAATTTCCATCTGTTCTCCCCAACGCTCGGATTCCTGCTGAATCCGGAACACCTTCTCCGAGGGAAGGAAGGGCGGGACCATCTCCGGCTGATCCATCTCCGGCAGAAGAAGCACAAAACCCTCATCATACAGACAGAGATCAAAGTATTTCAGATATGACGTATTCCAGACCATATAGCCGTAAAAGTAGTCTTCATAATCTTCCAGCCGGTAGAGATTCACCCTGGAAACCCTGCGGAACCGGAAAAGTTTTTCTTTATCTTCCATCCCCCAGGCGGCAAAAAGCTTTCTGGCCTCCGCCGTATTCACACTGCGCTTCTGAATGGGGAGCGCGCGTCCTGACAGTTCCTGCATGCACGCCTTCACTCTGTCCAAAAATTCCTGATCCAGCTTCTGTTCTCCCCGGATCGTGAAATAATAGCCGCAGCCCACCGAATAATGCAGCACGGCCTTTTCCACCCTCCTTCCGGCTGTCCGGCGCACCGCGTCCAGCAGCAGCAGAATCATGCTGCGCCTGTAAGTGTGAAAGCCCAAAGGCTGACCCGTGGTGATCAGCTGCAGTGCACAGTCCCGCTCCAGCTCCTTGTGAAGCTCCCGGATTCTGCCGTCCGCGCTGACCAGCACCACCGGATATCCGTCGGGCGACGGAAAATCCTTCACGATCTCTCCGTATTTTGTCCCGGCCGGGTAACTGGCCCGCTTCCCAGCAGCCTCAACCTGAAAATACGCTTTTTCCATCCGCTGTCCTCCTTTATATCACTGAAAAAGGCTGGCGGATCTCCATCCCCTTCACCTGGCAGCCGGGCAGAAGGTTCGTCAGCTTCTGCGCCATATAGGGTATGAAAACGGATTCTGTGCCGTAATGGCCAGCATCCAGAATAAGCAGTCCCTGGGCTGCCGCGTCGATGGCCGTATGGTAATCAATATCCCCGGTAATCAGCACTTCCGCTCCGGCTCTTACCGCATCCGCCACCACGCTTTTCCCGGAACCTCCGCTGACGGCTGCTCTGCGTACGACCTGTTTCTCGTTCCCGTAGCAGCGCAGCGCCGGCAGGCCCATGGCCTTCTTAACCAGCCCGGACAACTCCCCGAGACGCATCGGCCGGGGCAGTTCTCCCACGCGGCCGATTCCCTCCGGACAGCCATCCCGCTCCCCGGTTACCAGAAGCACCTGCGCATTCTGCAGGCCCAGCTGCTGGCTGTTTAGATCCGCCATCCCCCGCACATCAAAATTTGTATGCATGGCATAGCAGACGATTCCCCGTTCCGCCAGAGTCAGAATCCTTCTCCCGATAAAATTTTCGTCATTGATTTTCCTGATTTCTCCGAAGATCAGAGGATGATGGGAAATAATCATATCCGCGCCCCAGGAAACCGCTTCCTGCACCGCCTGGTCCGTAACATCCAGACTGACCAGGAGCTTCCTGACCTCCCGGTCCCGGCGGCCCACCAGAAGCCCAGGGTTATCCCACTCTTCCGCACAGGACAGGGGATACTCCTCTTCCAGCAATCGTATAATTTCTTCACTTTTCATAATATGCCAACGCTCTGCGGATCACCCGCAGTTCCTCCTGAATTTCTAAATATCTTTCCCGGCTTCTGTTTTCCCCGCGGGCAGCCAGCGCCTGCAGCAGCTGCCCCAGCTGTTTCTCTTCCTTTTTCAGAGATTCCAGCAGCACAGGATGGCCTTCCCGCAGCAGGCAGGGCCCATACTTCAGTTCCTCCGTCTCCAGCTCCCGGCCGCTTCCCGGCACTCCGCGGATAACCGGGTAAAATTTCCCCGCCTCCCGGACCATGTTCTCCCGGACAATCTGAAATCCAAGCCCGGACAGACAGCGGCGGACTTCCCCCGCCTCTGACTGAGGTTCCAGCACCAGCTCTTTTACAGAAACCAGAGGGCGCTTCCCCTCCCGGAGAATCCGGCTCATAAGTCTCCCGCCCATTCCGGCGATCACCACCGTATCCGCTTCCCCCGGCTCCAGAGACGCAAGTCCGTCTGACAGCCGCGTTTGTATGTATGCTTCCAGGCCCCGGGCGGCAATATTCTGTCTGGCCGCGGACAGCGGGCCCGGATTTACGTCCAGGGCCAGAGCCGATGGAACAATTTTCTCGGCGCAGAGCCAGATGGCCAGATATCCGTGATCACAGCCCACATCTGCCACCCGGTTCCCGGGCGTAACAAATGCGGCCACCGCGCGCATTCTTTCTGACAGCTGCATAGGCGCTTAATCCAGATAATCTTTCAGCTTCCGGCTCCGGCTGGGATGGCGCAGCTTCCGCAGCGCCTTGGCCTCAATCTGACGGATCCGCTCTCTGGTAACGTTAAATTCCTTTCCTACCTCCTCCAGCGTGCGGGCCCGGCCGTCATCCAGGCCAAAGCGGAGACGCAGAACCTTCTGCTCCCTGTCCGTCAGAGTGCTGAGAACATCTTCCAGCTGCTCCTTCAGCATGGTGAAGGCCGCCGCGTCTGCGGGCACGGGAACATTATCGTCCTGGATAAAATCTCCCAGATGGCTGTCTTCCTCCTCGCCGATGGGCGTTTCCAGCGACACCGGCTCCTGGGAAATCTTCAGGATCTCCCGGACGCGCTCCACCGACATGTTCATTTCCTCGGCGATCTCCTCCGGTGAGGGTTCCCTGCCCAGCTCCTGCAGCAGCTGCCTGGAAACACGGATCAGTTTATTGATAGTTTCCACCATATGCACCGGAATCCGGATGGTCCGCGCCTGGTCCGCGATGGCTCGGGTGATGGCCTGGCGGATCCACCAGGTGGCATAGGTGGAAAACTTGTATCCTTTGCGGTAGTCAAATTTTTCCACCGCCTTAATCAGCCCCAGATTTCCCTCCTGAATCAGATCCAGGAACAGCATGCCCCGGCCCACATACCGCTTGGCAATGGAAACCACCAGGCGCAGATTTGCCTCGGCCAGCCGTTTCTTGGCGCTCTCATCTCCCTGTTCCATGCGCTGGGCCAGCTCTATCTCCTCCTCCGCGGACAGAAGGGGAACCTTTCCGATTTCTTTCAGGTACATACGGACAGGATCCTCTATGCTGATACCTTCCGGCACTGACAGGTCCAGATTCTCCATATCCACTTCTTCTTCATCTTCCAGATTTATATCATCATCGCTGAGAAGTAGCAGCGAATCCACATCCGACTCATTTTCCGAAATTCTCAGGACATCGACTCCATGGCCCTCCAGATACTGATAAACCTTCTCCATCTGCTGGTCCGTCAGGGGCATATCCTGAAAATAATCCTTTACCTCCTGGTTTTCCAGCACATTTTTTTTCTTTTTTGCCAGTTCTACCAGCCCTTTCAGTTTTTCCATGAATTTTTCTCTATCCATCTCCATAGATTTGTCCATCCTTTCATTGTCTATGTGTATTTTATCCCTGTGTACTGTCCGGTAAACTTCTACCGGGGCAGAATATCCGCCGGCAGACCGGTCTCCCGCAGTGTTTCCAGCTGCTTCTTTTCCTCCATCAGCCTCTGCAGGCCCTGCATGTCCTCCGGGGACAGATGGGAAATCCGGTAATTCAGGCTGCTCTCCTTCATATTGCAGATAACATCCTCCAGCGCTTTTCTCTGTTCCTCTCTGTTTTCCAGGGACAATTTCGTATTAAAGAGCTCGGCCACCTGGCTCTGCTGACTCCCATCCTCAAACCGGCTGATAATGCGCGCAGGGTTTACCTCTCCCTCCCGGTACTGTTCCTCCACCATTTCCGCTACTTTCCGGAAAAGAGGCGTCACAAAATCCCGGCTGGTGATGCAGCGGGACAGTCCCGGAAGGATCTCCGGATAACTGGTCATCCAGGTGAGCATCAGCTTCTGGGCTTTCTGAATCCCGTCTTCCTTTTCCTTCTTTCCCTCAGGCGGACCCGCAGGCTTTTCCCGGGGTTCCGCCCCGATCCCCTTCAGGGCCAGACGGTTTACCAGCTTCCGCAGAGCCCCGGTTTCGATTCCGTAGGTTCTGGATACAGCCTCCAGATAGCTGTTCCTCTCTATCTCGTCCTCGAATTCCAGCAGTCTGGACGCAGCCGCGTGGAAAAAGTCACTTTTCCCCTGGGGATCGCTCATATTGTACTTCTGCTGCAGGATCCGTATCTCATACAGAAAGCTGTTCTCTGCTTCCTGAAGCCGCTCCTCAAAGGCCTCTGTTCCCTCCGCCTGAATGAATTCATCCGGATCCTTATGGGGCTTCAGATTCACAACACGGGTGGAGAGGCCCGCTCCGCGCAGCATGGGGATGGCGCGCAGCGCAGCCCTGACTCCTGCCTCATCGCTGTCGTAAATAACCAGCACTTCCTCCGTATACCGCTTCAGGAGACTTGCCTGCTGGGACGTAAGCGCCGTTCCCAGAGAAGCTACCGCATTGGTGAATCCTGCCTGATGCATGGAAATCACATCCATGTATCCCTCACAGATAATCAGATTTTTTCTTCTGGAGCTGCGCGCCGCGTGAAGGCCGTACAGGTTCCGGCTTTTGTCAAAAATCAATGTCTCCGGTGAATTCAGATATTTGGGCTTTGCGTCTCCCATGACCCGTCCGCCGAACCCGATCACCCGGCTGTTGGCATCCATGATGGGATAAATGACCCGGTTCCAGAATTTATCGTAAATGCCCCGCTTTTCATCCATATTAAAAAGGCCGGATTCCATCAGAACCTCATCCGTATATTTTTTCTGCTTCAGATAGCGGTAAAGCTGGTTATGAAACCGGTCCGAATAGCCCAGGCCAAATTTCCGGATCGTCTCATCACTTAACCCCCGGCCCTTCAGATATTCCATCGCCCGGGTCCCCTCCGGAGACCGCAGCTTTACATAAAAATATTTGGCCGCTTCTTTATTGATTTCCAGCAGCAGAGCCCTTCGGTCCGCCTGTTCTCTGGCTTCCTTTGTGTATACAGGCTCCGGCAGAGCAACGCCTGCCCGGTCGGCCAGAAATTTCAGTGCTTCCTGAAACGTATAATTTTCATACTCCATCAGAAAGGTAAATACATTACCCCCCGCCCCGCAGCCAAAGCAGTAATACATCTGCTTCCCGGGGCTGACTGAAAAGGAAGGGGATTTTTCATTATGAAAAGGGCACAGTCCAAAATAGGAACTTCCTTTCCTCTGCAGCTTTACATAGCCTCCTATCAGATCTACAATGTCATTTTTTGAGCGGACTTCTTCAATGATATCTTCCGAATACCGCATACTTCCTCCCGTCTTAATAAACCGCCCACGCTTTGGGCACGAATATTTCCTGGAATTTATGAATCGAGTACTGATCCGTCATGCCCGATATGTAGTCACAGACCACCCGTTCCTTCTTTTCACCTCTGGCAATCAGCTCCTGGTATTCCCGCGACAGCTTGTCAGGATTTTTACTGTAATATTCGTACAGTTCCTGCAGCATGCGCTTCGCCTTGATCTCTTCATGCTTTGCCATGGGATTTGTATATACATTGTCGAACATCAGCTTCCGCAGGGTCATCATCGCCTCGTGTATTTCCTCTGACTGGATAATCTGATCTTTTCCGTAGCTGTTTGCCACAATATCATGAATCAGCGTATTCAGCCGCTCTCTGGTGGTTCCTCCCAGCACCACCCGCAGGGTAATGGGAATATCGTCCTCACTGATGATTCCGGCCCGCTCCGCATCATCCATGTCATGGTGGATATAAGAGATTTTGTCGCAGAGCCGTACAATCTGTCCCTCCAGGGTACTGGGCCGTCCGGCCGTCCGATGGTTCAGAATCCCGTCCCGGACTTCCCAGGTAAGATTCAGGCCCCGTCCATTCTTCTCCAGTATCTCTACGACCCGGAGGCTCTGCTTATAATGAGCAAATCCCTCCGGACAGACCTCGTTTAAAGCTGCCTCTCCCGCGTGCCCGAAGGGGGTGTGTCCCAGATCATGGCCCAGGGCGATGGCCTCCACCAGATCCTCATTCAGCTCCAGCGCCTTTGCTATGGTCCGGGCCGTCTGGGAAACCTCCAGCGTGTGTGTCAGACGGGTGCGGTAGTGATCCCCCTGGGGGGCCAGAAACACCTGCGTTTTATCCTTCAGGCGGCGGAAGGCCTTGGAATGCAGGATCCGGTCCCTGTCCCGCTGATACACAGTACGGATATCACATTCCGGCTCCGGAACTTCCCGCCCCCGGGAATTCCTGCTGTGAGAAGCGTAAGGACTCAGATCCTGAAACTCCTTCTCTTCAAAACTTTCCCGTATATTCATTTCTCACCTCCGCACTGTACGTATAAAAACATGCTCCTATTTATTATATACGACACACTTTCCGTTTTTCCTTTTTCATTTTTTAAAACCCCCTCCAAATTCTGCACGCGCAGGTACGGCGGCTGCCGGCCGGGCGGACCGCGCAAAAAAAATCAGCCGGACACAGATGTCTGCGTACGGCTGTATGGATCTGTTTTTCTAAGCTTTTTCCGCATATCCCTGCAGGCAGGCGGCTATGAAATCTTCCATCTCTGATTTCTGCTTTCCGAGAGCCATGGCCAGCTCACTGTAGAGATATTCCTCCGTTCTCCGAAAATACCTCTCATCTGTGGCCGTTACCTTCTTGCCCTGTATCAGGCGGCTCCTTCTTCTCCGGCGGAGGGTCTTCAGCATGCTGGCCCACTGCCGGCAGTCCAGGGAACGCAGCGCCGCCTTATAGGTTTCTTCCCTCAGTTTTTCCTGGGGCACCGCCAGCTCCGAAAGCTCCGGGAGCTCCTCAATTAATTTCATCGCCTCATTCTTATTCATGGGTCTCCGCAGAGGAACCTTCTCATTATCTACCGGACAGTAGATTTTCGTGTCCCGCTCCCCCAGCGGAATCAGGATATAATAAAGTTTGTTCTTGTCCGCTCCTCTCAGTTCCAGGTGGGTCGTCCCGTCCACTTCACAGATTCCTTTTTCTCCATAGACGACCAGTTCACCCTTTTCCAGCATGACGCCTCCTCCTTTCCCGGTTTTAACTTTAAGAAACGTGTCCCTGTATTCGGACGAAAAAGAAGATGCGAAGCTGCCCGCTTTCCGTCAGTGCAAACAGCTCCTCATCTTCCATTACATCGGGGGTCCGATGCCTAACTTAATTTAATTATACCCCAAAATTTCCCATTTAGTAAGTATTTTTTCTAATGTATGAATCCCTATTTTCTCCCTTCTGATGACCAGTCACTGCAGTTGTGTAAATAAAAATATGCAAACCCCGGGGACTTGCACATTTTTACGGGTTATTATATACTGTTTTAATGAGAATGAAGGGAGGAAAATCATGAAATTCATTTATCCCGCCGTTTTCCGCAGAACAGAAAACGGCGGCTACAGAGGATACTTTCCGGACCTGGAATGCTGCGAAGCTTTCGGCGATACGCTGGATGAGGCAGTGGAAAACGCCAACGCCGCCGCCTGCGACTGGATCCAGGTGGAACTGGAAGAGGAGGAGCCGAAGCTCCCCCCCGTGTCAGACATCAGCGATCTTGCTCTGGAAGAGGACGCTGTAGTCCGCAATATTTCCGTTAATATCCGCTTCTATGAGGGCTGGGACGAGTAACGGTTTCTTGATCGGCCAATATTTATCTTTTCTGACAAACCGGGCAGTGCACGCTGCTCCTGCCGCCGATCACAGTGCGGCAGAGAATTTCTCCGCAGACTGGGCAGGACTCGCCGCCGTGTCCATAGACCTGTAAAAACGGCGTGTTGCGGTAGTCCCGCCCCTTTGACTCCAGATATTCCTCCGGTGTGGCCTCATTCTTTTCGATAAAGAAGGCAAGCCGCTCCGGAATCACCGAAGCGAGACGGTTCCATTCCTCGGCTGTCAGCGTGTTGGCGGGCCGGGCCGGGTGGATGCGGGCTGCAAACAGAATTTCGTCGGCATAGATGTTTCCGATCCTGGCAAGCACACTCTGATCCAGCAGGCATTCCTTGATAGCTTTCTTTCGTTTTTCCAGGCGTGCAGACAAGTATTCCCCGGAAAAACTGGAATCAAAGGGTTCTCTTCCCAGCTTCTCCATCCCAGTATATGTATCTGTTTCTCCCTGCCGCAGCAGCCAGAAACGCCCAAACCGGCGTGTATCGGAGAAACGCAGTTCCCTGCCGTCTGATAGATGGAAAACAAGGTGGGTATGCTTTTCTTCCGGGTAATCTGCCGGTGTCACCAGCAGGCAGCCGGTCATCCGCAGGTGCAGGACTACTTTATCACCGCTGCTGAGGCAGAGAATCAGAAATTTTCCTCTGCGGACGATCTCGGTGAAAAACTGACCGGTAATTCGAGTACAGAATTTCTCAGAAGATGGGTGCGCAATCACTTCCGGCCTGTTGACCGTGATCTGCGCAACCGCAAGTCCTTTTATCTGCGGTTCAATCACCCGTTTGATCGCTTCTATTTCCGGTAATTCAGGCATGACTGTCACCACCTTTCTTTGCAGACTTTATGATCTGCTCATGATAAAAATAGTTTGCAATGACCGGACGCGCGTCAAATGACCGTTTCATGCTGTCATCATATAATTTACTTTTAACTCCACCTTGCGTTGGGGATCTTCCGCTACAGGGTGGATGTTGGACTTGAAATATGTATCATCAAGCACGATGATAAAAGCAGCAGCCTCGTTCCCGATGCCATCACCTTTATAGATTCGTATTTCTAGTTATTAATCTCTATTTCCAAGTGTCTTTATTGGATTTTCCGTCCAGCCATTCCTGCGCCGGATCAGCTATTAAGTCCCAACCGGACGCAACGAATCAGTCCAAATCTTACTGCTAAAAAGGGGAGCAACAGCCAAAAACCATTCACTTTATTTCATCTCCGCAACTTCCAATTTGTTACTATATGTATTCTATCCCTTCAAATTCTCTAAGGCAGACGGATTATTTTCTAAGATTGCTCCAACAGTGGGGCAGGTTTCTATTTCAGAACAATCACCGCAGGTGGATACGCCTTTTTCCAAAGCACATTTCCGGGTTTCGCACATATGCTCACAAAATACCGTTTTTGCTCCGTCCGCACGACAGCCCTCGCAGTTAATATGTTCCGGCAGAATCGGAGCATTATTTAACTCTGCCCACAGTTTCGCTGTCGTTTACGGTGAAATACGAATCCAGCAAATTAGATTCTGTGCTTGCCTGAGAAGCATCCTCAGCCTCGGAAGATGCTTCTGTTTCTACATTAGGAGCTGTCTCTGCGTTCGTGTTGGACTGCACCACATCATCACTGTCACCTGTGCCACCACATCCGTACAAGCAAAGAACCAATGCGCTCGACAACAGCAGTGCGGTCCATTTTTTTCTTGTCTTCATTTCTTTCCCCGTTTCTTTAGGGACAAAAAATGAGCAACCTGACCCGGTTGCTCACTCTATAAAATGTACTTGTCAGCCCACAGCAAAATTTTTTGCCCGCGCAGGTTTAAGTACGGCTATTCTACTGCGGAAGATGGGACTTGAACCCACACGACATTGCTGCCACAAGATCCTTAGTCTTGCTCGTCTGCCAGTTCCGACACTTCCGCATGCTGTCCCGGGATTCACACCCCGACAACAAAAAGTATTATACCATCAGAATTATCTTTCGTCAACTCTTTTTCATGCGGCTCCGATATTTTTTCAGCTTCTCTGACGTTCCCCGAAGCCGGAGGGAAAATCCGTCCCACAGTCCCGTTCTGTGGGGCGGTCTGCCTTTATTCCACCCGGAGCGCGGTCACCGGATCGCTCTTGGCCGCTTTCCTGGAAGGAAGCAGGCCGCTGATCAGCGTCAGCACAATGCTGAGGGCAATCAGGATAAGGGCCCCGGATACCGGAAGTCTTCCGCTGATCTCATCCGTGCCGGCAAAGTAATGAATGGCTGCATTGCCCGGTATCAGCAGAAGCAGCGTTGCCCCGATTCCCAGAAGCCCCGCGCAGGCGCCTATAATAAACGTTTCCGCGTTGAACACCTGGGATACATTCCTCTTGGACGCGCCGATGGCCCGCAGAATACCGATCTCCTTCCGGCGCTCCAGCACGCTGATGTAGGTAATCACTCCGATCATAATGGAGGATACCACCAGCGAAATAGCCACGAAGGCAATCAGCACATAGCTGATAATATTAATAATTTCCGTCACGGAGGACATCAGAGAACCGACCATATCCGTATAGGAAATAACCTGTTCCTCTTTTCCTTCTTCCTCCATGCGGCTGTTGTAATCATTCAGAATCGAGACGATGCCATCCTTGCTTTCAAAGTCTTTTGGATAAATATCAATCTGGCTGGGAGCGTCAAAATCCGCGTAGCCAAGTGCCTCCAGATTATCCTCCAGGGTTGCGTCCGCCGCCGCATTCATGGACATCATTAATTCTGTTAGCTGATCCCCGCTGAGATTAAACTGAAAGGCATCGGCAAAGGCTTCCCCGTCGATATGCATGGCGGCCTCCAGCTGATCCCCGAGGCTTCCAAAGGCCTGGGCCACAGCCGCCTCCATACTGGAGGCCATCTGCTCCATCAGCTGGCTCACGGCAGACTGTACCTGGCTCTCCAGCGCCTGGCCGAGTCCGGATGTGAAAGAGCCCATGGCAGAAGCCATATAATTCTGCAGCGCCGTTCCAATCTGCTGCTCCAGACTTCCGGTGTCGATCATTTCCGCCATAGAGGCGGCCAGAAGATTCTGCGCCGGCTCCGTCTGCAGATAGGCGGTAAAATATTCGCCCATCCGGCTGAGATCCGGCAGTCCGCTCTCTTCCGCGTAAGCCAGATAGCCGTCAAAAAGGTCTCCCGCCAGTGCTTCCAGCTGCTCAGTGGTCACCACCGGCCCGGACTCCGGAAACACCTCCTGGGCCCACTGGGAAAGCACCTCTTCCGCCTCACTCGTCTGCAGATATTCCAGCAGGTATTCATCAAAGCGGTCCGGATCCGTGTAGCCGTTGGCCGCCGCGTAGGCCCGATAGCCGGTCATCACACGGCTGATTAAATCCTGCAGTTCTTCTGTGGAAACAGAGTAATCTCCGCTGCTCTCCAGAATTTCCTGCACATGCTTCTCCAGAATCCCTCTGGCCTGCTCCGTTTGAAAATAATTCAGCAGATTTTCTCCCAGGCCGGAGTAATCCGCCTCCGGATGTTCCTTCGCGTACGCCTGGTATCCCTCCAGAAGGCTTCCCGCCATGCGGGTCAGAGAATCCATGGAGATATTCAGTTCCAGGCTCCCCATGAATTCTTCAAGGCTAAGAGACGGCACGTCCGGAAGCTCCAGCTGTATACTGCCCAGATCCGCCAGGGCGGACAGATCCAGGGAATTCCCCGCCTGGCTGAAAGCGTCCGACAGATCCAGGGAGGAGGAAAGCGCTTCTGTCAGCGTCTCTTCGTCCACCTGGAACAATTCCGCCAGCGCCTCCTCGTCCACCGTAATCAGAGAATCCATGTCAAAACTGCTCTCGTCACTCTCCTGGCCAAAGGCTTCCCCGGAAAAAATATTTGTATCCGGATTAGCCAGCTGTTCTTTTACAATCGCGCTTTCTGCCGCCTCCTCCGCCACATGTTCCGTCAGAGAAGCGTGGTAGGCAATGCCGGATCCCAGAACAAAACCGTTGGCATCCCCGGAGGGCTGAACGACCCCGACAACGGTAATATCTTCTCCGCTGTCCACCAGTTCTTTCATATACTCTGCATCGTCCCGCTTATCCGTCCACACCTGATACTGGCTGTCATAGACATAGTAATCCGAGCTGTTCACAAGCTTAAAGCGGATGCCCAGGAGATCCTCGTATGTATAGCTCCCGTAATCCTCCGGTATCTTCACAGGCACCTCATCGATAAATTCCTGGATCATCTCGTCCAGCTCCAGTGAATCTCTCAAGCCCAGGATGTACAGCATAAAATCGCTGATGCTGCCGTCATCCGTAAGCACTACCACGCATTCCCGGTAATTCTCCGGCCACCGTCCCGCCTTCACATCGTACTGGGTTTCATAAAGAGAGGTTTCTTCCGGCATCTGATAAAAAACATCCGTGCTCATCATGGAGGACATAAGGCTGTTGGAACTGTTTCCCGACCCCAGGCCCAGAGCGCTGAAGGAAGAATCCGGATGTACCTGACGGATGCTCTCCGCATCCTGCCTGTATATCTGTGGTGTCACGCTGTAGGAATATTCAATGGCATTCGCATACTCCTCAATTCCGCTGCCGCCGCTGTCCAGGAACGCCTTCAGAGCCGCCAGATCGTTGGAATCTGTGGAAGACACCAGATTGGTCAGCATCTCAAAAACACCCACCTCCTGATCCGCATCTCCGTCGCCGCCTCCTCCGGATCCCATGCTCAGCATAGATGTAAAGTCAAGTCCCGTACTCTGAATCTGTACCGGATATTCCGCCAGTGTCTCCTCCTCCAGCCCGTCAATGTACGCGTTGGCTCCTGTGGACACCGCAAGGATCAGGGCAATTCCGATAATTCCGATGGAACCGGCAAAGGACGTCAGCAGCGTCCTGGCCTTTTTTGTCTTCAGATTGTTAAAGCTTAAGGACAGGGCGGTAAGAAAAGACATGGACGCTTTTCCAAGCTTCCGGTGCACCGGCTCGCGCAGAGCGCCTGCATCCACCTGGAAAGGATTGCTGTCCGCCTGGATTCGTCCGTCACGCAGGCGGACAATCCGGGTGGCATATTCCTCCGCCAGCTCCGGATTGTGGGTAACCATCACCACCAGACGGTCCTTTGCCACCTGCCGGAGCAGCTCCATAACCTGCACGCTGGTTTCGCTGTCCAGAGCACCCGTCGGCTCATCCGCCAGCAGGATATCCGGATCGTTGACAAGAGCCCTGGCTATGGCCACCCGCTGCATCTGCCCGCCTGAAAGCTGGCTGGGAAGCTTGTGCACCTGGTCTCCCAGGCCAACCTGCGCCAGCGCCTCCCGGGCCCGCCTTCTTCGCTCTCCTTTGCTGATGCCGGCTATGGTCAGCGTCAGTTCCACATTGGACAGAATCGTCTGATGGGGGATCAGGTTGTAGCTCTGAAACACAAAGCCGATGGTATGATTTCTGTAGGAATCCCAGTCTCTGTCCCTGTATTTTTTGGTGGAAACCCCGTTGATGATCAGATCTCCGCTGTCATAGCTGTCCAGCCCGCCGATCACGTTCAGAAGCGTCGTTTTTCCCGAGCCGCTGGGCCCCAGGATCGCCACGAACTCACTGTCCCTCAGATTCAGACTCACGTGGTTCAGCGCCTTCTGAACCAGATCGCCGGTACGGTATTCCTTACAGATTTCTTTAATTTGCAGCATTTTCCTTCTGTGTCCTCCTTGCTGTCTCACTCTCTCCCCGGATTCTGCTTTCTATCTAATCATAGAGAGACCACTGGCCTCCCCATCCATCTGTCACCTGGCCGGTTTCCGTATTCACGGTCACATCGGTGGCCAGCTGATTGGCAGAACTGCCTCCCTGGTATCGGAGGATCATCCAGTATCCCGTATCTGTCTCTCTGCATTCAGATTCAAATACGACATAAGAAGAACCATTGCCGATCTCCGCTGTATAATATTCGCCTACACGGCGGCAGATTTCCTCCAGCGTCCATTCCGCGGAACCTGTCTGTCCCTGTGATTCCTGCTCTTCACCGGACATTTCATAAGAGTAGTCTCCCAGATTTACGCGAAATTCTGCATAGCCTGGCCCGGAAGGCGTTCCTTCCATGCTGACGGTCGCGTACGCCCCTTCCACCTGCAGCCCATAGGCCCAGTAGTAATCAGAAGAAAAGGAATCAATTTTTACCAGCGTATTCCCCTCCGCGTCTATGCCGAAGAAATCGGGTCCGAAGTAACCGCAGAGATACAGGTTTCCTTCCTCATCCAAATCAAAACTTACGGCAGCTCCGCCGAATTCCGAATTTCTCCACAGTTCAGATCCGTCCGAAGCTCTCAGCGCCACAACATCTCCGTCTTCTACATAGTAATAAACTTCTCCGTACAATCCCACAGATGCCAGTCTCTCCAGCTGGGCCTGCGCATATCTCCCCGTGGTGACAGACCAGAGTTCTTCCCCCGCGCCATCGACGGCAGTAATTACTCCATACTCCTCATAATTTTCATAGAAGATCTCCATCTGCACAGTGGCTGGAGCCGCACTCTGCTGATACTCTTCGTATTCCTGCTGGATTTCTTCTTTTTTATCCGTCAGCTCCTCATCCTCTTCCAGAATGGTCAGTCCATGGTCCACCTCCCGGACTGCCTCTTCATATTCCTGTTTTTCCACCAGTTCCTCTGCTGTTTGGATTACCTGTTCCCGATATTGTCCGGATGCTTCCTCCAGCCCTTCTTTCGCCGGCTCCAGCTCCGGATTATACTCCAGAGCCAGCCGGTATTCCTCCACTGCCGGTTCATAGGCTGACTGCTTCATATTCTCATCACCGCTGACCAGACACATCATCCCGCCAACCTGGCCTGACAGATCCTGAATCTCCGAAAATCGTCTCAGAAGTTCTTCGGTTTCCGCATGTTCCCGCTGGCCTGAATCATACTCCCCATAGATCTGTGTCAGAACGTCTGTAAGTTCTGTCAGCATTTTAGCGGACAGGCCCTTTTCCTGCTCTTCTCCGGCAATTTTCAGAACCGTCTCATAATCTCCCTTCCCGGCTGCCCGCTCCATCCTGGCCGGTGGCGTACTGCGCAAAAGCAGAAAAATTACCAGTACCACGACAGCAGCAGCGGCGGCAGCGGCCAGAATGTATTTTTTTCTGTTTTTTCCGGGCGATCTGCCAGAAACAGTCTGCCCCGGACCGCCTGCGGCAGGCTTTCGGACTTCTGCCGGCCCTGCTTTGCGGATCAGCGGACTGCCGCAGTATCTGCAGAACTTTTCCCCGTCCCCCGCAGGTTTTCCGCACTTATCACAAAACATATTCCGTCCTCCCTCTTTTTCATAGTTTTTATCATATCCGCCCCCGGGATATCTGTCAACCCAAAGGGCGCTTGTAATTTCCCCGGTTCCGCATTATAATAAATCTGTCGCCAGTTCCGGGAGGAGTGCGGCTCTCCGCCGTATCTGCGGTGTCCGGTCTCACCTTAGCAAATCCCGTGGAACACGCGCAGGCTGGCGGCGTTAAAAAGGAAGGGGCCGCACGTTCTGCAGTCTCTTCTTTTCTTCGGATACAGAAAAAAGTGGATCCGCTTATCCGGAATCCACCTTTATCACAGCCATCCATTTTATGGTTCCACAGGCTTTCTTTTACATATACGTTTCATGTCAGTTCCGCAATTCTGGTGACCGCCACATAAATTTCCTGGATCTTATACCAGGTGGGATAATCCACAATTCCGCTGGCCGGAAGGCCGAATACATTCTGAAAAGCCCGCACGGCCTCCTTCGTTGCTTCCGAGAATACCCCGTCCACGGAGGTAGGCGGTATGGAAGGATATGCCTCCCCAATGGCGTTTAACTGCTCCTGAACCTGACGGACCTTGCTGCCGGAGGAACCGATATCCAGGTTGCTTCCCGGCCAGGAGGCGGGAATTCCAGCGATTTCCTCGGCCGTATTGATATACATATCCTGCCCGTAATAATACCGGAGAATCTGGATCGGTGAATATCCCTGATCCGCCAGGCTCTTGCTGCCCCACTGGCTCATCCAGTCCGGGCAGGCAGTTCTTTTCCCGTCACAGTACTGGGTAAGAATCGGCTGCCTCACATTCGGCCTGGACAGATAATCCGAAAAAATTTCATCTACCACCTGAGAAATACTGTCAAAAATATTCCGTCCATAGATCCACTTGTGATCATAAGCCGTGGAAGAAGTAATGGTAAACGAATATCCTTTGTTTCGGTACCATTCGGTATACACCCGGTTCAGCGTAAAGGACATGATAGCCAGCACATTGGCGCGGATGGCCGCATCCGGCCAGGTGGCGTAGATTTCACTGCTGGCCACATTTTTCACATAATCCCGGTACCGGACGTAATAATCCATGGCGGTGGTATCTGTGGGAGCGCCGTCATGTACCACCACATATTCCGGCACCACCACCCGGCTCAGCACAATTTCCCCCGTGTCCGTCACCGGCTTGATCTCGTCCTCAGGAATCTTTTCCGGATAATTGCCAAACAGCGTATGGGCCGGAATTACAATATCCCTGTACTGATCCTCCGCTGTGGCCCGCTCCAGCACCGCCTGCTGTCTGGAGGTCTGTCCCGGCAGCAGCTCTGATCCGGTGATGACCACTGGCGCAAAGCCCTGGGCCGTAACTCTCACCGTATATTCCGAATAGGGCTGATCTGCCTCCGGCTCCATACTGTATTCCAGGGGAGGCGCCGGAAGCTCCACTTCCGGAGTTCTGCCGTCCCCGTCTGTCCTCAGTTCTTCAATGGGAGTTCCCGGATCTCCCGTATAGGAGATGGATACGCGGGCGTCCGGAACGGGCCGCCTCTGCCCGCCGGTGTAGACCTGCACCTGGAGCTTTCCCCTTTCCTCCGTCTGCATGGAATGCATTTCCGCTCTGCTCAATGGGCTGCACCTGCCTATTACCTTTTCTGCCCATTATATGCGGATGCTTCCGCAGATATGTCAGAAAATTCTTCTCACATCATTAAAGGCTACATAAACCATCAGGATCATCAGCAGCATCATGCCGGCGAAATGAATCATCCCCTCCACATTCCTCTTGATGGGTTTCCTGCGCACAGCTTCGATCAGAAGGAAGACCAGCCTTCCTCCATCCAGCGCCGGCAGGGGCAGCAGATTCATGACGCCCAGGTTGGCTGACAGAAGAATCAGCATGTTCAGAAGACTCATGCCCATAATCACGGTCCCCGCATCCCTGGTTTCATCCACCACCTGATCGATGGCGTCTACCACGCCGATGGGTCCGGACAGATCATTGATGGTAAAATGGCCCTGCAGAAGACTGATCACAGACTTTACGGTCAGATGAACCCAGTAGTTCATCTCTCCCGCGCTGTACTTCAGAATATTTAAGGGGGACATCTTCTCCCTGGCTAGATTAAAATCAAAGCCCAGTACTGCTGATGTATCGCTGACCGGAGTCAATTCTGTCTGAAAGCTCTGCCCGTTCCGGGTTACCGTCATGGCGACGGCGCTTCCGTCCATGGCATGCTCCGTCCAGTATTCCGCCAGCTCCCGGGAACTGGCGATGGCCGTCCCGTTGATCTCCGTAATGATATCTCCGGCCTGCAGACCGGCCGCTTCCGCCGGATAGCCTTCCATCACCGATGTAATCTCCGCCGGCCCGTCGTCATCCGGCGTATAATAATATCCCGCCAGATAGCGGGTAACCGTTTCCGGCACATAGGAAATTTTATAATTTTTTCCATCCCTCCGGTACGTAATTTCAATGGAGTCCATCGGAATGCCGTCCATATCAATATCTGTGGACAGCTCACGGCCGTTGGCGATACCGTTGCCCTCATAGCGGACAATCAGATCTCCTTCCTGCAGCCCCGCTTCCGCCGCCGGCGAATCCGCCGGTACGCTGGTCACCCTGGCCGGATCCGAACCGACCACGCAGATCACAATAATAGAGACCAGAAAAGCCAGAATAAAATTAAAGACAGGGCCGGCCGCCACAATGACGATCCGCCTCCAGACGGAAGCCTTCGTAAAACTCCCCTCCGCATCCTCTTCCTCATCCTCTCCCAGCATGGAGCAGAAACCGCCGAAGGGCAGGAGTCTCCAGGCATAGGTGGTGTCCCCTTTTTTAAAGGAGAGGAGTCTCGGGCCGAGACCAAAGGCAAACTCTGTCACCACCACATGATTTGCCTTGGCCATCAGGAAGTGCCCCAGCTCATGAAAGAAAATCACCGCGCTCAGGATCAGGATCGCGATCACTATTGTCAAATTCTACCACCTGCTTTCAATCCATTCATACGTGTCCGCCTCCGCCTCCAGAATCTCCTCCAGATCCGGATGCTCTGTCTTCCTGTGCTGTTCCATGGCTCCCTCTATGATTTCGTATATATCGAGAAAACGGATTTTCCGTTCCAGGAATTTTGCCACGGCCCGCTCATTGGCTGCGTTAAAGACCGTGGGCATAGTACCCCCCGCCCTGGCGGCCCCGAGAGCCAGAGGCAGGCCCCGAAAAGTCTCTGTATCCGGCTTTTCAAAAGTAACCGCAGCCAGAGCGGCAAAGTCCAGACGCTCCCCCGGAAGGGGCAGACGATGGGGATAGTACAGGGCATACTGGATCGGGAGATGCATATCCGGCGTGCCCAGCTGGGCCAGTACGGCTCCATCCTGAAATTCCACCATGGAATGAATCACGCTTTTCGGCTGCACCAGCACCTGGATCTGATCCAGTTCCACACCGAACAGCCACCGCGCCTCCATAACCTCCAGACCCTTATTGACCAGGGTGGCGGAATCAATGGTAATTTTCCTCCCCATGGACCAGTTGGGATGCTTCAGCGCGTCTTCCACCGTTACATCTTTCAGTTCTTCGGTTGTACGGCCCCGGAAAGGTCCGCCGGAAGCCGTTATCAGCAGCCGGCTCACCTCTTTTCCGGATTCTCCGTGAAGGCACTGGAACACAGCACTGTGTTCGCTGTCCACCGGCAGAATCCGGGCGCCCCGCTCCGCGGCCAGAGGCATGATCAGATGTCCCGCTGTAACCAGCGTTTCTTTATTGGCCAGGGCGATATCTTTCCCTGCCTCCAGGGCCGCCATAGTGGGACGTATACCGATCATCCCCACAATAGCGGTAACCAGCAGCTCCGCTTCCGGGAGCACCGCTGCCTCCAGGAGCCCCTCCATGCCCGCCGTTACCCGGGTGTCCGTGTCAGCCACTCTTTCTTTCAGTTCCTTCGCCTTCTCTTCCTCCCATACGGCTGCGAGACGAGGCTTAAATTCTCTTATCTGCCGTTCCAGCAGATCGATATTTTTTCCGGCGCTGATGGCGCCTATCCGGATATCTCCGTGTTCCCGCACAATATCAAGTGTCTGTGTGCCGATGGAACCCGTAGACCCAAGGACCGATATGGTTCTCATACACATTCCTCCCCTGTGCTTTGCCTCCGCGGCGTAGGGCCTTCTTTCAGGTCAGAAGCAGAGCCAGATAGTAAATAACGGGCGCTGTAAAGATCACACTGTCAAAACGGTCCAGAATTCCCCCGTGCCCGGGGATCAGCTTTCCGTAATCCTTAATACCCATATTTCTCTTAATCGCCGAGGCCGCCAGATCTCCCACCATAGAGATCAGCGCTCCGACGCCGCAGATCAGGGCGTATTCCAGCAGAGGGCCTCTGGTGGCCGCCCCGAAAATAATCCCCAGCAGCATGGCCCCCGCGACACCGCCCACAGCTCCTTCCACAGATTTCTTCGGGCTCAGGACGGGAGCCATCTTATGTTTCCCGAACAGCATGCCCACGCAGTAGGCACACGTATCGCAGCCCCAGGAAGCCAGAAAGATCAGCCAGACATGGAAATGGCCCCCGGGAAGCATCCTGGCCTGATAAATACAGGAAAGCATAACCCCCACGTAGACGACGCCGAAAAAGGCCGCTGTCAGCTGGTGGGCATGGAATCTCGGATACCCGAATACATAGATGAACATCAGGATCACAAGGCCCGCCAGAACTGCCGCCAGATGAAATTCCGCATCCAGGAAGCCCAGACTCAGGTAGTACAGCAGGATTCCCGCGTAGCCTCCCAGTTCCAGGGCGGAGAACCGCTCTCCATGCACCTTCATGGCTTTGTAGAGCTCTCTTGCGCCGATCAGAGAGACAATAAGCAGCGTCGCGAACAGCACCCAGCCCCCCAGGCCGATGGTGATCAGCGCCACAGCCACCAGCACGATGCCGCTGATCAATCTTGTAACAAACATCGTTCTTCCTCCTTAAGCCTTCTGGCCCCTGACACCGCCGTAACGTCTGTCTCTGCCATTATATTTTTCTATAGCCTTGACCAATTCCTCCTGATTAAACGCGGGCCAGGGCACATCGGTAAAATAGAACTCCGTGTAGGCCAGCTGCCAGAGCAGAAAATTGGAAATTCTCTCCTCGCCGCTGGTCCGGATCATCAGATCCGGATCCGGAATTCCCGCCGTGTCCAGATAAGACTCAAAAACCTGCTCCGTCACCTTTCCCCCGGGAAGCCGTCCGGATCTGGCGTCTCCAGCCAGGCGGGTTACCGCCCGGAGTATTTCGTCTCTGCCCCCGTAGTTCAGCGCAATCTGAAAAAACATCCGGTCATAGCCGGCCGACATTCCCTCCAGTTCCTCAATACTCTCCTGGATATCCGGATCCAGCCCTGACCGGTCTCCGATGATGCGCACCCGCATCTGATTTTTTCTGGCGCTCCGCTCGCAGCGCTTCAGATACCGGCGGAACAGATTCATCAGCACCTTGATCTCCTGCTGGGAGCGTTTCCAGTTTTCCGTAGAAAATGCATAGACCGTCAGATATTTTACTCCCATATCGCAGATAATATTGCACATCTTTTCCAGATTATCGCAGCCCACCACATGGCCATAACTCCGCGGCATTCCCTTGGCTTTTGCCCAACGGCCGTTGCCGTCCAGGATGATCGCAATATGATTCGGCATATTCATGTACAAGGCCCTCCTTTTTGACCCCTTCAGAATTTTCCCGGCAACAAAAGAAAGGCTGTTACACTCACTGCAACAGCCCCCCCTCAAGGCTTTTATACCGTCAGAATCTCTTTTGATTTTTCTTCCACGCTCTTGTCGATCTCCTTGATGCGCTTGTCCGTCAGCTTCTGAATCTCTTCTCCCAGCTTCTTGATCTCATCCTCGGAGACATCTTCCTTCTCAAGTTTCTTAAACGCCTCATTGGCATCCCGGCGGATATTGCGGATGGCAACCTTTGCTGCCTCCCCCTTCTTCTTCACATCCTTCACCAGTTCTTTTCTGCGCTCCTCGGTCAGCTCCGGAAAAACAAGACGTACTACTTTGCCGTCTGTGTTGGGATTGATCCCCAGATCCGACATCTGGATTGCCTTGCAGATATCCTTGATGAGCGAAGCCTCCCAGGGCTGAATCTGGATCATTCTCGCCTCGGGCACGGTGATATTCGCCACCTGCTGCAGCGAAGTAGGCACTCCGTAGTAATCCACTGTAATCCGGTCCAGCACATGGGGATTGGCCCGGCCTGCCCGGATGGTGCCCAGCTCGCTGCTTAAGTTGGCCAGGGTCTTCTCCATCTTCCCGTCATATTTCTTCACTCTTTCGTCCATAAAAGTAAGATCCTCCTTCACACATCCTTATTCTACTGTCACTCTCGTGCCCGTGACAATCCCATGGGCCGCATTGACAATACTGTTTTTTTCATTCAGACCGAATACGATCATGGGCATCTTCTGCTCCATGCACAGGATGGAGGCGGTCAGATCCACCACCTGAAGCTTCCTGTCGATCACTTCCTGGATGGAAACCTCCGCATACTTCTTCGCGTCCGGATTATCCTTGGGGTCGCTGTCATAGACCCCGTCCACGGCCTTGGCCAGCAGGATCGCGTCCGCCTCAATCTCCACCGCCCGAAGAACAGCCCCCGTGTCTGTGGAAAAGTACGGATGGCCTGTACCTCCGGCAAAAAATACCACCATATTGTGAGCGAAATATTTGTTGCTTCTGTCTTTGGAAAATGTTTTTGTAAACTCCCCGCAGACAAAGGGCGTAAGCACTGAGGTCATCATGCCCTGGGAGCGGAAAATCTCCGATACGTAGATGCAGTTCATCACCGTTGCCAGCATTCCGATCTGATCTGCCTTGGTCCGGTCAATGTTTTTGCTGCTTCTGCCTCTCCAGAAGTTGCCGCCGCCGATCACGATCCCCACCTGGATCCCTTCGTCCACCAGCACCTTCACCTGCCTGGCTACGCCGGTAACAACTTCCTCATCAAAACCTGTCCCCTTTTCTCCTGCCAGTGCCTCTCCGCTGAGCTTCAACAATATTCTTTTCATCCGGCTTTTCCTCGTTCCTTTTGTATTTTCACTGTTCGCAAGCCCTGCATCGGGAGCGCATGGCCTCGTCCGGGCTTTTATTGGATTATATCATACTTTCCCGCAAATGTCAGGAGCTTTTTACAGCTGCGAAATCACGAATATATCGTAGATGGCACGGATGGCTGTCTCAAAATCCCGGTTCTCCACGCCGATGATAATGTTCAGCTCCGAGGATCCCTGATCGATCATCTTCACATTCACATGGGCATGGGCCAGGGCAGCAAAAATACGGCCTGCTGTTCCTCTGGTGCGGCGCATGCCGCGGCCCACTACGGCAATCAGGGCCAGATCCGATTCCAGCTCGATAAGATCCGGCTGCACGGCCCGGTGCAGGCCCGCGATCACCTGCTGCTCCTTTTCCTCAAACTCCGCCTGATGCACATAGACCGTGAAGGTATCAATGCCGGAAGGTGTATGTTCAAAGGACAGGCCGTTCTCCTCAAATACCTGCAGCACTTTTCTTCCAAAACCAATCTCGGAATTCATCATGGCTTTCTCTATAGTGATGGATGCAAAGCCCTTCTTGCCGCCGATGCCGGTAATGGTGTATTTTGGCTTATTGCAGGTGCTTTCCACAATCATTGTACCCGGATCCTCCGGCCGGTTGGTGTTGCGCACATTGATGGGGATTCCCTCCTGGCGCAGAGGGAAAATAGAATCTTCGTGGAGCACTGTAGCGCCCATGTAGGAAAGCTCCCGCATCTCCCTGTACGTGATGGTGGAGATAGTCACCGGATTCTCCACCACATGGGGGTCCGTCATCAGAAAGCCGGATACATCGGTCCAGTTTTCATACAGGTCCGCGTGAACGGCCTTCGCCACCAGAGAGCCGGTGATGTCAGAGCCTCCGCGGGAGAAGGTTTTCACGGATCCGTCCGGCCGGGAACCGTAAAAGCCCGGCACTACCGCCTGTTCGCAGGCGTTCAGCCGTTCCGCCAGCAGCCTGTCCGTTTTGGCTCCGTCCAGCTTTCCTTCCTCATCAAAGGCGATGACTTCCGCCGCGTCCACAAATTCACATCCAAGATAATCCGCCATCACGATGCCGTTCAGATACTCGCCGCGGGAAGCCGCGTAATTCTCCCCGGCCTTTTCTTCAAAGTTTCCGGCAATTGTGTCAAACTCCGCATCCAGCGAAAGAGAAAGCCCCAGACCGCTGATAATTTCCTGATATCTCTCCTGAATCTTCTTCAGAGCGCCCCTGAAATCTCTGCCCTGCTCCGCCATGCGGTAGCATGCGTACAGCATGTCCGTCACCTTGGTATCTCCGTCAAACCGTTTGCCCGGAGCAGACGGCACGACATATCTTCTTCCCTCTTCCGCGCGGATAATCGCCCCGACCTTCCGGAACTGTTCTGCGCTGGCCAGAGAGCTGCCTCCAAATTTCACAACCTTTTTCATCATTAGACGTTTCACCTCTATTCAAGAATGCGCCGGCCGCAGACGCGTGCCGACGCTATTAATGTATCCTAAATTCCCTGCTCCGTCAAGACGGAACCTTACGCCCGGCGGCGAAATATGCCGCTTTTTTCCATTCTCCCAATCGCCTCCGAAAGCTCCTCCTCATCCTTTACCAGGGCCACTCTCACGTATCCCTCCCCGGACTTTCCAAAAGCGCTGCCCGGAGTTACCAGGACCCCTGCCCGCTCCAGCAGATCCTGAACGAACGCTGCGGAAGAATCGTACGTCTCCGGTATTTTTGCCCACACGAACATGGTCCCCGGACACCGCTCCACCGGCCAGCCGATGGCCGTGCAGCCGTCACAGAAGCAGTCTCTCCGCCTGCGGTAGGCCTCCCGGGTAGATGATACGCAGGACTGGTCTCCGGTAATGGCCGCAATAGCCGCCTTCTGCACCGGAAGGAAAATTCCGTAATCCATATTTGATTTCAGCTCCGCCAGCTTTTCCACCATCTCGGCGTTGCCGATGCAGAAGCCGATCCGGGCGCCTGCCAGTCCGTACGTCTTGGACAGGGAATTGAATTCCACTCCCACCTCCCGGGCGCCCGGATGGGCGAGAAAGCTTCCCGTCGGTTCCCGGTCAAAAACCAGCTCGCTGTAGGCATTGTCGTGGAGAACCATGATCTGATGCTCCCGGGCAAAAGCTATGCATTCATCGTACCACCAGTCCGGCGCCAGCGCCGTGGTGGGATTATTCGGATAGGATACCACCATCAGCTTCGCACGGTCAGCCACCTGCTGCGGTATCTCGTCAAAATCAATCAGATACTCCTTCTCCCTGCGCAGAGCCATGGGGTACAGCTCTGCTCCCGCTATGGACGGCCCGTCGCCGAATATGGGATAGCAGGGATCCGGCACCAGGACAATATCTCCCGGATCCGTGACTGCCAGCGCAATATGGGCCAGGCCTTCCTGGGATCCCAGAAGGCCCACCACCTCCCGGTCCGGATCGATCTCCACTCCGTACCGGCGCCGGTACCAAATGGCTACCGCCTGGTGAAGCTCGTCCAGATCCTTAATGGCGTAAACATAGTTTTTCTCATCAGCCGCCGCCTCCAGAAGCGCTTTCCGGATATGGGGCGCAGGGGGGATATTCGGCGTCCCGACGCTCAGATCCGTCACCTTCTGCCCCCGTCCCTCCAGCACCAGTTTCTTGTTCAGCAGCGCTGTAAATATACTTTCCCCGAAATGTTCCATCCGTTTGGAAAACTGCATAGTTACTTTCCTTCCTTTAAAAATATGTCTTTTATATAACGGAGCGTCTTTTTCTCCCCTTTTTCCGCCAGCATGCCCAGCAGAAATTCCAGCTGCGCCTTCGTCTCCTCGTGGACAAACCAGAGATGTCCCCGCCCCCGCATATAATAATCATAGGGCGCCCGGTCCGTATAGGCTTTTCCCAGATATACCCGGGAAGCGCTGATCCGGTCCATGATCATCTCCGCCACATATTTTCTTGGCACCTGCACTCCCTGGATAACTGTGTCGCAGCCAATGCCGTAATCAATCCAGTACTCAAAATGGTGTTTATTTCTCCCTTTATGGTGAAGCCAGGCCAGCGAAACGCCTGTGTCTTCCCTCTCCGCATTATTTGGACTTCTGTTTCCCTGCCAGTACCGGCATCCCTTTGAAAATTCTGTCCAGGAATATTTGGACAGATCATGGGCCAGCCCCTGCCGGTACAGACCGATCCGGAAACAATAACGCATCACCAGCAGCTTATGGCTGGTGATGGTTTTAAAATGCCTCCATATATGCATGATTTATTCCTGCTTTCCTATCAAGATCATCACAGACCGGCCCTCCGCCATAATTTTCTTCTCCTCGTCCGGACAAACGGCTTTTTCCTTTCCCGTCTCCCAGAAGCCTTCCTCCGATGCCGTATCGGCCTTCAGATACCAGCGCATCCCCTCAGGCAGATCCGGAAGCGCAAAGGCGTGGGGCTCCCAGTGCATATTGTAAATCATGTAAACCGTGTCATCGGGATTTCCGTCCCTGCGGCTTGCGTACGCGCCGCAGTACATGATCCCGAGCCGCCTGCTGCCGTTTTCCAGGTCTGCCACCCAGGCTCTCTGGCTGTGGTAGGACAGCTCCGGCAGGCCCACATTTTTGTGGTCCGTCTCCTTTAAAGCGCCGACCCGGTGCAGCACCGGGTGCTCCTTACGGAAAGCCAGCGCCTGTTTTACAAAGGCGGTCATCTGCTCTCCGGCCGCCTGTCTTTTCCAGCTGACCCAGCCCACCTCGTTGTCCTGGCACCAGGCATTGTTATTGCCGCCCTGGGAATTCAGAAATTCATCGCCGCCATAGATCATGGGGGTCCCCTGGCTGGTCAGCAGAATCAGGAACGCATTCCTGAGCAGGCGGAGACGCAGTTTCCGCACGGAATATTTCCGGCTGGGTCCTTCTGTTCCGCAGTTCCATGTATAATTTGTATTGCAGCCGTCCCGGTTATCCTCTCCGTTCTCCTCATTATGCTTCTGCTCATAGGACACCATGTCCGCCATGGTAAAACCGTCATGGTCCGCAAAGTAATTGATGTACGCGTGGGTATCACTGTTCCGGCGCAGCATCCAGGCTGCCTGGGCCAGACAGCCCCCGTCGCCCTTCAGAAACTGACGCATGGTCTCCTCATATGCCAGGTTATACTCTCCCAGCACGCGCCTGGACCCGCTCCCTGAGACGCAGGCATCTTCGGAAAACCCCAGATACAGAATCTTTGTTTTCCCAAACAGGGGTTCTCTGGCCACAGCCTCCGCCCAGGCGCCATCCCCCAGCAGATGAAACCCGTCCACATGGTACGTAATCAGCCAGTAGGACAGGATATCAATCACATCCCGGGCTCCGGCGGAGGCGTCAAAATAAAACTCCAGCATACATTCCAGCCCCGCCTCATGAAGCGCGTCCACCAGATGAGCGAATTCTTCCGCAGGCTTTCCCTCCGCGCTGTAGGCGGCCTTCGGGGCCAGATACAGGGCCTTCTCATACCCCCAGTAGTTGATTCTCTCCGGCTGCTTCTCCGTACTTTCCCCGGCGGAAGCTATTCTCTTTTCCCGCGGGGCGGGGAGCTCGTCAAACTCACAGACCGGCATCAGAAGCAGCGTGGTAATGCCCAGTTCCTTCAGATACGGAATCTTCTCCTCTATTCCCCGGAAAGTTCCCCGTTTTTTTACCTTCGATGCGCTCTGCTCCGTAAAGCCCCGCACATGGACTTTATAAATCACGCAGTCTTCATAGGGAATACCCAGGGGATGCGTCTTAAGCTCCGGTTTCCGGATCAGGCGGCCGCGGACCTGCTCTCCGCCGCGGCGGCCAAAATGCGTTCTGCCGGTAATCTCCAGCGCCCGCGGATCCACCATCCGCCTGCCGTCTATCTGATACCGGTATTCCCATTCCCCGGGTTCCAGAGGGCTTACATGCACGGCGCCAACCCGGCCGGTCCGCTCCGCTTCCGGAAGAGGAACCTTCAGAGCCGACTTCTGCTCTCCGGCTCTGTACAGAACCAGAGAGGCCTCCGCGCCTTCCGGAAATACTGCAGCAAAGTTATATCCGCCATTCTCCGGAAATGCCCCGAGCCTCGAGGGATTCCCCGCCGTTATTTTCCATTCCGTATTTTCCCGCATGCCACGCCCTCCTTATCTGTTCCGGCATCTTTCAAAATCTTCCGCCTCTTGCGGATGCTTCTGCCGCGGACAGGGCTTCCCTGTTCCGGCCTGCACCCTGATTTTATCATACCATATTTCTGCTGATAAGGACAGCAAAAACTCAGATGTTCAGATCCAGTTCCACCGGGCAATGATCCGATCCCATGATCTGTGTGTGTATTTTTGCATCCTCCAGCTTGTCTTTCAGCGCTTCCGAGATCAGGAAATAGTCAATCCGCCAACCTGCGTTCTTCTCCCGGGCCCGGAAGCGGTAGGACCACCAGGAATACTCAATCTTTTCCGGATACAGGAAGCGGTAGGTATCAATAAAGCCGCTGTCCAGAAGCCTGGAAAATTTTTCTCGTTCCTGATCTGTAAAGCCGGCATTCTTCCGGTTGGTTTTCGGATTCTTCAGATCTATCTCACAGTGCGCCACATTCAGATCCCCGCAGACAGCCACCGGCTTCTTCTCTTCCAGCGTTTTCAGGTAGGCCAGGAAATCCTCCTCCCATTTCATCCGGTAGTCCAGCCGGGCCAGTCCGTCCTGGGAATTGGGCGTGTAGACAGTCACCAGGTAAAACGGTTCATACTCCAGAGTAATCACTCTCCCCTCCCGGTCATGCTCCTCCCTGCCTATCCCATAATGAACAGAAAGAGGATCCAGCCTGGAAAAAACCGCCGTTCCCGAATACCCTTTTTTTTCGGCATAATTCCAGTACTGGCGATAGCCCTCTGTGGGGAGCTCAATCTGTCCCTCCTGCAGCTTTGTCTCCTGAACGCAGAAAATATCCGCGTCCGCCTCCCGGAAATAATCCAGGAACCCTTTTCCAACACAGGCTCTCAGCCCGTTTACATTCCATGAAATCAGCTTCATCTCTGTCTCCTTATTTATATGATGCGGAAGGTCTTAAGCTGCGGCGAAGCGGGCCCATGCAGGGAAATTCCCTCCCTTCTGCACCGCTCCAGTTCTTCCCACACGTCCTGTTCCAGCACTTCTCCGGGGCAGACCAGCGGAATCCCCGGCGGGTACGGCGCTGCCGACTCCCCGGCAGTCTCTCCGGCCGCATTCCTCCAGGACACTTTTCTTTTTGGCCTGAAATACGCTTCTCTGGGAGGAATCGCCATCTCCGGCAGATCGGAAAACTGGAAATTTCTGCGGAGCAGCGGCTGTCTCTTTCCGGCCTCCGCCCTGGCGATCGATTCCGCCCCTTTTATCAGCCTGTCCAGATCCTCCGGACGGTTTCCCCAGGTAACCACAGCGATCACATTCTCATGGTCTGCCATCTCCAGGCTGATTCCCGCCTCTCTGTACATCCGTTCCTGCAGCTCATAGCCGGCAAGCCCCAGATCCCGGGCGGAAAAAACCAGCCGGGCCGGATCCAGCCCGCGGATCCCGCAGGTTCCGGAGAGGTTTTGCTCCATGACCCGGAATCCTTCTATCTGCGCCAGACGCTCTCCGGCCTGCCGGGCCATTCGGGCGGCCTCCTCCATCATCTCTTTTCCCCGCAGCGCCAGCTGCTGCCTGGCAGCATCCAGGGATGCCATCAGAAGGTAGCTGGGACTGGTGCTCATCACCAGCTTCAGATTTTCATCCACCCGCTCCGGATCTGCCAGGTTTCCCTGCAGATGGAGCAGCGAGCTCTGGGTCAGGCTTCCCGCGGTTTTGTGGGTGCTCTGGGCACACAGGTCCGCTCCCTGCCGCAGCGCTCCGGGGGGATACTGCTCCGAAAAATACAGATGTCCCCCATGGGCCTCGTCTACCAGGAGCATTGCTCCGTGGGCGTGACAAATGTCGGCAATCGCCTGTATATCGCTGCAGATACCGTAATAGGTGGGGCTGACGAGAAATACTGCGCGGCAGTCCGGCTCCCGGCGGAAGCCTTCCTCCACCGTCTCCGGGCGGATCCCCCCGAAAGCGCCCCATTCCCCGCAGTATTCCGGCATGATCCACACCGGAATGGCCCCGCTTAAGATCAGCCCCATCATAGCTGATTTATGAGCATTTCTGGGAACCATAATCTTCTCCCCCGGCCCCACGGCTGACAGAATCATGGCCTCGTTCCCGCAGGTGGTGCCGTTTACCAGAAACCAGCAGCGCCGGGAACCGTACAGCTCTGCGGCCAGCTGCTCTGCCTCCAGAATTGCCCCCGCCGGATGGTGCAGGTCGTCCAGGCCCTCCGCCTCTGTCAGGTCGCAGGAAAACATCTTTTCCCCGGCAGCCTCCAGAAATCCGGGGTTAACCCCTCTGGAAAACCGGTGTGCCGGAATCCTGAAATAAGCAGGCTTCTGTCCCGCAAATCTTTCCACTGCCTCCAGCAGAGGCATTCTGCTCTGATCCATAAAGTCCTCCTGTCAAATTCTCTCCCGCGTCAGAAAAGGCGGAAATAATCCCTTTTCTTCAAGATTATTCCGCCTTTCCCTTTATGATTTACGGTTCAGTCACTTAATTTCCCGGATCCATCCCTCCGGCGCCTTAATCCGGCCCATCTGGATGCCCGTCAGGGTATCATAGAGCTTCTGGGTCACCGGTCCCATCTTCTCCATGCCGCTGGGGAAGCAGATTTCTTTTCCATGGTCAACAATTTTTCCTACCGGAGAAATGACAGCCGCGGTGCCGCAGAGACCGCACTCCGCAAAGTCTTTCACTTCATCGAAGTACACTTCCCTCTCCTCTGCCTCCAGTCCGAGATAATTTCTGGCCACATCCATCAAAGATCGGCGGGTGATGGAGGGAAGGATACTGTTGGATTTCGGGGTGACTACCTTCTGATCCCGGGTCACAAAGATAAAGTTTGCGCCGCCGGTCTCCTCCACCTTGGTCCGGGTGGCCGCATCCAGATACATATTTTCATCGTACCCTTCTCTGTGGGCCTCCATGATGGCGTACAGGCTCATGGCATAGTTGAGTCCTGCCTTGATATGTCCGGTTCCGTGGGGCGCCGCCCGGTCATAGTCACAGACACGGATGGTAATGGGTTTTGCTCCGCCCTTGAAGTACGGGCCCACCGGCGTGGCAAACAGCCGGAACTGATATTCATGGGAGGGCTTTACGCCAATCACCGCATCGCTGCCGAACATGTAGGGGCGCAGATACAGGGTAGCCCCGGAACCGTAGGGCGGCACATAGGCGGCATTGGCAGACACTACCTGATCCACTGCCTCCAGGAAGCGCTCCTTGGGAAATACGGGCATCTCCAGCCGTCTGGCGGAATCCTCCATGCGCTCGGCGTTCAGATCCGGGCGGAAAGTCACGATCCGGCCGTCCTCTGTGGTGTATGCTTTCAGCCCCTCAAAGCAGGACTGGGAATACTGCAGCACGCCGGCGCACTCCGTGATAACTACATTCGCGTCGGAGGTCAGGCAGCCCGCATCCCAGGCCCCGTTTTTATAATTCGATACATACCTCTTATCGGTCTGCATATAGTCAAACCCCAGGCTGCCCCAGTCAATGTTCTTTTTTTCCATAATAATTCTGCTCCTTTCCACAGGCATATAAAAACTTTTTTTATTATACACCCTATTTCCCTATTTTCCAACGCTTTTTCTTTATCCATTGCTTTTTTTCTCAGCTTTTGATAGAATAATCATGTAAATTTTCCGGCCCCGGGCCGAAGATGCCGAAAGCCTGAAGGCTGCAGGCGTGGAAAGGATAAACGTATGAGTGAAGAATTCAATGCGAGCGCTGACTGCAGCGGCGACTGCAGCTCCTGCGGAAGCGACTGCGGCGGGAACGTGGATCTGAGCCAGCCCACCGTTACCCTGACCCTGGATGACGATACAGATGTGACCTGCGCGGTCATTAATATTTTCCCGGCCGGGGACAGGCAGTACATCGCCCTGCTTCCCCTGGATGAGAACGGTGAGAACCAGTCCGGCGAGGTTTATCTGTACCGCTTCTATGAGGACGAGCACAACAACCCCAATCTGGACAATATTGAAACGGACGAGGAATACCAGACGGCCGCCGATGCCTTCAACAAGCTGGCACAGTCGGGCGAACTGGATGAGGAGGGCTGATCTCCGAAAATAGGGTCATCGGTTCATAGCGGATTTGACCCCTGACACACGGAGAAGAGACAATCCCGGAGAATTCGGACTTTTTTAGGAGCTGAATTCTCTGCCGGACTGTCTCTTTCTTTTTTCAGGGCACAAAAAATCCCTGCAGCAGATAAATCAGCTTATAAATGCAGGGCGGAATTTTCCGCCCTGTAAATACAATACACCGATAGTCCTCTGATTAAAACTCTCTATTTCCCCTCAGATCCTTTTTAGTTTTTTCCTGTACTCCCAAAGCCGCCCCTGTTTTCTCCGGCAAGCTTCTCTTCCTGAAATGCAATCTCCGGCTGATGGCGCATCAGACGGAACTGGCAGATTCTGTCATTGACGCGGATCACCGTATCCCGGAGCGCGTAGACCGGCATCCTCCACCAGTCCTCCGGCCCGCAGTAGCTTTCATCAATAATTCCCATGTGGTTTGTCTGAATGATGCCAAAGTTCTTAAAGGTGCTGCTGCGGGGCACAATGTGAGCCTCATACCCCTCCGGCAGTTTCATGGCCACCCCCAGGTGGATCATGGCAAAATCACCCTTTTTCAGCTCCACCTCCTCCGCGGCCCGCAGGTCGATCCAGTCAGATTTGCCGTCAATATAGCGGAGTCTCTCAACTTTATCATTCAGATACTGAATTCTTATCTTCTCCATGAAAATTCCTTCCTTTCTCTTTATACAAGCAGAACAATCTGTCCCAGCTCACGGGTCTTCGGGACATCGATGACCCGCTGATTGGCGCTTCCCCTCCACTCCAGCGTAATGTCCCGCTCCTCCTGGATATAGCGGCCGTCCACTACCACATCGATGTCGCGGATCACTTCCAGATCCCGGATTTCCTCCCAGCGGTAGCCGGTGTACAGCCAGATGGTTTTTTTAGGATACCGGCTTTTCACCTTCCGGACCAGCTCCGTCACCGCCTCCCGGTTGCCCTCGTACAGCGGATCGCCACCGGACAGAGTGAGCCCCGAAATATACTCCTGCTCCAGCTGCCCGAAGATCTCCTCCTCCGCAGCCCGGTCAAAGGGAAGCCCGTCCTCCGGATCCCAGGTCACCGGGTTCTGGCAGCCCGGACAGTGGTGGGAGCAGCCCGCCACCCACAGCACTACCCGGAGGCCGTCGCCATTTTTCATATCGTCCTTTGTAATATCATGATACCTCACAGCAGATCTCCTTTTCTGCAGATTCTGTGGTTAAAACGGGCAGAAGCCTGCCGGCCTCTGCCCGTATCTTTTTCCTTATTTCTGATCAGCCGGAACATCCTTCATGCTGAAGCTAATCCTGCCCAGCTTATCCTTGCCCAGGCAGACAACCTTCACTTTATCTCCCAGAGTCAGAACATCCTCCACCCGGTTAATGCGCTCCTTGGCGATCTTGGAGATATGAACCAGTCCTTCCTTGCCGGGAGCAAATTCCAGGAAAGCTCCAAACTCTTTGATGCTCACAACCTTTCCCGTGAAAATCTGTCCCGCCTCAAAATCTGTGGTAATAATCCGGATATAGTCCACCGCCTTGTCCATCATCTTCTGGTCTGTACCGCAGATGGATACGGAACCGTCATCCTCAATATCAATCTTGACTCCCGTCTCGTCGATGATAGCGTTGATGGTCTTTCCTCTCTGTCCCACCACATCGCCGATCTTCTCCGGATCAATCTGGATCTGGATGATCTTGGGCGCGTACTCGTTCACTGTGGGGCGGGGCTGCGCAATAGTCTTCTCCATAACCTCTGTCAGAATATACTCTCTGGCATCCTTGCACCTGGCAATGGCTTCCTCCACAATGGGTCTGGTCAGACCGTGGATCTTTATATCCATCTGGATAGCAGTAATTCCCTCATGGGTACCCGCCACCTTAAAGTCCATATCGCCGAAGAAATCCTCCAGCCCCTGAATATCCGTCAGCACCAGGTAGTCATCATCGGTGTCGCCCGTTACCAGACCGCAGGAGATGCCTGCCACCGGTTTTTTAATCGGCACGCCCGCCGCCATCAGCGCCATGCAGGAAGCACAGACGGACGCCTGAGAAGTGGAGCCGTTGGACTCAAAGGTCTCGGATACGGCGCGGATCGCATAGGGGAATTCCGCCTCCGTGGGCAGCACAGGGATCAGCGCCCGCTCAGCCAGAGCGCCGTGTCCGATCTCCCGGCGTCCCGGACCTCTGGATGGCTTTGTCTCCCCGACAGAATAGGATGGGAAGTTATAATGATGCATGTAGCGCTTGCTGGTCTCATTTTCATCCAGACCGTCCAGTCTCTGGGATTCAGACAGCGGAGCCAGCGTCACCACATCGCAGATCTGGGTCTGCCCTCTGGTAAACATGGCCGATCCGTGTACCCGCGGAATGATATCCACTTCTGCGGCCAGGGGACGGATCTGACGGATGGCACGGCCGTCGGGACGCTTGTGGTCCTTGAGGATCATCTTGCGGACCGTCTTCTTCTGATACTGGTAAACAGCTTCGGAAAGCACGGCCAGCCAGTCTTCCTTCTCGGCAAAAGCCTCCTCCAGCTTCTCCGTAATCTGGCGGATATTCTCCTCCCTTACCTGCTTCTCGTCTGTGAAAACCGCCTCTTCCATCTCGGCCGGCGGAACGATCTCCCGGATAGCCGCGAAGAGCTCTTCCGGAACCGCACAGCTCTCATAGGCATGCTTCGGTTTTCCGCACTCTTCCACAATTTTATCAATGAACCGGATGATCTCCCCGTTCACCTCGTGCGCCTTGTAAATCGCCTCGATCATTTTATCCTCCGGCACTTCATTGGCACCGGCCTCAATCATGATCACTTTGTCACGGGTGGAGGCAACCGTAAGCTTCAGATCAGAAACAGCATTCTGGGCCAGCGTGGGATTTACAATCAGCTCCCCGTCAATCATGCCGATCTGGGTGGCCGCGCAGGGACCATCAAAGGGAATATCCGAAATACAGGTGGCGATGGCGGAGCCCAGCATGGCCACTACCTCCGGATTGCACTCCGGATCCACAGACATGACCATATTGTTCAGCGTCACATCATTTCTGTAATCCTTGGGAAACAGCGGGCGCATGGGCCGGTCAATTACCCGGGAGGTCAGCGTGGCGTGCTCACTGGCCTTTCCTTCTCTTTTATTGAAGCCGCCGGGAATCTTTCCCACTGCATACATTTTCTCTTCATACTCCACAGACAGCGGGAAGAAATCAATGCCTTCCCTGGGCTTATCGGAGGCAGTTGCCGTACACAAAAGCGTCGTATCCCCGTAATGCATAAACGCGCAGCCATTGGCCTGCTTGCCGACTCTTCCGATATCCACGGACAGCTTTCTGCCGGCCAGATCCATGGAATATGTCTTGTACTCATTCACCAGCGGTGTGGAAAATGTCTTGTTGTCTTCCATTCTTCTTCTCCTTTATCTTTTATTATTCTCCCCGGCTCCGGTGCCCGAAACAACTGAAAAACACACCATTCCAACGGATGTGCTTTTCAGTAGTCCCGGATCCAGTCCGGACCGGCGAAATTTCTCATAAGGAAACAGGGCGGAATATAATCCGCCCTGTAACCCATCCCTGATACTTACTTACGGATGCCTAATTTTTCAATTAAAGCACGGTACCTTTCAATATCTGTCTTCTTCAGGTAATCCAGAAGGCCTCTTCTGCGTCCTACCATCTTCAGAAGTCCTCTTCTGGAATGGTGATCCTTATGATTCGTCTTCAGATGCTCGGTAAGCTCCTGAATTCTCGCTGTCAGAACTGCTACCTGTACCTCCGGTGATCCGGTGTCTCCCTCAGTTCTGGCATACTCTTTCATGATTGCCTGTTTCTTTTCTTTTGCGATCATTTCTGTCGTCCTCCTTAAATTCTGGTAATCGCCTCTGATTAAGAAGTGGTCGGAGTCTCCTGCTCCTGAATCAGGGCTGATTTCATACTGCTTTACTATACCATAAGCCGAATGAATTGTAAACTGTTTTTTCCCCTGTAAAGATCCTTTTATCCATCTGAAAATTAAGATAAAATTCAGAAAAACCGCATCTGCTCCTAAGATTCCTGTGATATAGTATTTCTATCAACTACAGATAGGAGGAATCCATCCATGAGAATATTAGCCGCCGTTGCTTCCCTGGCCTGCACGCTGCTTCTGATCCTTTTAAGCGGAATTCTGACCGTGGTCGGAGCCGTTGAAACTCTGCTCACCGTCATCTGGCGCCGCAGGCACACTGCTTCCCGGAGGAATTCCGGAAAACCTTTTGTTTTATCTTGACTTTATTTTTTTGATATGACAGAATATTCTCTGCAGCCTGCTGCGCTGCGGAGAATTTTTTATTGCAGAAAGTACGGCAGTGCTTTCTGCTTTCGGAGGAAATCATGAAGCAGAAGAAGAAATGGTTTTCACAGGGCATGAAAGACGGAGTCCCCATCGGTCTCGGCTATTTTGCCGTTGCGTTCACCCTGGGAATTGCGGCAAAGGGCATCGGTCTGACGGCCCCTCAGGCTGCGGCCATGTCTCTCACCAACCTGACATCTGCCGGTGAATTTGCGGCCCTTGGACTTATATCCGCCGGGGCCTCCTACGGGGAGATGGCTCTTACACAGCTGATCATCAATCTCCGGTACTGCCTGATGTCCTGTTCTCTGTCACAGAAAATTGATCCCCAGGCCGGCATGGCCCACCGGCTTTTGACCGCTTTTGGCGTGACCGATGAGATCTTCGGCGTCTCTGCGGGCGTCCAGGGCCGCTTAAGTCCCTTTTATTCCTACGGCATCATGAGCGTGGCTGTGCCGGGCTGGACGCTGGGAACTCTCGTGGGCGTCGTCTCAGGGAGCGTTCTTCCCGGACGGATACTGAGCGCTCTCAGCGTGGCTCTCTACGCCATGTTCATCGCCGTCATCATTCCGCCCTGCAGGGAAAGCAGGGTCATCACAGGACTGATCTGTGTTTCCATGGCGGCAAGTACCCTGATGGCCTGTCTGCCGGTGGTTCAGAATATCTCTTCCGGCCTGCGGATCATTCTGCTGACCCTGATCCTTGCCGGAGCGGCCGCCCTGCTGTTTCCCTTAAAAGAAAATGCAGATGAGGAGGAGAAATCGGATGGAACATAATGCCTGGATTTACATACTGGTGATGGCTGCCGTCACTTATGGCATCCGTGCCCTGCCCCTGACCCTTATCCGGAAGGAGATTAAGAATGTGACCATCCGCTCCTTCCTGTACTACGTTCCCTACGTAACGCTGGCGGTTATGACCTTTCCGGCCATTCTCACCGCTACCCAGTCGATGCTGGCCGGCGCCCTGGGACTGGCGGCTGCCGTGGTGCTTGCCTATCTGCGCAGAAGCCTTTTTCAGGTAGCCTGCGGTGCCTGCGCAGCCGTCTTTATCTGTGAACTGATCCTGTTTCATTCATAATGCCGGGTTCCGGACGCTTATCATGCGCTCCGGAATCCGGCATTTTCTCTTACACCTCAGCCATACATTCAATTTCCACCCGGGCCCCTTTGGGCAGCTCCCGCACAGCCACGCAGGATCGTGCAGGATAGATCCCCTCAAAAAAAGCCCCGTACACTTCATTGACCTTTCCGAAATCTCCCATATCCGTCAGGAAAATTGTGGTTTTCACCACCCTGGATTTATCCGTTCCGGCTTCCTTCATAATCGTCTCCAGATTTTTCAGAGAATTGGCCGCCTGGTCCTCCACAGCCTCCGGAATGCTGCCGTCCGCCATATCGAAGCCAAGCTGACCGGAAATAAATAAAAACCCGCCGCTTTTTACCGCCTGCACGTAAGGCCCGATGGCTGCAGGCGCTTTCTCTGTGCTGATTATTTCTTTTGCCATTTTATGAAATCCTCCTGTCTGTATTTACGTTTCTCCGCCGTTCCATTATACCTCCGGCCGGCTGCATTTTGCAATAGGCCCTGATTTTAACAGTTATTGATTGTTTTATATCTCTTTTGTCGCATATTTATTGACTTTTCGCCGAATTATCCGCATAATAATAGTATCAAATAAGAGAAAGAAGTGATTGCCGATGGACATAACAATTTCGGAGGATATCGACGCAGAGTTTCTGGAATGCGTGGATGAGATTCTGAGAAACCGGGAATTTCAAAAGCTGGTTTTCTACCGGCAGCATTACAATACTACCCGGTTGCTCCACAGCCTGAATGTCTCGTACATTTCCTGGCGCCTGGCGAAAAAATTCCGCCTGGACGCCAGATGCGCCGCCCGGGCAGGGCTGCTGCATGATTTTTTCCTTTATGATTTTAAGGATCCCAAGCCCACCAGGGAGCCCCAGGCCTTCTATCATCCCAAGGTCGCCGCTTACAACAGCACGGCCCATTTCCAGATCAGTGAGAAGGAACGCGCAGCAATCCTCTCCCATATGTTTCCTCTGGGTCCTGTCCCCAATTCCAGGGAAGCCTGGGTAATCTCCTGCGCCGATAAGTTCTGCGCGGCTCTGGAACTGTTTCAGATGCCGGTGGCGCTTTCCAGGCCCGGGCGGGTAAACATCAAAGCTGCCTGATCAGCAGTTTTTTCCCGGAAAGAAAAGAACGCCCCGCAGAGGTTCTGCTTTCGCAGACCCGGCGGGGCGCTTTTTCCTGTTCTTAAAAACACATCAGGACAGTTCCAGTTTTCCTGTATACAGCTGGTAATACGTACCGTGCTGTTTAATCAGATCTTCGTGGGTTCCGCGCTCGATAATCCTTCCGTGATCCAGAACGATGATCGCGTCACTGTTGCGGATGGTGGAAAGCCTGTGGGCGATCACGAATACTGTTCTGCCCTTCATCAGGTTATCCATGCCTTTCTGCACGATGGCCTCCGTACGGGTATCAATGCTGGAGGTTGCCTCATCCAGAATCAGCACCGGCGGGTCCGCGATGGCAGCCCGGGCAATGGCCAGAAGCTGTCTCTGTCCCTGGGAGAGCTGCTCGCCGTCTCCGGTAAGCAGAGTATCATACCCCTGGGGCAGTCTCTGAATAAACTGATCCGCATAAGCCAGTTTTGCAGCCGCGTATACCTGCTCATCCGTGGCATCCAGTTTTCCATACCGGATGTTCTCCTTAACTGTGCCGGTAAACAGATGCGTATCCTGAAGCACAATACCCAGAGAACGCCTCAGATCCGCCTTTTTGATCTTGTTGATATTAATATCATCGTAACGGATCTTTCCATCCTGCACATCGTAGAAACGGTTGATCAGGTTTGTGATCGTCGTCTTGCCGGCACCGGTGGAGCCTACGAAAGCCAGCTTCTGTCCCGGCTTCGCGTACAGAGTCAGATCGTGCAGAACCATCTTATCCGGCGTATATCCAAAGGACATGTCATAGAAACGGACATCACCCTGCAGCTCCGTATAGGTAACTGTTCCGTCGGCCTGATGCGGATGCTTCCAGGCCCAAAGGCCCGTGCGCTCCGGACATTCGGTAATATTTCCGTTCTCATCCTTTTTCGCGTTGACCAGCTTCACATACCCGTCATCAACTTCCGGCTCCTCATCCATCATATTGAAGATACGCTCGGCACCGGCCAGGGCCATAATGATGGAGTTAAACTGCTGCGCCACCTGCATAAAGGGCTGGGTAAAGCTCTTGGTAAACTGAAGATAGGCTACGATGGTACCGATGGTAAGGCCGCCGACGTTGTTCAGCATCAGAATTCCTCCCAGCACAGCCGTCAGCACAAACTGCAGATTGCCCAGGTTGCCGATGATGGGGCCCATCACACTGGCATAGGTATGCGCCGTAGCGGAGCTCTCATACAGTTTTTCATTGAGCTGATCAAATTCTATCTCTGACTGCACCTCGTGGTTAAATACCTTAACTACCTTCTGTCCATTCATTCTCTCCTCAGAAAACCCGGTGATCGCTGCCAGATCCATCTGCTGGCGGACGAAATATTTTCCGCTGCCTCCGCCCAGCTTCTTGGCTACCAGGTAGAGAATAAAGATCATGATCACGGCCAAAATGGTAAGGAGCGGGCTTAAAACCAGCATGGAAATAAAAGTTACAATAATCGAGAATGCTGACATCAGCACCTGCGGAATTGACTGGTTGATCATCTGCCTTAAGGTATCCGTATCATTCGTATAAAGGCTCATGATGGATCCGTTCGTATTCTGGTCAAAATAGCGGATGGGCAGGGTCTGCATATGTTCAAACATCTCATCCCTGACTCTCTTCAGGACGCCCTGTCCGATCCGGACCATCAGGCGGCTGTAGATAAAGGATGAAATAACGCCGACGAGGAAAATTGCCCCCAGAACAATCAGCGCCCTGTAAAAGCCCGCGAACTGCGGATCCGCCTGATCCGCCAACGGAAGAATATAATCATCCAGCATGATCTGCATGGAGAAGGACACGGCAATATTGGCAACGGCGCAGAGCAGAATACACACAAACACCACAACAAATTCTGCCTTGTACGTTCCCGTTACGTATTTCAGAAGCCGGCCAGCTGTCTTCAATGTATTTTTAGTAACTCTTGACTGCTTCTTTTCCATTACTCTTCCCTCCCTTTCACCTGGGATTCATAAACCTCACGGTAAATCTGGTTGGTCTTGAGAAGCTCTTCCGAAGTGCCCACGCCGTTGATCTCGCCGTTGTCGATGACAATAATCTGATCGGCATCCTCAATGGAAGAAACTCTCTGGGAAATAATAATCTTTGTGGTATCCGGAATCTCCTCGCGGAATGCCTTCCGGATCAGAGCGTCTGTCTTCGTATCCACAGCGCTGGTAGAATCGTCAAGGATCAAAATCTTGGGTTTCTTCAGCAGCGCCCTGGCAATACACAGTCGCTGTCTCTGACCGCCGGATACGTTGTTTCCTCCCTGAACGATCATCGTATTATATCCGTCCGGGAATTCCTTGACAAATCCATCGGCCTGCGCCAGCCTGCAGACTCTCTCCACTTCTTCATCGCTGGCGTTCTCATCGCCCCAGCGCACATTGTCGTATATGCTTCCGGTAAAAAGCACATTCTTCTGCAGAACCACGGATACCTGATCTCTCAGGGCTTCCATGTCATAGTCCCGCACATCGATTCCGCCCACCTTTACCGCTCCGGACGTTACATCGTACAGTCTCGGGATCAGCTGGACCAGAGAGCTCTTGGAGCTTCCCGTTCCGCCGAAGATTCCGATCATCTGTCCGGATTTAATATGAAGATTTACATTCTTCAGTGCCGGTTTGATGCGCTTTCCGTCATAGCTGAAGTCCACGTTTTCAAAATCAATATCTCCGTTGGGAACCTCTTTGATTCCGTCTTCCTTATTCTGAAGATCCGGAACCTCTTTCATCACTTCCACAATACGGTCAGTGGAGGCGCCCGCGATCATATTCAGAACGAACACAAAGGATACGATCATCAGAGAAGACAGAATCTGCAGCGCGTACACCAGCACGCTGGTCAGCTCTCCGGCCTCCATAGTGCCGAAGACGATATCACGTCCGCCCATCAGAACAATGAGGATGATTACGGAATACATAACCAGCATCATTACCGGATTGTTGAAAGCTACAATTTTCTCTGCCTTGGTAAAGAGTCTGAATACGATGCCGGAAATTCCGTGGAACTTCTCAATCTCATGGTCCTCTCTCACGTAGGCTTTTACGACTCTCGCCGCGTTTACGTTCTCCTGCACGGTATTGTTCAGCACGTCATACTCGTCAAAAACCTGGTCAAAATACTTGTGAGCGGTCTTTGCGATAAAAATCAGCGCGAATCCCAGAATCGGAACCGCCACCAGGAAAATCAGAGCAACCTTTACATTGATGGTCATGGTCATGATCCAGGAGAGAATAATCATGATCGGAGCTCTGGCCAGCATACGGATGGTCATCATATAAGCCATCTGCACGTTGGTGATATCCGTGGTCAGCCTGGTTACCAGGCCGGATGTGGAAAAATGGTCAATATTCTTAAAAGAAAAGTTCTGTACTTTATAAAAAATATCGTGGCGCAGATTCTTCGCATAACCTGCTCCCGCCTGCGCCGCAAATTTTCCGGCCATCGCGCCGAAAAACAAAGCAAGCATGGCTACAATCGCCATCAGGATACCCATTCTGATCACATAGCCGAGATCCTGTCCCTGAATTCCGATATCAATGATATAAGACATCTGGAAGGGAATAATTACTTCCATCAGAACCTCAAGAATGACGAACAGAGGTGCCAGTATTGTTTGCTTTTTATATTCACGTATTGATTTAAACAGCAGCCTATTCATACAATTCTCCCTCTCTATGTTTTTTTACTGCATTTCCTGCGCATGAAATTTTTGCAATTCTATTCTTCCGCAGTGACGTTCTCATACATTCGCCGCAGATAATCCCGGAGAGTCTTCTGCTCCTCCTCGCTGAAGCCCCGGACCAGCCGTCTCTCCATGGCCTTGCCGCCCCGTATGACTTCCTGCACAAAGCTCTCCTCCTGACCGGTCAGCGTGACGATCTTCATGCGCTTATCCCTCTCGCTGACCGAAATTTTGATGAAACCCTTACTTTCCATGAGACGCAGAATACTGACAACCGTAGAATGAGCGATCCGCATGTGATCCTGAATATCTTTCTGGCTCGTCTCCTGCCTGCCCTCTCTTCCCTTCAGGAAATGCAGGATCTTCATCTGCTGCATGGTCAGGTTATAGCCTCTGCAGTCACGGTTCACTCGCTGTCCCATAGTTTCGCTGAGGATTTTAATCAGCGATCCTATGCTCTGCCTCTCCATTGTTTCACCTCCTTGCCCAATTGTCGCATCCTACACTTTTTCTGTCGTATCCTACATATTATATTAAGTATTTTTTTTAATGTCAATAGCATTGAAATCAATCTTTTTCATTTTGTGAATTTTGATTTTTTACCTAAAAAATTTATGAAATTTTCTTAAATTATGCATAAAAGCAGGAGAACCATTCCGGTTCTCCCACAGAAAATATTATGTATATTACAGCGGCGTATTTTCCTGCATACTGGATAATTAAGCGTCCCTCTTTTTCCTCTTTCTGCTTTCCCGAAGAAGAATCAGCTGGGCGCAGCCTCCGGTAAAGGCGCCGGCGATACAGCCCGCCACCAGCAGGAAGGGCAGATAGGCCAGCATTCCGGCGCCAAGCACCAGACAGGCCACAGCAATCTGTCCGATATTGTGCAGCACCGCCCCGAAGACGCTGCAGAGCCAGATCTGGCTCTCCGGGATTACCCTCTTCAAGAACAGCATGCCCGCCAGACAGAGAAGGGCTCCCGCCATGCTGTACAGAAGGGTCATCAGGCTGCCGCCGAAAAAGGCTCCCAGAATCACCCTGCACACCACGATCATTGCCGTCTCGGAAGCCTTATAATGATAGACCGCAAATACCGTTATGATATTGGCCAGTCCCAGCTTCACCCCCGGCACCGGCACCAGATTCGGGAGCCGGATCTCAATGATAAAGAGTATCAGCGCCAGTGCCGTCAGGAGGCCCAGCTCCGTCAGCCTTTTTGTTTTCAAGTCTCCACCTCCCGCCGTTTATCCCACAACACTGTCCACCCCGCCGTCCTGCTCCGCGAAACGGATGATCAGGTGGTTGGGGAGGCAGACGATGGGCATGCCGGACTCCAGCCATCCCATCTCCACACAGGTCTGATCCGGACATTCGGCTTCCTTCATATGAATCCGGTGATCCCGGATCTCCACCGTGTTGCTGCTTCCCCCGTATTCAATCACCAGGATCTGATCTTCTGCCAGGTCCAGATCTATGCTGTACAGGATCTCTCCGTCCCGGAGGATTTCCACCTGCCGGCTCCGGGGCTGCCGCAGGATCATTACGCTTCCCAGGATTCCTGCGGCCAGAATGGCAAAAAAGAGGAACAGAGGCCATTTTTTCTTTTTCATTCTTTAGTCACCATACCTGCAGGGATGCCGCCCCGGAAGCAAAGGGTCCGGGGATTGTCTTCAGGCCCCGGTGGTCTCCCGCGTAATCGGTGTCCAGGGTAATTTCCGTGCCGTCCGGGTTTTCAAACCGCTGTTCCGGCTCAAAGGCCTTTCCCAGCACCTGGCTGGTGATGATTCCGTCCCGGAATTCCTTCAGATACTCGTATACATTCGTTTTCAGATAGAATGCTCCATTTTCTTCCTCCAGCTCCGCGAATGCCTCCTCACTCTCCTCTGCCCGGTAAAAAGATTTTTCCTTTCTGCAGGGCTTTGCACCGTTAAAATAGGCATTTCCATTCACCCACACGGGGAGATGGGTATAATGATACTCCTGCAGCTTCATCATATCCGCGGGCCTGTCCAGTTCAAACTGGGCGATCCACTCCTCATAGGTGGGGTATTCATCAAAAACATCCGTGCCGGCCACCTGGTTATCCGCCATCATAAAGCCCATGTCTTCCTTGATCTCCGTCTCTTTCACCGGCCAATTCTGAATGAAAATATTATTGTAGATCCTGTCGTCTCCGTGCAGGATCGTCATGAAGCCGGCCACCTCTGTCCGGTGGGGGATGTGGTAGGGCGTGTAGCGGGGCTGGTTGACACCGTTGACCACCATATCCGTTCCTCCGCCGATGGCCGTAAAGGCTCCCAGCATCAGGTTATGGACAACGGCCACTCCCTCCGCCGCGATGCGGACAGATGCCCTGGAAAGCATGATATTATTGTCGATCAGCGTGGGCCCGTGGCTCACCTCCACGAACACATCCTGGCTCGACATGGCTCCCTCGGCCATGGGGATATCCTCCGCCGGGGCGTGGTTATCATGGAACAGGTTCTGGCTGATCCGGGTTCCCTGGGCCTGCCAGTCACACCAGATTCCCATGGTGGAATGGTGAATATGGTTTCTGCGCATGGTGACATCAATGGCCGCGTGCAGCTTGATCCCGGCAATCTCCGCTCCCCCCAGCTGCTGCATATTATTGATGTGATGGATATGGTTGTCTTCAATCAGGCTGAACACGCATCCCATCCTTCCCACGATCCCCGTCTGCTCACAGTGGTGAATATGGCAGCGCCTTACGATGTGGCTTCCGATGTTTTCCTTCAGCCACCCGTGATACTGGCCTCTGCACACCGCGTCCCTCTCCATCTGCGTAGGGCTCTTTACATGCTTTCTTGTAAAATAATGATCATTTTCGGGATCATAGTATTTGCCCAGAGAGATGCCGCAGCATTTGCTGTTGCTGATCTCACAGTCCTCGATGATCCAGCCCTTTGACCAGTGGGGCCCGATCATGCCGTCCTGATAGGCGGCCGGCGGCGCCCAGGTGGTGGCCGCCTTATTCACATCAAAGCCTCTCAGGGTAATATAATTCACCCCCGTTCTGGAGGGCATAAAGCAGTTGCGGCGCACATGGATCTCCACCCGCTCCCGGTTGGGATCCTTCCCCTGGAAGTTGGCATAGATCACCGTCTGATCTCCTTCCTGCTCGGTATACCACTTGTAAACGGAATACTCCCTCTCCCAGGAACAGGGATAAACTTCTCCCTTTATGCATTCCTCCAGGGTTTCCGTCTCATATAGCTGGCGGTCATTTAAATATACGGCGCCCGTATGGCGGACCACCGGGGCAAAATACCAGTCGCCGCCCACCATGGTGGTATAGGGATTGTAGCTGCCGAATATTCCGTTGTCTACCCGCAGCACCCATACATTCCCCTGATATTTCTCCCAGCCCCTGGCTTCCTCGGCGCCGGTGATCACGGCTCCCAGGGGCTGCTCACTCTCATAGGTGATCCTTGCGTTCTCTTCTCCCCCATGCACGGGATCCACAGATTCCCGGTAAACGCCGGGGGCCACCCGCACCGTATCTCCCGGAAGCGCCGCCCTGGCCGCATCCTGGATGTGCTTGTATGGTCTTTCCTTCGTTCCGTCCCCCTCTTTCGCCGCGTGAATATTTACATGAATAATCATTCACTGGCCCTCCTTTCATACATGTAAGGATAATTATTTTAATAATTATAACAAACCGTGATTCTTTAAGCAATCACTGTTGATTCTATTATAGGAGGCGGCGGCATGTATGTCTGTCATCTCCGGTCTGTTTTTCTGTCAGTCCTGTGCAGTCCATGGCCTTCTGAATCTCTGCTGCTTTATCCTTCCGTTCTAAGGGCGATAACCGGATCTTTTTTGGCTGCCATCCCGGTCTGCCCGCCGGAGGATGCGCCGGCCTCCGTATTCTCCGAAGTATAATACACCATCAGCTGATAGAACGAGGCTTTCTCTGAAATACTGAGAGAACTCAGATATTCTTTTGCGTCCTTTGCTTTCGCCGCGTCATCGGATGTCTCAAAGGCCATGCCTGTGAGCACATTCCTGCTGCTGTCCGCCTCCTGCGCCCTGATGACGGGACTTTCATCCGTGTGTGAAATAATATAATCCGTTAATTGCGGCGTATAAGCCACCGCTGTGGATATGGCGGCATTCCGGGCATCTTCTTTCGGCCGGATAATCCCGGTGATCTTCAGTTCCACCGCATTTTCCAGCAGCTTTTCTTCGTAAAGGGTGCTGTCTTCCATATAGGTAAATGTTCCATTTTCATTTTCCATATAGTAGTCACAGGCAGGTACCAGATAGAAGGTATGGCCGCTGATTTCCTCATAATCAAAGCTGATCGCCCCGGCCCCCCCGCCATTTTCGATTCTTTCAGCCGCATTCTCATACTGCTCTTCCGTAATGAATCCAAGCTGGCAAAGAGTCTCTGCGGAAATGCCATTGTCCTCGTTCAGCACAAGAACCACTTCATTATAAGCCTCCGGCCAGGAGCCGTACAGAACATCATAACTGTCCGTAATAACCTGGCTGATACCCGTTCCGTCCGTGCCTGTCATCAGTTCCGAAAAATTTGCCGCGCCTGCGTTGCTGCCGGAGCCTGCCGCAGCAGGGAGCGACATTTTCAGTCACCCTGCCGCTATAGTTTACCGTGAGTTGTTCTTCCTGTGCTATATTCGCGGGGTAATTCAAAAAGAACCGATTGCAGGAGGGAAACAACATGATTTTATATTTCAGCGGTACCGGCAACAGCCGGTACGTTGCGCGGAAAATTGCGGAGATTTCCGGGGATGACGTCATTTCAATCAATGAAAGGCTTAAAAAGGGCAGCTACGCCCCCATAAAATCAAGCTGTGGGAAGAGAAAAACTTCTCTTCTCTTGGCTTCCAGTCAATTATGATCAGCGCCAAAGGGTTCACTGCAACGGAAAAATGCACCGGCTGCGGAAAGTGTGAAGCGCGCTGTCCCCTGAATAACGTACACCTCAAAAACGGACAGCCTGTCTGGGAAAAAAATTGTACGCACTGTATGGCCTGCATCGCCGGATGTCCCGCGGAGGCCATCGAATACGGCAAAAAAACACAGGGCAGGCCGCGATATTATCTTGGCAGAAAATGAGCTTACAGTAAGCCTCAAATAAAACAGTGTACAGAAAAAGCCCTTGAAAATGCCCGTTTTGCGGGATTTTCAAGGGCTTCATGCACCTTTTATTTTCGGAATTTACATTCCCATCTGTTTTGCTGCTTCTTGAATTACATTCCGGCCTGCTTTGCCACCTCAGCCGCAAAGTCATCCTGGCGCTTCTCGATGCCCTCACCTGTTTCCCAGCGGATAAAGCTCTTGATGGCGATCTTGGCGCCGTTCTCCTTGGCCACCTGCTCCACGTACTTGGCTACAGACTGTTTTCCGTCCTCGGCCTTTACGTATACCTGATCCATCAGGCAGATCTCCTTCAGCTCCTTGTTGATACGTCCGGTGATCATTCCCTCGATAACCTTCTCCGGTTTCTGGGATTCCTTGGGATCGTTCTGAATCTGAGCCATCAGAATGCTCTTCTCATGCTCGATATAATCTGCCGGAACTTCGCTTCTGTTGGTGTAGAGAGGCTTCAGGGCAGCTGCCTGCATGGCCACGTTCTTGCCCATCTCGCGGACAGCATCATTTACTACATCTGTCTCCACATCCACCAGAACGCCGATCTTACCGCCCATATGGGTGTAAGCTGCAACAAATCCGTTGGCCTCCTCAACCTGAACGAAGCGGCGAATCTTCATATTCTCTCCGATTACGGAAATCTGGCCGGCCAGTTCCTCGGCTACCGTCTTGGAAGCGTCAAACTTCCAGGGCTCTGCCAGAAATGCGTCAATATCAGCGGCCTTCGTATCCATGGCCTGATCGCAGACCTGAGCTACATAATTCTGGAATTTCTCATTTTTGGCAACGAAATCTGTCTCGGCATTTACCTCAACCGCAACAGCCTTTTTGGAATCGTCGGTTACCTTCAGCATGACGATACCTTCTGCCGCAATTCTTCCGGCCTTTTTCTGTGCGGTAGCCAGTCCCTTTTCTCTCAGGAACTCAACAGCCTTTTCCATATCACCGTCCGTGGCGGTCAGGGCCTTTTTGCAGTCCATCATGCCGGCGCCGGTCATCTCTCTTAACTCTTTTACCATTCCTGCTGTAATAGCCATTTTCTGATTCCTCCGTGTTATACGATTATTCCTCTACCTCGGTCTCTGCCTCTGCCGCTTCCATCTCTCCCTCGTAAGCAGCATCCTCAGCCTCACCCTGCTTTGCCTCGATGACAGCGTCGGCCATCTTGGAAACAATCAGTTTTACGGCACGGATGGCATCATCGTTTCCGGGGATGATGTAATCCAGTTCTTCCGGATCGCAGTTGGTATCACAGATGCCGATCAGCGGGATACCCAGGGCATGTGCCTCCTGCACGCAGATTCTCTCCTTCTTGGGATCTACAACAAAGATCGCATCCGGCAGTCTCTTCATCTCTTTGATTCCGCCCAGATTTCTCTGCAGCTTCTCCATCTCCTTGCGCAGGGCGATGACTTCCTTCTTGGGCAGCACATCGAAGGTGCCGTCCTCTTCCATGGCCTCGATCTCTTTCAGTCTCTCGATACGGCTCTGGATGGTCTTGAAGTTGGTCAGCATTCCGCCCAGCCATCTCTCATTTACATAGAACATTCCGCAGCGCTCGGACTCAACCTTGATGGCATCCTGTGCCTGTTTCTTGGTTCCCACAAACAGGATGGTTCCGCCGTCAGCCACAATATCGGCCACCGCGCGGTACGCGTCATCCACCATTCCCACAGATTTCTGCAGGTCAATAATATAGATGCCGTTTCTCTCGGTGTAGATGTAGGGAGCCATCTTGGGGTTCCATCTTCTGGTCTGATGACCGAAGTGTACACCTGCTTCCAGTAACTGCTTCATTGAAATTACGCTCATTTGTTTCTTCTCCTTTTTTTGGTTAGATTCTTCCGCATGTGTCAGCTTCCGGAAAACCTGGGTTCCAGGCACCCTCCCGGAAATCAGCATGCGTGCTTTTTACACAGCGTTAAAAGTATAGCACAGAAAATGCAGGGATACAAGTATTTTTTCCGTATCCCTGCATATTTTTATTCGCCGAAAGCCTTCAGTCCGTCACTGACCTCATAGGTGTAATCTGTCCGGCTGGCGGTGACCAGATCACTGAACATCTTGGCGCCATCCGAATAGCCCCTGCTGAAATAAGAACTGTTCTCGAAGCTGAAGTTTCCCTCCACTTCGCCCTCCGCCGTGTAGATGAATTCATCTCCCGGCAGGTTGGCCAGTCCTTCAAACTGTACCGGATAGTACACGGTGGTGGGTGCAAACCGATTTTCATCGTTGGTCACAGTGGCGCTGTACACAACGATCAGACGATTATTGGCGGCGAAATCGTCCAGGCCCTGGGATTTTGCCACCAGCAGATAATATCCGGCCAGGGTCAGCTCGGAAGCATGGGAGCTGTCCGAATATTCCTCCGCGATATAGGCGGAGATAATATCTCTGGCACGGTTTTCCAGCGTCTGGCGGTTCCCCTCCGCAATGTCCGCCAGAGAAGCGATGGGTGTGTAGGACTCGTACTTCTCAAAGCCGTCCCCCACCTGCGCCTCGTACACATCCGCGCTGGCCGTCACCAGGTTCTCATAGGCCGTCAGAGGATTCGCGTAGCCGGAGGTGTAATAGCCCCAGACACCGCCCGACAGATTTGAACTGCCTTCAATTTCCGGTTCATCCTCGTAGGTAAAATCTCCGCCGGAGGGCAGAATGTCATTGAAGCGGACCGGGAAATAGACGTTGGTGGCCGGAAAGTCATTTTCGCTGTGGGAAACCGTTCCCCGGTAGATCACGTACAGGATATTGTAGTGATCCGCGCTGGACATATCTTTGGGCGTCTGGAAAATATAACCTGCATATTCAATGGCTCCCAGGGTGCACTCATCGCTGTAATCCTGGGCGGCATAGGCATTGATAATGTCCTGGCTCTCCTGTTTCGCGAAGGAAAGGAATTCCTCCGTCAGGCCGCTGTAGGTTTCCACGTAGCCGTCCAGGCCCTCCACCGTGTACTGCCGGGAGGTCTGGGTAAAACGGTATCCGGAGCTCTCCGCCGCCGCTTCATCGTAATTTCGTATGGAGATGGTCACCACATCCCCGTTCCGGAGTCCGGAGGATTGATCACAGGTAAAGGAAGATTCGGATACGTAGGTATCATCCCCCGTGTATTCATACACAAGCTGCCCGTCCGGGGAAAGTCCGGTAAAGGACACCTCAAGCCCCTCAAAGGGATCGATCTCCGTCAGCTCCTCCAGTCCCTCCACGGTTTTTGTTACGGACTCTCCCGTATAGCGGATCTTATACTGTTTGAGCAGCTCGTTGTCATAGGTAATCTCCGCCGTCACAGAATCCCCGTTGGACAGCCCGCTGTCCCTGTCCAGGGATACCTCCACCGCGCTGAGACAGGTGGGAAGCGCCGTCACCATTTCCAGACTGTTGGCGTTCCCTCCGATGCTCTCCGCCAGCTTTTCGGAAAGCTCCGCCGTATTTACATATACGCTGGCAGTTCCCGCCGTATTGTAACCGCCGAATTCCACCACCACGTAGTCCTCCAGATTAATCTTCTTCGGCTGCGTCAGCAGGACAATCACGAGAATGATAACAGCCGCAGCCGCAGCACATCCGCCGATGATCAGGCGCATGGGCAGCGGCTTTCTGCCGCCGGCTGCCGGCCCTTCCGCCCTTCCGCTTCCCGGCACCGGGCCTGTGCTCTCCTGGGGCGCGCCGCACTTCGTGCAGAATCTTACATTTTCATCCAGCTCTGCCCCGCAATTTGGACACTTCATACGTTTTTCCTCCCTCATATTCGGTATGTCTGCCAAAACCGTCTGATACATTTCGGCAATTTATCGCATGATGCCAGGGGCAAAAGGTCTGCCCCCACATCATCGTATAAATTTATTATAACGGTAAATTTAAAAAGCGCAATCCTTTTCACGGCTGAAAACTTATGCCGGCTCTTCCGCAGAAAGTCCCGCCCTTTTTAAAATCGCTTCCAGCTCTATTTCATCTCCCGCCGCTCCAATCCGTTCCACGCAGAGGGAGGCTCCGGCATTGGCGAACCGGGCGCATCTGCGCAGATCATAGCCCCGGGAGAGGGCGTACAGAAAGCAGGCCACAAAGGTGTCCCCGGCTCCTGTGGTGTCCCTACAGCGCACCCCCTCACAGGCAGGCGCCCAGAAGCGTTCTTCTCCGGACGCGGCAAAGCAGCCCCTGGCCCCCGCCTTGATCACAACATGGCCGACGCCGCAGTCCAGAAAGGCATCCGCGATGGCATCCCAGGCCGTAAGGCCCGTGAGCAGGGCTGCCTCCTCATAATTGGGGAAAATGTAATCCACATAAGAAAGGCATCCCCGCATGTCTTCCAGAGTCTCGCCGTTTTTTCTCTTGGTCATATCGGCGCAGACCGTCAGGCCCATGGATTTTGCCGCGGAAAACAACTTTTCAAGGGCCGCACTGTCAAAGGGCGGGGCCACAAAAATACTGGCGAAGCAGAAAATGCCGCCCTTTTCCAATGCCTGCACCGGAATATCTTCCGGGTAAAACTTCCGCAGCGTCCCCTTCGGGCTTGTCACAAAGTGGCGCTCTCCCTTCTGGTCCACCAGCACAAGATTGATGCTGCTGGGCAGTTCAGGAGTCTGCAGAATATATTCCGTATCCATCCCCAAGCGCCTGCACCGCCCAAGGATTAGATCCCCTGCGAAATCCATGCCCAGCTTGCTGACCAGACGTACATCCGCTCCCAGAGAGGCCAGAACACATGCCTCGTTCATGGCATCCCCGCCTGTGGTCATGGCAGTAGTCTCGGCCGGCAGGGATCCTGTCTCAAAGACGGAAGCATCCACCGGACAGGCCAGCACATCCAGTACGGCGGCCCCGGCTATTACAATCTTTGTATCAGCCATCTTTTTTTCCTCCCTCCCCGGTTTTCTGTTTTCCCCGGAACAGCAGCCAGGCACAGACTACCCCGACCACGGCCTCTGCCGCAGATACCCACAGCACCGCCTGCGGAATTGCCTGAAAGAGCCGTTCCATCACCGGGGTGCTGCCTATGGCCCAGAGGTTGGCCGCTCCGTGCCCCAGGACTGCCGGCAGAATGCTCCCGCTCTTTTCACAGAAAGCGGCAAACAGAAGGCCCATGACAAAGGCATACAGAAACTGCACCATATTGCCGTGGTAGACGCCGAAAAGAGCGGCGGAGATCAGCGCTCCTCCCGCCGGGCCGAGATAGCTTCGGGCCCGCCGGTAGGTCATGCCCCGGAAGATCATCTCTTCGGCCAGCGGAGCCAGAATCACCGTGGCCGCCGTAAGCAGCAGCAGGTTCTGCCCTTCAAAGGCCGCGGCGGCCTGATCTGTGTAGCCGCTGAATATTTCCGAAAAGCCGCTGGCGGCGATCCCGGTGCTGAGAAGGTGCCCCAGCGCGGCGGCCAGGAGGCAGGCAGCCAGAAGCTTCCCTGCTTTCCATCTCCGGTTCTCCGGCTGAAAGCGCAGAACATCCAGGGCATACCGTTTTCTCTGAGAAATCAGTGTGAGGGAATAAAAACCCACATTGATCCAGAGGGGAAGGCTCCTGACCTCTGCGAGAAGCTCCCGGCTGTCCAGGCCGGGCCGCCCCGTAATCTGGCCGGCAGCCATAATCCCCACCACCGTAACAATCAGCATGCAGAGCACGATGGTCACAGTGGGATACAGCACATCCCAGACCTTTTCCAAAATTCTTCTGACTCCGCCGCCCTGCTTCATCCTCAGTCCTCCTGTTTTCCCGCGTCCTCCAGGAGCATCTGCTCCAGTTCCCGGACCGTACCGGCAATTCTTTCCGCCCCGGCTTCCAGCAGTTCCTCCCGGCTGCCGTATCCATAGGAAACCCCCACAAAACGCAGCCCCCGCCCGGCGGCTCCCCGGGCGTCATAACAGCGGTCGCCGCACATGATCACCTGTTCTTCCGCGTTTTTATAACCGGAACGCCTAAGCGCCTCCTCAATCACCTCTGCTTTATCCGTCCGCCGCCCGTCCAGCTCGCTTCCCGTCACCGGATCCAGATATTTCAGCAGGCCGAAATATTCCAGGATCTGCCGCACATAGATCTCCGGCTTGGAAGACGCCACGCCCAGGCGGATACCGCGGCCCGCCAGATGCTCAAGCATTTCCGGAATACCGGGATACAGGGCATTTTCGAAGATGCCGGCGCTGCTGTAGCGCTCCCGGTAAAACCTCACAGCTTCCATTCCTTCTTCTCTGCTAAAGCCCCCATAATCCATAAACTGTTCCAGCAGCGGCGGCCCCACAAAGCAGGCAAGCTCCTGCGCCTCCGGCATCGGCCGCCCCATTTTCCGCAGCGCATACTGGACGCAGCGGATGATCCCCGGGCCGGAATCTGTCAGTGTCCCGTCCAGGTCAAACAGTATCAGTGTCCTCATGTTGTCTCTCCTATTCCGCGAAATACGCGTCAATGCCGTCCGCAATTCCCCGGACCATCTGCTGCTGGTATTCCGGGGAGGCCATCTTCAGATCTTCCTCCGGGTTGGTCATATACCCCATTTCCACAATCGTCACGGGAATGGTGCTCCAGTTGATTCCGCTCATGCTATCCGTCAGATATACGCCCTGGCTGGAAGCTCCCGTGGACGCGCAGAAGGCGTCGAGAATATGCTGGGAAAGCCGCTGGCACTCTCCGGCCATGGCTCCCACATACGGATTTTCTGCAGAAGGCGCCATGGTCAGCGCCCCGGATACGGCTGTATTTTCTGAGCCGTTGGCGTGAATGCGCACCAGAATATCCGCCCCGGCCGCGGCCGCCTGTTCTGCCCGCTCCCGGTTGCTGATGTCTACCTCATTCGTCTCCCGGATCATACAGACCTCATAGCCCCTGGCCTGCAGCTCCTCCCTAAGCTTCAGGGAAACTTCCAGATTCAGCTCATATTCATTCAGGCCTGATGCCGCCCCATACGTTCCGGAACTGACTTTTGCCTTCGTCTCCGAAGCCCCCGGGCCCACCGGCTCCTGCTCGGAATTTCCCCGGCTCTGATGGCCCGCGTCAATGGCAACCATCCATCCATTGCCGGCAGGACTCTCTTCCGGCACTTCGGAAGGTTCGGCCGCCTCCCCGGCCGGCAGCGATTCCGGGGGCGGAATCGGCGTCGTCTCCGCCGGTTCCGCAGCAGTCGGAGCCGGACTCTCCTCTGCCGGGGCGGGTGCTGGCGTCTCCGCGGAGGATGTTTTTTCCGGTTCTTCTGTGACGGAAGCTTCTGCCTGCCCGGAAGATGCGGCAGATCCCGCGCCGGAAGTTCCTCCTCCGCAGCCCAGAAGCAGCGCAGGCAGGAACAGGGCGGCCAGAAGAAGGCCCCTATACTTTTTCAGACCGGATCCCCCTCCCATATTCTACATCCTTTCCGGAGCGGAAAAGCCCAGCAGGTCAATGCTGGTCTCCAGAATAATCCGGATCAGCTCCAGCAGCGCCAGCCAGGAGGCTTTCTGTGCCGGATCCTCCTCCGCCAGAATCTTCGTCTCGTGGTAGAAACGGTTGAATTCGTTGGCCAGCTCATAGATGTAGGAGCAGATCTTATGAGGAGCCTTCTCCTGGAAGGCGTTTTCGATCATGGTGCCGAAACGTGTGGCTGCCAGCATCAGCGTCTTCTCCCCCTCGCTGGCGGCGGGAAGGATCTCACTGCCGTCGAGCACGCCTCCCTCTTCCCGGTACCTGTTCAGGATGGATTTGATCCGTACGATCGTGTACAGGATATAGGGGCCGGTATTTCCCTCAAAGGAGGTAAAGCGGTCCACATCGAATACGTAATCCTTGGAGGCCTGGTTGGAAAGATCTCCGTATTTAATTGCGGAAAGACCCACGATCTCGGCGGTCTTCTCCGCATCCGTATCTTTGACGCTGCGGTTTTCGATAATTTTTTTGTACATTTCCCCGTTGATCTCGGCGATCAGATTCTCCAGACGCATGACGCCGCCGTCCCGGGTCTTAAAAGGTTTTCCATCTTTTCCGTTCATGGTGCCGAAGCCCAGGAAGGAAAGCTTCGTCTCCGGCTTTACAAGCCCCGTCTTTCTCGCGCAGCGGAACACCTGGACAAAGTGCATCTCCTGGCGCTTGTCCACCACGTAGAGGATTTCATCGGGGTCAAACAGCTTCCTTCTCTCCACGATGGTGGCAAGATCCGTGGTCGTATAAAGAGAAGCGCCGTCAGACTTCAGAAGGATACAGGGCGGCACCTCCTTGGCGTCCGTCTCCTCGCTGACATCCACGATCAGCGCTCCCTGGTCCTCGTAGGCATAGCCCTCCTCCTTCATGTTCTGCACCATGTCCGGAATATAGGGCTGGGCGTCTGATTCCTTTTTCCAGAGATCAAACTCCACATCCAGCTTTTTATAATTTTTCTTCAGGTCTGTAACGGACACTTCCATGATATGATTCCACAGAGCCTTGTAGCCGGGCCTTCCCTCCTGCAGCTCATGGGTGGCCGCAAGCGCCCGGTTCCTGTAGGCCTCATCGGTTTTGGAGCGGGCGCTGGCCGCCGGATAAATCTCCTCCAGTTCACCGATGGTAAAGGGCGCTTCTTCCGGATAGGGACCGGAAAATGCCGGATCAAAATAGGGCAGCTCCGGCTTCCTCTCCTGCAGCTCTGTGATGATCAGTCCCATCTGCAGGCCCCAGTCTCCCAGATGTACGTCTCCGATGACCTTATGTCCCAGGAAGCGCCCCATGCGCTTGATGCTCTCCCCGATGATGGCAGAGCGCAGATGCCCCACATGCAGGGGCTTTGCCACATTGGGGCCGCCGTAGTCGATGATGATCGTCTCCGGCTTTTCGGCCGTCTCCGCGGAGAGATGACTGTCTTCCCGCATCTGCATCAGATAGCGGGCCAGATAGCCCCGGTCCAGTTTTATATTGATAAAGCCCGGCTTTACCGCCGTAATCTCCTCAAACATATCTTCCTTTTCCAGCGCGGCCGCCACTGCCTCCGCGATCTGGATCGGCGCCTTTCTGTACGCCTTGGCCGCTGCCATGGCGCCGTTGCACTGATATTCGCACAGATCCGGCCGGTTGGAAACGGTCACCTTCCCGTAAGAGGGATCGTACCCCGCCTCCGCAAAAGCCTGCGCCGCCTTTTCGTTCATTTCATCAATCAGTTTTTTCATATTTCCTCCATCATTCACATATAGATGCGGGGGGCGGAAGCCCCCAACTATGATGCCTATTATAAAACGTTTCGCCCCAATACTCAAGTGGCGGAATTATTTTCGCTTGACAGGTTTTTTTCTTTCTGTTATCGTAATTGGGCAGAAAAAAATACAGATTTTGCCGCCGGGTAAATTTTACGTTGGGATTTGTATCGTTAGGCCTTGAAGATACAAAGCACCAGCGTTTTTTTATCCCGCCGCAGCAGGAGGTAAAAAATGAACCATACTTCCGGAGCTTTCCGTGACTTTGCAAAATACTCTTCTCTCAGTGTGCTGGCCATGATCGCCATGTCCTGCTACATACTGGCCGATACTTTTTTTGTGTCCCAGGGGCTTGGCACCAACGGACTGGCCGCTCTGAACCTGGCGATCCCCGCCTACAACTTCATACACGGCACGGGGCTGATGCTGGGCATGGGCGGGGCGACCCGCTTTTCTATCCTCAGGAGCCAGCAGGCCGGACGTGAGGCGGACCGGATGTTTACCGTCACCCTGTATCTCGCCGCCGTTTTTTCTCTGATTTTCGTGGCGGCCGGCCTGCTTTTCTCCGGCCGCCTCGCCCTTCTGCTGGGGGCGGACACAGCGGTCTATGATATGACCCGCACATATCTGCATGTGCTGCTGCTGTTTTCACCGGCATTTATCCTCAATGATGTGCTGGTCTGTTTTGTCCGCAACGACGGAAACCCGCAGCTGTCCATGGCAGCCACCATTGTAGGCAGCCTTTCCAATGTGGTCCTGGATTATCTATTCATCTTCCCCTGCGGCATGGGAATCTTCGGGGCCGTATTTGCCACCGGCCTGGCTCCTGTGATCGGTATTCTGATCATGTCGCCCCACTGGCTGAAAAAAGACAAGGGCTTCCATCTGCTGCGCACCAGACCTGACGGCCGTCTGTGCGGCATCACCCTCTCCCTGGGCTTCCCGTCTCTGCTGGCCCAGATGTCCTCGGGCATCGTTATGATCGTATTTAACGCCATCATTCTCGGCCTGCTGGGCAATACGGGCGTGGCCGCCTACGGTGTGGTGGCCAACCTTTCTCTGGTGGTGACCTCCATCTATACCGGGCTTGCCCAGGGCGTCCAGCCGCTGATCAGCCAGGCCTACGGGAGGAAGCAGACAGACACAGTGCGAAAACAGCTGAAATATTCCCTGCTTTCCATGGCCGTATTTTCTGCTGCCGTTTATCTGATCCTGTTTTTCTTCGCCTCCCCGGTGGCCGCCGTCTTCAACAGTGAAAAAAATCCGGAGCTGCAGCGCATTGCCGTGGAAGGCCTGAAACTGTATTTTACATCGGTTCTCTTCACAGGTTTTAATATCGTTCTGTCCACCTACTTTACCTCCGTGGAGAAGGCCCTGCCCGCCCAGGTAATCTCTCTGCTCCGGGGCCTGATCCTGATTATTCCCGCGGCCTTTCTCATGGCTTCTCTCTGGCACATGACCGGCGTATGGCTGGCGCTGCCCGTCACAGAGCTTCTTACCGCCGCGGCGGGCCTGCTTTTTCTGCGGCGGTACAGAAATCTGTACAGTTCCGGCCATTGACAAACTCCTTTTTCTGCAGATATAGTGAAAAGGAAAGGAGTTACGCCATGAAAAAGCTGATCGTACTGGGCACCGGCAACGCGGCTGTGACCCGCTGTTATAATACCTGCTTTGCCCTGAAACAGAAAAAAGAATACCTGCTGGTGGATGCCGGCGGCGGCAACGGGATCCTGTCCGCCCTGGCTTCTGCAGAAATTCCGCTGAAACAAATACATCATTTTTTTGTAACCCACGCCCACAGCGACCATATCCTGGGCGTTCCCTGGATCATCCGAATGATCGGCACCCGCATGAACCGGGAGAAGTACCAGGGTGAACTGCATATCTACTGCCACCGGGAGCTGGCAAACGCCATCCGCACCATCACCTCTCTGGTGGTGCAGGAAAAGATCAGCCGGCTTCTGGACCGGCAGATCCTCTTTCATATTCTGGAGGACGGCTCCCGCCACACGATTCTGGGCAGCCGGTTTACCTTCCTGGATATCCGCTCTTCCAAGGCAAAGCAGTTCGGTTTTCTCTGCGAAACAGAAGACGGCATGCGCATCGCCTTCCCCGGGGATGAACCCTGTCCGGAGCATCTGTATCCCGTATTTTCCCATGCGGACTGGCTCCTCCACGAAGCTTTCTGCCGGTATGCCGACCGGGACCGCTTCAGCCCCTATGAAAAATGCCACAGCACAGTCCGGGACGCCTGCCTCCTGGCCGAAAAGCTGGCAGTCCGGAATCTGGTGCTGTGGCATACGGAGGACAGCGATCTTCCCCGCCGCCGGGAGACGTATCTGGCGGAGGGAAGCCTCTGTTTCTCCGGAAACCTGTACGTCCCGGAGGATGGAGAAATCATCTCTCTGGCCGGAACAGAGATGGCCTGAAACTTTATGGATTTACGCAGTACGGCGTTCCCTTTCCGGAACGCCGTATTTCTCACTTCTTTTTCAGCTGTGCCTCTCTCGCAGGCCGCTCTTCTCATAGCAGTACTGGATAATATCCTTTCTCCGTATGATGCCGATGAATACCCCTTCATCATCTACCACAGGAACGAAGTTCTGGCGCATGGAAAGAGAAACCAGATCCTCAATATTACAGTTAATATTTACCGGATCCATCTTCCAGCGTCTCTTCACTTTGTAGATGGGTACGTTTTCCGCCTCGTGGAGATTCAGATCGTACTCATCTTTAATGGCCCGCAGCAGATCCCCCTCCGTCAGGGTTCCGATATAAATACCCTGCCGGTTCAGCATGGGAATTGCCGTATATTTGTGGAATTCCATTTTCTCCAGAGCCTGTCTCAGAGAATAGTCATCGTATATGTATGCGACCTCGCTCTTTGGTGTGATAAAAAAAAGTATGTTCATATTTTCCCTTCTCCCGGTATTGTCTCTTTTTTTTACACAATTAGCGTCTATTGCATTGTACCATAAAGCAGATGACTTGGGGGTAAATTTTTTCTTAATTTTGTTTTTTCACAGTTTTTACATCCGGAACAGTTCCGCTATTCTCTCCGCAGGGCATCGATGGGATTCAGATTGGCCGCTTTCACTGAAGGCAGCAGCCCGAACACAATGCCGATCAGCATGGAAAATCCCACGCTGGCTGCTGCGGCCGGAACGCTGATCACGGCCGGCGTTCCGCTGGTTCTGGCGATAAACTGGGACAGAATAATACCGGCAGCTACACCGATGATTCCGCCGCAGCTGGTCAGCACGGCCGACTCCGTCAGAAACTGGGCCAGAATTCTGCGCTTTCTGGCCCCAACGGCCTTCTTCAGTCCGATTTCTCCCGTTCTCTCCGTGACCGATACCAGCATGATATTCATCACACCGATACCTCCCACCAGCAGAGAGATACTGGCTACCCACAGCAAAAGCTGATTGGTGCTGGCGCTCAATTCCTGCATATTCCTGGCCCGCTCCAGAAGATCCTCTCCCTGATACTGAATATCGCTTCCCTGGGCGGTAACGGAGCGGTTCATAATCTCGGCCGCCTTCTTCCCCACTTCACTCATGGCTTCTGTGGAATCAGCCCGGATTACGGCATTCTGCGGCTCGTCATACTGGAAAACCACCGGCCAGCAGGCATCCGGCATAAGAATTCTTCCGTAATCCGTCTGGTTGTAGGTGAGATAATCCTGAAAGGAATTGATGACCGGTTTAAAATTATCCGCCTTTTTCATCAATCCCACCACCGTAAAGGGCTCTCCCCTTATTTCCACAGTTCCTCCCAGGGCATTTCCCTCCGGAAACAGGGAAGACGCCGCCGCCTCATCCAGCAGAAGCACTTTATGAAACTGCTCGTAGTCTTCCGCAAGGAAGGGTCTTCCAGCAGACACCAGATACCCTGTGGTATCCAGATAATTCTCATCCACACCGTACAGAGACCCGCTGCTGTAGCTGTTGGTGCCGCTGGCCACTCCGTCTACATAACTCCGGTACTTGAAAAATGAGGCATTTGCCACATGGGGCAGCTCCAGGATCTCTTCCCGCTGCTCCCGGCTGATCTCGTACACACCGGCAGGGGCTCCGCCGTCCATCCAGTACTCTCCGCCCCCCTGCATCAGGGTCACCTTCACATTGTTGTTTCCGGCCCCGATCAGATTCTGCTTAATCTGCTCATTCGTTCCCGCAATGGTGGAAACAATGGCAATAATCGCCGCAATCCCGATAATTACGCCCAACATGGTAAGAAAGGAGCGCAGCTTGTGCGACCAGATTCCCTGAAAGGATAACCGAATATTTTCTATCATGCTCTGCCCTCCTTAATATCCGTACAGCTCGTCCATGGTGCCTTCCCGGGTAGCGGCGCCGTTTTTCACGTTCTTTCCGTAGGGGAATGCCAGCCAGTCCTCCCAGGTCACACCGTCCAGGATCTCGTATCCCTCTCCCCAGCTGGACAGCCGGCCCACCGTAATTTCCTGCTTTTTCAGCTTTCCGTTTTCATCTCTCAGATACACATACTTTTTCCCGTCTTCCTCCAGGATAAAAGCTTTCCACAGATACAGCGCTTCGCCGGCGGGATCATAACTTATTTCCGTTGTTTCCAGATTCACCCATTCCTGGTTTTTCAGATTGTCTCCGCCCTCCGCCACATAGGCAATAAAGGGATAGTAGGAAGCGCTGGCCGTGCCGTAGCTGGAAAACCGGCCGCTCTCATCCGGATAGGGTGAGATTTCCTTGATTTCTGCCTGGCAGCTGGTTCCGCTTTCCCAGGCGGTAACGCTGAGCATATCCCCCTCCTTCAGCTGCCCCAGCATCAGCTCATTGATACCGCCCCGGATATACATGCCGTCTGTGCTGGTTACCTGCAGAAAAGCAGAGCCGTCTGCCGGCGGGCTGTCCGGGTTCCCGGCTTTTTTTACAATCCCGCTGATCTTTGCCCGTACAACGCCGTTCTGCACGGCTTTCTCCGCATTCTGAATTTTCAGCTCCGCCTCCTTCAGATCCAGCTGCAGCGCGGACAGCCTTTCCTCCTGCTCCCGGATGGCGCTCTGCAGCTCCTCCTTCGTGTAGCTTCCGTTGTCCGGCAGAAGATTCAGCCCGCTCTCCCCGCTCCCTGTGCGCAGGCTGGTGCCCTCCGCAGCCGCACCGGACGGCGCGGGCTCCGCGATGGTGTCCTTCATCGTTCCCGTGGAGGCATCCATAATGCCGCGCCATCCATCCGGATATTCACGGTCCAGCAGCTTCACAGCGTCCTGCAGGAAAAAGCCCTTTACCGCTCCTGCCAGACTGTCCCCTTCACGGACCTCCAGCATAAAATAAATGTGGGCATCCGGTTCCCCCTGCAGTATCTTCTTCATTTCCTCGCGGATTCCGTTCATAAAAGACGGATATACCACCGCGCCGTCCTTTACCAGATAGCGATAGGGATTCAGCAGGGTTCCCGTTTCCGCATCCCCCTCTTCCGGAGGGTTGTAGGGCATGGTCTTTCCCGTCAGCGCATCACAGGCCTGGGCCTGAAACTGGCGGATCCAGCGGGCATACAGAGTCAGATCCTCCTTCACCGGCTCCTTCATGCCACAGGGAATCGTACAGGCCTGATCCCGGTACCAGCCGCCGAATACGTATCCCTCCGCAGCAGGAACATACTGTTTCCACTGTTCTTCCGGAAGCGTGTTCATATAGTCCTCCAGGCTGGTGCCCGTCTTTACCTGAAAAACAGGCAGCTCATTTCCCTGTCCGTTTCCGTTCAGTGTTACCGTATACATTTTGTCCGGATCTTCCGCAGGGGTGGGCGCCGGCGTCTCTGTGGGTTCCGGCATCTCTCCCGGCTCTTCGGGAAGCTCAGGCTCCTGGGGAATAAAAATATCCGGAAATTCCGGTGCGGGATCCGAAGGCTGTCCGGAAACGGGCTTCGTATTTTTCAACTTCCGCAGATTTTCCTGGGCCGCCTGCATGTTCAGCTGAATCCGCTCCCGGTTCAGCCTTTCCCGCTCCAGATTCAGGCTGGTCTGGGTGGTATCGTACTCCATGAGCACATCCCCCTCCCGGACCGTGTCTCCCTCCTGTACCAGGACACGGGAAACTGTTTCTGTATCCTGCAGATATACGTCCTGAGAAACATCCGAGGTAACCATTCCTTCCATGGAGGACATGCTTCCCCCGTAACCTCCCTGGTTCAGATCCGAAGCCTGCAGCACCATCACCGGCCTGCCTCCGGCCGCGCGGACGCCCGCCGAAATTCCCGCCGCAGCTGCAGCCACGGCCGCGATGCTTACAATTCCCGCAATCCATTTCTTCTTTTTCATTCCGTCACCTCCCCCCGGATTTTTCCGTCCCGGATCTCCAGAATCCTGTCTGCGTGAGCGGCGATCCCCGCATCATGGGTAATCATCAGAATGCTGACGCCCTCCCGGGAAAGCTGTCGAAACAGATCCATCACCTGGCTGCCGGATTTGGAATCCAGGGAGCCTGTGGGCTCATCCGCCAGAAGAATCTCCGGGCTGTTGACCATGGCTCTGGCAATGGCCACTCGCTGCTTCTGTCCGCCGGATAGCTGGTTTGGTTTAAATTCCATGCGGTCAGCCAGGCCTACCCTCTCCAGAGCGGCGGCGGCCAGCTTCTGACGCTCTTTCCGGGACACTCCCGCGTAAATCAGCGGCAGCGCCACATTTTCCAGGGCTGTCTGCCTTGGAAGCAGCTGAAAGCTCTGGAAAACGAAACCGATTTTCTTCAGCCGGATATCCGACATCTCATTATCCGTACATTTTCCGATATCTTCCCCGTCCAGACGGTAGGTGCCGCTGGTGGCCTGATCCAGACAGCCAATAATGTTCATCAGCGTTGTTTTTCCGGAACCCGAGGGCCCCATAATCGCCACATACTCCCCTTTTTCCATGGAAAAACAGATATTTTCCAGAACCGGGACGCAAAGCTTTCCCTGGCTGTATGCTTTACAGATATTTTCCAGTTCCACAATCACCCGTACAGCACCTCCTCTGTCCCGTCCACCGTTCCGCCGTCCTCCGGCGCAGGAAGCCCGGTATCCTCCGGCTGGACTCTGCCCATCTGACCATTCTCTCCCGGTACCGTTTCCATTCCCTCCTGGAGATCCTCCTCCGGGTATGTAATGGAATCCGTCAGCTCCAATCCCTCCAGGATCTCATATTCCATCAGATTCTCATCATAGCTTCCCAGAGTCACCGGCCGCTTCTCCAGCCTGCCCCGGCCGTTGTCCGCCCAGACAGCGGGCTGTTCGGGATCGGTTCTGTCGATCATATATTCATCCAGCCAGATGCCCTCCTTTTCTTCCCCCTGTCCCATATCCGGTTCCAGATATACGTGCTGTCCCAGCATCAGTCCCTCCCCGGACTCCAGTTCCACGTAAAAAGGATAGCTGCTGCTGGAGGTGGTTCCTCCGTCGCTGGAGGACACTGCGTACATATTATTTCCCGTAACAGGATTTTCCCGGTCAATCTGTTTTACCGTCCCTTTCCAGACCTGGCTGCTGTCCGTCCGGGAATGAATCAGCACCGGCATGTCCACGGTGATAGCCGCCATATTCTGCTCGTTAATCTGCCCCTTCACCCGGTAAGCGCCTGTCTTCATGATGGTCATAAAAGAATTATCACTGTTCATTCCCGACATATCGCTGCCGTCGTGGATCGATTTCACTACGCCGTCAATCTCACTGGTAACCGTGGCATGAGCGATATTCTCATTCAATTTGTCGATCTCCAGCTGTTTGCTCTGAATATCAAACTGTTTCTGGCGAAGCTGCAGATCCTGCTCCTGGATCTGGAAGGTATACGCGGCCTTGTTGTCCGCATCGGCCTTCTGGCGCTCCGCCTCCAGCTCACGGATATCCGCGCTTATACCGGCCGCTTCATTGTTCATCCTCTCCAGCTCCAGCTGGGCTGCGGCCAGATCCTCCTGAAACTTTTCCACATCGTAGGTATACAGGGGCGTCCCTTTCTGGACCGTGTCACCTACCTGTACCAGAATCTCCTTCACTGTCTTATCGGAATTCTGCTGTACAGACCAGGTCTCCTGTGCCTCCACCACTCCGGCAAACCGGTTGACCATCCCGTTCCCGGTTCCCAGCGAAGTGATCTGCTCCACCGTATTGACGTACACGGGATTTTCCCCGCTCTGTCCTGCTCCGGCCGCCGCTCTCCAGCCCACGATTCCGATTGCCAACGCGGCGGCCGCCGCGCCGCAGATAATGCCGATTTTCTTTTTATTCATCTTCCGCCCTCCTTGTTCTTTTTAATATATGTGTGTGTACACCATGTTTTTGGCGCGTCCTCTTCTTTTTATTCCGCATAGCTTTCCTGGGCCCCGCTGTGTTCATCCAGAAATGCCCGGAAAGCCTCCCCGTCCTTTACCTGAAACTGAATGCTGCTGTAGACGCCGTCCGCGAACATGATCTGAACATCCGCGTATTCACCCGTGGTCAGATAGTCCGTCTGACGCACTCTTTCCAGCTGCCCGAACAGGGCTTCGATATCCTCCTTCGTATTAAAAGCGTACAGTTCGCTGACCGCCGAGGAGGTCATATCTTCTTCACTGGACAGCTCCAGCTCCGTCAGATAGTCCAGCTGCACGGAAACGATCCGGGAAAGATCCGGTCTTTCCAGAAGCTGTATGCCCCTGCGGTTCAGATACGCCAGTGTTTTTTCAAAGGAGGGATAAATATAATAGCCGATCTCCGTTCCCATATACGGGCCCCTGTTATCCTGGAAGTTGCCCAGGTACAGAACCCCCACCGGCTCCATCTCTTTCAGTTCCCGGTAGCTGCAGGAGAGATATTCCTCCCGGAAAAGCTCCAGCAGCTCATCTATCTCATTTCTTCCCAGAGGAAGGTTTTCGTTCATATCATAATAATCATTCCAGTCCCGGAAAGAGAGATCCGTGACATTTTTCACGTTCCGGTACTGGGTGGGATAATAGATCTCCCGGCTGGATTTTTCTTCCAGCAGCTGCCCCACTGTCTCCTCCAGCCTGGAAAGCGGCACCGTATACTGCCGGTAGATATCCCGGCCGTTTTTCAGATGGAAATGAATAACCGCCTGGGTCATCCATTCTGACCCCGAAGCTGCTTCTGACTCCGCACCGCCTGTCTCTCCGGCCCCAAGCCTCGCCAGCTGGTAAATGGATGCAAAATCCTCCGTCAGCCCCTCCTCCAGAATCCGCTCTTCCGTATCCTGCATATACCAGTAGCTGTCCGTAAAAATGCCGTCCAGCTCCGAGCTGTAGACCGCCATGGACTCCACCTGGGATTCCTCCGGAAGCCAGGAATCATACCGGAACCAGTCCTGCTGGAAGGCCAGCAGGATAAGCAGCGTTCCTCCCAGCGCAAAGATTCCGGACACCTTATGGCGCCAGACATTTCTCAGATCCTGGCTGTAGATAAATTCAAAGATTCCTGTCAGGATCACTGCCGCCAGACCTCCTGCCGTCAGAAGCATGGCAGTGCCCGCCAGATATCCCATAGACTCCAGCAGACTGACCACCCACAGCGCCGCCGGGATCGCCACCGCCACTTTCAGGACCGATTCCATCCAGCGGTAGCTGAAGGCATTTCCGCAGGCTTCCGAAGGCCGTTTTCTGTACAGCAGAACACATAGCCCCAGCGCAATTCCCAGGGACAGAACCGCCAGCACCCAGCTTCCCGCCGGCACCGTCTCCCCCGCCGCCAGAGCCCTGCTCAGATTCAGTCCCTGGGTAACCGGGAGAAAAAGCGGCATCTGTCCGAAGAAGTTCCCGGACTCCGCAGTGTAATAGTAGGTTGAAAAATAAAAGGACATTTCCCGCTGAATCAGCCAGGTGCAAAGGGCTCCGTACAGATAGAAAAATCCTGTCAAAAGAAGCCCTGTCAGAATCCTTCCCGTCAGAAGCACCGCAAGCACGGCCAGCGTATAAAACAGAAGAAACAGCAGTATGTAAAATCCAGCCGCTCCCGCCGCCGCAGCCGCCGTTTCCCTGCAAAGAGCCCCGTGGGCGCCTCCTACACCCAGCAGCGCAGCCGCAGCGCACAGAAGGTAGGGCACCGCTGTCATCAGAAAACCGCCCAGATACCGGATCAGGAACAGGCGCTCCCGCCGGAGGGGCAGGCTGTGGTAAAAATCCACCTGCCTTCTGGACTGCAGATAGGCAAAGCCCGTAACGGCGCTGATCACCGCGGCCACAATGCATCCGAAATAGACCATCGAATTACCGTATCCCAGCACATCCAGCAAAACCTGCTCCTTCGCCTGCCGAAACCATTCCATATCCTCCTGCAGCACAGGAAGCATATCGTATTCCAGGGTGGACAGCCGCATCTGCAGGCCGAAGGGCAGAAGGGCAGCCGATCCCACCGTCATTAAAATAAACAGCCAGCTCCGGGTTTTGACATCTTCCCATAATAGTTTAACGCCTGTAAGCTTTGCCGTCATATCCGGACACCTCCGTTTCACTGATAAATATCTCCTCCAGGGAAAGGGGAAGGACCTCTGAAAACACCGGGTTTTTGCTCTTCACCCGATCCAGAATCTCCTGCCGTGTCCCCCTGGCCACCAGCAGCAGCATGGATCCCCGTTTTTCCCAGCGGACCAGAGTCAGCTCCCGCAGCAGCTCCTCTTCCCGCTCTCTGTTTCCGATGACGCACTGTACCTTCTGGGTGTGGAATTTCATTTCCTCCAGGTTTTCTGAAAGAAGCATGCCGCCCCGGTGGAGAAGCCCCACATGATCGCAGATATCCTCCAGTTCCCGCAGATTGTGGGAGGCTACAACAGGCGTAAACTCCCGATTCAAAAGTTCCACCGCCAGCATGCTCTTCACCTCCTGGCGGACCAGGGGGTCCAGCCCGTCAAAGGTCTCATCGCAGAGCAGATAATCTGTGTTGGCGCAGATCCCGAGAAAAATTGCCGCCTGCTTCTGCATTCCTTTGGAAAAGGTCCGTATCTTCCGCTTCCAGTCCAGCCCGAACCTTCCGCACAGCTCCTCAAACCGGCGCCTGTCAAATTTTTCATAGATTTTCCGGTACAGGACGGCCATATCTGCCGGCGCCGCGTTGGACGGGTACCAGAAATCATCCGGCAGAAAACAGATCCGGCTTTTGATCTTCTCATTTTCATAAACTTCCTGCCCGTCAATGCGCACCTTTCCCTGATCCTGCCGAAGCACCCCCGCCAGGATCCGCAGCAGAGTGCTCTTCCCTGCTCCGTTGGTTCCCACTACGCCGAAAAGCTCCCCCTCACGGATCTGCATATGTATCTCTTTCAGAGCCTGAATCTCCCCAAAGCTTTTCTTCAGTCCCTCTATCTCAATCATCTCTCTTCCTCCCCGTATATCCTGCAAACCTCCGCCAGGCATTCCTCCCGGTCCATGCCCAGATCCCGGACCTCCCTCAGACACACATCCAGGCGGTCCAGGCTCATCAGCCTGCGCTTTTCCCTCACCGCGTCATCCCCGGCCACGAAACTTCCTCTGCCCTTCACAGGATAGATGTATCCTTCCTGCTCCAGCACCCCATAGGCCTTCTGGATCGTATTGGGATTAATGGACAGCTCCGCGGCCATCTGGCGCACAGAGGGCATCTGGGATCCCGGTTCCAGCGCGCCTTTTACGATCAGATTCGCGAACCGCTCCACAATCTGTTCATAGATCGGTCTGCGGTCCTGATAATCTATATAAATCATGGCTGTCCTCCCTTCTCTCGTATTAACTGTATTATCTCACATCATACACTTAAGTCAAGTATCTTCATAAAAAAATAAGATTGGCCGGAAATCCTTCCTGGCCAATCTTATTTTTTATGGGTCTTTCTCTTTTTACGCGTCCTTCTCTTCTGTTTTCGCAATCTGGATTCCCAGCTCCTGCAGCTGTTTTTCATCTACCCGGGAAGGCGCCTCGCACATCATGTCGGAAGCATCTTTTACCTTCGGGAAGGCGATCACATCGCGGATGGAGTCTTCGCCGGCCATGAGCATAACCAGCCGGTCCAGCCCGTAGGCAAGTCCCGCGTGGGGCGGAACTCCGTATTTAAAAGCACTGAGCAGGAAGCCGAACTGCTCCCAGGCCTGCTCCTTTGTGAAGCCCAGCACCTCAAACATCTTTTCCTGGATATCATCCTGATGAATTCTGACAGAGCCTCCCCCGATCTCATTTCCGTTCAGCACAATGTCATAGGCTTTGGCCCGGACGCTGCCCGGATCTGAATCGATTCTGTCCCAGTCTTCCTCCATGGGCATGGTAAAGGGATGATGCATGGCCATGAAGCGGTTCTCTTCGTCGGACCACTCCAGCAGCGGGAACTCCGTGATCCACACAAAACGGAAATCCTTCTTGTCCAGCAGCCCCATCTCCTCCGCCAGATGAAGGCGCAGAGCGCCCAGTACATTCCATACAATTTTGTTTTTATCCGCGGCAAAGAGCAGCAGATCTCCCGGCTCCCCGCCCATGGCGGATATCAGGGCATCCATCTCTCCCTCTTTCAGGAATTTGGCAAAGGACGACTTCACGCTGCCGTCCTCCTGCACGGCGGCGTAGGCCAGCCCCTTTGCCCCGTATCCCCGGGCAAACTCCACCAGCTTGTCAATCTTCTTTCTGGGCATGGCACCCTGTCCCTTTGCGTTGATGCCCCGGACAGATCCGTCCCTCAGCTCCAGCGCGCTCCGGAACACGCCGAAGTCAAAATCCTTTACAGCCTCTGAGACATCGGTAAGCTCCATGCCGAACCGGAGATCCGGCTTGTCGGAACCGAAGCGGTCCATGGCCTCCTGCCAGGTCATTCGCTGAATGGGAAGGGACACCTCCACCCCCAGAACCTCTTTAAATAGGTACGCCAGCAATCTCTCGTTTACATCGATTACATCGTCCACGTCCACAAAGGAAAGCTCCATATCAATCTGGGTGAATTCCGGCTGCCGGTCCGCCCGGAGATCCTCATCCCGGAAGCAGCGGGCGATCTGGATATAGCGGTCATAACCGGAACACATCAGCAGCTGCTTAAACAGCTGCGGCGACTGGGGCAGGGCATAGAAGCTGCCGGAATGCACGCGGCTGGGCACCAGATAATCTCTGGCCCCCTCCGGCGTGCTTTTGCACAGCATGGGGGTTTCGATTTCCAGGAATCCCTCATCGGCCATAAACTTCCGCGTCAGCATAGCCACCTGGGAGCGCAGCATCAGATTTCTCTGCAGATCCGGACGGCGGAGATCCAGATAGCGGTACTTCAGCCGGATTTCCTCTTTCGTCCGGCTGTTTTCCTCCACCGGGAAGGGCGGCGTCTCCGACTCGGAAAGGACGCGCAGATAATCCGCCCGTACCTCCATGGTGCCTGTCTTCAGGTTCTCATTAACCGCTCCGGATCTTCTCTCCACGGTTCCCGTCACGGCGATTACGAATTCACTGCGGAGTTTTCCCGCCTTCTCAAACCCCTCCGCGTCGATGCTTCCATTTTCAAAAATCAGCTGCATGATCCCGGAACGGTCTCTTAAGTCCACAAAGATAATGCCGCCCTTATTTCTGCTCTTCTGCACCCAGCCCATCAGCGTCACTTTCGTGCCGATGAGCGCCTCCGTCACTTCCCCGCAGCGGTGGGTGCGGTGCATTCCCTTCATTGATTCTGCCATCTCTATTCCTCCATCTCCTGCCGCCTGTCAGCCCCGGTCGGCGTAAATTTCCTCAATTTCTGCATAGCCTTCTGCTTCCAGCTGTTCTTTCTGGAACTTCTTATTCTTTTTCATCACGGCCAGATTCACCTGGAGGCCCATCTTCCGCTCCTCCATAGCCCTGGCGATCAGCTTTTCCACTGCCTCCTGGGGCAGCTTCTTATCCAGCAGATACGCCTTCTTCCGCGCCGTGCCGGGAATCTGAAAATCCCGTTCCAGCAGCAGCATAATAATCCGCTCAAAGCCAATGGAAAATCCGCAGGCCGGCGTATTCTGTCCCGTAAATTTACCGATCATCTCATCGTAGCGGCCTCCGCCGCCAACGCTTCCGCCATATTCATCCATGGCAATCTCAAAGATCGGGCCGGTATAATAGGACATGCCCCGCACCAGAGTTGGATCAAAGACAATGCGGAAATCCGCGGTCTTTACGGCCTCCACACTGCGGATAATGGTGATCAGCCCCTCCGCGTACTCCGGATCCAGGAATCCCTCCAGCTTCTCCTTCAGGTAAGCCACGCCCGCGGCATCGCCCGTCACGGTCTTAAAGAGCTCCAGATACTTATCCACCGTCTCCGCCGCGAAGCCCTCTGCCTTCAGCTCTCCGGCCACGCCCTCCAGACCGATCTTATCCATCTTGTCCAGAATAATGAATACCGTGTCCCAGGCCTCCTCCGGAAAACCGCTCCAGGCCGCCATGGCCTTCAGGATCCGCCGGTCATTGATGCGGATGGTGAAGTTTTGAAACTCCAGCCTGCCAAGCAGAGTGGTGGTGGCCAGGATCAGCTCGATCTCCGCCAGATTGGAGGGCTCCCCCAGAATATCTATATCACACTGCATGAACTGACGGTACCTTCCTCTCTGCGGCCTGTCCGCCCTCCAGACATTTCCCATCTGCAGAGCCTTGAAGGGGGATGGGAGATCGTTGGCATTGTTGGCATAATACCGGCACAGCGGCACGGTCAGATCGTAGCGGAGACCGCTGTCCACCAGATCCGCCTCTGTCCGGGCCGTATCCAGCTTCAGTTTTTCCCCTCTCTTCAATATCTTAAAAATCAGCTTCTCATTTTCTCCGCCCTGCTTGCTGTTCAGATTCTCAATATGCTCCACGCAGGGAGTTTCCATGGAAGAAAAGCCAAAATTCCTGTAGGTCTCCTTGATCAGGCCGATGCAGTAATCCCGGATGGCCATCTCCCTGGGCAGGATATCTTTCATACCGGTTACGGGTTTCTTTTTCAGGTTCATGGTTCTTTCAGTTCTCCTCTCACATCCAATGAAATTTCCGGCAGCCGGACTCTTTTCCGTCCTTCCCGGTGAATGACCCGCTGGAAGGCCAGGAATACTTTCATATCAAAATTCTTTATCTCATCGATCATCAGACGGACCGCTGCCTCCGGCTCGTAGGCCTTCCGGTAAGGCCTGTCGGAGGTCAGGGCGCAGAAGACATCGCTGACCCGCAGGATCCTTGCCCCCAGCGGAATATTCCGTCCCTCCAGATTGTAGGGGTAGCCGCTTCCGTCATAATTCTCGTGGTGATACAGAATGCTCTCACAGACTGTGTCCGAATAACCGCTCCGGAGAGCAACCAGATACCCCTTGTGGGGATGCAGCCGCATGTAGTGCATCTCCTCCACCACCATGGGGTTCTCTTCCAGCTCCGGTTCTCCCATCAGCGTAACCTTTCCGATATCATGGATCATCCCGGCCCTGGCCAGCTCATGGCAGTCATCCTCCGGAAGTCCCAGCTCTTCCGCGATCGCGCAGGCCAGATTGCTGACGTCCATGCCATGGATCAGGTGTTCGGAAAGACTGTACCACAAAAGATGCTTATGATTTTCATATTTTTTTTCTTCTGTCATGCAGGACACCTCTCCTGTATTTTATGGCGCGGTTCTGGAATCTTTCAGGTATCGTCTGATTCCCTCTCTTTTTCTTTCCAGCATTTCGTCAATCCGCTCGATATACTGCTTCAGATCTTTTACATTTTCCGCCCGCTCAATGCGGGTACCGTTCTCAAATACGAATTTGGTGGACGCGCCCGGTCCGGCGGCCATGATGGACTGCTTTTCTTCCATAATAAGGACATTGTAGAGCCCGGCCCGGTTCTCCGCCGCGTACCCCACATTTTCAAAGTTTCCGGCCATATTCTTCTGCCGGTACAGATAATAGGGTCCCATCCCCAGCTCCGCGGCGCACTGCTGGGTCATGCCCATAATCTCCTGGGAATTTTCAAAGGAAATTTCCGCATACTGGTCCTTAAAAAGATTCAGCCTTGTGGCGCGCTTCAGGGCCAGGGAATGTACCGTCAGACTGTCGGGATGAAAGCGCTTCATCTCCTCCAGGGTATGCGCCACTTCCTCCCTGCCCTCTCCGGGAAGCCCCACAATCAGATCCATATTGATATTGTCAAAGCCCAGTCTTCTGGCCAGCCGGTACGCCTTCTCCGTGTCCTCCACCGTATGCTTCCGTCCGATCAGATCCAGCGTCTTCTGGTTCATGGTCTGGGGATTGATGGAAATCCGGCTCACCGGATATGCCTTCAGAACCGCCAGTTTCTCTTCGGTTATGGTGTCGGGCCGCCCTGCCTCCACCGTAAATTCCTTTGCCGTCTCCACCGGGAAGGTATCCGCGAGAAACTGTAGCAGCTCCTCCATCTGCTCCGCCGGCAGGGTTGTGGGCGTGCCGCCGCCCATATAAATGGTGTGCAGGGGACGGTCCCCCATCTGCTCCGCAATAAAAGCCAGCTCCTTTTTCAGGGCCTCCAGATAGGGCTCCATAAGATGTCCCCACTGTTTCAGCGGGTGGGAGCCGAAGGAACAGTAAAGACAGATAGAGGGGCAGAAGGGCACCCCTATGTACAGGCTGTATCCGGACAGCCAGTCCGTGCCGGCCAGCAGCGCCCGCTCCCGGTTGGCGGTGGCGATGGCCAGAGCCGTCTTCTCGCGGCTCACATAGTACGTGTCCCTGAGATAGCCGGCAATCTCCCCGTTGCTCTTTCCCTGCTCCAGAAGGTGAAGAGGAATCTTCACCGGACGTATACCCGTCAGGTCCCCCCAGGGCAGCTGCTGCCCCGTCAGCTCCGCGAGAACGCGGTATACGAGACGCTTCAGGTGGTTCTTATATTCTGTCCGGTCAGAAGTATCCGGGAACTCCGTCTTCTTCTCCAGCTCTGTTTTGCCCCTCTGCTCCACCGCATAGCGAATGGCTCTCTCTCCATACCAGACCCGGTGCGTCTGATCGAAGGGCCCCTCCGGCTCTTCCTCCCCCTCCGCCTGCATGGAAATGCTGCAGCCGGGGTAAAAGGCGCGGATCAGAGAGTACACATCGTACTCGTAGTCTCTTATATTAAACCAAAGACGTATCTTAAGCAAGGGGATTGAACCTCTTTTCCATGTCAATGCTGGTGGAGCACTGATGCCCCGGATATACGGCCGTATCCTCCGGCAGCTCCGCCAGAAGCCTGCGGACGCTCTTCTGCATATCCCTGGCGCTGGATGTGGGGAAATCCGTTCTTCCGTAGGATTCAAAAAACAGGGTGTCCCCGCTCATCAGAATTTTCTGTTCCGGAAAATAATAGCAGACGCTTCCCAGGGTGTGGCCCGGCGTGTGCAGCACGCGGATCTCGTATCCGGCCAGCTGCAGCACATCCCCCTCCTTCACCAGGCAGTCCGCCTTCATGGTGTAAGGAGTGCTCCAGAATCCCGACAGGTTCAGGGAAGCATTTTCCAGTACCTGCTCCTCCAGCTCGTGGGCATAAACCTGAATCCCGTATTTTTTTCTTACCGCATCAGCCGCCAGCATATGGTCGTAATGGCCGTGGGTCAGCAGGACTGCCGCCGGCTTTCCTCCCATGGCAGCCACCTTTCTCTCGATTGCCTCCGCCTCATCAGCCGGATCCACCAGAAGCATTTCTTTCGTATCCGGGTTCATGAGAAAATACGTGTTGGTGGCCACCATTCCCAGAACCTGATTCTGTACAATTATCTCTGCCATAGCGTTATCCTCTCGATCTCTCTATATCCAGAACACTCTCCACCTGACGTATCTTTTCGATCAGGGTATTCAGTTCTTCCTTGCTGTTTACGTCAAAGGCCATGTCAATCGTCGCGGTTCCCTGTTTGCTGGTGCGGACATTCATGGCAGTCAGATCGATCTTCCTCTCCGTAAAAATCCGCGAAATATCCACCAGCAGGCCGGTCCGGTTGTTGGCATAAATGTTGATCTCCACGGTGTACAGCTGACCATCCGACTCCCCGGCCTCCCACTCCGCTTCGATCAGACGCTCCCGCTCGGACTCCGGAAGGTTCATGATGTTTACACAGTCTGTCCGGTGGATGGTGATTCCTCTTCCCCGGGTGACGAACCCGACGATCTCATCCCCCGGAATGGGGCTGCAGCACTTGGAAAAGCGGACCGCCACATCGTGGATTCCGTGGACGGTGATGCCGCCTTTGGATTTGTTGACCGGAATCTCCGCCTTGGTCTCCCTGGCCGCCTCCAGGACCTCCTTGTCGGTGATCTCACGCTTGTGCTCCTTGTCGTAGGCCTCCGTCAGCTTATTGAGCACCTGGCCCTCCTTCAGCCCTCCATGGCCGATGGCCGCCAGCACGGAATCCCAGTCCCGGAACCCGTATTTTCTCTTGACCGCGTCCATGTAATGAGGCTTCAGGTACAGTCCCAGATTTTTCCCCTTCAGCTTGGAATAGCTGTTCAGCATTTCCTTGCCCTTTACAATATTGTCTTCCTTCAGCTCCTGCCGGAACCACTGGTTAATGCGGTTTTTGGCCTGGGTGCTCTTGACCACCTTCAGCCAGTCCCGGCTTGGGCCCTTGGAGTTCTGGGAGGTGATGATCTCCACCCGGTCTCCGTTGTGGAGCTCTGTCTCTATCGGCACAAGCTTCCCGTTCACCCGGGCGCCCACCATCCGGTTGCCCACCGCCGAATGGACGGAATAGGCAAAATCAATGGTGCAGGAGCCGCTGGGCAGCGTCTTCACATCCCCCGCCGGCGAGAAACAGTATACATTATCCGCGAACAGATCCAGATCGCTTTTCAGCAGGTTCATAAATTCCCGGTTGTCAGACATATCCTGCTGCCATTCCAGAATCTGGCGCAGCCAGCTCAGCTTCGCCTCTTCCTGCTCCGGCCCCGACTTTTTGCCGTCCGAGGCCTCCTTGTACTTCCAGTGGGCGGCGATACCGAACTCCGCCGTCCGGTGCATCTCAAAGGTACGGATCTGTATCTCAAAGGGCTGCCCCTTGGGACCGATCAGCGTCGTGTGGAGAGACTGGTACATGTTGGGCTTCGGCATGGCAATATAATCCTTAAACCGGCCCGGAATCGGCGTGTACATCTCATGGATCACTCCCAGCGCCGCATAGCAGTCCTTCACCGTCTCCACAATGATCCGGACCGCAAAGAGGTCGTAAATCTGATCCAGGGTCTTATCCTGGTTCACCATTTTCTTATAGATGCTGAAGAAATGTTTGGCTCTTCCGCTGATCTGGGCTTCAATGCCCGCCGCGTCAATGTGAGCCCGCACTTCTTCCACAATCTGTTCCACAAAGTGCTGCCGTTCATCTTTTTTTTGGTTAATCTGCTTTACGAGATCATAGTATATCTCCGGCTTCAGATATTTCAGAGACAGGTCATCCAGCTCCACCTTCACCTTGGAGATGCCCAGCCGCTGGGCAATGGGCGCGTAGATATCCATGGTCTCCCTGGCCTTCTCCTTCTGCTTCTCCGGGGTCATGTACTGAAGCGTCCGCATGTTGTGAAGGCGGTCGGCCAGCTTTACCAGAATGACCCGGATATCCTTGGCCATGGCCAGAAACATCTTTCTTAAATTTTCCGCCTGTTCCTCCACCTTATCCGCGGAATAATTCAGCTGTCCCAGCTTCGTGACGCCGTCCACCAGAAGCGCCACCTCGCTTCCGAATTCCTGCTCCAGCTCCTGGTCAGTCATCACGGTATCCTCCACCACATCGTGAAGGAGCCCCGCCGCTATGCTCTCCTTATCCAGCTCCAGATCCGCCAGGATTATGGCAACACAGAGGGGGTGTATAATATAGGGTTCTCCGGACTTGCGGACCTGACCCTTATGGGCTTCATAGGCCACCTTATACGCCTTTTCAATCAGGGTCAGATCATCCGAGGGATGGTACTTGCGGACACTGGAAATCAGTTCCTGATAGAGCTGTTCGGGGCTGGTAAAATCTTCCATGGATTTTACGCCCGCGTCCACGGCTGCAATTTCATTTTTTAACTTTTCCTGTTTGTCACTGAAACTCTTTGCATCCATTCTTCTCAGCTCCTTTCCCGCAGGCCTGCTCCCTATTTTCCCTCGTAACAGATGACAGAATCCACATCGTACCGCTTCAGCTTCTCCCGGCCTTTCAGCCCGGCCAGTTCCATAACGAAAAGAATCTTCACAACCTCTCCGCCCAGGGATTCCACCAGCTTGGCAGCGGCCTCGATGGTTCCGCCTGTGGCGATCAGATCATCCACCAGAACCACCTTCTGCCCCGACCGGATGGCGTCCTTATGCATCTCGACCGTTGCCGTTCCATATTCCAGCTCGTAGCTCATCTCCACCGTCTCCCGGGGAAGCTTTCCCTTTTTGCGGACGGGTATAAAAGGCTTATGTAAATTGTATGCGAGAGGCATGCCAAAAATAAATCCCCGGGACTCCGCGCCCACAATCACATCAAATTCCACGCCCTTCAGACGCTCCTGCAGGGAATCAATGGCCAGCTGCAGTCCGTCCGCGTCCTGCAGGATGCTGGTCACATCGCGGAATATGACTCCCGGCTTCGGAAAGTCCGGAATACTCAACACATACTCTTCCAACTTTTTCATGCCAATATCTCCTTTTTTCGACATCGTAACTTAAAGTATAACATCCTTTTTTCCGAGAATCAACGGTCTATTGATAGGTTACAACCGTAGCCTGCAGGGTTTCCCGCCCCATATAATGGTCCACCGAAGGATAATAGGCCACCGACAGGGAGGGATGTTCCGCCGCGAACCGCACAAAGGCGTCGCCGTCTCCAAAATAGACGCCGGCCATGGAACAGCCGGAATCGTCCAAGAGCTGCATTTTCACCACATTCCTATTTTTGCCAAAAATTTTCGGATTCAGTACATGAATATTTTTCTGTGCAAACAGCGGGCGGCTGTTTCCCTTTCCGAAGGGTTTCAGCAGATCCATCTGCCGAAGCAGGTCTCTTTTTATATAAGAAATGGGCATCGGCACATCAATGGTAACCTTCAGCACGAGCTCCTGCTCCGTAAGGGTACAGACCTCATTAATTTTTTTTCGGAAGGGTTCCAGAGACTCCTCCTTCATGGAAATACCCGCCGCCATGGGATGACCGCCGAACTTTGTCAGATACTCCCGGCAGCGGCAGAGCTCCTCGTACATGGAATAGGATTCGATGGAGCGCCCGGATCCCTTCAGGCCTTCCTCCGTCCTGGTCAGCACAAAAGCCGGCCGGTGGAAATGTTCTTTCAGGCGGCCCGCTATGATTCCCGCCAGGCTTTCATGGCATTCCGGCAAAAAGACCACCAGCACCCGGTCCCGGGACAAATCGGATTCTTCTACCATGCGGATGGCCTCTTCCTCCCCCCGGATCGTCATTGCCTTGCGGCTCTCATTCAGCGCCTTCAGGTCTCCCGCCAGCCGGGCCGCCTCTTCCCGGTCATCGGAGAGCAGCATTTTCAGGGCCCGCGCCGCTGTATCCAGGCGGCCGCTGGCATTGAGGCAGGGTCCCAGCACGAAGCCTATATGGTAGACATCTACCTGCTCCCGGTCCAGATTGTTCTGGGCAATCAGCTCCTGCAGGCCGGGATTCTGCGTATGGTGCAGGCGCTTCAGGCCCTCCTTCACCAGAATCCGGTTCTCCCCCTGCAGATCCATGACATCCCCCACCGTGGCGATGGCCGCGAATTCCAGGAATTTCCAGGCCTCTTCCTGGGGAATACCCTCCTTTCTGTACAGAAAGCGGATAAACTGAAAAGCCACGCCGGCTCCGCAGAGTCCTTTAAAAGGGTATGGGCAGCCCGGCTGTTTCGGATTGATCACCGCGTCCGCCGGGGGCAGGATATACCGTCTTTCTCCGTCCTCCCCCTCTTCATAGGGGATTTCATGGTGATCGGTTACAATCACGCTCATGCCCTTTTCCTTGGCCCCGGCAATCTGCGCCGGGGCCGCGATGCCGTTGTCGCAGGTAACGATGGTGTCCATTCCATCTTCGTAAGCCTGGAGCACCAGATGTTCGTTCAGACCGTATCCGTCTGTCAGGCGGTCCGGAATCCTCACATCCGCCCGGGCCTTCAGCTTCTCCAGCCCCTTCTTTAATATGTAGGAAGACATGATGCCGTCAATATCATAATCGCCGATAATGCGGATCGGCTTCTTCTCCCGGATCTTTTCAAGCAGCAGGTCTGCCGCCTCCTCCATACCCTTCATTTTCCCCGGATCACTCAGAGACTCCAGACCGCCGTACAGGTACATCCGTATGGCATCCTCCCCGATCACATCCCGGTTCCGGATCAGCCGGGCAATCACCGGATCGATGGAAAATTTTCTGCCTATCTCCTGAAAATCGGCCCGTTTGGCCGCAACAACCCACCGTTCCATTTCTTTTCTCCATTCTTTTTCAAAAACAGGAGACCGCAGCCTGCGGTCTCCCTGATCTGATTCCCGGCGCCGGAACAGCCGTTCCGGCCGCCGCCTCTGTTTTTACTGAGCCAGAGCCGCCTTGATCATCAGGGCGCACTCTATCCGCTTTTTCTGCATGACGCAGCCGATTTCGTAGACATCATTGATCCGGCCGGTAAAATTATAAGCGTTTGCCGCGCAGCCGCCGCTGCAGTAGAAGCGGGCGAAACAGCCGGCACACTCCGGTTTCGCATAAACATTGCATTTCTTAAATTCCCGGCAGAGATCGGTCCGCACCACACCATCGTCCACATTTCCCAGAAGAAATTTTTCCTCTCCCACGAACTGGTGGCAGGGGTACAGATCGCCCCAGGGCGTTACAGCCAGATATTCCGTTCCGGAACCGCAGCCGGACAGGCGCTTATAGACGCAGGGGCCGCCTGTCAGATCGATCATAAAATGGAAAAAGTTAAATCCTCTGCCTTCTTTTTCTCTCCGGATCATTTCTCTGGCCAGGATGTCGTACTGCTCCAGAATCACGGGAAGATCTTCCTGGCGGATGGCGTAATCCTCTGTGGGCGGCGCCACCACCGGCTCCACCGAGATCTGTTTGAAGCCCAGATCCGCCAGATGCAGCACATCCTCCGCAAAATCCAGATTGAAATGGGTAAACGTCCCCCGGACATAGTAATTCTGCTGGTGACGGCTCTCCGCGAATTTCCGGAATTTCGGCACGATCCGGTCGTAGCTTCCGGCGCCCCCGCGGAAGGGACGCATCCGGTCATGGACCTCCTTTCTCCCGTCAATGCTCAAAACCACGTTGCCCATCTCCCGGTTGCAGAATTCCATGACCTCATCATTGAGGAGCACCCCGTTGGTGGTCAGGGTAAACCGGAACTTCTTATCATGGAGCTTCTCCTGCTCCCGCCCGTAGGCAACCAGCTGCTTTACCACCTCCCAGTTCATCAGAGGCTCTCCGCCGAAGAAATCTACCTCCAGATTTCTCCGGCTTCCGGAATTGGCGATCAGAAAATCCAGGGCCTTTTTCCCCACCTCCAGAGACATCAGAGCCCTTCTCCCGTGGTATTCCCCTTCTTCCGCAAAGCAATACCGGCAGGCAAGATTGCAGTCGTGGGCAATGTGCAGGCAGAGCGCCTTCACCACGGTGGGCCTGTCCTGAAACAGGTCGATGGCATTCCGGTATACATCCTCCGTAAAAAGCATGCCCTCCTGCCGGAGCTCCTCGCATTCCCCGCACACTTCCGCCACATCGGCAGCCGGATAACGGTTCTCCAGCTCCTTCTGAATTTCAGGGACAGATTTTCCCTCATCCATAAGTCCCAGCACATCGTAGCACAGCTCGTCCACCACGTGAACGGAACCGCTGTTCACATCCAGCACCAGATTATATCCGTTATTCTTATATCTATAAATCACAGATTCTTTCCTTTCTTCTGTTCCCGTAAACCTGCTGCCGCGCAGCATACCGGGGCATATGAGCTCAGAAGGTGTTCCCGGCCGAGGAACCGGCACGGGAACACCTCCCAGAAATTCGCATACAGCCATTGGGATGGCCCGGAAAACACTGGTTTTCCGGGCCTCTTCGCGGGCAGAATCAGTCATCCTGCCCGCATCCGCTGTGAAAGCTCCAGGGAGCATTCTCCAGCTTTCTCTTATTTCGTATTCTCACAGCTCTGATTTCCCACTGTGCAGGAAGTCTTGCAGGCAGACTGGCAGGAAGTCTGGCACTCGCCGCAGCCGCCCTTCTTTACCGTATTCTGCAGATTCTTCGTATTGAGAGTCTTAATATGTTTCATCATCCGTTCCTCCTTCACCTTCTGATATGTACCCGCCCCAGGCCGGACGGCCCGCACGGATACCGGCAGATCCCAGTTCTGCCGTGACCATTATATCATAGCCCCTGCTATTTTTAAAGTATTTTTTATCAGGCAAGCATTCCGCCTGCCATACCCCCGGCACAGCACAGCAGCAGCGTGGCAAACAGCCGGCCCGCGCCTCCGAAACTGCCCGGCACGGCAATGCCGGAAAGTATCATCAGCAGAATGAAATAGGCCGCCCCCAGCGCCAGCCCCCACAGAAATTTGTTTTTTCCGATTCCTTTGCCCAGCAGAAATCCGCCCAGAAAGCAGCTGAGCAGATATGTAACCATGACGCCTGCTGTCACGGCGCCCCAGGGCAGCTGAAATTTCAGCAGGAGCAGGGCCAGGAGCATCAGAAGAACTGCCGTAATTCCGTAGGCGGCCAGAAGCCCCTTTCCCACCGACAGGATCCTACGCCGCGAAAAAGATAATTTTATTTTTTCCATAAAGAAACCCTCCCTATATATAGAATATATGGAAGGGTTGTTCTTTTTATCACTTAATTTTGCAGTCTTCCTTAAACTTCTCCAGTTCCTGCCGTCCAAGAGCCCGGGCCATCTCTCTTCGCTTCTCAAGGCGCAGCCTGAACAGAATACTGCCGCCAAGAAAAGCTACTGCCGCACTCAGGGTATAGGGCAGGGTACGGCTCATGTCCCCTGTAGGGACCGCCTGGGCGGGCCGCTGTGGAGTAAGGCTCCCGCCGGATCCCGCAGTCTGCGCCTGTCCGGTTCCGCCGCTCCCGGAAGTGCCGCTCTGATTTACTGAAGTCAGCGTGCCATTTCCCACCAGATCCGTTCCCGGAAGACGCCGTGTCTGAATCAGAGCTGTGCTGACTGCTTCCTGACCGGATGCCGGCACGGCGGTCTCGGTGACTTCCGGTTCCGCTGTACGCGCCGCCGGGTCCGCTGCCGCTTCAGGAGCTGCCTGCTCCGCTTCCGCTGTATCCGTAGAAGCAGGCTTCTCTGCCTGTCCCTCCTTCTGCATCTTTTCAGGAGCCGCCTCCGGCGTCACAGAAGCTTCTGTTTCAGTGTTCTCTGTCTCCTCTTCCTCCGCCGGAGCCTGTGCTGCATCGTCATCGGCAGGCGTTGGCGTTACCGTTATTTCCGGCTCCTCCTGCTCCGCCTCTCCACCGGTATCCGGCGTCGGACTCGGTGTCTCCGTGGGCGCAGGTGTCGGCGTAGATTCCTCCGGTGCCTTTGTAGGCGCAGGTGTCGGTGTAGGCTCCTCCGGTGCCTTTGTAGGCGCAGGCGTCGGACTCGGGGTGACCGTCACCTCCGGTGTTTCTTCCTCTTCCTTCTCCGGATCTCCGGTGGGATCCGGAGAAGGGGTTGGCGTCGGCGTTACGGATACTTCCGGATCCTCCAGTGAATCCTCGCCGGGATCGGGTGTCGGGGTTACGGATATCTCCGGATCCTCCGTCTCCAGAGACTCTGTGTAATCTTCCAGCGTCATGAAAAGGAGTTTTTCCTTCTCCAGCTCCTCTTTTTCTTTCTCTGTCAGTTCCGTATCGGCGCAGAGAACCAGAATGCATTCCGGATCTGCATTCTCTTCCTCTGTATCCGCATTCTCTTTCTGAAGAGCTTCTTCCTTTTCCAGAAAATATTCCTTCACGGCTTTCAGAGACTTCAAAGCTTCCTTCTCTGACTCTCCTGTATTTTTATCGCTGCCTTCCTCTTTATCAAGGTATGCCACAATCCTGTCCCTGTCCTCTTCCTGGGCTCCCGACTCGGCAAAGACTGGAAGAACCCCCGCGGAAATCATGGCCGCCGTCAGGCCGACGCTTAACATTTTCACAACATTTTTCTTTCGTTTCTGCATGAATTTAACCTTTCTGTACATTCCGGGCCAGCGGAACATCCGCCGCCTTTTTGCAGATTTCTCTGTCCGGGTCTCATTATAGCATAAATTTCCAAACGAAAAAAGCCCTATTTTTCAGGCTTTTTTCGTCTTTCCCCGGAGGCCACAGGAAGTTGTGGTTTCTTATGTCCACCTATACAGGATATAGATGGCCCCCGGGATCTCCTTTAATTTTTTTGTAACTTCCGTAAAACTTTTTTAATAGTTTTGATTTATTTTTCTCCACCCGCATCAGGCTGCGCTCCAGCTTTTCCGACCGTCCGCCCGGCAGGCCGCCTCGAACTCACGGAGTTTCTGCCGCGCCTCAGGGCCAAGATCCCTGGGCACCTGAATCTGAACCGTTACGTACTGATCGCCGTATACGGAGGGATCTTTCATGGACACAATCCCCTTCCCCTTCAGCCGGATCTTCGTTCCGGACTGGGTGCCCTCCCGGATCCGGCATACCACATTTCCGCTGAGGGTCGGAATCACTGTCTCGCCGCCGAATACTGCCGTTGTAAAGGGCACGGAAACGGAAGAATATACATCCATTCCCTTCCTGGTAAAGCCAGCTTTTTCCTGCACGCGGACTTTCAGCATCAGATCACCGGAGCTGCCGCCCCCGACGCCCGGCATTCCTTTTCCCCGCAGCCGGATGCTCTGTCCGTCATCAATACCGGCGGGGATATGCACCTGCAGCGTCTGCACGCTTCCGTCCTCCTTCCGGATATGCAGAAGCTTCTCGCATCCAAAGGCCGCCTCCTCAAAGGATACGGTCACTTCCGCGCTCAGGTCCGCGCCCCGCGCACTGCCGCCTCCCCTTTGTCCGCTGTAAAAACGGCTGCCCTGGAAACCGCTTCCTCCGAAGCCTCCGCCGGCCCCGCCCCGGAACATGTTTCCGAAAATATCTCCAAAGATATCACCCATATCTCCTTCGCTGCCGGTAAAATGGTACTCCCGGTAGCCGCCGCTTCCGGCGCCGCCAAAGTCCTTAAAATCCTCGTATCCTCCGGTTCCCGCGCCGGTGCCGTCAAAGGCCGCGTGGCCGAACTGATCGTACAGTTTCTTTTTCTCCGGGTCACTCAGCACATTGTATGCCTCCGTCACCTCCTTGAAATTCTGCTCCGCGGTCTTATCCCCCGGGTTGGTATCCGGATGATATTTCTTTGCCAGCTTTCTGTATGCCTTTTTAATTGTCCCCGCGTCCGCATCTCTGGAGATGCCGAGGACCTCGTAATAATCCCTCTTTGCTGCCATAGTAATCACCTCTCATTCCATCTGTCAGCTTTGCTGATTCTGCTCAAGGTTTTCTTACAAAAAGCCTGCCTGGGCAGACTTTTAAAATTCTATTTGTTCTATTTATACTATAACAGCAGAACCGGCCCCTGTCAAGCGGTCCGGCGAAGAAAAACCATTTTATTTTTACCGGAAAAGGCCTCCGCATACGTCAGACCGAGGCCGTGAAATTCCTTTATTCTTTCCAGGTCCGTCACCTGGTTTTCCGCCAGAAAACGCACCATTTCCCCCCGGGCCATTTTGGCAAAGGTCCCCTTCTGCTTCGGCCTTCCGTCCGCGAGTTCCGCAAATTCCAGCGTAACAAACCGGTCCTCCGGCTGCAGGTATGGCTCCAGAGCTTTCGCGTACTCCCGGGAAGCCAGATTCAGGATCAGCCGGTCCGTATCCCGGAGGCCTTCATAGATCCTGCCGCCCCAGAATTCGTAGAGATCCCGGCACGCTCCCACCGGCAGGCGCGCCTGCATTTCCAGCCGGTAGGGGACGACTCCCTCAAAGGGCGCCAGCACTCCGTAAAAACCCGAGAGGATCCTGAGATGCTCTCCCAGATACTCCAGGGCTTTCCCGCTCAGAACCACGGGCGCCATATACTGATACTGAAGTCCCTCATAAGCCAGCACAGCAGGCGTCAGATTTTTATCAAGCTGCATGTCCCGGAAACGCCGGTAATTCAGCTCCGCCAGCTTATCGCTGCATTTCCAGAGCGCCCTGGCCTCCCCGCGGTCAAGACTTTGAATCTTTTTCATCAGGATCTCCGTTCTGTCCAGAAAACGCGGAAGTCCGGATACAGGCAGTGTATCCGGATCCACGCGCATCTTCTTGGCCGGAGAAATAATGATTTTCATAGGCTGTCTCCCAAACCAGATTCTGCTGTTTACAGTTCTCCCAGCATCTGCTGCGGATTGTCCCCGGGTTTTACCTTTCCGAAGGCCCGGACAATGATCCCCTCCTCATCGATCAGATAGGTCGTGCGGACCACCCCCATGGTCTTCTTTCCGTACATGTTCTTTTCCTGCCAGACGTCGTAGGCCCGGATGCAGGACAGCTCCGGGTCCGCCAGCAGCGTAAAGGGCAGCCCGTATTTTTCCTCAAACTTCTTATGGGATGCAGCGCTGTCCCTGCTGACTCCCAGCACCACCGCTCCCTTTTCCTGAAACTGGGGATACAGATCCCGGAACCCGCAGGCCTGCTTCGTGCAGCCCGAAGTATTATCTCTGGGATAAAAATACAGAATTACCTTTTTCCCCCGGTACTCCTCCAGGGTGTGGACCGTACCGTTCTGGTCCGGCAGCTCAAAGGACGGTGCCTTCGTTCCGATTTCCAGCATATCGATTCTCTCCTTTTCTTACCTGCAGGTCAGCTACGGCCCCGTAATGCAGGATTTCAAAATTTTCCGGGGCTGTTTTCTCCAGCAGCTCCCTGTGCTCCTTTTCCCAGGCAGCCGTCAATGCGGGGATCTTCCATTCTCATGCGCCGATCACACTCCATTCTCTGCTGGAAAGCAATTTGTCAAGGGTGTTTTTTATCAAAACCACGTGTGAGACAACGAAGCGAGTAACACGAATGTTCCGTCTACAATCTGCAATATACCGAAGATAAAAAAGTGGTTCCTTTCGCCTCGAACCGGGCGTCCCCCTGGTGGGCCTTTGCCACGGCCCGGATGGAGCTAAGGCCCACGCCGGGCGCGCCCATACGCTTGCTGGAGAGAAATTTCCCGTCCTCCTGCCGCGCCTGCCCGTCAAAGCTGTTGTCCATGGTGATAGTCAGGACGCCGTACTCCAGGGAGCTGTTTAGCCGGATAAATTTCTTGCCCCCGGCCATGCGCCCACAGGCTTCCACCCCGTTTTCCAGCAGATTGGCGAACACGACGCACAGGGCGCGGTCATCCAGATTTTCGTTCTGCGCGGGGACCGTCAGCCGGGCGGTAAAGGCGATACCCTCTTGCTGGCAGCGGGTGGCGTAGTGAGACACCACCGCGTTGACGGTGGGGTTTTCGCAGTAGTTCCTGGGTGCGGCGGGGATGTCCTGGATCAGTTTAGAGAGATAGGCGGCCAGCCTGGGGTTCTCGTCTCCGGCCATGGCCTGGATCGCGGTCAGATGGTGGCGCAGGTCGTGGCGCATCTGCCTGGTCTGTTCGGCGGTCTCCATGAGGAGTTGGCCGCGCTTGCTCTGCTCCGAGGTCTGTATCTCCAGAAGTTCTTTATCAAACATCAACTGCTGCTCCAGAGCCACCTGTCTGCGCAGACTCTCCAGGGATTGCAGCAGGACATAGTAGGTCACCATCACGCAGATCAGCAGACTGACCCGGAAAAAGAGAAATTCCCAGCGTTCCGCGCTGTCCTGCCGGTAGGCGTTGGTGAACAGAATGGTCATCACGGTGAGCAGACCCGGCACCAGCCAGATCACCCGCCACAACCTGGGGGCATCGGTCTGGTAGATCTGTCGCATGGACGGTCCACACACCCGAAAAAGCAGCGGCAGGAAGATTGCGGCTAAGAGCAAGGCGCACACGCTGCTCTCCCAGCTCTGGGAGAGGGTGGAAAACAGCCGGACGGTCAGGAAGGACGAAATGCCCCGGATCAGCAGCAGGTAGTCCACCGTGAGGATAAAAACTGAGAGCAGCCGGAAAAAGTCCAGCCGGGAGCAGCAAAGGTAGATCACAAAGCCGAGGAAGGAAAACAGAATTTCCAGACCGCGAAAGCCGATGCCATTGGCAATGCAGGCAGCGGCCGCCGCCGTTTTGCACAGGACATTGCAGAGCATCAGTACCAGCGCCGTCCTTCTGGAGCGCCAGGGAAAGTGCCAGAGCAGAGCCAGGGGCAGGACATGACCGGGCAGCGTGGTACAGAAAATATAAAATACCTGCTCCATCATCTATTCCCCCCTTGTCCGTGCAAACAGAAAGTCCTCATAGGCTCGTTTGGCCTTGGAACGGTTGGGGCGGCTGACGGGGACGTTTTTTCCATCAGCCATCTCATAGCACTGATATTCCTCGTTGATCCCCCGGACAAAGGCCAGATTGACGCAGTAGCTTTTGTGAGGGCAGAAAAAGGGCTGCCCCTCCAGCTGGGGCAGCAGGTCGGACAGCTTGCCATAGAGCTGGAGCGTGCCGCCGTCCCTGCGATACAGAAACACATGATGGGCCTTCTGCTCCAGATAGAAAAGCTCGGAAAGGGGGATTTTTTGCGCCTCGCCGCCTTGCCGGATGGTCAGCCGGGGAGCGCTGTCCCTTTGCAGCTTCACCAGATGCAGCAGGTCGTTGATGTCTTTTTGCCGTACAGGCTTTTCCAAGTATTTCAGCACCGAAAGGCGGTAGCTCTCCAGGGTATGCTCGGTGCTGGTGGTGGTAAAGGCGATGGGGATTGTTTCGTCCATCTCCCTTATTTTCCGTACCGCCTCCACGCCGGTCATGCCGTCCATATAAATATCCATCAGCAGCAGATCGAACCCGCCGGGGCGGAACGCTTCCAGCAGTTCCTCACTGTTGGCGAACTGGGCGCAAACGGTGGCGATGGGGGCCTGTTCCAGCAGGGCGAGCAGGGCTTCCCGTTCCTCCGGCAGATCGTCGCAAATGGCAAGTCGTAGTGGTTCCATGGTTTTTCTTCCTCCTGATTTCCTATTTTACACCCGATGCACAAAAATGTCAATTTGTCAAGTACCAGTTTTGCCGCGGGTTGCGGCATCTCTCGTACTGGAAAGGGGCACAAAAATCCCATAAAATATTTCTAATAGCGCAACGAGAGCGCCGCCGAAGAAAGGAGAGATCATGGTCAAAGCATACTTTACCGCCTGCGAGCAGGCGTTTCCAGCCAAACGCACCCAGCTGAGGCGGCTCTCCCTGGTTCTGCGCCGGGGCGGAGTGGAGCACATGGAGCAGCTTTGCGCCATACAGCGGGCAGGACCGGAAAAGTTGTTGGAAATCCGATCAATCGGGGCAAAGAGCCTGCCGCTGATTGCGGCGGTCTGCGCCCGATATGAAGAAAATAAGACACCATCACAAGGGGGCGCCCCCTTGCGTGAGACAGGTTCCTGTCTCACGCAGGAATGCTCTCCTGCTTTAAGGAGGAAGAAAATTTGAAACAAAAATGGAAGCGGCCACTGGCGCTGCTCTTGTCAGTGGCCATGATGTTTTCCATATCCGGTACACCTGTGTACGCTGCGGATATGGAAACAGGGGCTTCCGCTGTATGCCCCCATCATGTGCACGATGAGACCTGCGGTTATTCCGAGGGTACGCCTTGCACCCACGAACACACCGACGATTGTTACACCCTCGTGACCCAGTGTGTCCATGAGCATACGGCGGAGTGTTACAGCGACGGGATACTCCCTGCCGAGGGCGAAGAAAAAGCAGCCGACGCCTGTACCCATGTGTGCAGCAAGGAAAGCGGCTGCATCACAAAAGAATTGAACTGTCCGCACGTCCACGATGAGACCTGCGGCTATTCCGAGGGAAGTCCCTGCACCTTTGACCCGTCGGACTGCGAACTCTGCAACCCGACGGACAGCGGCGAACCGGAAGCGCCGGCGGAATGTACCTGTGAGACCCTTTGCACGGCGGACAGTGTCAATCCTGACTGTCCCGTCTGTTCGGCGGAGGGTGCGGACCTGACCGCCTGCGCCGGAACCGTGGAGGAAGGAGATGCTGCGGAGGAAACGGATCCCGCCCAGAACCCGGCGGAACAGACCATCCTCTCCTGGGAGTGGATCGGGGCGGACAACCTCAACGAGGGCGTGCTGCCCCTGCCCGACGTCAGCGCAGAAAACCCCATGGATCTTGACGCGGTGGTTTCTATGCTGCCCACCGGCATCACCGCCACGGTGGACGGCAGTGCCGATCCGGTGGAGTTGGCCCTGACCTGGTCCTGCGGGGACTTCCCGGAGACGGCCTCCGCCGGTGAATACACCTTTACGGCTGCTCTGCCCGAAGGCTACACCCTGGGCGAAGAGACGGCCTCTCTCACCGTGCCGGTCATCCTGGGCCTGGGCTTGCTGCCGGTGACGGCCTTGGCGGCGGATGAGGTGTCCTATCTCGCGTACAGCTGGGATGGGAGCAAACTGACATCGGAAATGAAGTCGGTCACCGACTACACCCTCGTCGCCAGCACCGACACCGCTTGGGGCGCTGCGGGCGAAACCACCTGGTATGTGGCGGATGGGGATGTATCGATCTCCAACCGAGTCGACGTCAACGGCAGCGTCAATCTGCTGCTGAAAGACGACTGTGAACTGAGCCCCAACTTCATTATCATCAGCGCTGGAAGCACCCTGACCATCTACGCCCAGACTGAGGGGGAGACTGCCGGAAAACTGGTTTGTAGCAATGGTATTGGCACCGTGGGCAGCACTCTCATCATCCACGGCGGCACCGTCAATGCCACCGGTACCAGCGGCGCCGGCATCGGCGGTAGGAGCAGAGGTGAACAGGGCGGCACGGTGACCATCTATGGCGGCACCGTTACCGCCACCGGTTACCAGGGCGCCGGCATCGGCGGTAGGAGCGGAGGTGGACAGGGCGGCACGGTGACCATCTATGGCGGCACCGTCAATGCCAGCGGTACCAACGGCGCCGGCATCGGCGGCGGCAGCAGCAGCAGCGTAGTCTCTAATGTTAATGATATTGACTCTTCTTGTGGTAACGGCGGCACGGTGACCATCTACGGCGGCACCGTCAATGCCAGCGGTACCAACGGCGCCGGCATCGGCGGCGGCTCTGCTGCTACTGGTTATTATGCTGGACAACAATATTATGTGGGCGGCGGCGGCGGCACCATCACCATCAACGGTGGCACCGTCAATGCCACCGGTACCAGCGGGGGGATCGGAGCCGGACCGAACTGTGGATCGAAGGATTTCACAAACAAAGTAACTCCCAAAGGCACGCTGAAGGGCACCAGCATAGGTCTGATCACCGGGACACTGGTGCCGAGCCTCAATACCAGCAGTTTTACCGGACTGATTAAGAACGGCGGCACCTATACCGTCTATGGCAATCTGTCTCTGGACACCCTGGAGACGCCGCTGTCCATCTCCGAAGGGGAGAACCTCTCCATCAATGGCAGCCTCAACATCCCAGTCGGCAAAACGGTCACGGTGACCAATGCGGGTACCATAGATTGCGGCAGCGGTAAGTTTGTCAACAACGGCACCCTGTATCTGGATAACAGCAGCACCGTGAACGGCACCTTCGGCGGCAGCGGGGTCTTTCTCATTTCCGTTGACCTGCCGGACGATACCAACGATCTGACTGCGTTTCCAGACACCTTTACCTACACGGGGGAGGACTTCGCCGGACAGATCTTCCTGGGCACCGGAGGAACACAGGAGTTGGGCGGCAAGACTTTCTGGGAGACCGTGCGCACCGATGGCTGGACGATCACCTATGCCAAGGACGGCCAGAGCACGGAAACCGTGATTGACGCGGGAGAATACACCGCCACCTTTACCCCGCCTGAGGGGGAGACCATCACCAGGACTTTCACGGTGAAACGGGCAGCGCAGACGATCAGCGCCCCTGAGATCCAGAGCCAGAGCGAAGGTGCAGTGACCCTAAAGCCTGTCACCGGCGTCGCCGGCAAGGTGGAGTACGGATACAGCACCACCAACGACGCCGCCAGCATAGACAACTGGCAGGAGAGCCCCACTTTCAACGACATGACCTACGGCACCTACTACTTCTTTGCCAAGGTCACTGGCGACAGCAATCATGAGGACGCTGTCAGCAGTACCGGCACCGTCGTGGCCTTTAGGGAGATAAGTTCTATCAGCATCACGAGCAATCCCACCAAAATGTTATATACCCCTGGCGCGACGCTGGATTTGACCGGGTTGAAAATCACCGTGACGTATACGGACAACAGTACAGCGGAGGTCACTTGGACGGCGGACAGCGGCATCACCGCCAGCATCCCAAACGGTACTTCCCTGACCGCCTCCCACGACGGCCAGACCATCACCATCACCTATGGGGGAAAGATGGCTGTGACAGACAGCCTACTCATCTATGATGAAGTTCCTCAACAGATCGACGGCGTCTATCAGATTGGAACTGTCAAAGAGCTGATCTGGTTCGCCGCCCTGGTCAACGGCACCCTGACCGACGGCACGGAGCAGAACACCGCCGCCAATGCGGTGCTGACTGCGGACATTGACTTGGGTGGACGTTTGTGGGCCCCCATCGCATCCAGCACGATGTTCCGTAGCGGCTCCTTCAGCGTGAATGGCACCACCAACACAAGCTACTCCGGCATCTTTGACGGTCAGGGGCACATCATCTCCAACTTCAAGATCCGTACCAACAGCGATGAGCTCACCAGCGGTCTGTTCGGCGCGGTCACCGGCACCATCGAGAACCTGGGCATCGTCAATGCCAGCTTCGACAACGGCGGCGCGTATGACGGCCGGTTCGGTGCGTTGTGCGGTTTGCTGGTGAAGGACAGATTCACCAAGACGGCGGCCACCATCCAAAACTGCTATGTGGTCGGTTCCAGCATCAAGGCCAGTGGAAGAATCGCCGGCGCCGTCTGCGGCGCCAACTACGGCGGCACCATCGAGGACTGCTACGAGTGCGGCAATACCGTGACGGCCCACGAGCGCATCGGCCACCTGGTGGGCGACAACCACAATGACTATGATTACAACCCGATGACGGGCACCGTCACCAACTGCTATTCGGATACCAAGGTGGTCGGCGATACCACCAGCAGCAAAACCGGCACGGTGAACGGCGGCGGCGTCAAGGACGCCGAGGAGTTCGCCTCCGGCGAGGTGGCCTGGCTGCTCAACGGCTCCACCAGTGCGGGCGGCCTGGCCTGGTACCAGACCTTGGGCGAGAGCGGCGACCCCTGCCCCGTGCTGGACTCCACCCACAGCATCGTGTACTGCGGCGAGGATTGTCTGGGGAATAAAACTTATAACAACAGCCCGCTAAGCAGCGGCCACAACTACGATGGAAATGGCTTCTGCACCTTGGGCGACCATTACCAGCCCGCCGACTGGAATGAGGCGGAGAACCGCTACGAAATCTCCAACGACGGCCAGCTCTTCTGGTTTGCAGCCCTGGTCAACGGCGACACCACCCAGGAGGGCATCACCCAGGCTGTTTCCACCGCCAATGCCGTACTGACCGCCGACATCGACCTGTCCGGCCAGAACTGGACCCCCATCGGCAACGGGTCTACCGCTTACACCGGCACCTTTGACGGCCAGGGCCACACCATCAGCGGCATGACCATCGAAAACGCCGCCAGCTACTCCGGCCTGTTCGGCAACAGTGAGGGCACCATCAAAAGTTTCACCCTGACAGGAAGCATCACCGTCACCGGCGATGAAACCGTTGCGAAAGTGGGCGGCGCGGTCGGCTCCCTGGGCACCGCTTCGGCGGGCGGCACCGTCAGCGGCGTGATCAGCGGGGTGGACATCACCGTCAGCGCCGGCAACGACCACATCGGCGGCGTGGTGGGCTCCATGCCCGAGAACAGCAGCCCCACGGTGGAAAACTGCATCTACACCGGCAAAATCACCGTTACGGTGGCCGCGGGCAGCGTGGCCGGTATCGTGGGCTACATCCGCACCGGCACCATCCAGAACTGCGCCAACCAGGGCAGCATTTCGGTTGATGTGGGCGGCACCGGCAGCGTGGGCGGCATCCTGGGCTACTGCAACAACGGCGGGATCTACATCCGCAACTGCTACAACACCGGCGCCATTTCGGCGGATGGCACCGACAATGTGGGCGCCATCGTGGGCCAGAACAAGGGCACCCAGGCCACGGTCAGCAACTGCTATTACCTGACCGGCAGCGCCAACCAGGGCCAGGGCCAGCTTACCACCGACGCGGCAGGCACCGTGGTCAAAACCGCCGATGAGTTCGCCTCCGGCGAGGTAACCTACCTGCTCAACGGCTCCACCAGCACGGGCACCCTGGCCTGGTACCAGAACCTGGACAACGACCAGGATAAGGATACCTACCCCGTGCTGGACAGCAGCCACGGCATCGTCTACCGCATTGAAGCGGACCCTGTGTTCTATAGCAATGACCCCAACAGCCAACCTCCTGTGATCATCAGCGTGGACATCACCTGGGGTGATCTCAGCTTTACTTACAGCGACGGTACCTGGAACGCCAACACCCACACCTATGACGGTGCGGGCTGGAATGTGGATGAAGAAGGTGGTAATTCCATCACCGTGGACAACACCGGCAATACCGGCGTGAATGTTTCCTACGCTTACCAGAATGCAGAAACTGGTATCACCGGCAGCTTCACCGATGGGGAGAACCCGGTTTCCGCCCCCGTGGCCCTGTCTGAAAATGACAGCAGCACCGTTTATCTGATGCTGGCTGGCAAACCGGAAAAAGAACTGGAGAAAGCCATCATCGGCAGCGTGACCGTAACGATTGGAGGTGAGAGTGAATGAAGGGAAAGAAAATTTTGATTCCTGTGCTGCTTCTGATTACGTTGATTGCCATCGGCGTGACCATCTGGGCCTTGTGCTTCCGGGACACGGCCCCGGTCCTGGCTCCG